>JBBQXJ010000046.1:0-36146 GCA_038209745.1 Verrucomicrobiota bacterium
CGATCCCGGATGCCACGCTCGCTCGGCGCAAGCTACGCGCCTGGTGCCGCTGGGTGCGCTGGATTGCGGGCCGGCATCCGCCCGCGCTGTTCGCCGCCATGGTGAAAACCGCGAAGATGATCGAGCGGCACCTCGGGGGAGTCATGGCGCATTGGTTGCGCCGCACGACCAACGCCTTCCTGGAAGGCCTCAACAGCGTCTTCTCCGCCGTCAAGCGCAAGGCCCGCGGCTTCCGCTCCACCAAGAACCTCATCACCATGCTCTACTTCACCGCCGGCCGCCTCGACCTACCCTCCACCCACTGAAAACAGCGAGGAACCACAGTTGTCTCCCGAAAACGGCCCAAGCGAAAGCCTGGGTCTCCAAATTGAAAGCGGCGTCTGCGGGGGGCGACTTTCCGGACACAACGGTGCTCGGCCCAAGTCCGACCGACGCATTGGGATGGATGGTCAAAGCCCTCGTGGCCGACGGCGAGATTCATCCGGAAGAATGGGTGGCGGCGCTTCAGGTCGCCAGCCCGGCAGGAGTGGACGTGCCGTAGGCGATGGTCGACGGCCTGATCCAAGTGGCGGTTCGCGGTGAACTCGATGCGCCCCGTCCTCCGGATGCGGCTTCCGGTCGGGCTTGGCTGGAGCCCATGGCGGATGTGGCGTGGGTCGATGGAGTCGTCAAACCGGCGGAGGCGGAGGCGGAGGCTCTCACGGAATTGGGCTCGTCCCTCGGCTACGTCCGGGCGGACAGGATGATCCTGATGAACAAGCGACGCGTGCGGCATTTCCAGCACGAGAAGCCTCCAGGCCCCGGGTGATCGGCGGGCTTCTGGACCCTTCCTGCGGTCTGCTTCATTGAATTCAAATCATTCAGTCGCCCGATTGATGGCCGCGACGCAGGGGACTAAATCTTCGTTTGAACTGGATTCGAGGAATCACCGGAAACACGGCTCACGCATGGGGCGAATGTCGAGAGGCCTTGCGCGCGGCGCGCGGCTGCGGCGCTCGACAGGCACAACGAAAAAGGCCGGGCTGTTTCAGCCCGGCCTTTGATCGTTGCAACGTATTATTCCAGGGGCAGGACGCCTTCGCCGGTCGCTTCGTCTTCCTGGTTTTCAGAAATGACGGGGGCGATGGCCTGGAGCTTGTCGTTGTCGGCCAGGTTGATGAGCTTCACCCCCTGGGTGTTGCGGCCGGCTTCCCGGATGGCCTTCACTCCGGTGCGGACCATCTGGCCACCATTGGTTATGAGCATGATCTCGTCGGTGTCACGCACGGTGAGGGCGCCGACCACGTTGCCGGTCTTGTCGCCGGTCTTCATGGTGATGATGCCCTTTCCGCCGCGGCTTTGGACGCGGTATTCGTCGAAACCGGTGCGCTTGCCGATGCCGTTCTCGCCGGCCACCAGCAGGGTGGTGTCGGCGACGACGATGGCGCAGGCGACGACGGCGTCCGACTTCTCCAACGCGATGCCCCTCACGCCGGCGGCGTTGCGGCCCATCGAGCGGACCTGGTCCTCATGGAAGCGGATGCTCTGTCCTTCTTTGGTGATCAGCACGACGTCGTCGTTGCCGCCGGTGAGCTTCACTTCCTTGAGGTCGTCGCCCTGTTCCAGGGTGATGGCGATGATGCCGCCCTTGCGGACGTTCTGGAAGTCGCTCAACGCGGTGCGCTTCACGGTGCCCTTGCTGGTGACGAAGAAGAGCTCGTGCGGCTGCTGCCACGTCTGGTCCTCCTTGTTCGCGCCATAGCTGGCGACGACGCGCACGAGGGTCTCGATCTTCTCCTCGGAACGGAGTTCCAGAAGGTTGGCGATGGAGCGGCCCTTGGCGGCCCGGCCCATGTCGGGGATCTCGTGCACCCGCTCGACGTAGACCCGGCCGAGGTTCGTGAAGAACATCAGGTAGTCGTGCGTGCTGCAGGTGAAGAGATGCTCGATGAAGTCGGCGTCCTCGGGTTTCTCGGCTTCCCGGGTGGTCATGCCGATCACACCTTTGCCGCCACGGTGCTGGGCCCGGTAGCTGGAGACGTTGGTGCGCTTGATCAGGCCGTTGTGGGTGAGGGTGACGATGACGCCCTCGTTCGCGATCAGGTCCTCGATGTTGATCTCGCCCTCGTCGGGAACGATCTCCGACATCCGCGGCGTGGCGTGCTTGTCCTTGATGGCCTTGAGCTCGTTCTTGATGATGGTGAGGACGCGCAATTCCTTCGCCAAGATGTCCATCAGGTCTTTGATGACCTTGATCAGCTCGTTGTATTCGCCGGTGATCTTGTCGATTTCAAGACCGGTCAAGCGGTAGAGCTGGAGTTCGAGAATGGCATCCACTTGGCGCTCGGTCAGGGCCCACTGCCCGTTGACGAGGCGGCCTTCCCGCCGGACGAGGATGCCCCAGCGCTCGACCTGGTCGCGGGTCCACTCGAAGGCGATTAGCTTGACCTTGGCTTCGTCGCGGTTCTTCGAACTGCGGATGATGCGGATGAACTCGTCGAGGTTCCTCAGCGCGGCGATGTAGCCTTCCAGCAGTTCGGCCCGGTCCTCGGCTTTGCGCAGCTCGAAGCGGGTCCGGCGCAGGATGACTTCGCGGCGGTGCTCGATGTAGCAGTTGATCAGCTCCTTGAGATTGAGCGTCTTGGGACGGCCGCGATCGATGGCGAGGACGTTGCAGCTGAAGCTGCCTTCAAGCTGGGTGTGCTTGAACAGGTTGTTGATGACGACCTTCGGGACGGCGTCGCGCTTGAGCTCGATGACGAGGCGGGTGTTGTGGTCCGACTCGTTGCGCATGCCCGAGATGTCGGTCAGCACCTTCTCGTTGACGAGGTCCGCGATGCGTTCTTCGAGCGCCGCGCGGTTCACGTTGTAGGGGATCTCGGTGATGACGAGCTGTTCGCGGTTGCCCTTCATCTGCTCCACCCCGACGCGGCCGCGGAGCTTCACGCCGCCACGTCCGGTGTGGAAGTAGTTCTTGATGCCCTCGGTGCCGCAGATGATGCCGCCGGTCGGGAAGTCCGGACCTTTGATGAACTTCATCAGCTCCGGAATCGTGATCTCCGGATTGTCGATCTGGGCGCAGATGCCGTCGACGACCTCGCCGAGGTTGTGCGGGGCGATGTTCGTGGCCATGCCGACCGCGATGCCGGTGCCGCCGTTGACCAGCAGGTTCGGGAAGGCGGCGGGGAAGACGGTGGGCTCGGTCAGACGTTCGTCGTAGTTCGGGACGAAATCGACGGTGTCCTTTTCCATGTCCGCCATGAGGGCGGTGCCGAGATGCGTCAGGCGCGCCTCGGTATAGCGCATCGCCGCCGGGGGGTCGTTTTCGATCGAGCCGAAGTTGCCCTTGCCGTCGACCAGCTTCTCGCGCATCGCCCAGGCCTGGGCCATGTGGACGAGCGTCGGGTAGATGACGGCTTCACCGTGGGGATGGTAGTTGCCTGAAGTGTCGCCGCAGATCTTGGCGCACTTCATGTGCTTCCGTCCGGGATAGAGCGACAGCTCGCTCATCGCGTAGAGAATGCGGCGCTGGGAGGGCTTCAATCCGTCGCGCACGTCGGGCAGGGCGCGCGAGATGATCACCGACATCGAGTAGTCGAGGAACGAGGCCTTGATCTCGTCGGCGACGTTGATCTTGGCGACCTTTTCGTTCGGCGCGTAGACGGAACCGGGACTCTGGCTGGGGGGGACAATATCGTCTGGCATTGTGAAAACTCTGTGGTTGGACGGGAGCCGTCGGCGGGACGGCCATGGGTCGGTGTTCCGCTTAGACGTCGAGGTTGCGGACGTTCAGCGCATTGTCCTCGATGAACTGGCGACGGGGTTCGACCGCGTCGCCCATCAGGCGGGTGAACATCTCCTCCGCCTCGACGGCGTCGGTGAGGTCGACGCGGAGCAGCTTGCGCTTGGCGGGGTTCATCGTGGTCTCGAACAGTTCCTTGGCGTCCATTTCCCCGAGACCCTTGAAGCGATACATCTGGATGCCCTTCTTCCCGACGTTCTTCACGCCGGCGAGGATTTCCGGGATGGAGAAGATGGGCAGAACCGTCGCCTTGTCGCCTTCGCCCTCGATCAGCTCAAAGAGCGGTTTGTCCTGGGCGGCGTAGTGTTCGATGCTCAGGCCCTTTTTGCTGAGCTTGCTCAACAGATCGACGATGGCCTTGCTCTCGTGGTGGAGGTCGGCGTAGGTCGCGCGGCGGCTGGGACCGTCCTTTTTCCGGGTCGGTGGAGCGCCTTCGACCTCGCTGCCGAACAGATCGGGGTTGGCGGTCTTGAAGGTTTCAAGCTCTGCGCGATCGATGAAGTAGTGCACGGCCTCGGCGTTGCCTTCGCGGATCTTGATCATGTGCGACGCGAACTCCCCGTCCGGTCCGCGCTTCTCGATGTATTCGGCGAAGTCGCCGCCCTGCCGCCGGATGTAGGTGGCGTGTTTGTCGAGGGTTTCCAGGAGCGCGAGAATCTCTTCCAGCTGCTTGGCTGGGACGACTTTTCCGTCGGAGAGGTTCTTCAGCTGCACTTCCTCGCTGCCGGACTGGAGGAGCAGCTTGTTGAGCTGCGCGTCGTCGTCGATGTAGTCCGTCCGTTTCTTGCGGGTGACGGAGTAGAGCGGCGGCTGGGCGATGTAGACGAAGCCCCGCTCCACTAGCTGCCGCATCTGCCGGTAGAAGAACGTCAGCAGCAGGGTGCGGATGTGGGAACCGTCCACATCGGCGTCGGTCATGATGATGATCTTGTGGTAGCGGAGCTTCTCGATGTTGAAGGCGCCTTCGCCCTCGCCGTCGCCGATGCCGGTGCCCACCGCCGTGATCATGGTCCGGATTTCGTTGTTCTGAAGCACCTTGTCCAGGCGGGCCTTCTCCACGTTGATCAGCTTGCCGCGGAGCGGAAGGATCGCCTGGAACTTCCGGTCGCGTCCCTGCTTGGCGGAGCCGCCTGCGGAGTCGCCCTCGACGATGTAGAGCTCGGTGTTCGCCGGATCCCGGTCGGAGCAGTCGGCCAGCTTGCCCGGCAGCCCTCCGCCGGCCATCGCGGTCTTGCGGACGGCTTCGCGGGCTTTGCGGGCGGCCTCACGGGCCCGGGCGGCGTTGAGCGCCTTCTCGATGATCCTCTTGGCGACGGCCGGGTTGTCGTCGAAGTGGTTCATCAACCCTTCGTAGCAGGCTGAGCCGACCATGCTGTCCACCTCGGGCGAGATGAGCTTCACCTTGGTCTGGGATTCGAACTTCGGATCGCTGTGTTTGACGGAGATGATCGCCGTCAGGCCTTCGCGCACGTCGTCGCCCGTGATCTGGGGATCCTTGTCCTTCAGCAGGCTGTTCGACTTCGCGTATTGGTTGATCGCGCGGGTCATCGCGCTGCGGAAGCCGGACAGGTGGGTGCCGCCATCCGGATTGTGGATCGTGTTCGTGTAGCACAGGACCTGGTCGTTGTAGCTGTCGTTGTATTGCAGCACGATCTCCGCATGGATCTCGACGTCCTTGTCGTCCGTCGTCGTCTTGACCTCCTTGCGGAAGGAGATGGGCTTCGGGTGGATGACCGTCTTGCTCTTGTTGAGCTGTTTGACGAACTCCTCGACGCCGTCCTTGTAGAAGAACGTCTCGGGATGCGCTTCCGTGTCGCGCTCGTCGTCGAAGACGATCTCGAGACCGGAATTGAGGAAGGCCAGCTCTCGGAGCCGCTGGCTCAAACGGTCGGCCTTGAATTCGGTCGTCTCCTTGAAGATCTCCGGATCGGGCTTGAAGGTGATCAGCGTGCCGGTCGCCTTGGAGGTGCCGATCACGTTGAGCGCCTTCGTCACCTTTCCGCGCATGAACTCCATGTGATACACCTTGGAGTCGCGGCTGACCTCGACTTCGAACCACTCGGAAACGGCGTTCACACATTTGGCGCCGACGCCGTGGGTGCCGCCTGAGAACTTGTAGCCGCCCTGGCCGTATTTGCCGCCGGAATGGAGCGTGGTCAGCACCAGCTCCACGGTCGGGATCTTCTTCACCGGATGGGGGTCGACGGGAATGCCGCGGCCGTCGTCGTGGACGGAGATGGACCCGTCCACATGGATCGTGACCACGATGTGTTTGCAGTGCCCCGCGAGATGTTCGTCCACCGAGTTGTCGAGCACCTCGGACACGCAGTGGTGCAGGGCTCGTTCGTCGGTGCCGCCGATATACATGCCCGGCTTCTTCCGGACCGCCTCCAGGCCTTCAAGGGTGCTGATTTTCGACCCGTCGTAAACTTCCGTGATCGGTTCCTGCTTCGTCTCTTCGTCGCTCATTGTGTCAGTGTTTCCGGCCCATAGACCGCGGTCTGGTGCGGCGATTTGCGGCTCTGCGAGTCGGATGACAAAGACTACGGAACCGGTGGTTTGGAAACAATGGGAAAGTCGGGACAAAAGCGCCCCCGCACGGCCGCTGGAGCCGGGTTTGCGCTCGAAATGGAAACGGTCTTACGGGCCCTCAGTCCGACGCCGATTCGGCTCCGCCCAGGGCCTTGTAGACCGCCACGAGCCGGGTGGCAGACCGGGTCTCGCTGGTCACCACCTGTTCCTGGACCGAAAGAAGCGTCCGCTCGGCGTCCAGCACGCTCAGAAAGTCCGCCACACCGTCCCTGTATCGCTGGCGCGCGAGCGCCACGGCTTCATCGGCCGCTCGCGCGGATTCCAGAAGGTAGCCCAAGCGGCGGCGTTCCCGATCAAGCGCCACCAGACTGTCCTCCGCCTCTTCCAGGGCGAGAAGAACGGTTTTTTCATAGACCGCGAGCGCGGCCTCGGTCCGGGCATCCGCCGCGCGGATGTGTTGGCGGACCCGTCCGAGGTCCAGCGCGGCCCATGAGAGGTGCGGGCCGAAGCCCCAGGTCTCGGTCCCGGAATCGCTGAAGCCCGAGAGCCGGTTCACTTGGAGCCCGACGGATCCAACGAACGTGACTGCCGGGAAAAGATCCGCCGTCTGGGCCCCGATCCGGGCATTGGCGGCCGCCAACGAACGCTCGGCCGCGCGAACGTCCGGCCGATGACGCAGAAGATCGCCGGGATTCCCGATGGATAGAATCGACGGGCCCTGGGGAAGCGGAGCGTTCGGCGCCAGCTCCGCCCGTAAAGCGCTCGGGAGTTGGCCGCACAGGACAGCGATGCGATTGAAGCCCTGCTCGATCGCCGCTTCGAGCGGGGGAATGGCCGCCAGTGTCGTGTTCAGCTGGGCGCGGGCCCGGGCAACGTCGAACTGGGTGCCTTGGCCGCCATCGCGCAGGGTCTCGGCGAGCTTCAGGGTTTCGGTCTGGTTGGTCGCGTTCTGGAGCGCCACGGAGAGCTGGGCCTGGGCCCCGCGCAATTCGAGATAGCTCGCCGCGACCTCGGCCCGGACGACGACCAACACGTCGTCTCGATTCGCCCGGACGGCTTCCACGGTGGCGCGAGCGGCTTCGACATTGCGTCGGACGCGGCCCCAGAGATCCAGCTCCCAGGTGGCGTCGAAGCCCACTTGGTAGACTTCGTTGTGCCGGCCATCGCGGGTCACCGCGGGTTTGGTGGCGATGCTGGCCTGGGTGTTCTCGTAGAAGTTGTCGCTGGTGACGGTCGGCGCGAAGTCGAACCGGGCCGCCGTCCAGAGGGCGCGGGCTTCATGCAGCCGGGCGCTGGCGATTCTCAGGTCGTGGTTGTTGGTCGAGGCCAGCGTGACGAGACGCTCCAGCTCGGAGTCGTTGAAGCCGCGCCACCAGTTCGTCTCGATGGCCGTGGTCCGGCCGACGGAGCCGTGGGTAAACGCAGCCGGTTCCGGCGTGGCCGGCCGTTGGTAGTCGGGCCCCGCGGCGCAGCCCGAGGCGAGCACGACGACCCCTGCCACGAGAGGACCCAGGCCACGGCGGCGGATTGCTTGGCAGGATCGGATCAGATTCATCATCTCAGGGATGGCTTTCGGGCGTGGGGGACGGAGCGGTCACGAAGCGTTTGTGGCGTGCCTGGATGCGGGCGGTCGCGGCGCGGATGGTCAGGTAGAAGACCGGCGTCAACAGGAGGCCGAAGAACGTCACGCCGATCATGCCGTAGAAGACGGCGGTGCCCAGCGCGCGGCGCATCTCCGCTCCGGCTCCGCTCGCCAGCACCAGAGGCAACACGCCGAGAATGAAGGCGAAGCTGGTCATCAGAATCGGCCTGAGGCGCAACCGGCAGGCCTCGACGGCGGCGGCGAAGCGGCCCACTCCGGCTTCCTCGCGTTGCCGGGCGAATTCCACGATCAGGATGGCGTTCTTCGCCGCCAAGCCGACCAGCACCACCAGGCCGATCTGGGTGAAGATGTCGTTGTCGCGGCCCGTGAGCCACACACCGCCGATGGCGCTGAGCAGACACATCGGCACGATCAGGATGACGGCCAACGGCAGACCCCAGCTCTCGTATTGGGCCGAGAGCACGAGGAAGACGAAGACCACGCAGAGCGGGAAGATGAAGAAGATCGTGTTGCCCGCGAGGATCTGCTGGTAGGTCAGGTCGGTCCATTCGACCGAGAATCCTTCGGGCAGGCTTTCGCGGCCGATCTGTTCCACCCGCTTGATCATGTCGCCGGAACTGACGCCCGGGACCGTGCTGCCGCTGATGTCGGACGAGTAGAAGAGGTTGTAGCGCTGGAGACGATCGGCGCCGCCGGACTTCTCCACCTTGGCCAGCGCGCCGATCGGCACCATTTCGCCCTTCGCGTTGCGCGTCTTCAGCTGGGTGACGTTCTCCGGATCGATGCGGAACTCCGGATCCGCCTGCGCGTAGACCTGCCAGGTGCGGCCGAAGAGGTTGAAGTCGTTCACATAGACCGAGCCGAGGTAGGTCTGCAGCGTTTCGCCAATGTCGGCCATGCTCACGCCCATCGTCTTGGCCTTGGCCCGGTCGATGTCCACCTTGTATTGCGGCACGTTCGCCCTGAAACCGGAGATCAGGGAAATGAACCGGGGATCTTTCTGGAGGCCGTCGAGCATCCGCCGGGTGGCGCCTTCCAGCGCGGGCAGTCCGGCGTTGTTCAGGTCCTGCACCTGGATCTTGAATCCGCCCGCGTTGCCCAAACCGCGCAAGGGCGGCGGCGGCAACACGAGCACGCGTCCTTCGCGCACGACCGAGAGTTTCTTGCGGACGATGGCAAGCAGCTTTTCGCCGTGCAGATCGGGGGCTTTGCGCTTGTCGAATTCATCCAGCACGAGGAACGCGGCTCCGACGTTCGGCTGGTTGGCCTGGAGGACGGAGGAATAGCCCGAGATGCCGAAGGTATGCGCCACGCCGGGAATGGTCTGGGCCATCTCGGTCACCTTGCGCACCACCGCGTCCGTCCGTTCGAACGAGGACGCGTCGGGCAGCTGGACGACGATGATCAGGTAGCCCATGTCCTGTCCGGGAATGAAGCCGGTCGGCACCTTGGCGAAGGCGAAGATGCCCAGGCCGACGAGGCCGAGGTAGCCGACGAGGACCACGACCGCCATCCGCAGCAGCCGTCTCACGAGTCCGGCATAGGCGTCGCCGGCGCGGTTGAAGAGCCTGTTGAAGCGCCCGAAGAACCAGCCGAAGGTGAAATCCAGCAGACGCGTGACCTTGTCCTTCGGGGCGCCGTGTTCCTGCAGCAGCAGGGCACAGAGCGCGGGGCTGAGGGTCAGGGAATTGAAGGCCGAGATGACGGTGGAAACCGCGATGGTCAGCGCGAACTGCCGGTAGAACTGGCCGGTGATGCCGCTGATGAAGGCCGTCGGCACGAAGACCGCGCAGAGCACCAGCGCCACGGCCACCACGGGTCCGGTCACTTCCTTCATGGCTCTGATCGTGGCTTCGCGCGGCTTCAGCCCGGACGCGATGAAGCGCTCCACGTTCTCCACCACGACGATGGCGTCGTCCACCACGATGCCGATGGCCAGCACCAGGCCGAAGAGCGAGAGGTTGTTCAGCGAAAAGCCGAAGACCTTCATCACCGCCAAGGTGCCGATGAGCGACACCGGCACCGCCAACAGCGGGATGATCGAAGCGCGCCACGTTTGAAGAAAGACCACCACGACGATGACGACGAGGAGCAAGGCCTCCAACAGGGTGTGGAGCACGGCCTCGACCGACGCCCGGATGAAGCGCGTCGGGTCGTAGTTGATCGAGTAGGCCACGCCGGGAGGGAAGGACTTCTTGATCTCGGCCAATACGCGATAGACCTCGTCCGAGGTTTCCAGCGCGTTGCTTCCCGGCAGCTGGAAGACGCGCAGCGAGACGGCGTTTTGACCGTCCATGTAGGTCTTGCTGGCGTAGTCCTTGGCCCCGAGTTCGACCCGGGCCACGTCCTTCACCCGGGTCACCTCGCCATCGGAGCCGGTCTTGACGACCACGTCGCCGAATTCATCGGCCGTGAGCAACCGACCCTGGGCCACGAGCGTGTATTGGAAGTCCGTGCCGGACGGAACGGGCGGCTGGCCCAGCGAGCCGGCCGCGATCTGGAGGTTCTGTTCACGGAGGGCCTTGGTCACGTCGCCGGCGGTGAGGCTGCGCGATGCGAGTTTCTCAGGGTTCAGCCAGATCCGCATGGTGAAGTCCTGGCCGCCGAGCGAATTGGCATCGGCCACACCTTTGATGCGGGAGATGCGGTCCCGGACCTGGAGCGTGACGAAATTCGCCAGATAGGTGACGTCGCGCGAGCCGTCGGGACTGTAGAACTGCGCGGCCAATGTGAGATCGGGCGACTGTTTGCGGGCGGTGATGCCTTGGCGGCGGACGTCCTCGGGCAAGCGGGGCAGGGCGGAATTGACGCGGTTCTGCACCAGCACCTGGGCTTGGTCCAAATCGGTGCCCAGCTCGAAGGTGATCGTGATCTGCACCTTGCCGTCGCTCGTGCTGGAGGACGACATGTAGAGCATCCGTTCGACGCCGTTGATTTCCTGTTCCAGCGGCGTGGAAACCGTCTCCGCCAAGGTCTTGGCGTCCGCGCCGGGATACGCGGCCGAAACGATGACGGTGGGCGGTGCGACCTCGGGATATTGCGCGATCGGCAATTGGACCAGGGCCAGTCCCCCGAGCAGCGTGATCACGATGCTCAGGACCGCCGCGAAGATCGGCCGGTCCACGAAGAAACGCGGCAGGTTCATGGCTTGGCGGCTTTGGTGGACGAGTTGGTCGAGGCCATCGGGACGAGTTGCGGCGTCACGACGGTTCCCGGTCGGACCGACATGAGGCCGTCGACGACGACCCGGTCTCCCGCGGCGAGGCCCGTGCGGATGACGCGCAGGCCGTCGACCATGGGACCCGTCTTTACCGCGCGGTAGGAGGCGAGATTCTTGTCGTCGAGGGTCACCAGGAACGATCTGCCCTGGTCGCTGCCCAAGGCGTTGTCGCGGACCAGCACGGCCTGATATTCCCCATCACCGGGAATCCGGACGCGGGCGAAGAAACCGGGGGACATCAGCCGGTCCTTGTTCTCGAACACGGCCCGGGCGCGGATGGTGCCGGTGGCGGGATCGAGTTGGTTGTCGACGAAGTCGATCGTGCCCTTGTGCGGATACCCGGACTCGTTCCCGAGCGCCATCTCGGCCGGAATTTGGTCGAACAATGCGCTGACACGGCGGCCTTCGCGGAACAGCTGTCGATACTTCAGCGCCGAGGCTTCATCGACCTGGAGGTAGCAGTAGATCGGGTCGAGCGAAACGACGGTGGTCAGCAACGTGGTGGCGGCCGTGCTGCCGCCGGTGACGAGATTGCCGGCGGTGACCCGGGCATTGCTGATGCGGCCGGCGATCGGGGAACGGACTTCGGTGAACTCAAGGTCCAGCTCCGCGGCTTTCAGGGCTGCATCGGCCGAGTTGACCGCTTCGGCGGCCCCGGCCGCGCTCATCAACCGGGTCTGGTAGGTGTCGGTCGAAATGGCCTTGGAAGCGGCGAGGCTTTCACCCCGTTTGGCTTCGCCCTCGGCCAGTTCGGCGCGGGCCTTGGCGGCCCCGCGGTCCGCGCGGGCCCGGTCGACGATCGCCTGGTAGGGGCGGCGGTCGATGGTGAAGAGCAAGTCGCCCGCCTTCACGTCGCCGCCTTCCTTGAAGTGGACCTTGTCGATGTAGCCGGAAACGCGTGCCCGGATCTCGACCATCTCGGGGGAGACGAGGCGTCCGGTGAACTCGTCCCATTCGTTGACGGAGCGGGGAACGGGGTTCGCCACCGATACGGTCGGTGAGGAAGGTCGTGCCGGAGCGGCCGCCGGTCGACCACAGCCGGAGAACGCGGCGGCCAACAGTGCTGCCAGAACGGCAGCCAAGTGATGTGTCTTCATTGGGGGGCCGGCGCGGACGCCGGAGCAAAGCGGATTGTTGCTCCGTTTTGCTCTTTGCATAGGCGTGATCTGGAATATCGGTTATTCCGTTTGTGCATGACGGGTCTCGAAGATTTGCGCCTCTTGCGGGCGTTTGTGCGGATCGCGGAGAGCGGAAGCATCTCCGCGGCGGCGCGGGTGCTGAACACCACCCAGCCCACGCTCAGCCGGCAACTCAGTCTGCTGGAGCGCACGGCCGGCGTGGTGCTGGTCCGCCGCGACACGCATTCCATGAGCCTGACCGACGCCGGCCGCGCGTTGTTGTTGGATGCGCGGGAGTTGTTGGGTTTGGCGGAATCCGCTAGCCAACGGCTGCGTGCCGAGAAGGAGATTCCTCGCGGACACCTGCGGCTCGTGGCGGTGCTGGACTTCGGCCAATGGATGGTTCCCCGGCTGCTCGCCGGATTCCGCGGGCTGCACCCCGAGATCACCGCCGAGCTGCATCTGATCAATCGCCCCAGCAAGTTCATCGAGGAAGGCTTTGACTGCGGGATCTTGGCCGGAGGCTTGACCGATACCTCCGTGGCGGCGCGCAAGGTGGCGGATCTCCGGCGGATGTTGGTGGCGTCGCCGGCGCTGTTGAAGAAGCTGGGGATTCCCGGCAGGCCCGTCGATCTGAAGAACTGGCCCTGGATGGGCGTGCTCCAGCCCCACTTCTATTCCCGGGACAACGTGGTCTTGATGCGCGGCAAGGAGCGCCAGACCCTCCGCTTCGAACCGGCGCTGATCCTCGACAGCATGACGGCGCTGCGAGAAGCCGCCATTCTCGGAGCCGGCGTCACGGTCCAACCGGAATGGCTGGTCGGAGACGCTTTGGCCAATGGAAGCCTCGTTCGAATCTTGCCCGACTGGGACCTGCCGACCGTCGAATCCCACGTCGTCTTCACCGCCGGCCGACATCTGCCGCTGCGCGTGCGGACCTTCGTGGATTTCGCCGCCGTGAAGATTCCCGAGCTGCTCGACCAGATGATCCATCCCGCGCTGAAGAACGGGCGCGGATTGGTTTCGTGACGGCGGGTATTGCCCGCCGCGCTCATTGCCCGCCACCATGCCGGCATGGCAGACGCTGCACTGAAATCCCGGGCGACCCGCGGGCTGATCCTCGCGACAGCCTGTTGGGGGCTGAGCTTTCCGGTGATGAAGTCGCTCTTTCTCCTTCAGGAACCGGCGTTGCCCGGGCGAAGCACCTTCTTCGTTTCGGCCCTGTGTCTCGTCTACCGGTTTGGTCTCGCCGCGCTGGTGATGTCGGCCATGACCGCGCACACGCTGCGGAAACTGACCTGGAACGAGGTCTGGCACGGGCTGGGCGTCGGCGTGTTCGGCGGTGTCGGGATCTTTTTCCAGATGGACGCGTTGGCCAGCACCTCGGCCAGCACCTCGGCGTTTCTTACGCAGACCTATTGCCTGATCCTGCCGTGGTGGGTGGCGGCGAGGGACCGACGCTGGCCTTCCTGGCAATTGCTGTCGGGCAGCGTGCTGGTGGTCACGGGCATCGCCGTGCTGTCGGGAATGAGCGTGGGAGAACTCAGGATGGGCCGGGGAGAACTGGAGACCATCCTGGCCTCGGTCATCTTCGTCGGGCAGATCCTGTGGCTGGAGCGCCCACGGTTCGTCGAATGCCGAACAGAACACACCACTCTGGTCATGTTCGCGGCGACGGCGCTGGTCTGCCTGCCGGTGGCCCTGGCCACGACGCGCGAGGCGGGCGATTGGGCGACGGCCTACAGCACTCCCGGATCGTGGGTCCTGCTGGGGCTGCTGGTCGGCGTCTGCACGCTGGGAGCGTTTCTGCTGATGACCCGTTGGCAACGCCACGTGGGTGCGGCGTTGGCGGGATTGATCTATTGCTGCGAGCCGCTCTTCGCCAGCTTTGTGGCGCTCTTCGTGCCGGGCTGGATCAGCCAATCGACGGGCATCGCCTATCCCAACGAAGAACTCACCCGGAACCTCCTGTTCGGCGGTGGTCTCATCCTCGCCGCCAACGCGCTGGCGCAGTGGCGGCCGAAGGGGTGATCAATTCCGAGGAGGATCGAAGATCCCCGCGAGCCGGATGGGTTTGCGGGAGGGTGCGAGCACGGTGGACGACGGCATTCGGTTCATAGCCGGATCCAAAAGCCAAAGCCCACCGTCGGCGGCCAGTGCGACAATGCCCCCCAGCGAATCGCGGTAGGTCTGCGACACCCAGTCCGAGTTGCGGCTCAGTCGAACCGGTTTGGGCTGCTTGCCGTTATGCAGGTTCGACCATGTTGCGGCCATGTCCCACATCCAGAGGGATCTGTCGTTCTTGAGACCGACTACGCTGTTGCCCCACGGCAGACCGAGACTCTCTTTGAATCCGATCAGGGCACCGCGTGTCCCCATGGGCAGGACGGAGAACGACCGCCAATCCGTCGAGGAGTCCAGCCGGTGCACCGAGTTGGAGAAGGTGATCCAGCCGGATCGTGAAAAGTTGGTTTGATAGTTGAACTGGACCTCGGGAGGCGCGTTTGGCGGCGTCTTCACGAGGAACGACGCGAACATCGACGAACCGCCCAAGGAGTAGATGTAACCAGAGAGTTGGGGACCGTCCCGGGTTTTTTGGAGCCAGTTTCCGCCAGGGTTCGGGTATTGGTCCGCGCTCTTGGGATCGTTGTTCCAACGCCAGATATTGCCTTCGGAATCTTCGACCAAGGATTGCCAATTGAAACGTTGCCGGTCGTCCACGATGCGTCGCCATGTTTGACTGCGATTCACCTGGACGGGGTTTCCGGAAAACTCGCTCTTGGCCGGGGTTCCCTTCATCGGCCAACACCAGAGCGTGTGGTCGGCGCGGATCGCGAGCAGGTAGTTCGGGCCGTCTCCGATGTCGATCCACTTTTCCCCTGACGATCCAGGCATCTCGGTGGGAGCCAGCTTGCTTCCGTAGCCGTTGGTGGCCGCTAGAAACCAGAGCGATCCGTCGCTCTTTAGGGCGACGACGGGGCCGTTGGCCGTCGTCGCCAACGCGGTCCAGTCCTTTCCAGGAACCATGCCCTCGGAGCCGGACAGGAACGCGGGGGAATCCCACTGTTGCTTGGCGGCGGTCCAGATCTGTCCGCTGGGAAGCAGGACCAGCGCCCGATCCCAGCGAGCCACGATCATCGCTTCGCCCTTCTCCACCATTTGCGCCGGGCCGTGGGCCGGTTCGCGATAGGTCAGGACCTCCCAGCAGCGATTGTACGTGAGCGAGGCGGCCGTCATGGAGACTGGCAGCAGCAGGGACCATTTCACCAGGCTCTTCAGCCCATCGGGCGCACCTACTGCGGGACGGACGGCATATCGGAAAATCTGGCGGAGAAGGAACACCCCGATGGCGGACCAGATGATCCAGCGTCCGAGAGTCTCTGAGTAAAACGGCGGCGGAAGATGAGCTGCCAAGACAGTTCCCGCCAGCAGGAGCGCCGCCGGAAGAATGATCGCGAACGCCGCCAGAAGCCCCCGACTCAGCGTGGAGGCGTAGATCCCGGCGAGGGTCAGCAGCGCGGAAATCAACATGCTCGCCTCGAGAGCCTGGAGAGAGATGGACCGGGCCATGACCGAATCCGCGACGCCGAGGACGGGCTTCAGCAGTTCGATGGTTCGAGGAATGACCGCTCCGAGCGCCACTCCCAGCAACAGGCTTACGGAGAGTTTGACGGCGAGAAACTTCCAGCGGGCGATGGGCAGACAAAGCTGGCCTACCAAAGTGTGATGGTGCCGCTCTTCCGCGATGGCCCTGCCACCGATGACCATTGGAAGCAGTTGCCAAAGAACCCAGAAATGGGCGAGGAGGGTCTCGAAGAGGCTGGCGTCTGATTTGGCGGATATGTTGCCGACCCGCTGAAGGACAATGACTGCGACTTGGACGATGGCGAAGCCCGTCGCCATTAGCAGGCTCTCCCGCTGGAACTGGAACTCCTTTCGAACCTGCGCGGCGATTGGACCCATCGGAGATACGAACGTGCCGGAGTCTTTCGATAAGGCTTCGGGACGTCTTGAGATCCAGTTGACTAGACCGCGCTGCGGGGCCTCCTGCCAATGAAGGAACAGGGCTGCAGCCGCGATCAGCCCCGCCCCACTGTAGCCAAGAAGGAACACCGTGGAGAGAAAAGCGGAAGGATTGAGCGTCACCGGGGTAATCGCGCTGACGAACCACGCGCCTTGTGCCCACTCCAGCCCCAATCGCAACAGCAACGGCAAAAGCACCGCTACCCAGAACGCGGTCGATACCTGGCGGAAGAGCAAGGTGGCCCAGAGGCCGCCGCTGACCGTGACCAGCAAGGGGACGACCGCAAAGCCGCCAATCCCTCCGGATTGATTCAGGATTACCGATTCGCTGCTTCCTGTTCGGGCGATCAGAACCGTGATCAGCCAAAGGCTGAGGACGGCGATCCCGAGCACGGAAAATTTGGCGGCCAAGAGCCGCTGCCGCGCTGCCGGCATCGCCAGCAACTGCGACAGCGTTTCCCCTCCCAGCTCTTGGCCAAAAGTGGTCAATCCGAGAAACAATCCGGCCGCGCCCAACAGCAGCCCCGCCCAACCGGACAGTTCAAGTCCGTGGGCTGGGCCTATTGCCATCAGGCACCCCGCGATCAGCGCGAGAACAGTGGCGGGAATCCAACTGGGAAGGAGCAGCCGGACCTCCTTCTTCAAAAGCGCGTTCATGGTTTCGCGGGGGCGAGGGTTTTGGAGGCGACGAAGATCTCCTCCAGGGTGAGGGATTCGCAGCGGAGGTCTTCGGGCCCGTGGCTGCGGAGGGTGTCCATCAGCCGGTCGGTGGCGCCGTTGGCCAGGATCTCCATTTCGCGGCCGAAGTGGCGGACGCTGAGCGAGCCGGTCAGATCGAGTTGCGGCGGGGATTCGGCGAAACGGGCTCGGATCTTCCGGAAACGACTACGGGCTTCGTCGGCGTTCATGGTGAGCAGTTCCCGGCCGTGGTCGATGATGGTGAAGTCGTCGATCAGACCCTCGAACTCGGCGATCAGATGGGTGGAGACGAAGACGGTCCGGGCGCCTTCGCCGGCGGATTGGTAGGCGCCGATGACGGTCTCGATGAACTCGCGGCGGACGATGGGATCGAGGCCCGAGGTAGGTTCATCGAGCAGCAGCAGGTCGGGCTCGGGACAGACGGCGACTATGAGCGCGAGCTGGGTTTTCTGGCCCTTCGACATGCTGGCGGCATTCTGCGCCGGGTTCAGATCGAGGCGTTTCAGCAGGTCCGTTTGGAGGTCGCGGTTCCACTTCGGCCGGAAGCTGGCGAAGTAGTGGAGCGTGTCCATGACGGTCATCCATGGATAGAAGGCGACGGCGTCGGGCACGTAGCTCAGGCGGGACTTCACGGCGACTTCATCGCGGCGCGGATCGAGGCCGAAGACGCGGACCTGGCCGGAGTCGGGCTTCAGGAGGTTGAGCAGGCACTTGATGGTGGTGGTCTTGCCGGCGCCGTTGCGGCCGAAGAAGCCGTAGCAGCGGCCGGGCGGCACGGTGAGGCTGAGTCCGTTGACGGCGTCCTGTTTGCCGTAGCGTCGGACGAGTTGGTCGATGGCGATGGCGGGGGTGTTCATGGGGTCTCCTTGGCTGAAGCGGCTTTGTCTTGGAAGTAGTCGAGGCGTTCGTCGACCAGCTTGAGGAACGCGGCCCGGTCCACCTGGAGGTGGTGGGCCGTGACGACCGCTTCGTCGATCTCGGTCATCAGCAGCTTCTGCTTCACCTGCTTGGTGAAGGGCGTCGCGGCATCGGTCAGGAAGCAGCCCTTGCCCGGCAGCGTCTCGATGACGCCCTGGCCCTCCAGTTCCGAATAGGCCTTGGCGACGGTGTTGCGATTGACGCGGAGCTGCTCGGCGAGAACGCGGACGGAGGGCAGGGGTTCGCCGTTGCGAATGACGCCGGAGGCGGCGGCGTAGCGGACTTGATCGACCAACTGGAGATAGACCGGCTTGCCTGACTTGAAATCGATCTCGAGTAGCATGGGATTCCTTAACTGTCATAGGACAGTATGACGGCTGGAGATTTGGTCAAGGAAGAATGTGGGATTGGGTTGGAGCGGCGGGCGTTTTCGTGACTCGAAGTGTTCCTCGGTTGGGGGTTTTTCGGATCCAAGCCGGAACGGTGCAGTGGGGATTGGGGAGCGCGCCCGGTCCGGGGTGCGCCGGACACCAAGCGAGGCGGCTGCGCTCCCCATTCATTTCCACTGCCTCGTTCCGGCCAGGGGCGAACGACGGGAGTGGGTTGTGGTGCGGGCCAGACGGGATGACCGCTCTTACGAATCGCTGTGCTTGGCCCCACGAAAAGGGAAGGCGGCAGATTCTGGAAACGGAACCGGCCTGGTGTGCGTTTTCCATGGAACGAACGAACAGGCGGGTCTTTTCCGTTTGTTCTCCGGCTGGTTTTGAACACCTTGCCCGGAGTGTCCGTCACAAACCCAGCGTCATGACCGAACAGAGACCTTCAGTTCCAGCCGGTTCCTTAGCCGGATTCGACTTTCTACCGCGGCAACGGCTGGTCTTCGGGGCCGGCACGGCGGCGCGTGTCGGTGAACTGGCGAAGGAGCTGGGCGCGACGCGGGTCCTGTTGGTGACCGATCCAGGCATCGTGGCGGCGGGCCACGCGGCGCGGGTGGAGACAAGCCTCAAGGAGGCGGGCCTGTCTGTCGCGGTCTTCGACCAGGTTCGGGAAAATCCCTCCACCGCCGACGTGGCGCGCTGCTTGAAGGTGGCCCAGGAGGCGCGGATCGACTTCATCGTGGGACTGGGCGGCGGCAGTTCGATGGACACGGCCAAGGGGACGAACTTTCTCCTGACGAACGGCGGCGAGATGAAGGACTACTGGGGCGTCGGCAAAGCGACAAAGCCGATGCTGCCCATGATCGCGATTCCCACGACTTCAGGGACGGGCAGCGAATGCCAGTCGGCCGCGCTGATTGCGGACGAGGCGACGCACCAGAAGATGGCGTGCCTCGATCCCAAGACGATCGCGAAGGTGGCGTTGCTGGATCCGGACCTGACCGAGTCGTTGCCGAGGGGTGTGGCGGCCTGTACCGGGACCGACGCGATCGCCCACGCGGTCGAAACGGCGGTCTCGCGGAAGCGCACCCCATTGTCGCGAATGTTTTCCCGGGAGGCGTTCCGGCTCTGCGCGCACCGTTTGCCGGAGATTCTGGTCCGGGGAGCTTCGGCGGAAGCGCGGGGCGAGATGCTGCTCGGCGCGGCGTTTGCCGGCACGGCGATCGAGAACTCGATGCTGGGGGCGGCCCATGCGGCGGCCAATCCGTTGACGGCCCACTATGGGATTGTCCATGGGCAGGCCGTGGGATTGATGCTGCCACACGTGGTGCGGTTCAACGGAGAGGAACCGGGTTGCGAAGAGGCCTACGCCGAACTGTTGGCCGCTCTCCGTCTCGGCCTCGATGCCGACAAGTCGGCGGCGGAGCAGCTGGCGGTCTTGCTGGAGCGGCTTCTTCGGGAAGCGGGTCTGAACGCGCGGCTGCGCGATCTGGGACTTCCCGAGTCGGCGCCGGCCAGCTTGGCTTTGGAAGCGTCGCAGCAATGGACGGCCACCTTCAATCCGCGGCCCGCCGACCCCAAAGATTTCCAGCGACTGTACCAGGCCGCGTGGTAGAGCCGATGCGATGGTGAAATGAAACGGCCGGCAACCCGAGGGTTGCCGGCCGTTTCACTGTCCGCGACGGAGGGGACGGTTATTTGGCTTTGAGGATCTTCAACGTGTATTCGTCCGAGAGGAGGCTGTTCTTCTGCAGTTGGGGAAACCGCTTGTTTTCGAAATCAAACTTGAAGAAGTAGTGGACGAGAGAATCGCCGGGCTCGATCGGGATGAACGCCTCCCAGCGGTCTTTCACGAAGGGCGTGCGCTTCATGGGATAGCTCTCGGTTCCCACCACCACATGTCCCTCCAGCGTGCTGGTCTTGAGGCTCTGGTCCCGGGTGTGCCACTGGGCTTCGATCGGGTAGAAACCGTCCGGGGCGCGGCTCATCTGGGACGAGGTGAGGTTCGTGATGGAGGAGCAGCCTGCAAAGAGGAGGGCGGCCAGGGCCACCGGCGCGGTCTTCATCAACGTCATTCGCATGGGTTTCAAATAGCCGGGCGCCGTTCGGGTTGTCGAGATGGGAGTTGTGCGGCCTCGGATGCAGCGGTTGTTTCCTGCGGCGACACGGAGTCGGCATCAAAGATGTTTTGCATCGGTGCCGGCCGGTGCGGAACATCGCCGCACGATGTTGAAACGGACCCCCCTTTTCGAGGCCCACCAGCGGCTCGGCGGCAAACTGATCGAATTCGGCGGCTGGGAGATGCCGGTGCAATACACGTCGATCTCGGATGAACACCATTGCGTCCGGAAGGCCGCCGGCGTTTTCGACATCTCCCACATGGGCGAGGTCTTCGTCGGGGGCGACGGGGCCGAGGCGTTCCTCAACGCCACTCTGACGAACGACGTCCGCAAGCTCGCCGTCGGGCTCGGGCAATACACCCTCATGTGCAACGAGGCCGGCGGGGTGATCGACGACCTCTACGTCTACCACGTCGCCCCGGGCGAATACCTGCTCATCATCAACGCGTCCCGGATCGATGCCGATTGGGAGTGGTTGCAGGAGCGCCACCGCGCCTTCGCGGCAGCGGCGTCCGTCACGATGGACCAGGCTTCGGACCGGTTCGGGGCGATCGCCGTGCAGGGGCCCAGGGTCGCGGAATTCATCGACAAGGTGTTGCCCGGTCCGTCGCTGGCCGGCACCCCCGCCACGCTGGTGACGGATCTGGCCAAGAACCAGGTGGGCGACTGGATGGTCGATGGAAAACGGGTCTATGTGGGACGGACCGGCTACACGGGCGAAGACGGATTCGAGATCGTCGCGCCTGCGGAGACCATCGGCGATGTCTTCGACCGCGTGCTGGCGATCGGCCGGGATTTCGGAGTGCGGCCCAGCGGCCTCGGGGCCCGCGACACGCTCCGCACGGAAGCGTGTTTTCCGCTTTACGGACACGAACTCGACGAGAAGAGGACGCCGATCGAAGCCGGTGTCGGATTCTTCGTGTCGTTGGGCAAGGGCGACTTTGTCGGTCGTTCCGTGCTGGCCGGGCAGAAGGCCGACGGGGTCGCCCAACGCTGTGTCGCCTTCAAAATGGTGGGTGCTGCGCCGCCGCCGCGACCGGGCTATGCCATCTTCGTCGGTGGCGAGTCCGTTGGCCTCGTGGTCAGCGGCACGCAGAGCCCGACCCTCGCGTGTGGCATCGGCATGGGCTATGTGCCTTCGGGCGTCGCCGTGCCGGGCACCGTCGTCGAGATCGAGATCCGTGGCCGACGCTTTCCGGCGGAGGTCGTTAAAAAGCCCCTCTACAAGAAGGCCTGAAGATCCAGCCGCATTTGGGGCGACGCCGAGGGAACAACGGCGTTGACCCCGCTCACACGCCGTCGTCAATCTCAGCCCCCAGAACACTATGACCAACGTCCCCGCCGATCTGAAATACGCCAAATCCCACGAATGGGTCCGGGTGTCCGGTGACACCGCCACCGTCGGAATCACCGACCACGCCCAGCACGAATTGACCGACATCGTCTTCGTGGAGCTCCCGGCCGCCGGCCGCACGGTCAAGGCCGGGGAAGCCTGCGCCGTCGTCGAGTCGGTCAAGACCGCCAGCGACATCTATTCGCCCGTCGGCGGCGAGATCCTGGAAGTGAACGGCGCGCTGGCTGGGAATCCGGCCCTCGTGAACAAGGAGTCCTATACCGGCGGCTGGTTCTACAAGGTCAAGCTGGCGAACCCCGCCGACGTGTCCGCGCTCATGAACGCCGACACCTACAAGTCGCAGATCGGCGGTTGAAGAAGATGGTCACGGTGGTCGAGCCGCGGCTCCTGCCTTCAGTGCCCGCTCGGCCGCTTCCTCCGGAGCAAACTCAGCCCCACGATGGCGAAGCCGCCTGCGGCCACGGTCACCGTGTCGGTGACGAGGAACGTCACCGGGGCGGGTTGGCTGGGGAGATCGTCCGAGAAGCTCGTGAAGTCCGGTTCCGGCGCCGGGTGCTTGTCTGGACCCTTCCATGAAGCTCCCTTGGCCGGAGTCGCCGCGGTCAGCGGGAATCCGTCGTCGAGCGCAGTCGTCCGCCGGAACGATTCGCCGCCATTCACCCAGAGAACAGCCAAGGAGAAGGTCAGCAACGCCGCTCCGGCGGTCCGCTGCGGATTATGGAACCATTTCCTCATCCGAGGGAGGTGATCGGCTGGAAGCGGACGCGCGTTGAGGCGAGAAATTGGGCATGGAGTGCCTTCAGTGTCGCTGGAGCGCAGATCCTGAAGCGGTTCCGCTTTTCTCGCGCATTGAACTTTAGTGGCGGGTCGGCTACAGACTGGGCTCCCGGTTGTCGCGGAAAACCAACCGGCCCCGAACCAAAAACCGCATGACCCGAAACGACGCATCCTTTGCCGGCTTCATCGACCGGCTTCAAACCCGGCTACGAGCCTTGGGCGCCAACGCCGGCACGACTCTCGCCGAAGACGAGTTCAACGGGTTTTCTTTGGAGCTGTTTCGCCTCCAGTTCGCTTTTGTGGGTCCCTACCGCCGATTGTGCGAAGCGCGCGGGATATTGCCCGACAACATTGTTGGCTGGAGGAATGTTCCCGCCGTCCCCGCCTCCGCGTTCAAGGAACTCGAACTCACCAGTCTGCCGCCCGAAGAGCGCGTCGCCTGCTTTCATTCCAGTGGCACGACCGGCTCCAAACCGAGCCGACACATTCATGGCACGGCCTCCCTCGCACTCTACGAGACGTCGTTGCTCGGGTGGTTTCGTCGGCATGTGCTGGGCGATTGGGACCGGCTCGCCGAGGACGAGGTCATCGGTCCGCTGGACAAGCCCGGCCTCCTGATCCTGACGCCGTCGGCGGACAAGGCGCCCCATTCGTCGCTGGCCCACATGTTCGAGACCGTGCGGCGCGAGCTCGGCGCCCGTGACTCCGTCTTCACCGGCCGAGTCGGCGCGGACGGCGGCTGGGAGCTGGACATCGAGGCCACGCTCTTCGGTCTGCGGAAATCCATGTGCGCAAACCGGCCCGTTACGTTGTTGGGAACCGCGTTTTCCTTCGTCCACCTGCTCGATCATTTCGCCGCGAACAACATCCGCTATCGCTTGGCCGAAGGTTCCCGCGTGATGGAGACCGGCGGTTACAAGGGCCGTTCCCGGGAATTGCCCAAGGCAGAACTCCACGCCCTGATCACGAAGCATCTCGGCATTCCCGCCGCCCGTATCGTGGTGGAATATGGGATGAGCGAGCTCGGTTCTCAGGCGTATGATCGAGGAGCGTGTTGGGGCGGGACGACGACGGACGACGGATCCCAGATGCCGGATGCCGCAACGCGGACGCTCCACTTCCCTCCGTGGACCCGCGTGCGCTTGATCTCGCCCGAGACCGGAGAAGAATCGTCGATCGGCCAACCCGGACTGGTGAGGATCCATGACCTGGTCAACGTCGCGTCCGTCCAAGCGCTCCAGACCGAAGACCTGGGCATTGTCCGTGGCGGTGGCTTTGAACTGCTGGGCCGGGCCACTGCTGCGGAGGCGCGGGGATGCTCTTTGATGCCCGCATGACCGCGACCCGGGTTCTTTTTCCATGGTGACCACCTCTCCCCATCACACCCGCACGCTCTGGCTCATCGGTGCGCTCCACGCGTTCACCCATCTGAGCTCGGTCATCCTGCTTCCGCTGTATCTGCCGATCGTCCGCGACCTGAAACTCTCCGGTGAAAACGAGGCGACCGCCCTGGTCTCGGTCATCATGGTTTCCTACTTCCTGCCCAGCTACCTCATGGGCGTGCTCGCCGACAAGGTGTCGCGCAAAGGCCTGCTCGGCTGGGGGCTCGCCTTGAACGCGCTCGGCTTCATCGGTCTGAGCCAGGCGCCGTCCTACGGCTGGGCCATCGCGGCGTGTGTGCTGGCCGGGTTCGGCGGCAGTTTCTTCCATCCGGCCGCGACGGCGCTCATTGCCCGGTTGTTTCCGATCGGAACCGGCCGCGCCCTGGGCCGCATCGGCATCGGTGCGTCGGTCGGGTTCGCCATCGGTCCGACCTACGCGGGCTGGCGCGCGGAAGCGGCGGGTTGGAGGCAGCCCGTGCTGGAATTCGGCATCCTCGGTCTGGTGATGGCGGTCGCGTTTTGGTGGCTCGGCGAATCGGCGCCCAGTGTCCCGAAGAAGCCGGCCGCCGCCGCCCCGGCCTCTCCGCTGAAGCTCGGTTCATCGCAAACGCGGGTGCCGATGTTCCACGGTGCGGTACCGTGGATTTTGTTCCTGTTCGCGGCCCTGTTTTTTACCCTGCGCGACTTCGCCGGATTCGGCATGGGAAGCCTGGGGTCGTTGTTTCTCCAGCACGTCCACCACTTCTCGCTGAAGGAAACCGGACTGACGTTGAGCGGCCTTTTCCTCGCGTCGGCCATCAGCAACCCGCTGTTCGGTTCCCTCTCCGACAAGCACCGCACCGGCTGGATCGCCTTCGTCCTGATCGCGGCGGCGATCCTGGTCGCGGTGGTGCCGTTCGTGCCGCCGGGCTCGATCGTCTTCGTTCTGCTGGCCTACGGTTTTTTCTTGATGGCGAGCTATCCGATGGTCGAGGCCGCCCTCATGCAAGTGGTGCCCGATGCCGTGCGCGGCCGCGTCTTTGGTCTGTGGATCACCATCGGCGGACTCATCAGCAACCTCTCCCACTGGATCATCGGCACCTGGGTGAAATCCCTCGGACCGGCCGCCGATGTGGAATCGAGCTACTATCCCGCCTACGGACTGCTCGCCGCGTTCGTCCTGGTCTCCATCGGTGGCGCGTTCTGTCTGAGAGCGCTGGCGAAGCGGCAGAGTCCTTAACCCCAGATGGACACCGATGAACACAGACCGGGAACTCCCGAAGCCGCCGCAGCGATTGGACGGGCGGCTGTCTCCAATTCGTTGGACCGTCAGTTTAGCATGGTCGGCACGACCTCTCTGTTCATCTGTGTCCATCTGTCGTTGTTCCAAAACGTATGATCCACGAACTGCCCAACTATTTCCTCGCCGACCTGCCTCCGGAACCCCCACTGGCGGCTTCGACCGTGACCGAGGCGTGCCGGACCCTCCGGCGCAATCGCGCCAAGTATCTCGCCGATCGTTCGACGGCCGACATGGTGCGTTCTCTCAGCCGGCTCGCGGCCGATTGGCTCGATCCGGAATTCTCCTTTCGGCAAACGGCCCTGGGCGAAGGTCCCGCCGCGACGGGCTTCTCGCGGGAAACCTTGGAGGCGGGGCTCGATGCGTTCTTCCGCTCCGTCACGCCCGAGTCGTTGAACACCCTCCTGCTCCAGGAGCTGGGCCACGTCGAGCGGCTCGATGGACCCGTGCAGTCGGACTTTGAATGGGAAACCGGCCGCGCGGCCATGGCCATCGGCCCGGAACTGATCGTCCACATTGCCGGCGGTGTGCTGCCGAATCCGGTCTTCACCTCGATGATCCACGGCCTGTTGGTACGTTCGGCGCAGTTCGTGAAGTGCGCATCCGGCACCGCGTTCCTTCCGCGCCTCTTCGCGCATTCGATCTATCAACTGGACTCCAAGCTCGCCTCCTGTCTCGAAGTCGCCGAATGGCGCGGCGGCAGCGAAACCCTGGAGCACGCGCTCTTCGCCGAGGCCGACATCGTGACCGCCATGGGCAGCGACGAGACCCTCGAAGCGCTGCGCAATCGGGTGCCCGGGAAGCTTCTCGGGCATGGCCATCGCGCCAGCTTCGGCTACGCCACGCTCGAAGCCGTTTCGGGCCTGAACGTGGCCAAGCTCATCACGCGCGCCGCCGAAGACGTCGCGGCTTGGGACCAGCTCGGCTGCCTCTCGCCGCATGTGATCTACGTGGAAGGCGGCGGCAAGGTGACGCCCGAACAGTTCGCCGAACGGTTGGTCAACGAGCTCAAGATCCTGGAAGGGCGACGTCCACGCGGGTCCTTGTCCACCGAGGCCGCCGCAGCCCTCGCCATCCGTCGATCCGTCTTCGAAATCCGAGCCTCCCAGTCCGCCGAGACGCGGCTCTGGACCAGCTCCGGGACCTCGGCCTGGACGGTCGTCTTCGAGGCCGAGCCGGTCTTCTCGCTGTCTTGTGGACACCGCTTCATCTTCGTCAAACCCGCTCCGTCGCTGACCGAAGTCCTGCGTCAGGCCGAGATGCAGCGCGGCAAGATCTCCACCGTCGGACTGGCGGCCACCGAGGACCGCGCCCCGGTCCTCGTCCGCGAACTGGCCCGGTGGGGCGTGACGCGGGTCTGCCCGCTTGGCGAGATGCAGAACCCGCCGCTGACGTGGCGCCACGACGGACGCCCCGCATTGGGCGACCTGGTCACGTGGGTGGATTGGGAACAGGGATGAACATCATGGAACTACGAAAGACATTTCACTTCGAGGCCGCCCATCGGCTCCCGCTGTTGGCGGAGGGCCACAAATGCTGGCGTCTGCACGGCCACAGCTTCGCGGTCGAGATCGCGGTCGAAGGACCGGTCGATCCGAAGCTCGGCTGGGTCATGGACTACGCCGACATGAAGGCCGCCTTCAAACCGCTCTGGGACCAGCTCGACCACAACTACCTCAACGAGCTGCCCGGCTTGGAAAACCCCACCAGCGAAATCGTCGCGGTCTGGATCTGGGACCGCTTGAAGCCGAGGTTGCAGTTGTTGACTGAAGTGGTCGTCGCCGAGACCTGCACCGCGCGCTGCGTGTATCGGGGTGAGAAGAACTGATTCGCGGGCGCAGAAGGGCTGTCGGCGATACGCGTCAGCCCAGGGCCAGAATGTCGTGAAGGATTTCCGGAGGGTGCCCGGCTCCAGATTTCACTGCGATGGCGACGGCGTTTTTCCCAGACAGACGCCGGCGCCAAAAGAACCAATCGGCGGGGTCGTCGTTCAAGACCTGGCCGAATCGCACCTGCGTTTCGTGTTCGGGAAGGAGATGGAAGGCGCAAGCTTTGAGGTCCAATCCCAGACCTTCACCGCGCGCTTTGGCGTATGCTTCCTTCAGCGTCCAGAAATCATAGAAGCGAGCGGTGCGTTCTTCCGGCGGCAACTGGTCCAGAGCGTGGAGTTCCGTTGCGGAAAAGACCGTTTCGGCGGCGTCCAGCAGATCGGCGTGGGCGCAGATTCGCTCCACGTCGACTCCGATTGCGGAGGTTTGGCTCGTCGCGCAGACGATCATGCCGTCGGTGTGGGCGAGGTTGAAGCGGATGCCGGTTGCGGCCTCGGGCCGCGCGACCTCGGGCTTGCCGAACGCGCTTCGGCGGAAACGCCATTCGCCCGGCGCTATCGGTAGACTCCGGGACAGGGCGAGCCGCACAACGGTGCGGCCGAGGAGGAACCGGGCACCGTCGGTTGGCTTTCGGAAGCGCCGGGCTTCTCCCCGTTCTTCGGCGGAGACGACGTTCAGAGACTCGTGGAGGTCGGCCAAGGCAACGGGATCTCCCACTTGCAAGCTGAAGAGGTGGATGAGTCCGGGACGGTTCAAGAGGAACCTCTGTTCCTGCGGGCCATGACTTCGCCGATCGCTTTGGCCAGCGCCGCGCGATGGGGTTCTCGCTGGAACATCGAGTGGTGTTCGCCTTCGACAGGGACGATCTCCACACCGTCCGGGTGCAGGCGGTTCCAGCCGAGGCTTTCGTCCATGCCGTGGAGTTCGTTTTCTTTGGCGTGGATCGCCCGGAAAAGCGCCACCGATCCGGGAAGGGGTTTGGCCCGAAGATTGGCGAAAATCTTTTGGTAGATCGCCAGCATGCACCCAACGGTGATGCCTTCTCCCTCGTCGTCGATCAGGGAGGTCACGGCGTGCATGTGGGGCTCCGGAGGAAGCTTCTGAAACCAGGCCCAGAGGCGGCGCTTCTGACGGACGACCACCTCCCAGGTAAGCTTCCAGGTCGCGCGAAGGTTTGATCGAAACGTGGAAAAGACCTCTTTCCAGGGGCCTTCGACGGGGTGTTGCCTCCACAACTGAGCAACGCGGTGATTCCAGATCTGGAAGATGGACGGATCGTAGGCCCAGGCGTCGAAGAGGAAAAGATCGTCGACCCGGTGACCGGAACGGCGGAGTTGGCGGGCGGCTTCGTGAGCCATCAATCCGGCGAAGGAGAACCCGGCCAAGATGCACCCGGAGGCGTCGGGCGATTTCCGGATCTCCGCCGTATAGGGGGCGACGAGTTCTTCGAGCGTTGGCAGGGCCGAGGTCCGGCCTTCCGCGGCCGCGGCATGCCATTCCTTTCGCCAGGGGACCTGGATGCCGAAGACCGGCCCCGCTTCATGGAACAAGCTGGCCAGATTCCACTCGTCCGGTCCGGCATAGAGGAAGAACACCGGCCTGGTTCCTGAGCCTCGCCGCAGCGGCACGATGCGGGCCGTCGGAGCCGTTCCGGGCCCGCGAGAAGCGAGGCAATGGGCGAGCTTCTCGATCGTCGGGTGGTTGAAAAGGTCGACTGTGCCGAGACCCGCTATGAGGTCTCGGTTGATCCGGTGCACCATCCTCACTGCGAGCAGGGAATGTCCGCCGAGCGAAAAGAAGTCCTCCTCGATCCCGATCCCGGACAGTCCGAGCAGTTCCTCCCAGATCGCCGCGAGCCGGCTCTCCATTTGGGATCGCGGCGCGGTGACGGCGGCTTCGGGTCGTGCATTCCATCCGTCCAACGCGCCCAAGGCGCGGCGGTCGATCTTGCCGTTGGGGGTCAGCGGAAACGCGGCCACGGCGAGGAATGCCGATGGCTGCATGTGGTCTGGAAGTTTACCGGCGAGGAATTGGCGCAGTTCGCCTTTGGTCGGAGCCGGCTCGGACCGTGCCACGAAACAGGCGGCGAGGGTCTTGCCCCGGGGGTCGGTCCGGACGATCGCCGCGACCTGGCCCACGTGCGGGTGGGAAGCGAGGACCGCTTCCAGTTCGCCGAGTTCGACGCGGAAGCCGCGGATCTTCACCTGGTCGTCCACGCGTCCGAGAAACTCGATCGATCCGTCCGGTCGATAACGGGCGCGGTCTCCGGTTCGATAGAGACGTGAACCCGGTCGTGAGGAGAACGGATCGGCGACGAATTTTTCCCGGGTCAGCTCCGGGCGATGGAGATAGCCACGGGCGAGGCCGTCGCCGCCGATGAAGAGTTCCCCGGGCATGCCCACCGGCACGGGTTGGAGGTGCGCGTCGAGCAGATGGACGCGGGTGTTGGCGATTGGCCGGCCGATGGGTACGGAACGTTCCGCGTCGTCGGACTCGTGGATGTCGTGGCAGCAGGCGAAGGTGGTGCTCTCGGTCGGGCCATAGCCGTTGATCAAACGGCAGCCGACCAATGCCTTCCGTGCGCGGACGACGTGGGAGGGCGACAACGCGTCGCCGCCGGCGAGCAATTGGCGCAGCGGCTTCAGGTCGTCCAGCCGTTCCTCGACCATCAGATGGAACAGTCCCGACGTAAGCCAGAGGGTGGTGATACCGCGCGCTTTGATTTCACGGCCGATGTCCTCCAGACCCGGGCGGCCGGGAGGCATTAGCACCAATCGGCCCCCGTTCAGCAGCGGACCCCATATCTCGAAGGTGGAGGCGTCGAAGGCCAGGGGCGCCATCTGGAGGAAGACTTCGTCCGGACCGAACGATGCGTAGCGGGTGCCCTTGACCAGACGGACCACGCCACGATGGGGAATTTCGACGCCCTTGGGTTGCCCGGTCGAACCGGAAGTGTAGATCACGTAGGCGAGATCGTCCGGCGAGCCGCCGCGAAGTCTGGTCGAGGGTTTTGCGTCGGGCGGCTCGTCGTCGAGATCGAGCGTCGCCGGGGGCTTGAACGACCCGTCTTCGGCTGCGGCTGCAATCCATCGGGCGGCTTCGGAGTGGAGACGCGTTTGGGTCAGCAACACCCTGGGCGAGGCGTCGCGCAACATGAAGACGAGACGTTCGCGCGGGTAGTCGGGATCGAGCGGAAGGTAGGCGCCGCCGGCCTTGAGGATCGCAAGCAGGCCCACGACCATCTCCATGGATCGCTCGACACTGATCCCCACCAACACATCGGGGCCCACGCCGAGATCGACGAGGGACTTGGTCCAACGTTCTGCCTGTTGGTTCAACTCGAAGTAGGTGAGGGATTGTTCGCCGATTTGAACCGCCACCCGGTCAGGGGTGCTGCGCGCCTGTTGTTCGAAGAGTTCATGCACCCGCCGGTCGCGCGGGTAGTCGTCCGCAGTGTCGTTCCATTCGACCACGAGCTGGTGGCGTTCCGCTTCGGAGAGAAGGGGCAGAAACGAGATCCGCTGCTGCGGTTGGGCCACGACGCTTTGCAGCAGCGCCATGAGATGCTTTGCCCATCGGGCGGCGGTAGCGGGCAGGAACAGTCCGGAGTCGTATTCGAGAAACCCTTCGAGGCCATCGCCGGTCTCCGTCAGGACGAGGGTGAGGTCGAACTTCGCCGTGCCGGTGCAGACCGGGTCCCAGCGCCATGAGATCCCGTCCATTTGTCCCGTGCTTTGGGGCGTGTTCTGCAGCACGAAGACGGATTGGAAGAATGGGTTGGTGCCCGCGGTCCGACCGGGGAGCAGCGTTTCGACGAGTTGGCCGAAGGGCAGGTCCTGGTGGTCCTGGGCCTCCCACGCGGTGTGGTGGACCTCGGCGAGGAGAGCCTCGAACGTCGGATTGTCGGCGCAGTCGGCCTTCAGCGGAAGGACGTTCACGAACATCCCGACGAGATCCTCAGTCTCGACCCTCGTCCTTCCCGCAAGCGGCGTGCCGACAACCACGACCGGTTGGCCGGAGAGGCGGTGCAGCAAAACATGGAATGCCGAGAGGAGGACCGAGAACAAGTTGCAGCCGCGGCTGAGCGCCAGCCCCTTCAGGCCGGCGGCGAGCGATGGGGATATACGCACCGGTTCCCAGGCTCCGGGCCGCCGTCGTTCTGAGTTGCGGGGCCGATCCGCAGGCAGTTCGAGTTCCGCCGGAGCCTCCGCAAGTTGATCGCGCCAGTAGGCGAGATGGCCGGCGGCTGGCGCGGAACGCTGGCCGTCGCGCTGCCAGCCGGCGAAGTCGGCGAACCGGAAGCCCTTTTCCGGAAAAGAAGCAGGTCTGTTCGCGCGAAAGGAGTTGTAGCTCTTGGCCAAATCCCGCGCGATCACGCCCAGCGACCAGCCGTCGCAAACGGCGTGATGGGCGACCAGAAGAAGGATGTGGAATTGCCCGCCGGTTTGAATCAGGTGGGCCCGGAAGAGGGGGCCATGGGCGAGATCGAAAGGCGCAATGGCGCGGTCCGTCAGGACTTGATCCAGGCTTTTTGAAGCCTCCGGTTCGGTCCCTTTAACGAACGCCAATTCCTCGAAGCTGCAGGAGCCGGCTGGATGGACCGTCTGCATGAGTCCGCTGCCATGCAGGGTGAAAGTGGTCCTCAGCGGTTCGTGGCGACGAACGAGAGCGTCCAGCGCGGCCCGAAGCGACGGTTTGTCCAAAGAGCCGTCGAGATGGATCGCCGTGGGCAGATTGTAGGCCACGTTCCCCGGATCGAGCTGGTCCAGTAGCCAGAGCTGTTGCTGGGCGGTGGAGGCGGGAAACTGTCCAAGCTCGGTGCCCGTATTCTGCACTGGCATTTCCGGGGCGTGCGCCGCTCCCCGCTCGGGGGCGTCGACGAACGCCCCGAGCCGAGCAATCGTGGGGTGCTCCAAAAGAGCGCGGACGGGAAGATCGATCGCGAACGCGGCGCGAACGCGGGAGACGACGCGGACCGCCTTCAAGGAATGGCCTCCCAGTTCGAAGAAATTCTCGTTCGCGGCGACGGTTTTCAGACCGAGGATCTCGCCCCAGATTTCGGCGAGTCCGATTTCCGTGGGGGTGCTGGGCGGAGTTTGTCCGCCAGCGGTGCGGACCCTGTCCTTGGGCAGCGCAGCCAGGGCTCTGCGGTCGACCTTGCCGTTCGGGGTCAGCGGCATCGCCGGCACCCCAACGATGAACGACGGGATCATGTGTTCGGGAAGCCTGGATCGGATGAAAGCCCGCAGCGTGACGGGTGCGACCGCTTCGGGGGATTCTCCTTCCACGTAGGCGACGAGACAATTCTCGCCGTCTTCTTCCTGGGCCGTGACCAGCGCCTGACGGACTCCGGGAGATGTTTCCAAAACGGCCTCAATTTCCCCGAGTTCGATGCGGAAGCCGCGGATCTTCACCTGGTGGTCGAGGCGACCGAGGAACTCGATGTTGCCGTCGTCGAGGTATCGGGCGAGGTCGCCGGTGCGATAAAGCCGCGCCCCCGGCGACAGGTCGAAGGGATTGGAGACAAACTTCTCGGCCGTGAGATCGGTCCTGTTGAGGTAGCCCCGGGCCAGGCCTTCGCCGCCGAGGAAAAGCTCTCCCGGAACACCGATGGGCTGGGGTTGGAGATGGCGGTCCAGGATGTAGGCCTGCGTGTTGGCGATGGGTCGTCCGATGGTCGTCGGGCCCCCGCGGGTCCGCAGGGTGAAGGTCGAATAGACCGTGTCCTCGGTGGGGCCGTAGAGGTCGTAGACTTTCTGGACGTTCGACTCCGCGTAGATCCTTTCGACCAACGCGGCGGGCAATGGTTCTCCGGCGAGATTGACCGTCTGGACCGATGGAGGAAGCGGCGAGGATCGGAGCAGTTCGGCCAGGGCCGATGGCACGGTGTTGACCAGCTTGACCTCGCTCCGTGCGGGCAGCGTCGGAAGCTGGAGGATGTTGTCCGCCAGCAGGACCGTCCCGCCCAAGCTGAGTGGAACGAAGAGTTCGAACACCGAAAGGTCGAAGCAGATGGAGGTCGCGAACAGGACTCCGGCGAGTTCCTCGGGGCCAAAGACGGTCCGGGCCCATTCGACGAGGGCGACCACGCTGCGATGTTCGATGGCCACGCCCTTCGGCCGACCGGTCGATCCCGAGGTGAAGATGACGTAGGCAAGATCACCCGGGCTGCCGGTGCAGACCCAATCCCCTTCGCTCTCCTCGGAAACGTCCAGCGAATCCAGACAGACAACCTGCGCACGGTGGTTAGGCAGGGCGGAAAGGTGGCGATCCTCGGTCAACAATATCCCGCAGTCTGCGTCCTCCACGATGAACGCGATGCGATCCCGGGGGTAGGCGGGGTCCAGCGGGACGTAGGCGGCCCCCGTCTTCAGGATCGCCAAGAGCCCGATCACCATGGCCCGCGAGCGGTCCATGAATATGCCGACCCGCCTTTCCGGACCCGCTCCAAGCCGCGTCAGGTGGTGGGCCAAACGATTGGCGGCCGAGTTGAGCTCGCGATAGGTGAACCGCTTCTCGCCCGCGACGAGCGCGATCGCGTTCGGCGTCCGATCCGCCTGGGCCTCGATCAATTGATGCAGACAGCGATCGCGCGGATACGCGAGGGACGTGTCGTTCCACTCCACGAGGACCCGGCGCCGTTCCGTTTCGGGCATCAGCGGGAGTTCCGCAACACGCATCTGCGGATCCGCCGCAACCGCGTCGAGCAGCGTCTGGAAATGGACGAGCAGGCGGGAAATGTCGGGCGCGTCGAAGATCAGGGCGTCGTATTTCAACGCGCCGTGCAGTTCGCCGGCCGTTTCCTTCAGCGCCAGGCTGAGGTCGACCATCGCCTCGGCATCGACCGGAGTCTCCACGCGGCAATCCACACCGGGAACTTGCCACGAACTGTCCGACGCCTCTTCCAGCACGACCAGCACGTTGAAGAGCGGGCTTCGTCCGGGTTGTCGGACAGGCTGCGTCGCCTCGACGATCTTAAGGAGCGGGACGTCCTCCGTTTCCATCGCCGCCAGCAGGGTGTCCCGCACCTGCACCAAGATTTCCGAGAAGGTGGGATCGGAGGCGAAGTCCGCCTTCAAGGGCAAGAAATTGACGTAGAAACCGACCTGGTTCTCGGCTTCGAACCGACTTCTGCCGGCGAACGGCGATCCAACCACGATCTCGGATTGCCCGGAGCAACGGTGGAGGAGCGACTGGAAGGCGGCGAGCAGGGTCACGAACAGGCTGCAGCCGTGGCGTTGTCCCACGGCGCGGATCGCGGCCAAACGGCCCGGAGACAAACGGAACTCCTTCTGGTGGGTTCGTCCCGCGCGGTTCGTCCCGGCAGGCTTCGCGATGGGCAGCGCCACGGAGGACGGAGCTCCGGCCAGTTGGCGTTTCCAGTAAACGAGGGCCGTTTCGAAAGAAGAGTCCGACTCGGCGCTTCGCTGCCACGCGGCGAAATCCCGGTATTGTCGAGCCAGTTCGGGCAGTCGGGCTGTGGGGCCGGACGTGCGCTCTTGGTAGAGCGCCGCCAAGTCACGCAGCATGACCCCTATGGACCCGCCGTCGCAGACGATGGGGTGCATCGCCAACAGCAACACATGGTCAAGGGCGTCGATCCGGAAAAGCTTTGCCCGGAGCAAGGGCCCTTGTTGCAGGTCGAACGGGAGCACGGTCTCGTCGGTCACCTGGTGGACTATCGCGGCTTCCCGTTCGGTGCGGGGAAGGTCTTCGAGGTCGATGGACGCGAGCTTCGTGGTCGGTTCAGGCCCGATCCGGCAGCGGGGTTCCCCGTCGATCGACAAGAACGTTGTCCGAAGCGCTTCATGGCGCCGGACCAATCCGTCGAAGGCGGCGACCAGAGCGAGTTCGTTGAGCGGGCCGGTGAGCCGGACCGACTTCACCACATGATAGGCCACGCTGCCGGGGTTGATCTGGTCGAGAAACCACAGTTGGCCTTGGCCATACGACACCGGGAAGTGCGGAGCCGCAGAGTCTGGGGCTCGACCTCGTCCGGTGGTTGGCACGCTCTCTAGAATATTCAAATTGGTGGGGTCAAGCGGTTGCGTGGTGCGACCGGTAGGTTTCACGCCAGGGCGCGAAGAAGGGGGGTAATCCTATTTTTTGCCTGGCATGCTAATTTAAATCTCGAAAAGTCGATCGACATAAATCTCGTGCGGCTTGAGGTAGGTGGCGATGACGATGGCAAGTTTTGCGCGACCTGTATCCGTGTAACGCATCGAAATGCGGATAAACCTCTTGTCGCTGGATGTCAATCGCTGGGACTAAGTTCCGTTCGAATGTTGGCTGGAAGTGCGGAAATGGGGGAGTAGGAATCGCAGGGTTTCAAAGGTTCCACAAATATGTCCTTCGCAAAATGTGCCGGGTATTCTGGCTGAACGCCGAGGAGTCGGTTGAACTTGATCCAGCTGGATAAACCGACTTTCTGGCAGATTCCGGCGTTATCTCCATTCTCTGATCAAATAGTCGCCGCGAAAGAGCCGTGGCTGGCCACGGAAAGTAAATTGATGGTCAACAGTTTGGAGTCGACGGCCTGCGGAACAGAATGCCTCCGAATCAGGGTCATGTGACGCCTTACAGACGACCAAAAAGGGGCCGTTTCTTGACTGTAAACACCATCGAAGTAAACCTTGTTATTTGAGGTTGTCCGCTGTTTTCAGTGGGTGGATGGCGGCAGCGCAGACATCGCCCGATTGTAAATAAAGGCCAAGTATATTTTTTAATATGAGTTGCAGAGACTGCGATTTCGCAGCGGCTTTGGCCGGCTCATCAAAGTAGTGTTTTACAAACTAAAACAAACGATAAACCTTATTTAGTAGCTTTGGCCGGAGTGATCTACCGGGAGAACCAGTTGATCCTTGGAACGGTCGTGTTGGTCCAAGCGTCCAGCGCCTCGGGCAATCCATTTCTCTTCCTCACCAACAATGCCGCGCCGACCGGCGAGAATCTCGCCGTGCACCTGAAGCGCCCCGACATCCACCGACTGTCACCGAAAAATTTCTACACCCCGGCCATGAACACGGCCGACTTCCTCAGCGAAGCCGATGCCGGTTGCCCCGGGTTTGCGTTGGGCGAAGGGGCCGTCTCCATGGAACGGGTGGCCAAGGCGCACGGATGCCCGGAGACGGGCG
>JBBQXJ010000047.1:0-35761 GCA_038209745.1 Verrucomicrobiota bacterium
ACGCACCCGCCCAGATCGATGACGAAGTGTTTGATGCCCTGTTCACCCAAGCCGTTGAGGAGCCGCTTGAAGTTGACGCTCACGGCAAAGTTGGCCCTCCCGATGACCTTGATGCAGGCCAGGTTTTCGAGGGTCGACACCAAGAGTTTGGCGGCTGGAATGCTCATACGACGCTAGGACAAAATATCGGAAGGTCGGCCGACAGCGTCAAGCTGCCATCCGTTCAATTCTGCGCAGAAACACCCCCGTCCGACTTTCGGCCAACGATCTGCATCATTGTCTGCTGAAGCACCAAACCGTTGTCCAGGCTGCTGGAAACGAGTCTCCGATTGCAGTCGAGGAGGCGCTTCATCGCCGCCACCAGTTCGACGTCGGTGTAGTTGGCGGCCTGCGGCAGGGCCTTGAACAGCACGAACGGGTTCACCGAAAGGGGATTGAACTTCTTGTCGCTGGGGAGCGCATCGGCCGGGACCGATTCCAGGGCTCCCTTGAATCGGCTGTAGTCCATGCCGCCCTTCACCCACCCGCGCCGCACCATTTCTTTCAGGAAGAGCATGGCGCGCACCTTGGTGATGAGGCCGAAGAGCAGCCCGATGGCGGACTTCTGCTTGTCGGTCTTGATGGCCCAGAGCTCGTCTTCCAGACAACGCAGCACACGGGACAGGTCACGATCGCCGACGGCGTCGCCCAGGGCGAAGGCCCGGGCCTGGCGGCTCTTGGTCACGATGGCGTCCACGTCCGCCGTCGTGATCCGGGTCGCGTCACCGACATACAGCGCCACTTTTTCCGCCTCGGATTCGAGGTTCCGGCTGTTGGGTCCGACGGATTCGACCATCTCCTGCACGGCGCGATCGTCGACCTGTTTGCCTCGTTCCCGGAGGGCCTTGCGGACGATCAACTCGGCCTGGTCCGGCCAGTTGCGGTCGTCGGCGGACAGGCCGGCGAAGCTTTCCACCGAGCCGATCTTGCCGAACGTCTTGTAGAAGGTCTTCCGCTTGTCGACCTTCCCCGCGCTGACGACCAGGCGAACGGTGCCCCACGGGGTGCGCTTGAACTCCTCGACGAGTTCCCCGACGGCTTCGGTGACGGCGGCGGTGCAGGCGGTGCGGTCGTCCCCGAGGAAGTTGCAGTCCTTGAACCAGACGGCTTTGCCCGAGCCGAAGAACGGCAAGGTCTGAAGGGCTTCGCGCAACCGGCCAATGGCCTTCAACGCCTCGCCGCTGTTGCCGGCGGTGGCGTCGATGGTCTCATGGTCCATGCCGCCGAGCTCCTCGCTCCACTGGTTGAAGAGGGCGCGGCCCCGTTGTTTGACGGCAAGGTCGTCGTCTCCGCAGACGAGGAAGAGGTGGGGATTGCCCGGGTCGCCCGTGGCCATTCTATTCTTCCTCTTCCTTGCCGCCGTTTTGGTTCATCTGATCGAGGACCTCGGTCATGTCCTCCACTTCTTCAAACAAGGCGCTCAGGACGAAGATCTTCTTCTTCTGGGCGGCGGCGAGGGCGAGGCAATCGCTGGGGCGGGCGTCGAGCTCGACCATCTTGGTGCCGAGCTCGTTCTCCTGTTTCAGCAGGAGCCGGGCGTAGTAGGTGGAGTTCTTCAGCTCGGTGATGAGGACGCGTTCCACCGAAATCCCGAAACCCAGCAGGATCGAACCGATCAGGTCGTGGGTCAGGGGGCGTTCCTTCGGCGTGTCCCGCAGGAACATGCCGATGACCGTCCCCATGGTGCTCTCCACCTGGATCACGAAGACCTTCTCGCTGTTGCCGAGGAAGATGGCGCATCCGTTGTTGGAGGGAAGGATCCCCCGGATATCCACCGGCACGACGTCGCTGTTCATGGATGGACTTTCAGAAATGAACGGCAAAAAGACAAGCGGGGCGTGTCCCTCGCCCGCCGACTCCCGCAAATCGCCAAGTTACGGTGCCGCAGAAGGATCCAGATATGCGGCCGCCCGCTCCAAACGAATCTTGGCGACCGAGTAGTCCCGGAGGGCGACGGTCCGCGTGTTCCGCGCCTCCGTCAGGGCGGTTTCCGCATCGAGGATCTCAAGCTGGGTGCCGGTGCCCGCTTCGCTCCGGCTCCGGGCGAGACGCAGGGCTTCCTCCGCCTGTTCGACGGTCTTTTCCTGCGACTGGAGCACTTCGCGCGCATCGTTCACGGTAGACCAGGCGGTGCGGACTTCGAGCCCGATCTGGCGCCGCGTGTCGCGCAGCGCTTCCTCCGCGCTTTCAACCCGGGCCGTCGCTTCGACGACCCGTCCCTGGGTCAAGGCGCCGTCCCAGAGGTTCCAGCTCAACCGCGCACCGACGAACCAACCTTCGACGACGTCGCCCGGGTCGTTGTTGAAGCTCGAATTCCTCCCGCCATAGCCGGCGAAGGCCTGCACCGCCGGCCGCCGGCCCGCCTTCGACGTGGCGATGTCCTCCTGCCGCAACGCGATGTCCTGGCGCAAGGCTTCCAGTTCGGGCCGCCGGTCGAGCGCACGGGCCAGGGCGGCGTCGAGTCCGAATCCAACCGGCTCGGATCGAAGCCGGTCGGCGAGCACCAGCGGAATGTCGTCCTGCATCGTGATCGGAAGGTCGTAGCCGAGCAGGTTCACCAGGTTGTTCTTGGAGGTCCGGAAGGCGTTGCGGGCCTTGATCAGCCGGGGCTTCGCGTTGGCCACCGCCACTTCGGCCCGCAGGACGTTGAAGCGCGTCGCGGTGCCGGCATCGAAGCGCTTCTGGTTGTCCGACAGCTCACGCTCCAACAAAGTCACCGAAGCTTCCTGCACCAGGATCTGCTCCGCCGCCAACAACACGTCGTCATAGGCGACGAGCACGCTCGCGATCGTATCGAGCCGCACGGAGGCAAAGCGGGCCCCGGCCTGTTCGCGGAGAAACGTGTCGCTTCGCCGGCCGGACTTGATGCGGCCGCCCTCATAGAGCGGTTGGACGACCTGCGCGCTGGCCGACCAGTTCTGGTTGCCCGATCCCGGGAACCCCGCGAACGTCTCGATCGCGCCCTTGTCCTGGACCTTGTATTCGCTGCTGATCTGGACCCGAGGCTGCCCCACCGAACGACTCTGCTGTCCCCGGCCTTCAGCGGCGGTGACGTCCGCCTTGGCCTGGAGCAACGCCCCGTTCTGCCGCAACGCCAGTTCAACCGCCTCCACCCGTGACAACGGTTGCCGGAAGAGATCGGCGGTCGCGGGGGTGTTCGTCTGGGCCTGCACCGAAACAGTGCCCACCAGAAAAACCATGGCCGCCGCGAAGCTCGTCATCGCCCCGGCGATCAATCCCATTTTCCACTTCTCTCTCGCGAGGAAAGGAATCCGGCTTCCGACCACCGGCACGGTCAGCGCGCGGTCCAGTTGGCGTTCCGCCGCCACGACATTCGCATGGCGGATCCTAGGCAGTGGTGGCTCGGCTCTCATGGCATTCATGCTATCGGATTGAAACCGCTTCGGCAGCCGTTGTCTTGGCGGCTCCCGGCATTGGCCGTTGGATGAACACGTCGACTTGCTGGCCCACGTAGACCGGAAAGCTGGGAGGATCCATCTCGAAGATGATCTGGAGGACCCGCGTATCGACGCGCTCCGACGAATCGCCGGTCAACGACTTCTTCGGCACGACGAAGGGTTCGATCCGCATGAAGCGCAGCGGCATCTTCTTGTCGGTGCTTCCCTTCAGGAAGGCCGTGCCGCTCTCGCCCGCCACCACCATCGGCGCGTCCTGTTCGTCCACCTCGGCCCGGATCTGGAGCGTGTTCACATCACCTAGGATCATCGCCGGCTTGGTCGCGGTGAGATTGGCATATTCCCCGGCGCGGATGTCCACCTGGAGGATCTTGCCGTCGCGCGGAGCCCGGACGGTCAAAATATCCGACTCCGTCTCCGCCTCTTCGATCTGGGCGCGAAGCACCGTCAGATCGGCGGCGAGCTTGGCCAGCTTCGCCTTGGCCGCTTCGAGCATGAAGCCCTTCCGCTTCTTCTCGTCCTCGGTGGCCACGTGGTCGCGCTCGAGCCGCTGCGCCAACTGGAACTGGTCGGTCCAGTCCGCGACGGACACTTCGTCCATCCTGCGCTGCGCCTCGATGCCGGTCATCTGCGCCTTCAAGGTCTCGACCCGCGCCCGCGCAGCCCGGTTGTCCAATTGAAACAGAGGGGCGTTGCTGACGACGGTTTCACCCACGCGCACTGCGACCCCCGAAACGAGTCCGGCGTGCGCCGGCGCGATGGCGACGTTGTCCCGGCGGGCCTCGATGATGCCGGAAGCGGCGACGAAGCGTTCATAGGGCGAACGTGTGGGCTCGGCCACCGGCGGCGGCACGGGCGGCTTCTTCTGGAGCTTTTGCACCATGAAAACCGTCCCGACGATGCCGGCCAAGGCGAGGTAGAAGCTGAAGCGTTTGAACAACATGGTTCCTTTCAATAATAGCTTTCCTGGATCTCCGCCGGCGAAGCGTGGACGCGCTGCACGCGCCCGTCCTCCATCTCCGCGATGCGGTCCGCAAACTTGAAGATTCGGCTGTCGTGGGTCACGACGACGACGGTGCGGCCGCTGCCCTTGGTGATGGAGGCCAAGAGTTCCATCACATGCTGGCCGTTGTCCTTGTCGAGCGCCGACGTGGGCTCGTCGCAGATCACCAGGCGGGGTTCATGCACCAGGGCCCGGGCGATCGCCACCCGTTGTTGCTGTCCGCCGGAAAGATTGCCCGGGCGGTCGTCGCCGCGCCCTTTGAGTCCCACTTCGGCCAGCAGGGCCTCCGAACGCTCGTCCGCGATCCGCTGCTTCACGCCATTGATCAGGAGCGGAATCGTGACGTTCTCCCGCACCGAGAGCGTCGGGACCAGATTGAACGACTGGAAGATGAAGCCGATGTTGCGCCCCCGGAACACGGTGACCTCACGCTTGATCATCGCATGGAGCGAATGGCGGAAGACCTCCACTTCGCCCCGGTCGAATTCCAACGTGCCGGCGATCACGCTGAGCAGCGTCGTCTTGCCGCAGCCCGACGGCCCGACGACCATCAGCATCTCCCCTTCCCGCGCGTCGAAGTTGACGCCCTTCAGCGCCTGCACGGCGGATTCACCCTTGCCGAAGGTCTTGGTCACGCTTCTCACATGGATGGCGACGCCGTTGGCCGGGGGCAAGGGAGTGGAAATGGAGGCGGGATCGGTCATGTCGTGGAATCAGCCGCGGAAGACGATGGCGGGCTCCAGCTGCCGGATCTTCCGGATGCCCAGCAGCGAGGCGAACGAGCAGATGAAGAGGATCGCGACCAGCGTGATCGCGGGCAACTGCCACGGGAGGTCGAACGGCGGCATGCCCATCGAGAGGAACTTCGCTCCGATTAGACAGGTCAGCCCGAGACCGAGCCCGTAGCCGATCATCCCCACCGCGAACGCCTGCAGCATCACCATTCCCATCAAGGTCCGGTCGCTCGCGCCCATCGCCTTGAGCGCGCCGAAGTGCCGCAGGTTCTCCAGGATGAAGGAGTAGAAGGTCTGCCCCGCCACCGCCACACCGACGATGAACCCGAGCAGGATGGTCATCATGAACGACAGCGGGATGCCGGTGTTCTTGAAGAACCACATGATCGTGGCCTTGCCGAATTCGGCCTCGGTGTAGGCTCCCAACCCGGTGGCGTCGCGGATCAGTTTCGCCGCCTGCGCCGGAGTCAACCCGTCGGCCGGATGCGCCAGGATGTAGCTGAGCATCTTTCGCTGCTTCGGCGCGAAACCGAGCGCCTGGTCGTAGGTCGTAAACACATAGGGGTAGCCGAAGAACGACATCTCCGACTCGCAGATGCCGACGATGCGCGCCTCCTTGTCGTTGATCTCGAAGGTGTCGCCGACGCCGATCGGCCGGGGACGACCGACGCTCAGACGCTTGATCGCGAGCTCGTCGATCACCACGGAATTGGGCAGGCGCAGGTCCTCGATCCGGCCTTTCACCATCACGGCGGGACGACCCACCATCGTCGCGCCGTCCAGACCGACGAGCTGGACGGGCTTGAACTTTCCATCCGCCAGCCGCGCCTGGAGGATCCCCCAATACATCGGCACGGCCCACGCCACCCCCGGCACGGAGCGGACCCGGCCGACATCCGTGTCCCGCATCGGCTTCACCTCGTTCACCTGCTCCACCTTCGGATCCACCACCCAGATCGGGGCCCGCATGTTCTTCAGGTTGCCCTTGGTCCAACCAAGGATGCCCATGAACACGCCCGCCTGCTGCGTCATCAGCAGCGCGGCAAAGGTCAGGCCGCTGACCAGCATGATGTACTTTGCCCGGTCGGCGAAGAGCATCTTGAGCGCGATTCGATACATGTCGTTGCTAGTTGTTCCAGTCCCGGAAACCTCCGGGAACACCAATAGAGTGCCAATAGCTTCAGGAGGACTTCCGCGCCGGCTTCTTCGCCGCGTCCCGGAGCGCACGGATCCCCGCCAGCGAAAACGCCGTCACATGCGCCGCCAACCGGTCGATCTCGGCCTCGCCGATCCGCACGTCCGGAAAAGCCCGCAGGATCACCGGCTGACAATGGATATAGAACAGCGCCTGTCCCACGATGCTCATCCCGCACAGCCGCCGCGTCGCCTCGGGCACCCCCGGGCCGAGCAGTTCCTGGAGAATTCCCTCCAGCACTTCGCTCGTCGGGCGGACCACGTGCTGGATCAACTGGTCCAGCGCCGCCGTCGGCTCGACCATTTCCCTCATGATCATCCGGCTGTGGCGCGTGTCTCCGTCGATGGCGAAGATCCTGAGAAAATACGCACGGACGAACGCGCGGAGCCGATCCGCCGCGGTCGCGCCCTTCGCGACGTCCAGATCCAGCGGATACCGCGCCATCACCCGGCAGAACGACTCGCGGATCACCTCCGCGTAAAGCCGCTCCTTGTCTCCGAAATGATAATTCACCGCCGCCACATTGGCCCCGGCGAGGTGGCAAATAGCGCGGACACGCGCGTGATGGAACCCCACCTCCGCAAAAACCTCCGCCGCCGCCTCGATCAGGGCGGAACGGGTGCCGGTCGTTTCATGGAGTCGAGATTTGGCGGTCATCGCGGGCACCGCCGGCTCAGCCGGAAGTGTTAAACAACAGTTTCAAACATTTGTTTGAAACGCAAGTTACAGTTTAGGACGACTTGGATCCAACGAGCCTTCGCTGCGATCCAGTCCAAGTCGGAACGCCATCCGCGCGGTCGGCCTCGTTCAACACTCCTTGAACTGCCTCCTTTGAAACCTTGACGCCGGGGAACGCTGCTTGGTTCCATGCTGCTCGACCAGCCAGCGTAGCTCAGTGGTAGAGCAACGGTTTTGTAAACCGTCGGTCGTCGGTTCAATCCCGACCGCTGGCTCCATTTCCTTCCTTGTTCACTTTGGGCGTCCATCCCATCGGGGGCTGTCGCTCTTAGCCTTCCGCAAGAACCTTGTTTCCATATCGATCCGAACCAAAATTTCTGGGTGGTTCCGATTCCTGCCCGGATGCCCCGCACCGTCGTGATCCATGAAACCGATGACTGTGTTTCCGCGGCGGATCTTTTCCAGGGTGGTTTGCCGTTCCCGCATCGTGACCGTCACGGGTTTGGGGGGTTCCTTCAATTTCTCGGACGGTGGGCAAGGATGTGCGGATCGGGGAACCCGGTTGGCCGGTTAGGACCTGTGCCAAAGGGGGCGGTCGACGACGTGTCCCCTCGACGGAAAGTTTCGGTCGAGGCCGTGTGCCCCGTTTTTTAGTTCACCGGCGTCGGCTTCTAACTCTCGCTCAGGCGGTCGAGCCAAGTCCGGCAGGCTGCCACGGAAACCTCCCGCGTCCGACGGGCGGAGCCATCCCCTTCCCCTGAGAATATGGGAACGGGCCCGGGCCTACCACTGCCGCACGCGGTAGAAGACGGACTCCTCGACATTCGTCCGAGTACCGCTCCACGACCGGCTCGTCAGGATCGGGCTGGCCGGGAGGAAGGGTCCCAAAGGGGTGTTTGCGGACTCGACCTGACAGCAGCGTCCCGGGGCGTCCCATCGCAAGAGCGGGTTGCCAGACTCGTCGAAGGTTCCATGAAGCATCATCGGCGCGCCGGTGGCGGCGGGGAGCAGGTCTGTGACAATGAAAAGCGAAGCCAAACCGTAGTTCGTGATCGCGCCGAAGGGCTGGAACTTGGCGACCATCTCGGCGTTTCGGGCCACGATGTATCCTTGATCGCTCAGCAGGTCTCCATCGGTGATCGGCCCCAGCACCGAGTCGTTGAACCCTTCCTCGGTCGAGAACCAAACTTCGCCGCTGGGCCAGACGTGGAACGCGTCCAGTCCATAGCCGGACGCGGGGCCTGCGGGATGGAACTGCTTGAGCAGCTCCTGGTTTGTCTTCACCACCTTGCCCTGGTCCGACAAAAGGTCTCCCCGGGAAAGCGGCCCCAGTGTTTCGGAAAAATCGTCGCGCCGGGTCGAGAAGTAGGTCTCGCCATCCTCCATCGCTTGGACGGCGTCGAGTCCTTCGTCGGACACGATCGGCATGATTCCGAGGCGAGCCGTCAGATCATGGTTGCGCTTCACGATCTTGCCGGCGTCCGACACAAGATCGCCTTCCGAGACGGCGCCTAGAGACGTCGTCGCGAGATCCTTTCCCAACGAAAAAAGGAGCGTGCCGCCCGGGACCACGGCGAGCGCATCAATTGCAATCGGCCCAGTTCCGGCCGGCGCGCCCAAGGCGACCAACAGGTCGGCATTGCTCTTCACGATCCGTCCCTGATCCGAGAGGACATCCCCGGCGACAATCTCCAGCGGAAGACCCGAGTTGATCGCGGGTTTCAAGGACCGGCTCGTCGTGAACCACAATTCCCTGACCGGGGCGGCCCGCAATTGCAGGCTGTAGGTCTGCGCGGGTGCGCCCTTCGTCTCGGCCAAGTCCACTCCCAGCATCGGCCACAGCCGTCCCGGGGGACCAACGCTATTGGTAAAAGTGGTGGACTTGGAGTCGCGGCCCCCGCCCTTCACGAGCACGTTCAGCATCAGCTCCTGCGAGATCGCGACCTCGCCCCCGACGGTGTAGTCCCCTTCGCCCTCCGCGAGATAGACGAGGCCGTTGCCATCGGTCGCCGTCAGCTTGACGTCGAACAGGTGATAACGGGTCGAGAAGGAGTTGCTGCTCACCGGCACGAGGTCGAATTCGCCGCGCAACGGCAATGGCCGCGAAAGCCGGTCGCAGATCGGGCAGTCGTCGAGCAAAGTGCTGCCCTCCAGCAACCGATAGCGCGTGGCCGGAACGGCCGGAACGGCGGAAAGCCTGACGAAGAGTTTCTGCGAGCCGTCGCCGAAACTGTGGCTGGCGCCGAGTGTGATGCGAAGCTCCGGCCACGTCTCCACGATCTGGACCACGCCGGAATCCAGATCCCAAGAAACTCCGTCGACGACCCACGAAAGCGTCATGGATTGCTGGTCTCCGGTCCGGCCACCCCGTCGATAATAACCGGAGCCGATCATCCCCAGCGCGGAACCCGGCGAGTCCGGTTCGGAAAGCACCGCGTCCAGGATCTGGAACACGTTCCAATCGAGCGGCCCAACGACGGGAGACAGTCGAATGTAGCCGCTCAGCCGGTTCGACTGGACGGTGGCGGGACCGCCGACAATCTGGGTGACGTGCTCGATCCAGCTGTCGCTGGTCAATCGGTAGAGCTGTGGCCCTTCGCCCGCATCCGCGACGACCGGAGCCGCGAGCAGCGCCGTGAACCCGAGGAGAACCATCAGCAGCCTATTTTTCATAGTTGTAGAAGCAGGCCGGCCTGATCGCGCGCTGAACCGAGACGATCCGTCGCCTGTTTGTTTTGAATCGTAATCCAGTTTTGCCCGTAGGCCACAGCACGGTCACCGGGTCAGGAAGAGTGGCCGTCCGCCATCGCCTCGTAGCCGGACACAACATCGAAAAGCTCCTCGTCGATCCCGTTCTGGCGCAGCCGGTGGAAGATGCCATGAAGCGTCTCCAACAGTTCGTCGATGTTCTTGTCGGCGCGTTCCATCGCGGCCAAGCGGCTGGCGTTCTCGCTGGCGAGCGATTCGGCGCAGGCCCGAAAGAGCGAGACGAACAGATACTCGCCGATCAGTGCCTTCAGCGGGGCGGTTCCTCCACCCAGGACTTCGGGAAGGTTCTTCGTCGGCCAGCGACGCTGCGCCAATTCCAACCGCCACTTTTCATCGAGCGGAAGCAACCGTTGGCTGACCGGCTCATAGCCGGATCCGCTGGTGGGTCGGTTGTAGAAGAGATGGAGCTCCGTGACCTCATCGCGTCCTTGATGCGTCTGGTGCTCCACAAGGATCCGTCCAACGAGCGGGGTGATCGTTTTCACTGAACTGGGCACGGGCAAAAGACCCAGTGGAGCGATGCCGGAGTCGGTCAGCCGGGCATGGACCCGTTCTCCGACGGCCCACACGTTCGGTTTTCCGGGCAGCGCGGCGAGGGCCTTCACCGCGAAGTCGGCGACCACGTCGTTGAACTGTCCCACCAATCCCTGGTCCGAACCGAAGACCACCGCGCCGATCGCTGGCGAAGCTTTGGAAGGCGGTGGTTCGGGAGTCGTCGCGCCGCCAAGCCCCGCCCGAAAGCAGGCACCCAAGCCCAGTTCCACGGTGCGGTTGTAGTCGGCCAGCGCGCGGACGGATTTCTCGTATTGCCCGATGCTGGAGACGGCCAGCGCCTTCATCGTGCGCACGACCGATTGGAGATCGCCGGCACTGTGGATCTTCCGGCTGAGACTCGAGGTCGTGTCGCTCATGATGGTGTGGAGTTTTGCGTCGTTTCGCCGCCGGTTAGAGCTTGGCCCCGAACAGCGATCCCACTCCGGCGGTCAAGGCCATGGCCAGAGCGCCCCAGAACGTCACGCGTGCCACGGAGATCCAGACGCTGGAACCACCGGCGCGGGCGGCCAAGGCACCCAGCAGGGCGAGGAACAGCAGGGAACTGAGAGACACCGTCCACACGAGCGCGGAAAGCGGCACGAACAGAACCAACATGAGCGGCAGCGCGGCCCCGACCGCGAAGGTTCCAGCCGATGCGAACGCCGCTTGCACGGGGCGGGCGCTCAGGCTGTCGCTGATCCCCAGTTCGTCGCGGGCGTGGGCCTCCAAGGCATCCTTGGCCATCAACTGGGTCGCGACTTCTCTGGCGAGTCCGGCATCGAGCCCCCGGGATACGTAGATGGCAGCCAGCTCCGCAAGTTCGTGCTCGCCGTCGGTGGCGAGTTCCAAACGTTCCCGCTCCAGATCCGCGTTCTCGGTGTCGGATTGAGAGCTCACGGAAACGTATTCACCGGCGGCCATCGACATGGCTCCCGCAACCAGACCGGCAAGGCCCGCCACCAGCACGCTGTTCCGGCCGGATTCGGCGGCGGCGACCCCGACGATCAGGCTGGCGGTTGAAACGATGCCGTCGTTGGCTCCCAACACGGCGGCGCGAAGCCAGCCGATCCGGTGGGTGCGATGGGTTTCCGTGTGCTTCATGACGTGGGCTTTTGCACGGAGTTAAATGGATGGCGTAGGGGCAGGCTCATTTCGGCGACTGGCCCACATCCAAGCGGCGACCACAACGAGGACAGCGATCGTGGCGAGGACGAATCCACCGGATGAAGGCATGGCCAGCCATTTGAGAGACTCCTTGGCGGCACCCGTGCTGCCCAGTGACGGCGCACGGAATCCGGCCCACATCCAGAAGATGGAATAGCCCAGACCGCCAGCGCCAAGAGCGAGGCTGATGAGAGCCGTGACCAAGCGCGAAGCGCCGACCAGACACAAAACGATGATCAGGGCGACGGCGGTGGTGCCCATCCCTCCCGCGTGAAGGTGGGCCCGTTGCATGTAGTTCCAGGATTTGTCGATGACCGCCTTGCTGGCGATCGGGTCACCATTATAGATCGTTCCTTGGACTTCGGCCGCGTCGGCATTCAAGCGCGACTTGATGAGATCCTCGTTGAGCCCGAAGACGATTCCCATCCCCTGACCAAACAGGATTGTGAAGACCGCCAACATCAAACCCACCGAGGCGGCGCGTAGATTGGAGTGCAGGGAGTGTTTTGCGGGATTGGCGATCATGGGGTGGTCTTTGGTTTGGTCGAGTGGACGTAATGTGGAGATTTGGGGGCAGGGTAGCGACTGGACTCGGATGCAAAAGCGACGAGCGCCTCGCGGGCGACATTAGGCATGGTCGTTCAGTTCCGTCGCCTGGGTTATGCGTGGCGTCGCGACGGACCGAACTTCATCGCCGGGTTTGCCGTCTTTCCTGACGGAGAATCTCCACCTCATGCAGGAGATCGAGAATCAGCTTCAGCCCGGTTTCATTCACGCCGAAGGTGGCGCGAAGGTGTTCGATGCGGCGGAGTTGGCGGAGACATTCGGCGTCGAAGATGGCGTCGTCGTCTCCCGTGCCGGAAACCGGGCGGATGAAGCCGGCTTCCCGGTATAGGATGACCGTCGACGAATCGAGGCCGGCCAGTTCGGCAACAACCTCCAAGGAGTAGGCGGTCTCGGGTTCTTCGCCAAACGTGGGAAGATCGTCCGATGGTTGATCGGGGTCGGAGCTCATGGCGCGGTGGAGTTGGATGAACGAACCGAGCGCGGACGGAAGGACGAGGAGTCCCTCAGTTTTTCCCAAAGGGCCCGTTCCGCGGAGTCGGTTGCCTTGGGCAGTTGCACGCGGAGGACGACGAAGTATTCGCCACGCTCGCCGCTCTTGCCCTTGGGGAGACCGCGCCCGCGCACTCGAAGTTTCTGGCCGTTGTCGGCACCGGCCGGGATGCGCAGTTTGAGCGATCCGTCGAGCGTGGGCACCTCGACTTCAGCACCCAGAACCGCTTCCCAGGGAGCGATGTCGAGTTCGTGCGTGATGTCCGCTCCGCGGCTGGTGAAGTCCGGATGAGCCGCGTGGCGCACGCTCAGGAAGAGATCGCCCGCCGGTTCACCGCCTTGTCCGGGTTCGCCTTGCCCTGGAACCCGGATGCGCTGGCCATCGGTGGCCCCGGCCGGAATGCGCACCTTGAACGACCGGGTCTCCGCCTGGCCAGTCTGGCGGTTGACGATCTGCAGTGAAACGGCGCGAACCGTGCCAAGCATCGCCTCCTCCAGGGAAACCAGGATGTCGCCCTCGACATCGCTGCCACGCCGGGCAAACGGCGATCCTCTCTGGCCACGTTCCTGGTCGGATCCGGCATCGTTCCCGGGAAAACCGAACCGGGTGCCGCCGCTGAAATACTGCTCGAAAAAGTCGCTGAAACCGGTGCCGCCGAAATGAAACTCCGGTTCAGCGCCTCCGCCTCGCGTTTCGTATCCGGGAGGTGGTCCGGTCTGGCCATTGCGTCCGTCGGGGCCCAGTTGGTCATACTTCTTCCGCTTCCCGGGATCGCCGAGCACCTCATAGGCCTCGTTGATCTCCTTGAACCTCTCCTCGGAGGACGTCTTGTCCTTGGCCACGTCGGGATGGTGTTCCCTTGCCAACTTGCGGAAGGCTTTCTTGATCTCGTCTTCACCGGCGTCGCGCCCGACACCGAGGGTGGCGTAGTAATCCTTGAATGTGGCGGCCATAGTTTGGACTCAAGCGGGCTTGGTTTTGTTGAAGGGGACCAACGCCTCACGGGTTAGGGCGATGATCGCCTTCCGGTCTTCGTCCGCCAGTTTGTCGGCGGTCTCGAACCGGGCGGAGATCTCAGCGGGAATATGGGCGGCTGCTTCCCGGACGAGGGCTTCGGCCTCCTTCATCTTCTCGACCGGAACGACGTCGAACAAGCCCTCGGTCAAGGCCAGTAGAATCGCGATCTGCGCCGGCACCGGGACGGGATCCGATTCCGGTTGTTTGAGACAGGCGCGGATCCGTTTGCCGTGCTCGATGATCCTGCGGGTGTTCTCGTCCAGCCGAGCGCCGAACCTGGCGAAGGTCTCGAGCTCCTCGAACTGGGCGTAGGCCAGCTTGAGATCGCCCGCGACGGCGCGAAATGCGGCGCGTTGGGCCTTGCCGCCGACACGAGAAACAGACTGGCCCACATCGACGGCCGGCAACACGCCCAACTCGAAGAGCGACGGCGAAACATAGATCTGTCCGTCCGTGATGGAGATCAGATTGGTCGGGATGTAGGCCGACATGTTCTGCGCCTCCGTCTCGATGATCGGGAGGGCGGTGAGCGAACCACCGCCGCGTTCCTTGCGAAGATGGGTGGAGCGTTCGAGCAGGCGTGAATGGATGTAGAAGATGTCGCCGGGAAATGCCTCGCGTCCGGGCGGGCGCCGGAGCAGGAGGGACAGCTCGCGATAGGAGCGGGCGTGCTGCGTGAGGTCGTCATACACGATCAGCACGTCGCGGCCCGCTTCCATGAAATGCTCGGCGATGCTGGTCGCGGCATAGGGCGCGATGTAGGCGAGGCCGGGCGGATCGTTGCCCTCGGTCACGACCAAGACGGTGTATTCCAGCGCGCCCTTCTCCTTCAGGTTGGCCACGGCCTTGGCCACGGCGGACGCGCGCTGCCCGATGGCGCAATAGACGCAGAGCACGTTCTTCCCGCGCTGGTTCAGGATCGTGTCGATGGCGATGGCGGTCTTGCCGGTCTGGCGATCGCCCAGGATCAATTCGCGCTGGCCGCGCCCGATCGGGATGAGCGCGTCGATGGCCTTGAGGCCGGTCTGTAGCGGCACGGTGACGGGAGCCCGGTCCATGATCGCGGCGGCGGGCCTTTCAATGGGAAGGCGCGCGTCGGTCGATACCGGGCCACGGCCGTCCAGCGGCCGGCCCAACGGGTCGATCACTCTTCCCAGCAGCCCGTCACCCACGGCCACGTCCATGACCCGACCGGTGCGTTCGACTTCGTCGCCGGCGTGCAGATGCGCGTAGTCGCCCAGCAGCACCACGCCGATCTCGTCCTCGTCCACGTTGAACGCGATGCCGGAGACGCCGCCGGGAAACGAAAGCAGCTCCTCGAAACCCACGTTGGGCAATCCGACAACGGTGGCGATGCCGGTGGACACCGTCGTGACCCGGCCGACCTCGCGCAGCGTCAGACGGGGTGTGAAGGCTTCCCTCGCCTGGCCGATGCCCGTGAACGCCCGGTCGAAGACGCTCTCCAAGTTTTCAAGTGCGAAGGTCATGCAGTTGTATGGGGTGGAACCATTGTCTCCAACGCGCCAATCGCGGAGCTCACGCATCCAGCATTGCGCGCACGGTTTGCGCGAGCTTGGCGCGTTGATAGGGTTTGTTGAGGAAATTAACGCCCTCTTTCAGCGGGAAATCCTTGCCGGCGACTTCGGCGCTGTAGCCGCTCGTGTAGATCACTTTCAATTTGGGATTCTCCTTCAACAGTTGCGCTCCCAGTTCGATGCCGTTCATTCCGCCGGGCATGACCATGTCGGTCAGCACCAACTGGATTTCATCGCAGTGCTCCTTCCAGACGGCCAACGCCTCGATGCCATTGGCGGCATCGAGCACCTGATAGCCGAGGCGCGACAGGGACACCTGCACCATGGCGCACAAGGCCGGCTCATCCTCGACGAGCAGGAGGGTTTCTTTGCCGCCGGGCAACGTGGTCACCGTGGTATCATGGGACGTCTTTCCCGACAGCTTCGCCAGACGCGGAAGGTAGATGCGGAAGGTCGTCCCTTGGCCCACTTCACTGTCGACGTTGATCCAACCGTGATGCTGTTGAACGATGCCGAACACGGTCGCCAATCCCAAGCCCGTCCCTTTGCCCACTTCTTTGGTGGTGAAGAACGGTTCAAAAATTTTCGACATTACTTCCGTTGGAATTCCGCAGCCTGTGTCGCTCACGCTCAAACAGACAAAGGATCCGGGGCGGATCTGGGCAGAGTGCGAAGCGGCTGGTCCATCAAACTCCGCGCCGGAAGTTTCGATCGCCAGTTGCCCGCCCTTGGGCATGGCGTCGCGCGCGTTCACCGCCAGGTTCAGCAGCACCTGATCCATCATGCCGGGATCGGCGTTGAGCAACATTGGTCGCCCCGCCAGCTTGAGCTGAATCTCGATGTCCGCGCCAATGGTGCGGAGCAGCATCCTCATCATGCTTTCGATGGATCGGTTCAAATCCAGGTCCTGTTCGCGCACGACTTCCTTCCGGCTGAACAACAGCAACTGCCGGGTGAGCGCGGCGGCGCGCTGCACGGCCTCCCCGATGCCGTCGGTCAATTCGTTTTGTTCAGGCGAAAGATTCTCGCCGCACTTCAACAGGCTGGCCTGCATCTGGATGACCGCCAGGATGTTGTTGAAATCATGCGCCACGCCGCTGGCCAGTTGCCCGATGGCCTCCATTTTTTGCGACTGAAGAAATTGCTGCTCCAGTCTGCGCCGTGCGGTGATGTCGCGGAACACCCAGATTCTTCCGTAAAGATTTCCGTGCGTGTCGCGCACCGGCGCGGAATAACGGTCCAGGATCGTTCCCTCCAGCAGTTCAATTTCATCCCGGCCGACGTCATCCGGGTGCGCGTAGAGATCGGCGACTTTCTCGGCGAACTGCTTGGGATTCTTGACGAGGCCCGTCACGAATCGGACTTGTTTGGAATCGTCTTCGTCCTCGGCCACGGACTGGGGGATTTTCCACAATTCGCCCATGAGTCTGTTCTGGAGAATTCTTTTTCCGGATCGATCCACCACCAAGATGCCATCGATGGAGGACTCGAACTGGGCTTCGATGAGCGCAGTCCTCCAGCGTAATTCCTTCTCCGCGCGTTTTCGATCCGTCACGTCCTGTTTGACCGCGATGAAATGCGTGATCTCGACGCCGTCCGCCCGGATCGGCGTGATGGTCATTTCCTCGTCACAGAGGGTGCCGTCCTTGCGACGGTTCGTGATCTCACCCTGCCAGACTTTTCCGTTCAGCACGGTTTCCCAGAGATGCCGGTAAAAACTGGCATCGTGCGTGCCGGATCTGAACACGCTTGAATTCTGCCCCAGAGCTTCCTCCCGCGAGTAGCCCGTCAACGTGGTGAAGGCTTGATTGACCGACAGGATTTTTCCCTGCCGGTCCGTGATGACAATCGCATTGGCCGCCGCTTCCAACGCCTGCGCTTGAATGAGATTTTGTCGCTCGGCCCGGTTGCGTTCTCCGCGCAGCCGTTTTTCCTCCAGCACGCGCCGGATGGCCAGCCCGAGCCGCACGGTTCGCCCCTTCATCAGGTAGTCATCCACGCCAAACTTCATGGCCTCCACGGCCGCTTCCTCGCCGAGCGTGCCCGACACGAGAATGAACGGAGTGTCCAACCCCCGTTCCCGCACCAAAGCCACCGCACGGAGTCCGTCAAAGTGCGGCAGACTGTAATCAGAAAGAATCAGATCCGGCGCTTTCGCCAGTTCCATCAGAAAATCCGCCTCGGTCTCCACCCGCCGCCATTCCGGGTTGAAGCCCGCCCGCTTGACATCGCGGATCAGCATTTCGGCTTCGGACGCTTTGTCTTCGAGGACGAGGATGCGCAGGGGTGTTTCCATGGGAGAGGGCGACGGCGGCGTCATTTAGGTTTCTGATTGAGGAGCAGCCAGTAATTTCCCAGTTCGGCCACGGCGGCGGAGAATTTGTCGAAATCCACCGGTTTGACGATGTAACTGTTGACTCCCAGTTTATAGCTCTCGACCACGTCGTTGTCCTCCTGTGAGGAGGTCATCACCACCACGGGGAGCAGTCTGGTGCGCTCGTCGGCCCGGATGGAGCGCAACACTTCCAGGCCATCCACTTTTGGAAGTTTCAGATCCAGCAGCACGACCTTCGGCGTGTTCCTGGCATCGCGGCCGGCGTAAGCGCCCTTGGCGAAAAGCCAGTCGAGCGCCTCCTCCCCGTCCTTCACATGGACGATGCTGTTGGCCAGATTGCGTTTGCGCAGCGTGCGCATGGTCATTTCCGCATCGCGCGGGCTGTCTTCCACGAGGAGGACTTCACCTATGGGAGAGTTGTTCATATCGCTTTGGGTTGAGTTGGCAGGGTGAAAAAAAACGTCGCGCCCTCTTCAAGTTTTGATTCCGCCCAGACCTTGCCGCCGTGGCGGTGAATGACGCGCTGGACGAGCGCCAGCCCGACGCCCGTGCCTTCAAATTCCTCCTCGCTGTGCAGCCGCTGAAAGACGCCGAAAAGTTTGTGGCCGTATTTCTCGTCGAAGCCGACTCCGTTGTCCTTCACGTAGAAAGTAATCTCGCCGTCGGTGCTGCTGCTGCCAACTTCAACAATCGGATTGGTCCGGGTGCGTGAAAACTTGATGGCGTTGCCGAGGAGGTTGGCGAACACCTGCCGCAACATGGCCGGATCTCCGTGCACCCGCGGCAGCGATGACAGATCGAAGCTCGGCGCAGATTCCGGCGCGGCGCGGGTCAGAATCTCGAACTCTCCGCGCACCAGACTGGTCATCTCAATCGGCGTGGTCCCCATCTTCTGCCGACCGAGGCGCGAGAAAGCCAGCAGGTCATCAATCAACCGGCCCATGCGCCGCGCTTCGCTGCTGACCACGCCCAGCATCCGCTGGCCTTCCGCATCCAACTTGGCCTCGTAATCCTCCATGAGCATGCGCACATAGCCGTCCACCCCGCGCAAGGGGGCACGGAGGTCGTGAGAAACGGAATAGCTGAAAGCTTCGAGTTCCTGGTTCGCCGCTTCGAGCTGTCCAGTGCGCTCGGTCACGCGCTGTTCCAGTTCGGCGTTGAGCCGGCGGACTTCATCTTCCGCACGTTTCAACTCGTCCACGTCCGTGTTGGTCCCAAACCATTGCGCCACGTTTCCCGCCGCATCCTTGAGAGGTACGGCCCGAGCAAGAAACCGGCGAAATTTGCCGTCCGCACCACGCAAGGGCATCTCCATTTCAAAGGCCTCTCCGGTGGCAATCGCGACCGTCCATTGCGCCATCACCTGCGGCAGTAACTGCGGATCGTGGACGCTCTGCCAGCCCCATCCTTCCATCTGTTCGGGCTTGGTGTTGGTGTAGTCATACCAGCGCTGGTTATACCAGAAGATGAACCCGTCCGGGCGGGCGATCCACGCCAGTTGCGAGATGGAGTTGGCCATCGTCCGAAAGCGCTCCGCGTTCGCATTCGCTTGGGCCTCCGCGCTCCTGCGATCGGTGATGTCGCGGATGATGCACTGGATCACTTTCTGGCGGTCCACCCGATAGACGCTGCTGATGAACTCCACCGCGATTTTGCGGCCATCGGCAGTTTCCAACGGTAAATTCTCGTAGCGAATATAGTCACTGGCTTGCAACTCCAGAAAAGCCTCTTTCCAAGCCACGATGTCCTTTAACAGGCCGAGATCCCATAGGTGCTTGCCGAGAAAGACCGAGTGCGAATAGCCCAGCAACTCGCTGAGGAACGGATTGACATCCAACACCCGGCCGCTCGCCGCATCCAAGATCAGGATACCCGCCTTTGCCGTTTCAAACAGCCCCCGGTAACGGCCTTCCGACGCCGCCAATCTGTCCGCCACCTGCTTCCCTTCCGTGATGTCGCGCGCAATCTTGGACGCTCCGACGATTTTTCCTTCGCCGTCAGTGACCGGTGAAATCGTCACGGAGACATTCACCCGGGTTCCGTCCTTGCGCACCCGGACGGTGTCGAAGTGTTTCACTTTCTCGCCCCGCGCGACCTGTGCGAGGATTTCCACTTCCTGAATCACCAGTTCGGGCGGAAAGAGAATTGTCGTCGCTTGCCCGATGGCTTCGGCGGCGGAAAAGCCGAACATTTTTTCCGCGCCAGGATTCCAACTGGTAATGGTTCCCTCCAGCGTTTTGGAGATGATGGCGTCATCCGAAGAATTGACCAGGGCGGCGAGCCGCAGGGCGGCTTCCTCCGCGTGCTTGCGCTCGGTGATGTCGGCGCGGATGGCCACATATTGCCGAGGTTTACCGTCTTCACCGAGAAAGGGCACAATGGTCGTGGCCACCCAGTAATACGAGCCGTCCTTGGCCTTGTTTTTGATTTCTCCCTTCCAGACTTTGCCGTGTGAAATGGTCGTCCAGAGATCGCGGATGAACTCCTTCGGATGATGGCCGGAGTTGATGAGGCGATGGTCCTGACCGAACAATTCCTCGCGGGAATATTTTGAGATCGCGCAGAACTTGTCGTTGACGTAGGTGATTTTCCCCTGCGGGTCGGTGATCGCTACAATGGCGTGCTCGTCGAGCGCGGCCTTGAGGTCGCCGACTTCCTTAAGTGAGGCACTTAATTGTTGTTCTGCCGACACTGGTCAACTGTCGACGTAATGACCGCTGTTAGCGAACTTAATCGCTGTTTGCCCGCAACTACACTTAGCCCCCCAGAGAGAGCAAAAACGGGCATTTACTGTCATTGAACCGATTTTCTTAAATGGGGAAACGGAGTACGGTTCGACCCTTTCGTCGAGTTCATGGAACAGAGTGCCCAGCTTGGCCGTCTCAGGCGCGGGCTTGGCCTCCGCTTAAAATCAGGCCTCCGTTTTTGAATCGGTTTTTGTTTCCGATTCCGGCCCGGCTTTGGCGTCCGGATTAGGCTTGGCCGTGGGAACTCGTTTGTCGTTCGGTTTCAACAACTCGGCAACTCCCTTCTCAAGTATAGTGAGGTAGTCCGCGATGCTCCAGGCCACCTTTTGTCCGCTGGCCGTGAGTTCGATCCCGCTGACCAGATCGGGGGAGGTCTCGAATCGAAGGTGAACGTCGGCGGAGAACGTCTCGTTGATGGCTTGCTGGATCGCCCCGCGCTGGGCGTCCTTCAGATCGAACGCACTGCGGATGGCTGCGGGTTCGGGAGCTGCCTTCAACGTCGTGCCGAGATTTCCTTTCTCCGGTTCGCCCAGGGTGCGCAGACGTTCGACGAAAACATGGACGATGCGTTCCTCCACGTCCGTGGCGGCAAGGTCGACCAGCGCCTTTCGGGCAATGGCGAACACCTCGTCCTGCGTCCGGCGCCGGAGGGCTCGACCGAGGGTTTTTGCTTCGTTTTCCAAGGTTTCCTGTCGCTTCGCGCCCAGCTCATCGGCCGCCGTGCGCGCCTCGCCGAGGAGACGTTCGCGTTCGGCTTTGGCGTCGTCCGTGGCTTTGCTGAACAGTGCGGCGCGCTGCTGGTCGAACTCCGTGTTCTTCTTCTGGAATTCGTCGCGCTCTCCCTTGGCCTCGGCCTTCTTCGCGTCGGCGTCGCCGAGCTCGGCGGCGATCCGCTTTTCCCGCGCGTCGATCGCCTGGAGGACGGGCTTGTAGAGGAAGCGCTTCATCAACCAGACGAGGATGAGGAAGTTGAGCGCCTGCGCACCGACGGTGAACCAGTCGATCAGCATAGGATCACTTTCCGGCCGCCTTGACCGTCTCCGCGACGACGTGGTTCCAGAACGGATTGGCGAAGATCAGGATCATCGAGACCACGAAGCAGTAGATGGCGGTGGACTCGATCATGGCCAAGCCGACGAAGAGCGTGCGGGTGATGGTGGCGGAGGCGTCGGGCTGTTGCGCGAGCGAGGTCAACGCGGTCGCGACCGCCCGTCCTTCCGCGAACGCCGGCCCCATCGTGCCGAACCCGGTGGTGATGCCGGCGGTGGCGATGGAGGTCACCGCGATGATTGTCATGCTGTCCATGGTCGTTCCTTCGTTGGTTGGGAGTGGGGTTCAGGTCGCGGGCGACGGTTCGGACTTTGGCTCTGGCTTGGGCTCGCGGGTACGGGTGGCGGCCGCGATGTAAACCGCGGCCAAAATGCTGAAGATGTAGGCCTGCACCATGCCGGTGAGCAATCCGAGCAGGGTCATCACGATCGGGAAGATGAACGGCGTGATCGTCAGCAGGATTCCGATGATCATGGCGCCACTCATCATGTTGCCGAAGAGGCGGACGGCCAGGGCCAGGGTGCGGGAGAGCTCGCTGATGATGTTGAACGGCAGCATGAGCGCCGTCGGCTCCAGGTAGGATTTGAGGTAGCCGCGGAGGCCCCGGTCCTCGATGCCGAACAGGGGCACGGCGATCAACACGCACAACGCGAGCGCCGCCGTGGTCGAGAGCGAACCGGTCGGCGGCTCGTAGCCGGGAATGACGGCGCAGAGACTGGCCAGCGCGACGAACAGGAAGAGCGTGCCCAGGAAACCGATATATTTGTTCGGGTTGCGGAGGCCGACTTCTTCGATCTGTTTCGCGATGCCGGTGACGATGATTTCCAGGAGATTCTGCCAGCGGGACCGTTTCAGGCCCGTGGAGAGTTTCCGGGTGATGAGTTTCGAGCCGACGGCCAGCACGAGCATCAACCCCCACGTGAAGACGATCGTGCCATTGAGTTTCACGAACCCGTGCTCCCAGAAAACCATCTGGTCGGGACTAAGGCGCATGGCGGGCCTCCTTCGTCCGGCAACCTTGATTTTCAACAGTTGGACGGGTCAGCCGCGTCACGACGAAGCGCACGACGACGAATCCAAGAAGGCAGAGCAGCAGGCGCTCCCAGCGGCCGCCGCTGACAAAGTAGAAACCTCCCATCGAAACGCCCAGCCGCAGCAGCAGGCTTCCAAAGATCCAGAGGGCCGGTTGCGGGGACGTGAGCGCCCGGCGAACCGTCCACCAGAGTCCGCCGAAGAAAAACGTGCCGATCAGGAGCCCGCCGACCCAGGCCAACGCCAGCATCAGCGGTTCATTCATGGATGTCCTCCTGCTCGTCCTTCATGGCTTGCTCTTCTTTGGCGACCCAGTGCCACGCGTTCAAACAGCCGAGCATCAGCCCGGCCATCAGCAGGGCCAAGGTCCACGAATGGGCGCCGGGATGGTGTCGATCCAGCCAAAGCCCGAGCGCGGCGCCAAGCAGCGTCGGCACGGTCACCGACCATCCGATCAATCCCATCATACCGAGTCCGAACCAGACGCCTGGGGTGGTGTTGCGCCGGGCCTTCAGCTTGCGCGCCGCCTTCGTGCCGATCTGTCCGGCCAAAGTCGGCTCGATCTTCGTGGATTTGGTCGACGGCTCTTCACTCATGTTGAAAGGCGGCGAACCGACGCAGAAAACCGGTCTCCAGCTTCGCCATGACCGAGCGGGCGCTTTGCTCATGCTCGTCCACCGTCAAAAACTCCTTCTCCACCGTCTCGTGCAATTGGCCCAGATCCGTTCCACCGAACGCCCGGCGCACCGAAACGAGCACTTCGGGACCGGTCTTCACCAACACACCTTCGTCCACCGCGACGAAGACTTCGCCCCCGGTTTCCGTTTCGTAGGTCAGAATGCCGGGCACGAGCGCGGCAACGCAGTCGAGTCGATGGGGCAGCAGCCCGAACGAACCTTCCTGCGTCTCCACGACGACGCGCGAGACGTCGGCTTTCTCGGCGAAGACTTGGAAGGGCAGGAGAATCTTAAGCGTCATGCGCGGAGGCAGCCGATTCGGACTGCGGTATTGGTTTGGCCTCGGGCAGTGAGGGCGTTGCTGGTTTCGAGTCGGGCTTCTTCGCCGACTTGTCGGGCGGCGCCTTTTTCTTCGCATCGTCGATCGTCCCGATCATGTAGAGCGCGCTTTCGGGAAAGTCCTTGAATTCGTCATGCAGGATGCGCTCACAACCGTCCAGGGCATCCTTAAGGCCGACGAGCTTTCCCTTGAGGCCGGTAAATTGTTCGGTCGTGAAGAACGGCTGGGTAAGGAAGCGCTCCAACCGACGCGCGCGCGCGACGACGTTCCGGTCCTCCGGCGAAAGCTGTTCCAGACCGAGCATCGCGATGATGTCCTTGAGTTCCCCATATTGCGCCAGCGTTCGCCGGATCTCCTGGGCCAAGGCGTAGTGCCGCTCGCCGACAATGCCGGGCGTCGCCATCTTGGAACTGGACTTCAACGGATCGATGGCCGGATAGAGACCCTCGCTGGCCCGCTTGCGCGAAAGCACGATCGAGGCGGAAAGATGCGAGAACGTATGCACCGCTGCCGGGTCGGTGAAGTCGTCGGCCGGCACATACACCGCCTGGAGCGAGGTGATGGCGCCCGTGTCGGTGTTGGCGATGCGCTCCTCCAAGCCCGACAGCTCGGTGCCCATCGTGGGCTGATACCCGAGGCGCGAGGGCATCTGTCCCATCAAGCCCGACACTTCCATGCCGGCCTGGATGAAGCGAAATATGTTGTCGATGAGCAGCAGCACGTCGCGGTGTTCGTCGTCGCGGAAATACTCGGCCATCGTGAGCGCGGCATGACCGATCCGGAACCGACTGCCCGGTGGCTCGTTCATCTGGCCGAAGAGCATGACCATGGTCGGCAGCACCCCGGCGGCCTTCATGTCTCGGTAGAGCTCCTCGCCCTCGCGACAGCGTTCGCCGATCCCGCAGAAGATGCTCACGCCCTCCTGGTGCCCGATCATGTTGTGGATCATCTCGGTCAGCAGAACGGTCTTGCCCACGCCGGCTCCGCCGAAAAGTCCCGCTTTTCCACCGCGTTCCAGCGGCACCAGCACGTCGATGGCCTTGATCCCCGTTTCGAAAATCTCCGACCTGGTGGACCGCCGCGACAACGGTGGCGGTGCCCGATGGACGGACCGCCATTGGACGTCGGAAAACGCCCCCTCCCGGTCGATGGTGTTGCCGAAGACGTCGAACATCCGCGAGAGCACGCCCTTGCCGACGGGCGCCTTCAGTGGACCGCCGGTGTCCTTGACCGCCATCCCCCGGGCCAGCCCTTGGGTGGGCGTCAGCGCGATCCCCCGGACATGCCGCGCATCCCGCTGGGCCAGGACTTCGATGACGACGCGGTCCTCCGCTCCAGTCCTCAAGAGCGTGTGGATCGGCGGCAATGACCCGTCGAACCGAACGTCCACGACGCTGCCCCGCACCGATACGATCACGCCGACGTTAGAAGGGACAGTCGAGCCTTCGGCCGTCGCGCCGGGGAGATTTTCGTCGTCGGAACCCATTCAAATCGGGTGGCCCCAGAGACCTAGACTTCGGCCAGCCACTTTCGCGCCTCGGCCAAATGGGTGTGATCGAAGTATTGGATCGTTGCCCTCGTGAACGGCTTGCAGAACGTCGCCATCCCGTGCTGCCACTTTTTGTCCCCGACCATCGCCAACCGTTCGATATCGCCAAAGTGTTTCACGTCGAACTTGATGTCCTCCCAGAGGGCGCCGACCTCCCAGCCATGGAATCCGGTCATGTCGAAGAGCACCCGAATCTTCCGATGCAGCCTGACCAGGCGCTCGAACTCGGGCACAAAGTGCTCGTAGTCCGCCTTGGCCAGCTTCCCGCTGACCTCGACCGTCAAACGTTTTCCGCCGTCTTCTTCTTTGAGTTTGATTGGCATCTTGGACTCCTTTTATTTGTTCGTTCGTGAAAGCAACCGCATTATTTCGACACTGTTTCGCGGAAGCCGTTCAGTCTCTCACCTATTATGACGGTGGTGTCGAACTCGGCTTTTAGCTACCCCTCGATTGCCTTTCGAGACCAAGAATTGAATGGGCGGGGCTCTTCCGGAGCCAAGCCCGCCCGCAACAAGACCCGGTTTAGGATTTCAATCCCGCCGAATAGACGTCATCGCAGATCCATGCCGTTTGCCGCACTGGGCCTGTCGCCCGCTCTTCAAAAAGCCGTCGCCGAGCGCGACTATCTCTCGCCCACTCCCGTGCAGACGGCGGCGATCCCAGCCGTGCTCCACGGTCGCGATGTCTGGGCGACAGCGCAAACCGGCTCCGGCAAAACCGCCGCGTTCGCCCTGCCGATCCTGCAACTCCTCGTAAACGCTCCCCGCGAAACCCCGCGCCGGATCCGGGCCTTGATCCTCGCGCCCACTCGGGAACTGGCCGCCCAGATCGGAGAGTCCTTTCAGCGATATGGCCGCCATCTGCCAGATCCGGTCAAAGTCGTCACCGTGTTCGGCGGCGTCTCGATCAATCCCCAGATGATGGCTCTGCGCGGCGGCGCGGACATCGTGGTGGCGACTCCGGGGCGTCTGCTCGACCTCGTGGACCACAACGCGCTCCGGCTCCACGCGGTCTCCACCCTGGTGCTCGACGAGGCGGATCGGCTCTTCTCTCTGGGCTTCGCCGCCGAGCTCGGGCGGATCCTTTCCCTCCTACCGGCCGATCGGCAGAACCTGCTTTTCTCCGCGACCTATCCGGCCGAAGTGAACGCGCTCGCGACAGAATTGCTGGAGGATCCACTGCGCGTGGACGTGGCGTCCACTCCGGACACGACCCCGGACATCGTCGAACGCGCGATCGAGGTCGACGTTCCACGGCGCACCCAGTTGCTCCGCCATCTCATCAAAGAGAACAGCTGGAAACGGGTGCTGGTGTTCGTGGCCACGAAATACGCGACCGAACACATCGCCGAAAAACTGCGTCGCCTCGGCGTCTCAGCCGGCGCACTCCACGGCGAACTCAGCCAGGGCGCGCGCACCCGGGTATTGGCGGACTTCAAGGCGTCCCATCTCCAAGTGCTCGTCGCCACGGACCTGGCCGCGCGCGGCCTGGACATCGTGCAGCTGCCGGTGGTGGTGAACTTCGACCTGCCTCGATCGACGGTCGACTACACCCATCGCATCGGACGCACGGGCCGGGCTGGAGAAGCCGGATTGGCGGTCAGCTTCGTCAGTGCCGACAGCCATCTGCACTTCCGGCTCATCGAGAAGCGCCACGCCCGGACCATTCCCCGCGAGCAGATCGCCGGATTCGAGCCGGTGGAAACGACAGAGCCGCTGCCGCCCTCGTCCGGCGGAGTAAAAGGGAAGCGCAAGAGCAAGAAAGACAAGCTGCGGGAAGCCGCCGCCCAAGCAGGCCATGCGTCTGCTCCCGGGACCACCTCCCGCGCCGACCTTTCTCGGCCGGATCGATCAGCGCGGTAGAACGAGATTCGTCCGGGGTCGACCGACTGCGACGAGCCGCTTTTCCTGAGCCCCGGCATCACCGGAACAAGCCATCAGAAACAGGTCCCGCCGAGGCCGGACCAAAGCCTCAAGAAACCGGCCATTCGCCAGTATCTCCATTCCGACTGACGCGTCCGCTCGAAGAACACGCCGGAATAGCTCCGGCGATCCGATCAAAGATCGATCCAGGCGCGGGTGCGGGTCGATTGCACCGCCGCTTCCATCACGCGCTGCGCTTCGGCGCCGTGGTGGAAGGTGATGCAGCAGGGGCGTTCTTCCCGGATGGCGTTGATGAACTCGATGGCCTGGTCGTAGCGGAAGCTGACGAGTGGATCCCCCACCGACGGATCCCGTTTGCTGCCGGGCCAGGTCCAGAATTCCTTCGGCACTTCGATCTGCGCGAGCCCCGGTCCGCCGACCTTGCCGTAGTGGAGATGGTTCCATGAGCCGGTGGTGAAACTGAAGCTGCCGGCGCTGCCGTTGATCTCCACGCGGTCGGGGCTGCGCCAGCTTTCGTTCACGCCGCTGGCGAGCTTGGAGCTTTCCAGCACGCCGCTCGCGCCGTTCACAAACTCGGCGAGGATGGCGACCCAGTCGTCGGTGTCGTTCGGTGCGCCGTCGCGGACCGGCGTCAGGGTCATGAGGTTCGCCACGAGCCGCTTCATCGGGCCGACGAGGTGTTGGGCGAAGTTGATACGGTGGCTGAGCATGTCGCCGATTTCGCCGGTGCCCGCGAGCTTGGCCTGCTGGCGCCACCCGAGACTGCGCGTACCCCAGTCCTGCAAGCGACAGGAACGAAAGTGATAGGGCTGGCCGAGATCGCCGCGATCCACGAGGTGCTTCAGATACCGCATCGCGGGGACGAACTGGTAGGTGAAGGCGGTGAGGTGGCGGACGTTGGCTTTGTCGGCCTCATCGGCCATCCGTCTGGCGTCGGCATAGTTCAACGCCAAGGGCTTTTCGCAGAGAACGTGTTTCCCATGCTGGACGGCGGTGATGGCGATCTCTGGATGGAGGAAATTGGGTGTGGCGATGATGACCGCATGGACGTCGTCGCGAGTGACGACAGCCTTCCAATCGGACGTGGCGATGGAGGCTCCGGTCTGCTGGCGGGCCGTTTCGAGCGTGGCGGGATTGGAGTCGCAGAGAGCGTGGACCTTCACGTCCGAACACAGCGCGAGTCCGGGGAGGTGGTTCTGGAGGGTGATGCCGCCGGTGCCGATGATGGCGATGTTCAGGGTGCTCATGGAGTGTGGGGCTGAAGGATGGGAACGGGTCGGCCCGCAGGAAAGCCCGAATCGAAAGAAGACGAATTATTGACGGGAAAGTTCAGCCCGCAGGGCTTCGACCCGCCGACGATTGGCTCCAAGATCGGAGACTCCCAACCGCGAGGCGGACCGGACCTGCACCAATCCGCGCTCCGGCTCGACCAACAGTTCGAGATCGTCGACGAATCGAAGGATAGCGGTGCGGGCTTCGACGTGCAGGTAGTCGCCCTGGTCGACCACGATCTTCATCCGGGGCAGGCGGGCGAGCGCGACCTTCAACTTCCCGCGAATCGCATCGGATGTCGCTCCGGCGACTTCCAATGGAGCAACGGCGTGTTCGGTGTCCGAGGCGAAACTGGACACGCAGTTGGGGCTGGCCGGGCACACCGCGAGACGCCCTTCACTGACGCCGCCGGCGACGGAGCGGGCGAACTGGTTGACCACGACGACCGCCATCCAAACGAAAAAAAGAGAGACGGCCGCGATGAAGAGTCCAGTCATGGGTTTTCGGAGTGAGCGGGCCACGGCGCGGAATGTGTCCGGTGCGGCGCCGCTGGCAAGTCGAGGCTGAAGGAAACCGCGTCCCAATCTTGTGGATGCCAAGCCGGCCGGTTGAACTAAAGTCGGTCCGTGGCGAAGCACGAATCAAACCCACATCGGCGCCGGATGCGCTGGTGGATCCCCGCTCTGTTGTTGGTCCTCTACGGAGGCGTAGTGTCCCACCTGCGCGCCACCGACGACTACCGGAGAGGCGTCATGATTCCAGTGCTGGGAGTCTTCGTGATCGTTCTCATCGGGCTCTGGTATGCCTTTTTCACCGGACTTCCGCTGCGGCGGCGGCTCGCGCTGGGCGGAATCGGTCTCTTAATAATCGGGGCGATCGCGTTGATCGGGCCGCGAGTGTTTCGCTGGGAGGGGTCCCGTGATGGCAAAGCCACACCCCGGTTGGTCCTGCGCTGGAGCGAGTCCACGAGTCCTCAGGCCACCAATGCCCCCACAACCGTGGCGTCCGGCCCTAGAGTCGAATTGCCAGGACTGGCGGACTTCCCTCGATATTTAGGTCCGGCCGGCAACGGAATCGTGGCGGACGTTCACCTCGATCCCGATTGGCAGGCGTCACCTCCGAAACTCCTTTGGAGACAGGCAATCGGACTGGGGTGGTCGGGATTCGCCGTGTCCGGGCGACGCGCTGTAACCCAGGAGCAGCGCGGCGAGGATGAACTGGTCTCCTGCTACGACGTTGGCACGGGTGCGCTGCTCTGGATGCATACCAACAGCGTCCGCTTCTCCGAGACCCTCGGAGGCGATGGACCTCGCGCCACGCCGACCATCAACGGCGATCGTGTCTTCGCCCAGGGAGCGACCGGACTCCTCGACTGTCTGGATCTGGAGTCGGGGCGCAGACTTTGGGGTACCAACGTGCTCACGGCGACGGATTCGAAGAACTTGATGTGGGGCAAGAGCAACAGCCCCTTGGTCGATGAAAATCGGATCATCGTCACCGGCGGCCAAGGAGGGCCTTCTCTCGCAGCATTCAACCGGACGACCGGCCAGCGGCTCTGGGTAGCGGGAACCGATTCTCCGAGTTTCGCCTCACCGGTGATCATGGAACTGGCCGGCCGACGACAAATCGTCGCCGTCAACGGAGCCAGTGTCACGGGCCACGATCCCCTGACCGGTCTGGTGCTTTGGACCTATGATTGGCCCGGTGCCCAACCGAAGGCCGGCCAGCCTTTGCTGGTCTCGACCAATCGAATCCTGATCTCAGCCGGCTACGGTCTCGGGTCCACGCTGCTCGAGATCCGTCCGACTCCGAAAGGCGACCTCGCCGCCGAGCGCCTCTGGAAGGCCCGCAGCATCCGGAACAAATTCAGCAATTTGGTCGTCAGAGAAGGATTTGCCTACGGATTGGAAGAGGAGACGCTCGCCTGTCTTGATCTGGCGACCGGCAGCAGGGAGTGGAAGGACGGGAAATACGGCTTCGGCCAATTGCTCGGAATCGGTCCTCTGCTCGTGGTCCAGACCGAGCCTGGGGATGTGGTCGTCGTCTCGGCCGATCCGACCCGGTGGAAGGAACTCGGCCGGCTGAAGGCGTTGAACGCAAAGACATGGAACGCGCCAGCCTTGGCTGGAAACATTCTTTTGGTGCGAAACGATGCCGAAGCTGCAGCCTTTGAACTCCCCGTCAAAATGCAATGACGCTCACCATACCGACGCCATTCTAAAAGATGCCAAGCGCTGCGGCTGATCGAAGTCATAAACTCTTCCTTGCTCCGAAAAATAAGGGCTTGTTACTGTCGTCTGTCGTCACGACCAGCTCACCAAGGGGTCGTGTTTTTTTGACCCCAACCGCATAGGCCCCAGACGTGAAGATATTCAGCGGCAACGCCAATCGCCCCCTCGCCGAGTCCCTTTGCAAGTCCATCGGCCGGGACCTTGGCAAATGCACGGTCAGTTCGTTTCCCGATGGCGAAACCTTCGTGAAAATCGAGGAAAACGTGCGCGGTGAAGACGTATTTGTGGTTCAGCCCACGAGTCCGCCCTCGAACCACCACTTGATGGAGTTGTTCATCATGATTGACGCGCTGCGCCGCTCCAGCGCCAATCGCATCACGGCGGTAATACCTTTCTACGGCTATGCGCGGCAGGACAGAAAGGATCAGCCACGTGTTCCAATCACGGCAAAACTGATCGCCAACCTTGTAGTCGCCGCAGGCGCTAACCGCGTCTTGACCATGGATCTGCATGCCCAGCAGATCCAAGGTTTCTTCGACATTCCGGTCGACCACCTCTATGCCGCTCCGGTGATGTATCAATACATCAAGTCAAAGAACATCCCCAATCTTGTCGTGGTGAGCCCCGACGTTGGCGGACTCAAAATGGCCTACGCCTACTCCCAATTTCTGGAAGCCTCGATCGCCATCGTGGCCAAGCGGCGCAAGAGTCCGACCGAAATCGAGTCGATGGCTTTGATCGGCGAAGTGCGCGGCAAGAACGTGCTGATGGTCGACGACTTGACGGAGACCTGCGGAACCCTCACTGCCGCAGCGGACCTGCTCAAGAAGAAGGGCGCCAAGAAGATCATCGCCTGCGTCTCGCACGCTATCCTCGGAGAACTCGGTATCCAGCGTCTCAAGAAATCTTGTATTGACGAGCTAATCACGACTGATACGGTCCAGCGCCCCGCAATCGACGGTGTGAAGATAACGACTTTGACGGTTGCGGGATTGCTCGGCGAAGCCATCGAGCGAATTCACAGCAATTCCTCGGTAACTTCGCTGTTTGAATTTAAGGGCGGCCGCACCAGCTAACGCGGCAAAAAAACTTACATAGAGAAGATGAAAGCTGTTCCATTGAATGCGTTTCCACGTGCGATGACTCGCCGCAGTGGTGCCAAAAAACTCCGCGAGAACGGCAGAATTCCAGCCGTGATCTACGGTGCCAAGATCCAGCCGCAGAACTTGGAGTTCGTTCGCAAGGACATTGATCTGCTCATCAAGCACTCGGTTTCCGAAACTCTCCTGATCGATCTCAACATTGAGGGAGGGGGAAAGCATATGGCGCTAGTGCAGGAAGTTCAGCGCCACCCGTTGACCGCGAAAGTCTTGCACATGGATTTTCACGAAGTCTCCCCCTCAGAGACCGTGACCATCACCGTCCCAGTCGAGACCACAGGCATCCCGGTCGGGGTCAAAGTAGGCGGCGGAACGCTTGAGCATGTTCTTTTCAAGCTCAAGGTCCGCGCCCTGCCCGCGAACCTTCCAGAGGCCATCACCATCGACGTCTCGAGCCTCGACCTTAACAAGACTTTGCACATCGGCGAGATTCTTGCACCTGAAGGGGTTGAGATCTTGGGCGACAAGAACATTCCAGTCGTGACCATTGCCGCTCCGAAGGTCGAAGTGGCAGCTGTAGCCGATGCAACCGCCCCTGAAGCCGCAGCGACGAAGCAACCAGTGATGCTCAAGGAAAAGAAGGAAGAAGCCAAGGCTCCTGCCAAGAAGAAGTAATAGATCGAAGCTAAGCTTCGATCCCGTCACCAATTGCCGTGGATCAAACCCGGCTCATTGTCGGTCTGGGAAATCCCGGCCAAGAATATGCGCGAACCCGACACAACATCGGTTTCATGCTGGTAGAAAAATTGGCGGACCAATTGAAAGCCCCTTGGGCCAACGAAAAACGGTTCAAGGCACGCCTCGCCAAATGTCGACAGAATGGTAGGCAAATCCTTCTGGGCCAACCGCTGACCTACATGAATCTCAGCGGAGAAGCAGTCCGGATGATAGCCGATTTTTACAAAATCGAACCAATGTCCGTTTTGGCGGTAGTGGACGATGCGGACCTGCCCTTGGGGCAGTTGCGAATGCGTCCCGACGGTAGCAGCGGCGGACATCACGGTTTGGATTCGCTGGAACAAATGTTGGGAACCCGCCAGTTTCCGCGGCTGAGGCTCGGGATTGGCCGCAGAGGCGATGGCCGTCGCGATATCGCAGACTATGTTCTCCAGCCGTTCGCGGAAGACGACCAAGCTGTTTTGAAAAAGGTATTGGAGCGGGCCGGCCGCCAGACCGAGTGTTGGTGCGAGCACGGAACGAGCCGGGCCATGAACGAATTTAACGGATCGGTGGAAACCACCGCTCAAAACTGAAGAATACTGTGAAGCGATACGAAGGACTGTTCATTCTAAACGTGACGGGCAAAGAAGATGGCGCCAAAGACGTCATCGACCAAGTCTCCGGGGATATCACTACGGCCGGCGGCACGATCGAAACCGTGCAGAAAATGGACAAGAAGCCATTTGCGCGGGTCACTGACAAGGAGATCACATCAGGTTTCTACGTGAACATCATCTTCGAAGCCGGACCGACCACCCTTGCCACGCTCCACAAGAAGTTTGCCCTCAACAAAGACGTCTATCGTGTGATGTTCAGCATCGCACCGGAAACCAAGGTCGTCGCTGTCGCGTAAGAACGCTTCCGTAGTCCCGGAGCCATGGCCAACTTCAACAAAGTCATCCTCGCGGGCAATTTGACCCGCGACCCCGAACTGCGCTATACGCCCAAGGGGACTGCCATTGCTCGTATTGGTCTGGCCATCAACCGCCGTTTCGCCGGCGAAGACGGCCAACCAAGGGAAGAGACCACTTTTGTGGATGTCGACGCATTTGGAAAGCAGGCCGAGACTATCGGCCAATATCTGCGCAAGGGCCGTCCGATACTAATTGAAGGCCGCCTGCGGCTTGACCAATGGGACGACAAACAGACTGGACAGAAGCGCAGCAAACTTGGCGTGGTGATGGAGTCCTTCCAGTTCCTAGACTCAAAAGCCGGCGGGGACGGGATTCCCGCACCCGTTGGCGGACCAGCACCCCGTCCGTCCCGCCCAGCACCTTCTTCGCAGGCGACCGAAATCCCTTATTCAGACGCTCCTCCCCAAGACGATGACGTCCCGTTCTGAACCGCTCAAACCCGCTAAATACAAGTTTTTCTATGGCCAAGATTAATGTGATTCTTACCCACAATGTCGTGGGTCTCGGCGGCGAGTCCGACCAAGTCAAGGTCGCTGCCGGCTACGCCCGCAACTTCCTCCTCCCTCAAAGCCTCGCGATTCCCGTTACACGGGCCAACAAGCGCCAGCTCGAGGTTCTCCAAAAGCGCCGCACCGAGCGCGAGACGCACGATCACAGCTTGATGGCCGAATTGGCCAAGAGCCTCTCAAAGCTGATCACTGTCGTCGTCGTCAAGACGGGTGATGACGGCAAGATGTTCGGCTCCGTAACCAGCCTGACGATCGTCGAAGCGTTCAAAACCCAATTCGACATCACGCTCGACAAGAAGAAGGTCCATCTCACGGAACCTATCCGCTCCCTTGGCGATCATCAGGTTGAGATGCGTTTGCATCCTGAAGTCCATTGCTCCGTCACGGTCCGGGTCGAGAGCTTGACTCCCCTTCCTCCTCCGGAGCCTGAACCGGTCGCCGAAGCGCCAAAGCCGGCTCGCGGCAAGAAAGCCTGACCAATTCCCTAAGATCTCCAGCGGCGGGACCTCGGTCCCGCCGCTTTTTTTGTTTATGTCGCGCGCATCGACGCCGAAAACTCGACGGTGTCGGAGCCAACCTTTCGTCCGTTCCGACCGGTGATTAGTAAAAGGCCTAGGATGGCGACGGCGTTGGCGTAGGGGTCGGTGAGCAGTTTGCAGCCGTGGAGGTGTTCGATTTCCGACTGGCGCAGAAGGCACGGCCCAAAGGGCGTTCGGAGGAAGGGGTCGGTATTGATCTTATGATAGGACTTCGGGATGACAGGGAGACAGGCTTCCGAGACGTCCATGAGCGAGAAGTCGAATCTATGACAAAGCGCACGATGACGTTCCCAATGGTTCACCAGACCGGAGATGGTCCGTTTGATCTGTTCCGCATCGGCCCAATCCCTGTCCACATCGGGAGTAGCAAGGAACGCCGCAAACGGGGTGAGGCAGCGAACCTCATGTACGACCAGCATGAAAGGCCGGTCCAACGTCGCCACGAGCATCCAGCGTTTCCGGTCCTCGATCTCGCCCCATTCCGCGTTCGGTTACAGCATCGTGGCGGCGACCCGGTGGCCGAGTTTCCTCAGGCCGGAGACCACGAGCCGTCCGGCGAGGCTGTCGCCGAAGCCCGCCACGTTCTCCAACACCACAGCTGCCGCGAACCGGTCGGAGCCGAGCCGTAGAACGGGGACGAAAAGGTCGCCTATGTCGCCCACTTCGGGCTTACCGGCCAACCTCTTCTTCGCCCCGGCCCAGATTTGAGTGGGAGGTGCAGGGCACGCCAGCTACGAGCAGGTCAAAAGGAAGAAGATCAGGCAAATACAGCAGACGGGCTGCGAGCTGGGCCAACATGGCGTCGGGATGACGAGCCTGCTATTCGTCGGCAAAATTCGGACCCAACTCGACGTCTACGACGATTTGAAACGACGGCCCGAGGGCGGCGGACAGGTTGGTGCGCGGGGCCTGGAACTTGTAACCGGGCACCTCCAGGAGCTTTTTGCCGCCCGCGTTCGGCCGGTCGCCGACCCGCTGGCGCAGGACGACGAGGCGGCCTTCCTCGTGGGCGACTTCCTGCACCTCGATGCCGGGCACGCCGGTGGGCGTCCAGGCCGTGTCGTCATGGCGGCAGAGCGTGCGCACCGGCGCGCGCAGGGCGGCGGTCATGATGTAGTGCAGGCTCCGGGCTTCCAGTTCGGCGATCATCCCGCGGGTGCAGAAGCCGCTGTCGGCGCGCACCAACGAGACCCGCACGCTCTCCGACAAACGGGCGAGGGTGTCGCCGAGGAAGGTGGGCGCGCCGCTGACGCAGGCGGTGTTGCCCCGGACGCAGCCAGAAGTGCGCGACCAGCGGCACCTCGGCCAGGGCCGCCACGATGGGCCGGTGGCACGGGTTTGAGGCCCTTGCGGGTGTAGCCCGCGCGCACGCCCTCCTGCTGGCTGTCCTCGTGGACCAGGGAAAACGAGTCCAGATCCAGCGTGCAGCCCTCGGTCCGTTCCGGCAGTTCGCGCATCGCCCAGGCGTGCAACCCGCTCAGAGCCTCGGCGGCGCTCCGCCCACAGCGGGCGAAGAACCGCGAGAGGGTCGATTGGCTGGGGATCGCCTCGATGCCCAGCACCTCGGCCACGGCCGGATCGTGCGCCAGGTGCGCCACCCGCGAGAGCTTGTCCGCGCCGCACAGGATGCCCCCGATGAAACCGAGGGCCGTGTCGCACGGA
>JBBQXJ010000048.1:0-35687 GCA_038209745.1 Verrucomicrobiota bacterium
CGGTTCGCCGAAACCTTCAGCCCTGCGGCCCCCGCCCGGCCTCGAAGACCCTGCCGCCTCCGCCCGGCAGCCTCCTTTTTGACCCGCCGTCTTCCAGAAAACCACGACTCCCTCCAACCAAGCCTTTATTCAGCGCTTCCCGAGGCGAAAACCAACCTTTCCAGCCTGCTGGCCCGGGTGGAAAAGGACGGCGAACGCGTGCTCATCTGCCGCAACGGCAAACCCGTGGCGGATCTCACCCCGCACAAGCCCGTTCGCCGCAATGTCTTCAAGCTGCATCCCATCCTGAGCAAGATCGTCATCAACTATGATCCTACCGAACCGCTCACGCCTGAAGAATGGCCGCAGGAGGACTGATGCTGCTCGATACCTGCGCCCTCCTCTGGCTGGCCGAAGGCAACCCCCGCTTGACCCGGAGGACGCTCAAACAGATTACCGAAGCCCCCGAGTTGTTTCTCTCCGCCGTGACCGGATTCGAAGTCGCCCTTAAAGCCCATTCCGGCCAGTTGCGGCTTCCGGGGCCTCCACAGGAATGGATGGAAGGAATCGTGGCGCATTTCGGTTTGGCCGTGCTCCCAATGGATCTTTCCGTCGCCATCCGCGCCGTTGGCCTCCCCACGATCCACACCGATCCCTGCGACCGCTTCATCATCGCCACCGCGCTGCTCCATGACCTGGTCGTGGTCACCGCCGATGAACGCTTCCCCGCTTACGGCATCAAAACCATCCTCTGACCCGTGACCCAGAAACTCAAAGGACTCAACGCCCTCATCACCGGTGGCAGCCAGGGCCTCGGCCGCCGCATCGCCGAGCACTACCTCCGCGAAGGCGCCAACCTCGTTCTTTGCGCCCGCGATGAAGCGGTGTTGGCCGCGACCGTCGCCGAGCTCTCGCAGCAGGCGGCGTCGGGACAGAAGGTGCTAGGCCGGCGCTGCGATGTTTCCTCCGAGCCGGACGTCAACGACCTCGTCGCTTTCGCGCTCCGCGAGCTGGGTTCGCTCGACGTTTTGGTGAACAACGCCGGCATCTATGGACCGATGGGTCCGACCGAGTCCGTCGATTGGAAGGAGTGGACCCGCGCCATCGAGATCAATCTCTACGGCGTGTTGCTCCCGGCGCGCGCGGTCATCCCGCACTTCAAGGCGACCGGACGCGGCAAGATGGTCATCCTCTCCGGCGGCGGCGCGACCAATCCCATCCCGAACATCAGCGCCTACGCCGCGTCCAAAGCCGCCGTCGTGCGCCTGATGGAAACCTTGGCCGAAGAACTGAAGCCGCATCATGTCGATGTGAACGCCATCGCGCCCGGCGCGCTGAAGACGCGTTTCGTCGAGCAGGTCTTGAAAGCCGGTCCGGACAAGGTCGGAGAAGCCTTCTACGCCAAGAACAAGAAGTGGGCCGACGAAGGCGCCGTCTCGCTCGATCTCGGCGCGGGGCTCGCCGTCTATCTGGCCAGCGCGGAAAGCGACGGCATCACCGGCCGTTTGATCAGCGCGCAGTGGGATCCGTGGAAGACGATGCACGAGCACAAGTCCAAGCTGGCGTCGTCCGACATCTACTGCCTTCGCCGCATCGTGCCCGAAGATCGCGGGGAGAAATGGAGCTGACCAAATGAAGCCCTCTTCTTCCGTCGCGGCCGAAGCGACGCCTAGTGGCACAGGCGAGGGCGCCTGTGCCACCAGCACGATTCACGGATTGTCCCTTTGATTACCATGCCCCCACATCGCGTCGCCCTCATCGGCTGCGGCCTCGTCGGCCGCAAGCGCCTCAATCTTCTCCCTCGCGGCAGCGTGATGGTCGCGTGCGATCTGAACCTCGCCCGCGCCCAGGAACTGGCCACGCTCAGTCCCGGCTGCCGCGCTACTGATTCCGTCGAGCAAGCCGTCACGGCGGCGGATGTGGACGTGGTCCTGATCGCCACGCTCAACGCCGCCTTGGCGCCCATCGCGCTCCAGGCGGTGCGCGCGGGCAAACACGTGTTGCTGGAAAAGCCCGGCGCCATTTCCGTGGCCGAGATCGACGCGCTCCTAGCGGCGGCCAAGGAAACGGGGGTGCAGGTCCGCATCGGCTACAACCACCGATACCACCCCGCGTGCTTGAAAGCGTTGGAGATCTTCCGCAGCGGCGCATTGGGTCCGATCATGTTCCTGCGCGGGCGCTACGGGCAGGGCGGACGCATCGGCTACGACAAGGAATGGCGCGCGGATCCCAAGCTGGCCGGTGGCGGCGAACTCATCGATCAAGGAGTCCATTTGATCGACTTGGCCGGCATCTTCCTCGGCGACTTCGCCACGGTGGAAGGCCACACGGCGACCTACTTCTGGGACATGCCGGTCGATGACAACGCGTTCCTCAGCCTGCGCAACGCCGAGGGCAAGACCGCCTGGCTGCACGTGAGCTGCACGGAGTGGAAGAACCTCTTCAGCCTCGAGATCTACGGTCGCGACGCGAAGCTCCACTGGGAGGGACTCGGCGGCAGCTACGGCGTCGAGCGACTCACCCACTACAAGATGCTTCCGCAGATGGGCCCGCCAGAAACGACCGTCTTCGAATACCCGCGCGGCGACGAGTCGTGGCGATTGGAGATGGACGCGTTCTTCGAGGACATCCGGCTGGGGCGCACTCCGGAGCCGGGATTGAAGGAGGCCCGCGCGGTGCTGGCCGTGGTGGAGAAGATCTACGCGGGACCAAGGCGATAACCGGACGGGAACAGGCAGAAGGAGCGCGAAGGTGCAGGGCGGCTCCAAGCGGATGAAGCGGCTGGATCGAGGCCAAACCAACGCGGAGCCGCATGAAGACAAGCAGCGCCTTCATGGATTGGAGCCTGGTGGCTCGCCAAGGCTCTTCGCGGGACGGATGGTCGGAAGCTCGGTCGTCGCTCTTTTTTTCGTCGGAGCGACCACGTCTTCCGGCGGGATCCAACCGTGGGCGGCGAGCGAGGCGAGGGCGGCTTCGCGTTCGGGTTTGTGGAGGAGCACCCCGGCGATGTCGCCGTTCTTCGGGGCCCATTTCTGCGACATGGGCTGCACCTTGGTCCCCCGCTTCACGGTCATCATGATGTGCATCTCCTTGCTGCGGGACGACGTGGTGTCCTCGGTGGCGGCGGGCGGGGGCGGTCGATTGTCCGGCGCCTGATAGACGAGGTAGACCAGGTCGGCGGCGTTCTGGCGGACGCGCACGTCCCAGCGTTCGAGGTCATGGCCCACTTCGAACAGCGGCTCGGGAGGATGATGGTGGCCCACGGGGCGGACCTGCTCCGCGCGGCCGGGAGTAATGGCGATGAAGGCACGGGGCACGCGGAAGCTTTCGCGCGCCACCCGGGTGAACCGGCGGTTCAGATGCTCGTTGCTGGTTATGCCGATGGCCGAGTCGACCAGCTCGAACTGGGCGCGCATCATGGTGCGGTCCTGGAGAGCGTCGCCGAAAACGACCTGAAGGCCTTCGGCTTCGCAGAGGCTGCAGCGAAGCGGGTCCGAATCCAGCAGGACGACCGACACGTTCTGGTCGCGCAGCATCGCCGCCAGCCGGCGACCGAGCGCCTCGGCCCCGAGAAGGGCCACGCGATTGCGCTCCGGCAACCGCAGGCGAAGGAGCGAGGCGACGGGCCGGGCCGTCAAGCCGGCCAGCACCACCGTGCTGGTGATGGTGAGGAAAACGAGGGCCCGGAGCATGTCGCCGCCGGGGAGATTGTGCTCGGCCATCGCCTGGACGGTCAGCGAGGCGATGGCGGCGGCGATGATTCCGCGGGGAGCAACCCAGGCCAGGAAAAAGCGGTCGCGCATCGGGAGATCCGATCCCGCGGTGGAGAGGAGGACGCCCAATGGGCGCACGACCAGCACGAGAGTGGCGACCACGCCGGCGCCGGCCCAGCCCAGCGCCTTCACCTGGTCCATCCGCACGTTCGCCGCCAAAAGGACGAAAAGCATCGCGACCATCAGCAGGGTCAGCTGGTCCTTGAATTCGCGGAGCTCCCGATCGCCCGTGATGGGTCGGTTGCCGACGACCATGCCGGCGATGGTCACCGCCAGGATGCCGCTCTGGGGGGCGACGAGATCGCACCCCGGCACCATCAACACGATCGCGCCGAGGGTGAGAATGCTTTCATAGCCGGCCGGGACGATCCACTTCCAGCGGAGCAGATGGCTCAAGGCGAAACCGCAGACCAGTCCGGCGGCCAGGCCGAAGCCCACGCTGCCGACGCCGCCGACAAGGCTCTTCAGCATCGTTCCCGAGGACGGAGCCGTCACAAGCTGCAGCACCACGACGGCGAGCACAGCGCCGACGGGATCGATCAACACTCCCTCGGCTTCGAGGATCGTCTTGAGCCGGGGGTGCAGCCGCATGTCGCGCAAGAGCGGACCCACCACCGTTGGCCCGGTCACGACGACGAGACTCCCGAAGAGAAACGCCGTCTTCCATTCGATCCCGAGCCAGAAGCGGGCGGCGACGGAAGCCCCGGCCAGAGTGACCATGGCGCCCAGCGTGATCAGTTTCCGGATGGGTCCCTCTTGTTTGCGGATCTGGCGCAGCTGGAGGTTGAGGCCGCCCTCGAAGAGGATGATCGCGATGCCGAAATCGACGAGACCGTAGAGACCGGTGCCGAGCGATTGCGGTTGGACCCAGTTGAGGAAGTCGGGTCCCAGCAGAACACCGATCGCGAGCAGGCCAACGATCGCCGGAAGTCGCAGCGATCTGGAAATACATTGGACCAGCACACCCGCGGCGAGCGCCACGGCGACGGACAGATTGGCGTGGTGGGAGGCGTCCATTATTTTTGGCTTCGGCTCGACGGCGGCCGTGGAAGAAAATGTGCAGGCCGGGCCGCTGGAACCGCAAGCCCCGTGTGGCGCGCCGCGAAGCCCGAAGGAAAGGCCCAGGCTCGGTGCGGACTTTGGCCTCCGGACTTCGGGCTTGCCGCCCGGTTTCCCCTTTTCTCCCCGGTCATTTCCGCGTCTCCTAGCCCTCCCATGATCATCACGCGCTCACCTCTGCGCATCAGCCTCGGCGGCGGCGGCACGGATCTTCCCTCCTACTACGAACGCCACGGCGGTTTCCTCGTGGCGGCGGCGATCAACAAATACATCTACACGACGCTCCACCAGACCTTCGTCTCGGACCTGATCGTGAAGTATTCCAAGCTGGAACGCGTCGCGTCCGCGTCCGAGATCGAGCACCCGATCATCCGTGAAGCCTTCGATCTGGTGGGCGTGGACGGGTCGTATCTGGAGATGACCTCGATGGCGGACATTCCCGCCGGGACCGGGCTCGGTTCCTCCGGCAGCTTCACCACCTCGCTGCTCAAGGCGCTGCATACCTACAAGAAGAACCTCGTCCATCCCTCCGAGCTCGCCGCGCAGGCCTGCTACATCGAGCTGAACCGGCTGCGCGAACCCATCGGCAAGCAGGACCAATACATCGCGGCCTACGGCGGACTCACCTGCTTCGAGTTCCAGAAGGACGGCAACGTGAAGGCGTGGCCGCTCAAGCTCTCGGAAGAGACGGCCTACAATCTGGAGGACAACCTCCTGCTCTTCTTCACCGGCTACAGCCGCTCCGCCTCGTCCATTCTCAAGGAGCAGCACGACAAGTCGAAGCAGGACGACCTGGCGATGACCGAGAACCTGGACTTCATCAAGGACCTCGGCCGACAGAGCGCCGCCGCGATGGAAAAGGGCAACCTGCACGAGTTCGCCCGGCTGATGGACGTGCATTGGCGCCGGAAGAAGGAGCGCAGCGGCAACATGAGCAACGGCCAGATCGACGAATGGTATGACGCGGCCATGGCGAACGGCGCCCTCGGCGGCAAGATCATCGGGGCTGGCGGCGGCGGCTTCCTCATGTTCTACGCGGACGAAGGCAAGGCGAAGCTGCGCCACGTCATGCGCGAGGCGGGGCTGAAGGAAGTTCGGTTCCGCTTCGACTTCCAGGGGACGGCGGTACTGGAGGGGTAACTGCACACGGGGAATATCGTTCTAAATTTTTTAGAGCTCAGATCAGTGAAAATCGAGAAAACGGCCGAATTGTACTCGTAAATCGGGCTAGAGTTTAAGCTGCACAAACACGGGTCTGGGCCTGACCATTATTTTGCGGAGTTGCCGGGAGGCGTGTTCGGACTTTACCCGCAAACCGACGGCGACCCTTCAACACTTGGCACTCGAATTGGGTTCACGGTTGCTTCGGTCGATTCGACAATCACCGCCCTAAACGAGTATCAAAGTGGCGTCGTTTCTGCGCCCAGGGACTTAGAGTGGGGACGGCGGGCTGAGGTCAAAGATCCGGTTGGACATCGCGGCGAGCTTGTCCAGTCGTGATGCTCGGTCGGGAGATGGGGTCCGGCTGAAATCTCACAAGTCCTCGCTGATTGTTGGGCCCTTAGTTTGGTGCCCTATGCCCGAAAATCCGGCGCTTACTCCATCCGGAACTCCGCCATCACGGGACGGTGATCCGACGCTTCCGTGACGGGCACCCAGCTCTTCAGCGGCTTGATCGGTCCGTCCTTCGTGACCCAGAGGTAGTCGATGCGTTTGGTGGGTTTGTTCGCCGGGATGGTCAGGCCCTCGCCTTCGCCGACTTTGGCCCAGGTGTCGTCGAACGTGTTGGTTAGGCGTTGGATGATGCGGCTGGTGGGCACGGAGTTGAAATCACCGCAGAGGAGGACGGGCGTTCCCGCATACTGGGCGGCGAGGCCTTCGATCTCGTCGAGGTTGGCCCAGCGTTCCTTGTCGTCGCGCCGGTAGTCGATGTGGGTGTTCATGAAGACGACTTCGCGGCCGCCGACATCGAGGATCGCCTGGAGGATGCCGCGCTGCTCGTTGGGGATGAGCATGCGATAGTGGGTGTTGGTCCAGCGGCGGACGGGGAATCGGCTGAGGATGGCGTTGCCGTATTCGCCGCCCTGAAAGTGGTAGTTGTTGGCGAAAACGGCGGTCATGCCGGTGAGCGCGGCGAGCTCCGCCGGCAGGTCGCGCTTCGCGGTGCGGGCGACGCCGCGATCCACTTCCTGGAGGGCGACGATGTCGGCCTTTTCGTCGCGGATGAGTTCGGCGATGCGCAGCAGGTCCACCTTTCCATCCAGGCCTTCGCCGTGGTGGATGTTGTAGGTCATCACGCGAAGGGTCATCGGGGTCTTGGTGGGGTGGTGAAATCCGGCGCATCCGGCCAACAAAAGGACCATGGCTGCGAAGGCCGTGGCGTGCTGGAAAAGAGTAGGCATTCGATAGAGAGACTCGGTGATGGAGACCGCATTCACGGGCCGGCGGGTTTGAGGAAGAATCCCCGCTGCTTTTCGCTGACGGGCATCCGGAGGCGCTCCATCACCTTGAGCATGTCTTCCCAAAGCTTGCGCTTCTCCTCCATGGACTGGTTGCGGAGGAGGAAGGCCGGATGGTAGGTGGGCATGACGGGGATGCCGCGAAAGGTCTGCCAGTTGCCCCGCAGCCGCATGATCCCGGTGAAGTTGCCCAGAAGCCCTTCCACGGCGGTGCCGCCGAGCGCGACGATGGCCTTGGGCTGGATGAGATCGATCTGCGAGAGGACGTAGGGCGAGCAGGTCTTCATCTCGGCCAAGGTCGGCTTGCGGTTGCCAGCGGTCTCCCCTGGGGTGTCGGGGCGGCACTTGAGGATGTTCGCGATGTAGACGTGGTCGCGGCCGAGGCCCATGGCCTGGATGATCTTCGTGAGGAGCTGGCCGGCCTTGCCGACGAACGGCTCGCCGGCGGCGTCTTCATCGGCTCCGGGGGCTTCGCCGACGAACATCAGCTGGGCGTCGATGTCGCCAACGCCGAAGACCACCTGGGTGCGGGCGGCGGCCAGATTGGGACACTTCTGGCACACGAGGGCCCGCTCGCGGACCTGGGCCATGGCGGCGGCTTTTTCCGCGGGGGAGGTGACGGGAGCCGCGGCCAGCGGGGCGACCGGTTCAATCCCCCGTTCGGCAGGTCGGCTGGGGCGTGGATGCGAAGAGGGAGGCGCGATGGGCTGGAGCCGAGCCGGAGCCATGGGGCGAACCGGAGCCGGGGAGGCGATCGCGGGCGCACTGGGCCGAGGCCGCGAAGCCAAGGCCGCCAGGGTCTGAGGAGCGACGCGGAGATGGCTGACGCCGGAGTCTCGCAGCGACTCCAAGTGGTGGATCGTTCCGTCCAGCAGTCGCAGATAGGCGTCTTGCACGTGCCCAGCTTAACAATCCATTCCGGGACTGGGAATGGGCCGGGCGTGAATTCTTGCGCGGTGTCGCGGTTTGGACGGAGTGGTCCCTACCCCGCCTGGAACGGCAGTGTTTTGCCCAGACTGACAAAAGCTGAGCCCAAAATGACACTGAAACGTCGATTGAGGGTGGTGGCACGGAGGGTGCATCCTTGGGCTCAGACGGTCGGAAACGATCGTCTTTCCAACTGAAAACTGGGAGCCGGGCGGCGTAAAAACCAAGAATAACGCCTTCCAAAAAAGCAGTCAGCGATTGACCGCCCGGCTCCTCCGTCCTCTCGCCCGGCGCTTATTTTCCGTCAGTGACCGATGATTTCGTTCAACTGTCGGCTGGTCCGCTGTCCCAGAGTCTCGACGGAGGCGACTTGGGTCGGGCCAATGGGGCTGATGAGAAGATGGCCGATGTAGGATTTCACCGGGGGTCCGACCACGGATTCCGAAAAAGCAGCTCGCTGGATGCGGGCGGGAGCGGCCCAGCCGAAGAAATCGCTGCCGAGATTGGCCACAGCCCGGGTTCTAGCGGCCTCGATCTGGGCCTTGGAGTAGGAAGCGGAATTCAGCAGGGCGAGCGCTGCGACAATGATCAGGGCGTGATGAAGGACACCCGCCATCATGCCCAAATAGTATTCGCCTCTGCCGAAGATGTCCTTGCTGACGAGTTTTTCGCCCATTTTGGTCCGCATGATCCCGGTGACGGTGACGATGACCAGGGCAATGGACAGGTAGGCGATCACCTTGCACCACCCGAGGCCGAGTGGCAGGAATCCTTTGATCTGACGGCCTAGGGGGTCGTTCGCATAGGCGCCGATCACGACGATGCCCGCCCATTGAAGCAGCTGGAGGAGCTCGCCGGACATGCCAAGCTTGCGACCCCGGATCATTCCGAGAATCAAGAGCGTCAAAACGACGAGATCGAACCAATTGGGGACGATTTTCATGGTGCAAAGCCTGCCAAGGCTGAGAAACGCACACGGCGTTCCATCTGCACGGGTGTATCGTCGGGAACGAGAAAAACTTGAACGGCGAGGTTCAGGGAATCGTTTCGATGCGGATCCGGCGGGGATTGGCGACACCGAGCTCCATCAGCTCCGCATTGGCGTAGATTTCGGTGGGAACGGGTGCTTTCGCGATTTTGGCGATGTCGCGCTGCCGTTCGAGTTCGACGAGGGCGAGGGTGTCGAGAGCGACGGCGTCCTTGCTGAACCACAACTGGTTGAGCGGAATCGAGTAGTGGAGGAGGCTGCGGTTCTCGCCCTGGTATTGGCAGATCAAGGCGTCGGTGATGTTCAGGGCCACGTGGTCGAAGATCTGGGGTTGGCTGTAGATTTCCGGAAGGGCGGACAGGAGGCGGTCGGTCCGGCCTTCGAAACGGTGGGCGTTGTCCACGACACCGAGGGAGGTGCTGAAGAGGTGGCCGGTGACGCCGGCGTCGTTGTTGTTCAGCAGGGGCACGATCGAAATGATCTTGTCCGCGTGGGTGATGGCTTTGGTGATGTAGGACTTCCGGCCGATGCCTTCGCCGGTCCGTCCGAACTCCGTGTCGCCGGCCAGCAAAGTCCCGGGGATGGGGTTTTCGTAGGCCGCGTTCGTGTCGAAGCCGGCCTCCACGCTGCCGGTCAGGTTCACTCCCAGCTTTTCGGCCAGCGCGGGATAGCCCGCGGCGCGGAGATCGCTCATCCGGCGATCGAGGATCGTGATGTTGGTCTTGGCGACTCCGGCCTCGATCAGGTCCAGAGCCACGGCCTCGACACAGGGCAGGCGGGTGCCGCTGCTGGCTCCGGGGGTGGAGAAGACCTTGATGACCACCCGGTCGTTCGTGGACACAAGACTGAGCCAAGCGGCGACGGCGTTGGTCTTGCCCGTGAGCCGGGCGATGCCGTCGCGGATCATGGTCTTCACGACGGCCGGTCTGGCTTGGAGGGTCTCGGTGGCGGAGTCGTCGTGGACGACGACGACGCGGCTGCCGGACGCCGCATCGGAAAAAGGTGAAAGGGAAATGTCGGCCGAGGCCGAAAGGCCGATGAGCGGGGCGATCAACCCTGCGACGATCTTGAACATGCTGGAGGCAACTCGTGGAAGCATTCGCAAAACGACGCAACTTGGCCGAGTCGGATGCCGCTGTCCACCACTGGAGCTGCATTCAGGGGAGCGAGACTTCGAGGCGGAAGAGGCGCAACGGCTCTTCCGGCGACACGGAGTTGGTGCTGCTTCGGGTTGGAAAAGCCAAACCTTCGAGCGGAGTGAGCGGCTCGAGCGTGTCCACCAGGTTCGTGCCGGACCAGAGAGTGTAGATCCGCCCGGCGACGGCATCCCAACTGAGGACGATCTTTCCGGAGACCTGGTCCTGCACCGATCGCAGACGCAGCTGGCTCGCCGGGTCCTGCGGATCAAGCCCGGCGACGTAGCTCTCCCAGAGCGGCAATCCATTCGCTCCAGTCAGAACGACTGCGGACTCGAAGTCGCCGGTGGCACCGTGCTCCGCCAGCCACACTTGGGGCGTGGGATGGTTCGTCGTCACAAGCTCCGCGAACCGGGCTTCGACGAGCAGGTTCGACCGGACCGTCAGGGTCAGCGGATTGTCCGATCCGGAGGCGTCGCCGCTCCAGCCGACGAACTCGTAGTAGGGAGCGGGAGTGGCGGTGAGGATGGCTTCGGCCGCAACACCCACGGTGAGATTGGTCGGGGTGACGAAACCCCAGGCAGGGTCGTTGACCGTGGCGATCAAGGTGGCATCGGGAGTGGTGTCCAGCTCCGTGACGAAGACCGCGACGCTGTCCAGTCCGGTGGCCGTCACGGAGAAGACGGCATCGCCGTCCAGTTGATCCGGATCGGGCAAGGCCGCGAGAGTGACCGTCGCGCCCGTGGACCAATTGGAGGCGTCTAGCACATTGGTGGCGCCGGATTCGACGAGGAGATTGGTGCTGCCGCTGGCATGAGTGACCACGAAGGAGACGGGCACGGCAGGTGCGGAGGAAAGGCGAACCTGGAAGAGGTTGGTGCCGCCTTCGGCGATGCTGAACACCGACGGACTGACGATGAGGAACGGCGCTTCCACGGGGATCGCCACGGTGAAAGCGCCGAGCGCCGATTCGGCGACGGGGTTGTTGTAGATGTCGGTCACTGCGCCTTCCAGCAGAGTGATATGATAAGTGCCATTGTCCGTGAGGCTCCAGGCTCCGTCCGGGGCGGGAACGGAATACGTGGCGGTGCGCGGAGAGCCGTCGGGCGCCGAGTCCACACCGGCGAACGCCACAAGATTCGAATAGCCGTTGGGACCGGTCACCCGCAGGTCGCCGTCGCCCAGAGAAGCGACGCTGACGGCGACGTTGTCGCTGTAGGTGACGCTGAAGGATTGGCTGGGCGAGCCGGCGGCCGTGATGTTTGCGACGCTCAGCAAGGCGGTGGGCGGCACGGTGTCGAGCGCGCCGCCGCTGAGGATTTCGACGTCGTCGATGTTCCAGCCGATGCTGTTGCCTGCGGAGTCCGAGCCCAGACCCCAGCGTAGTTGGAGGCGGTGGCTGCCAGCCGTCCATGCTGGCAGGGCGTATTGGATCTCCTGCCATGACCCGTCGTTCACGGTGCGCGTGGTGGACCAGAGCGAGGACCAGGCTGAGCCGTTGGTGGAGACTTGAACGAGGGCCGTGTCGCGGTTGCCCAGCCCGAGCCAACGGCGGAAGCGCAGCGTCAGCGCAGCGGCGTTGCCGCAGTCGATCCGGGGCGTGGTGGCGTAGACGGTGCCGAGGTTGTTCGCATAGTTGCCGCCCAGATTGTAGCCGATGATCCTGGAGCCGGTGTAGCCGCCGGTCGGTCCGGAGCCGCTGTAGTTCGGGGTGCCATAGGCCCATTGGCCGCCGAAGGTCCAGCCCGGGTCCGTGTCCATGTTGGCCACGTAGACGGCGGCGGAAACCGCGACGGTGAACTGGCCGAGGACTTTTCCCGCAACCGCCGACCCTTCGGTGTCGGAGACGGTTCCGTCGAGGAGCTCCACGGTGTAGAGCCCGTTGTCGGCGGGTGTCCAGACCGAGCCGTTCGGTGCCGGCGCCGCATAGGTGGCGACGCGGGGCGATCCGTTCGCCAGTTGGTCGACGCCGATAAAAAGCGCTCCCTTGTCATAGGCGTTCGGACCAGTGATCCGGATGTCGGAGGAATCCAGGCTGGAGACGTCGATCGCCAGATTGTCGGTGTAGGTGACCGTGAACCCATGCGCGGAAACTCCGGTCCCGGTGAGGTCCGCCAGAATCGCCTCGGCCTGCGGTGGCGCGACGTAGCCCGAGGGGATGACGTAGCCGCTGATGAAGTATTGGCCCACGCCGCCGTAAGCCGTGTAGCCGGTCGGAGCGGAGCTGAAGGGATCCCCGACCCCGACGTTGCTGACGCGCAGAAAATAGGCGCCCTCCGGGAGGGTTGCGGTGATGCGGGCCGAGGTCTGGCCGACCGGGTTGGTCGAGAGAACCAAGGAGCCCGATCCATCAAAGAGATCCAGCTGGAGGTCGATGTCGCCGCCGCGGGTGTCGGCCGGCGAAATCCAGGGATTGACGGCCAGGCTGATGGTGCCGGCGCCGGTGATGAAGGAGAACATGTCCACGTCCGTGTTGCGCTCCAGGACGCCCTTGTTCGCCGGAGAGGTGTTGGAAGGATCCGTTTCCGGGGTGGTCGAGACGATGTTCGTGCCTCCGGTCAGGACCAGTGCGGTGGCGGTCGCCGCCGTGTCGCCGTGGTCGTCGCGCCGATAGGAGAGCTTGGCGGCGATGACGGCCAGGTCGTCCTGCGTGTTGTTGGCGAGATAGTATTCGCCCTTGGACCATTGGCTGACGTTGTGGTTGTAGCCGGTGCCCATGATCGGGGCCCAGGAGGTTTCCCCGCTCCCGTGGCCGCCGTAATATTCCTTGCCGTCGGTCCGGCCGTCGTGGCTCAGGCCCATGTTGTGGCCGATCTCGTGGGCGGCCGCCTCGCCGATGAAGGATTCGTTGTTCCCGAGGTTGTCCGCGTAGATCCAGGCGGGGCGGTAGTTCGCGTAGCTGCCGGTGGCGAACACGTTCACATAGGCCACGCCGCCGCTGGTCGAAGAAGGATTGCTGGCGCCGTTCGCATCGGTGTGCCGCGTGATGAGCGCCATGGCGGTGCGGCTGTTGAAGGCCGCCGGACGCGCCGTGGTGACGTCGATGTCGAAGGCCGCGTAGTCCTCCGCCACCCGTTCCCAGACCCGCTTGATGACGGCCTGTTCGGAATCGCTGTAGGTGGTGAGATCGGCGTCGGAGCTGAAGGCCACGGCGGGAATGCTGGAACGCCCGACCGACGTGTTCCAAGAGGTGCCGGAGATGGTGTCCCCGGCGAAGTTCAGGAAGAGGACGTTGGCCGAACCGGGACGGCTGTGGAAGACGAGCGCGGCGGGGAAGGGCGACACCGGGACGGCGGCGGCGGCGGCGACCGGTTCGCTGGCGGAGGTGCCCGGCTCGGCTGGAAGGTCGGCCGGATCTTCGTAGTAGATGCCTCCGTCCGGATCGGCGTGCAGCGTGTCCAGGTCCAGATCGGTGAAATGGAAATCTCGCAGCCATGACACCGCCCGGGTTCGGGCGTAGGTGGGAAGCCCTTCGATGCGGGTGCGCAGGCGGCCGGTCGGCAGATCCTCGCTGCGGGTGATGCTCCCGGGTCTGAATTCACGATGGCCCAAAGGCGCCGGAGCAAGCGGCTGGGCGGCATTGACAGACAGAACCATCACCACCGCCAGCGGGACGGCTCCGAGAACAACCCCTGCGATCCGACATAGGTTCATGATGGTGGGCACGCGAGAAACCACGAAGAACGAGGCAATTCTCATGCCGTCGACCAGTGGAATGTGTCGAAGGTTCTCCGGCTGATCTGGAAAATCAACTTGGAGCCACAGGAGCACCGTGCTGGTCGGGGGAATAAGCGGTCATCAAGAGCCATCCCGGATCGCGGATGGAATCTGACCCGGAATAATCCGAAGTCCCTTTGGCTCCCACCCGAGAAACAGATCACCACCATGAAATCCACCCGCCTCTCTTCAATCCTGGTCACGCTTCTTCTGGCCGCTTCCCCGCTCCTAGCGGGGCCGCCCAAGGACTTCACCCTTCCCGCCGTCAAGGGTGGCTCCGAATTCAAGCTCTCCGCCGCCAAGGGCAGCTACGTCGCGCTCCACTTCCTGCTCAAGACCGAGTGCCCTTTCTGTCTGCGCCATACCCACACCTACCTCACGCGCATGGGCGAATTGCCAAACGTGAAACAGGTCTTCATCAAGCCGGACTCCGTCGAGGACCTCCAGAAATGGGCCAAGGACATGCCGGACAATTCCCCCATCTACCGCGATGCCGACGCCACCCTCGCCAAGGCCTATGGCATCCCGGATGGCTATAAGTTCCACGGTGAGACGGTCCACTTCCCCGCTTTGGTTTTGCTCGATCCTTCGGGCAAGGAAGTCTTCCGCTACGTCGGCGAGAGCAACCGCGAGCGCTATTCCTTCGACGACCTGAAGAAGAAGATCGCCGAGTTGAAGAAGTGAGCCGGGCCCAAGCGGACTGTGAGTTCCGCATCCATGGCGCCGTTGGTTCCGGGTACGGACAAGAACGACAAGGCGAAAGCCCGGTCCACAATGGTGACGATGACCGGACCGTGCGTTGAATGATGAGCCAGGTCTGAAGCACGGGAGACGGGAGACCCGTGCGGCAGCGCAGTGCCGGGCTTGACCCGGCGAGGCTCCTTCCACAGGAATGGTCTCTTCCGACCGGTCCGGCGGTGCGCTCCGCACCCGAGCCCGGTTTGGACCGACCATGAACCCGCAATCCTCTCCGAGTTCCGGATCCAACCCGGCAACCGACCGGCTGTTTTCCGGACGCGCCTTTGTCGCGATATTGGGCGCGGCCCGCGATGTCGGAGTCGCCCGCTGGAAGTCCCTGGCGGCTGTATTGGCCTGCTGCTTCGCGATCGCCCTGGCTCTGCGGCCGTTTGATGCGGGCTGGATGGAGCCGGTGAAATCCGGGCGCGACCCGTCGCTGATCCGGCTCGCCGAATCACTGAGCCACTGGGGTGAATTCCATCTCGGACCGCTGATCCTGCTCGCGATTGTCGGCGCTCTTGGCTGGGCGTTGCGCCGCAGGGAATGGATCTACGGGGCGGTCAGCGGCGTCTTGGCCGGAGCCGGCGCGGGCCTGATCGTCATGGTGTTGAAAGTGGTCTTCGGTCGGCCGCGACCCAGCGAAGGCATCGTCGACGGATTCTACTGGTTCAAGTTCGGGGCCGCGTGGGCCTCGTTTCCGTCCGGCCATGCGACCCATTGCTTTGCCATGGCGACGGGTCTCTCGATGGTCTTGCCGAAGACCTGGCCGGTGAGTCTGGCGGCTGCTTTTGCGGTTGCGTGGTCCCGCTACTATCTCGACCGACACTATCCGACCGATCTGTTGATGGGTGCCTGTTTGGGCGTGTGCCTGGGCGTGGTCTTCGGTCTGGCCGCGCGCTGTTGCTTGAATCCACCGACCGGCGCTTCGGCGGCTCCGGTTCTCTCCCTCCATTCACCGTGAACCGCCTCATCGTCGGCCCGTGGGCGCCCTGGATCCTCGTCGCGGTCGTCCTGCTCATGCTCGTGCCGGGCACGGCGTCTTTGCCGTTGGTCGATCGGGACGAACCCCGCTTCGCCCGCGCAACCGTCGAGATGGTCGAGCGCGCCGACTGGATCAAGCCCACCTTCAACGGACAGGACCGCTTCGACAAACCGGTCCTGACCTACTGGCTCATGCGCGCCGGCTATGCGCTCTGTGGACAGGGAGAATTCGGAGCCCGGCTCCATTCGATCGTCTCCGCCCTGCTGCTCGTGCTGCTGACGTGGCACACCGGGCGGCGCTGGTTCGACGCGCGGGCCGGCTTTCTGGCCGCGTTGGGTCTCGCCACCTGCGTCCAGATGTTCCTCCACGGTCGGTTGGCCTTGGCGGACATGCCGATGGTCGCCTGCGTCGCGCTCGTGATGGTCGCGCTGGGGGAACTGTTGCTCGCGCCCGAACCCGGCCAAGCGCGGACAAACCTCCGTTTCTGGTGGTGGGCGTTGTATCTCGGTCTGGGCGTCGGATTCCTGGCGAAGGGCCCGATCGTCTTGGCGGTGCCGGTGGTGGGCCTCGCGCTGATGCGCTGGGCGCTCTGGCGCAAGCCTCTTCCGTGGTCGCGGCTGAAACCGTTTCGGGGACTGCTCGTGACTCTGGCCATCATGGCGTCGTGGGGTGTGCCGGCGTTGCTGGTGACCCAGGGACGATTCTTCTCCGTCGGCGTCGGCGAGCATGTGGTGCAGCGCGGTTACGACCGCTTCAACAACCGGGGCTACACGCCGTTCTTCTATCTCGGCACCGCCCCGCTGAGCCTCTTCCCGTGGATCGGGCTGGCCGGGCTGGCCTACTTCGCGGCGCGCCGGAAATGGTCCGCGCGCAACGCCTGGATCACCAGTTGGATGGCGGCGCCGTATTGCATCTTCACCGCCTACGCGACGCAGCTTCCGCACTATGTGCTGCCGGCGTTTCCCGCCTTCTTCCTGCTGCTGGGACAAGGCCTGGGAATGCCCGAGCGGATGCGCGGTGCCCGGCGGTTGGGCCGGGTCTTCGCCGGGGCGATGGCGGTGATCGCAGCAGCGGGCATCGTCGTCCTGGCGGTCATTACGCCGCCGGCCGGAACCGAAGCGATGCGGTTCGCGTCTCTGGGCGCGCTGTTCGCGGTGCTGGGGTTGACCCTGTTGCCGTTCGCCGTGCTGGGGGAACGGGTCTGGCTGGGGGTCGCCGGAATGCTGGCGGTGGCGGGAGGCTCGCTCGCGCTCGGCCATTATGCGCGGCAGGTGCATCCGGCGGTCCACTTCGCCGCCGACTGGCGCGCGCTCTCCGCCGATACGCGGTTGGTGGGATATGACTTCTCGGAACCGAGTCTCGTCTTCTACTCCGGTCGTTCGTGGATCTTCCCCTCCGACGAGGAGCAACTGGCAGCGGAGATCGCCAAGCCCGGTCCCATGGTCGTCGTCACGGTGGTCAAGGAATGCGACCCAGTGCTGCTCCTTTTGGGCCGCGAACGCTGGCGCGACAAGGAGCAGCCCGCCGGCCTGGGGAGCTGGACCCACGAAGACTATGCAGGCCTGAACTTCGGCCGCACACGGTGGCAGGTGCTCCGGGTGTCCCGCCGGGAATGAAGCCGCGCGGTCCCGTCGGACCACGCGGCTCCACTATTTCGTTCGTCGACCCACGCCCCAGATCAGCCACACGGCCAGCGCCACCAGGAGGATGACCCACCAGAGGTAGCGGAGCTCGCGCGCGGCCATCTCGACGAAGCCGAGCGCGGTCGGAAAGACCAGCACGAGCGCGATCCCCAGGGCGACGAGAACGCCGGACCACAGGATCGCCCGGGACTTGGGAGTCATTGGATCAACGGGATGGCTGGCGCACCGGGGGATTCGGAGCCGTCAGTGAAGAAGGCGGCAGCGCCTGCATCGAGCGATGGATCTCGTCCAGCGGCAGCAGGATGTTCGCCCCGCCGCCCTGTCCGCCGCTGATGACCAGCGGCGTGCGGCCGTCCCACTTCTCCACGATCTGGAGGTCGATGAACTGCGGGCTGAGCTTCAACGCCTCGCTCCGGACACGGATGCCCTCGGCCTCGCCCTTCGCCTTGATGATGGCGGTCTCGGCTTCGATCTCCGCCTTCTGCTGGGTGAACTTCGCCTTCGCCGCCTCCTGTTCCTGGACCATCTTCGCTTCGATGGCGGTTTCGAGTTCGGGGCTCAGGGTGATGTCCTCGATCACCAGATCCTCGATCATCAAAATGTCGCCGACCTTGGACTTCGCCAGGGCCAGCGCCTTGGTCTTTATCTCCTCCCGGCGCTTGACGATCATTTCCGCGCTCATCTGCGAGGTCACCTCCTTCATCGCTTCCATCACCCGGGGCGCGATGAGCGAGTCGAACGGGCTGCCGGAATACTCCTGGAAGATCTTCACCACGGACGCTTCCGGCGTCCGGTAGAGAACCTTCAATTCCATCGTGACCTGCTGGAGATCGGAGGAATAGCACGCCGCCTTGGTGGGTGCGGTGCGCTGCCGGATCTCGACGGGGATGATCTGGGTGATGAAAGGCGTCTTCAGGCCGAACCCTTCCGGTTTGAAGCCCGGAGACACCTTGCCCAGCGTGACTTCGATGCCGCGAAATCCGGGAGACACGGTGTAGGTGGAAGTGGCGGCGACGATGATCCCCACGAACAGGAGAATGGCGACACCGATGGTCTTGGCGAGTGCTTGGGGGCTCATGATTGGTTTGGGCGAATTGGAATACTGATTCACGAAACACTCTTGCACGCTTCGCCCCCGACTAGGCAAGTGGAAGAGCCTCCTTCATTTTCAACCCGTGCCCGAGGACGTCCTTCGCCGAAGACGTTACTCCGATTTCTTCAGACCCCGGAGATGCAGATCGAACCAGTCGGCGAACACCACGAGATCCTTTTCGATCCCGGCCCAGCCGTGGTCGCCACCCGGCTTGACGATGAGTTTGAAGGTGACGCCCACCTCGTCGCACCGCTTCTTGAAAACCTCCGACTGGTAGATCGGCACCAGCTTGTCCGCGTCGCCGTGCATGATGAGCGTCGGCGGCATGTTCGAGGCGACGAAATAGAGCGGCGAGATTTTGCGCCCGAAAGTCTTGCGGCCTTCGGCCGAATCGCTGCGCGGACCAAACGCGGCCTTGAAGTTGGCGAGCGTTCCCACCCCGACCGCGTCGTCGCCGGCCGAACCCCAGTTGGAGAAGTCCGTCGGGGGAAAGAAGCAGGCCACGCACTGCACGGCGCTGCTGGCCCGGTCGACCGGGTCTTTGGCGTCGGCTGCGCCGGGCCCGCCCTGGGTGCCGATGGTCAGCGAGAGATGTCCACCGGCGCTGGCCCCGGTGATGCCGAACTTATCAGGATCCACGCCCCACCGCGCGGCGTTCGTGCGGATGAAGCGAACGGCCCGATGAATGTCCTGCGTGATCTCGGGAATGATGAACCGGGGCTGCGAACCGTGGACCACGGCGAAGACCGTGTAGCCGCGATCAAGGAAGGCTTTGTAGAAACCGGGATTGATCGCTTCGTGGCTGGAAAAGAACCCACCGCTGACCATGAAGAGAATGGCCGCGCCGTTCTTCTTTTCCGGCTCGAAGACATCGAGCGTCAGCGCAGTGCCGAACTTCCGGCCGTAGACCACGTCCTCGGTGCGGGTGATTTTTTGCGGGTCGGCGGCCGGAGCGGAAGAAGCGCAGAGAGCCAACAGCAGGGAGATGAGAGGGAGAAGTCGTTTCATGGGATCGGGTGGAGTGGGGACACTAGAGAAACATGAACCAACGGGACAAGAACGCTCGACGGCTATCCGAACGTCTCCTGAAGTGCGGATCAAACAGGTCGATTGGGCCGCAGGATTTCGGACTCGCCCTCCACGGCGTCGATCTCGATGCGGCTTGGACCCGTAGGCTTGGGCGAGTGGCTGCCGGCGACGGGTGGCGGCGGAACACCGGCCGGTCGAAGGGGCGGCGTGGAATGGGCGGCCGGGGTGGGCGGAAATTCGGTGCGGGCGAGTTCTTCGGCGGGAGGTGGCGGAAGGTCGGACGGCTTGCACCATTGGGTCCGGCGCTCCAGCCAGGATTGATAGCGGGCGAAGGTCCACATGCCGGCTTCGGCGCCGGTCTCCATGACCGACACGAGCTTGAAGAAATCACGGTTCCGGATCATGGCGCGCGAGGCGACCGTGGCAGTGAGCACCTCGCATTCGGGCACGCGGAGCCCGAGGTCCGGCCGGAACTTGAGCCGCTGGGCAACGACGGCGACGAGACTGTCGGCGAGCTGTCCGGCGACCGCTCCCTGGATCTCGGAGGGAAAGGCTCCGACGATGCGGGCCAACGCCTCGGCGGCGTTGCCGGAGTGCATGGTCACGAGCACGAGATGGCCGGTCTCGGCGGCGTTCAGGGTCAGGCGCATCGTTTCGGGATCGCGCATTTCGCCGACCATGAGCACGTCCGGATCCTCGCGGAGCGCGTCGAGGAGAGCCTGCTCGAAGCTGGGCGTGTCGCGTCCGACCTCGCGCTGGCGGATGAACGAGCGGCGGGGCGTGAAGACGTATTCGATCGGGCTTTCGATGGTCAGAATGTGGCGGGCCGCGCCGAGGTTGATCTCCTGGATGACGGCCGCGAGCGTGGAGGACTTCCCGCTGCCGGTCGCGCCGGTGACGATGACCAGTCCGTGGGAATGGCTGCCGAGATTCTTCAGATCGGGATGAAGATTGAGCGACTCGATCGTGGCCTGGAAACCGGCCAACAGGCGGATGGCGAAACCGACGCCGCGCCCGGTCTGGAGGATGTTGATCCGGCAGCGCACACCGCCGATCACTTTGGAGAGATCATGGGAACGGCGGACGAGAAACTGTTGCCAGCCCTCCTCGCCGGCGACTTCGCGGGCGAACTGCATCAGCAACCGGCCGGGCAACGGCTCGCCGGAGACGCGGAGATCGCCCCGGACGCGGCCCGCGGCGGGCAGGCCAGGTTCGAGATGGAGATCGCTCGCCCCGATCTCGCGGGCGGCGTTGATCAACGTTTCCAGCGTCATGGCGGATTCCTCAAGATGAACACCAATGGGTCAGAACGGTTGCGGTGGGAATGGCACCAGGCTCCAAGCCAGCGGGTCGGACTCAGTGCGCTTCCAGCCAGTTGCTCCCGGTGCCGATCTCGACGTCGATGGGCACGGGCAGGTCGAGGGCGGTCTTCATCTTGTCGGCGACCAGGGCGCGGATCTCGGCTTCTTCCGGCGCATAGAGATCGAAGACAAGTTCGTCGTGGACCTGGAGGAGGAGCTTGGTCTTGAGGTCGCGCTTCTCCAGTTCGGCGTGGATGCGCGCCATGGCGATCTTGATCATGTCGGCGGCGGTTCCCTGGATGGGGGTGTTGATGGCGTTGCGTTCGGCGGCTCCGCGGATGGTGGCGTTGCCGGAGTTGATGTCGCGCAGGAGACGGCGGCGGCCCATGACGGTCTGGACGTAGCCGTGGGCGCGGGCGAACTCGATGGTCTCCTGCATATAGCGCTGGATGCCGGGATAGCTGCGGAAATAGTGCTCGATGATCTCGGCGGCTTCCTTGCGCGGAAGGCCGAGGCGTTGAGAAAGGCCGAAGGCGGAGATGCCGTAGGCGATGCCGAAGTTCACCATCTTGGCCTTGCGCCGCATCTCGGAACTGACGAGCCCGGGCATCACGCCGAAGACGCGCGCGGCGGTGGCGGTGTGGATGTCCTGGCCGTTCTTGAACGCCTCGATCATCGCTTCCTCGCGGCTGAGCGCGGCGATGATGCGGAGCTCGATCTGGGAATAATCGGCGGAGAGGATGCGCCAATCAGTGTCCGTAAGCCGGACATCCCTGCCCGGCGAGTTGGAGCTGTCGGGCGTGGCATCCGGGGGAGACTTACCGGGCAGGGACACTCGGCCTACGAAGGCGCGGCGGATCTCCTGACCAAGGTCGGTGCGGATCGGGATGTTCTGGAGGTTGGGATCGTTCGAGCTGAGCCGGCCGGTCGCGGTGGCGCACTGGAGGTAGTTCGTGTGGACGCGGCCGGTCTTTGCGTGGATGGCCTGTGGCAGGGCGTCGGCGTAGGTGCTCTTGAGCTTGGACACGCCACGGAAGTCGAGGATGCGCTTCACGATCTCGTGGGTGCCGACCAGCGAGGCGAGCGTCTGTTCATCGGTGGCGAACTGGCCGGTGGCGGTCTTCTTGGGTTTCTCGACGAGCTTCAGTTCATTGAAGAGGATTTCGCCGAGCTGCTTGTTCGAGTTCACGTTGAACTCTCTTCCCGCCAATCGCTGGATGTCGGACTCGGCGGAGGCCATCTCCTCGCCGAGCTGGATGCTGAAGTCGGCCAGCACGGCGGCATCGACCCGGATGCCTTCGCCCTCCATCGCGACGAGCGTCGGCAACACCGGCATCTCCACCTCGTGGAAGACCTTCTCCTGGCCCGTCTCCTGAAGCAGCGGCAGGAGTTTCTCGCGGAGCTGCCAGGTGATGTCCGCGTCTTCGGCGGCGTAGCGGGCAACGTCCGCGACCGGCACGTCGGCCATGCTGCGCTGGTCCGGGCCCTTGGGGCCGATGAGCGCCGTGATGCTGATGGGCGAATAGCCGAGCAGGCGTTCGGAAAGGTAGTCCATGCCGTGGCGCTGGTCGGACTCGATCAACGCGTGGGCGATCATCGTGTCGAAAAACGGTCCGGCGACGGCAACGCTCTGGGCGGCGAGGATCGCAAGGTCGAACTTGAGATTGTGACCTATCTTGAGGGCTGGGGATAAGAAGAGATCCGATACCGGATGCCGGATGCCGGATGCCGGATGGGTCCACGGCAGGTAGTAACCCGTGCCGGTTTCGGCGCTGAAGGCGATGCCGAGCAAGCGGGCGATCTTGGGATCCAGGCCGTCGGTTTCGGTGTCGAAGCAGAACGCGTCCGACGCCGACAGCGCGGCCAGCATCGAGGCGAGCGTCTCGGGCGAGTCGACGAGTTCGTAGCGGGGATTGGTGTCGGCGATGGTGCGGAGGGCAGGTGCGGGAATGGATGCTGCATCCCTGATGCCCGCCGCCGGATTCTCCGCTGCGGACGCGGCGGGATCAGCGGTCGGCGCTCCGGCATCGAACATCAGGGATCCGGCACCGGGCTTCCCGAACAGGTCCAGCTCATCCGGGGCGCTTTCCGCCTTCTTGCCCTTCCGCTTCGGAACCTCCGCAGCTTCGGGGCCGGCTCCACTGCGGCCGGCTTTGAAGGCGTCTCCCAAAAGGCGACGGCCGATGGCGTTCATCTCGAACTCGACGCAAAGCGCCTTCACCGCGTCGGCATTGACCGAATGCAGCTTCAGCTGGTCGAGATCCACTTCGACGGGCGCATCGGTGATGATCGTGGCCAGCCGTTTGCTGAGGCGCGCGTCTTCCGCGTGGGTCCGGACCAGTTCGCCGAGCTTGCCCTTGATCTCGCCGGAGCGGGCGAGCACCTCCTCCAGGGAACCAAACTGGGAGATGAGCTTGGCGGCGGTCTTTTCACCGACGCCCTTGATCCCGGGAATGTTGTCCGAGGCGTCGCCCATCAGGCCGAGGATGTCGATGACCTGGTCCACGTGTTGGATCCCCCAACGGGCGCAGATGTCCTCCATCTTCATCAGCTCGACGTCCGAGCCTTGGCGGCCGGGCTTCCAGAGGAAGGTGTGTTGGTCCACGAGCTGCCCGAAATCCTTGTCCGGCGTGACCATGTAGGTGTCGAACCCATCCTTCTCCGCGCGCCGCGCCAGCGTGCCGATGAGGTCGTCGGCCTCGTATCCGTCGATCGCGATCACGCGGATGTTCATCGCCTCGATGAAACGGCGGACGTGCGGGATGGCGGCGCCGAGCTCCTCGGGCATCTCCTCGCGCTGGGCCTTGTAGGCCGGGTATTCGACGTGGCGCGGTGTGGGCGCGTGGGTGTCGAAGGCGACGGCGAGATGCGTCGGCCGCCAGTTCTGGCGGATGTCCAACAGGGTGTTGATGAAGCCGTAGATGGCGGAGGTGTTGAAGCCGGTGGAAGTGCGGATGGGTTTGGTGGCAAAGGCGAAGTGCGCCCGGTATACGAGCGCCATGCCGTCGAGGAGGAAGAGACGTTTTTCCTGTGCCATTTCCGGGGAACGCTAGGCCGGAGGCCGCAGCATCACAAGCGATGCCGCGAGACGCATGTCGCCGGTTTCGGATTCATCCAGAACAGCACTTTTATGAGTTTTATTCTGAAACTCCCTGCATTCTACGGGGTCGATAGCAGGAGTAGAACGAAACAGGAAAAAAGATAACGACAGGAAACAGAGCCCGAAATGAACACCGACTCCACTCCCCGCAAAGTCGTCTCACAGGTCCGCCACGCCTGTGACGGCACGTTGCTCCATCAGCCGGTGCGGGCGCTGGCCACACCCCGACGAACCCGGGAACGAGCGCGCCGTGACGCCGCCGTGCGGGAGGCGCGCAGCCACAGTCGGGAGGCCTTTTTCCAGTCGATGGCCGTCGCGGTGCTGGGTGCCATCGCGATCCTTTTCGTGGCGGCCCTGGCGACTGCGACGGTGAGCGATGCGGCCGGGGCGGTGCCCAAGCTCAACCACGGGCTCGCGGCGATCGCCCGATTCATGGGCGGCCTGGTCTCCTGAAGCGGAGAATGGAGCGCCTTCTGGTCCGTTTCTTGGGGAACACGAAACGGAACGAGTCCAAGATCGGTTCGCCCCAGGGCAAGGTCGGTGGAGCAGGACCCCGCTGGAACTGCCATGAATATCCCGACGGATCCGCTCCAATCGGGGTGGGTTCTCCAAAAAGGCACGCCAACGTATGACAAAGAATCTTGGAGCGGGTGACCGCGGACTTCGCATCAGTCTCGGAGGGATGATCCTCCTCGTCGGTTGGGCCTTGGAAAGCATGTGGGGGCTGGTGGGTTTGGTGCCGCTGCTGACCGGGGTGGTCGGGTTCTGCCCGGCCTATTGCCCGTTGAAGATCAACACCTGCCCGAACGGCGGGAAGTGACGCAGGCCGCAACCCGCGACTTGGCAAGGAGCCGTCCTCCGGTTACGGCGTGGGGAGGATGAGCGACTATGATTTCCGGTTCGGCGGCATCGCCCGGCTTTATGGCAAGCCCGGCCTCCATCGTCTGCGCGAGGCGCACGTGATGGTGGTCGGCATCGGCGGCGTGGGATCCTGGGTCGTCGAAGCGCTCGCCCGCAGCGGCGTCGGGACGATCAGTCTCGTGGATCTCGACGAGGCCTGCGTCAGCAACGTCAACCGCCAGCTCCACGCGCTCGACGGCACCATCGGCCGCTCGAAGTCGGAGATCATGGCGGAGCGGGCCAAGGCCATCCAACCCGACGGCCGGTTCCTCTCGGTCCAGGAATTCTTCACCGAGGACAATGCCGAGCGTCTGCTTGGTCTCAAACCTCCCTCTGACGGCGCCCCTGCGACGAAGCCCACCTTCGTCGTGGACGCGATCGACAACGTCGCCAACAAGGTTCTCCTCCTCGCCCTCTGCCGGGCGAACAGCATCCCGGTGATCACCTGCGGCGGCGCGGGGGGGCGACGTGACGCGACCCAGGTGCGGGTGATCGACCTGGGCCGGGCGACCCATGACCGGCTCTTGTCAGAAGTGCGCAAGCGGCTGAGGAAGGACCATGAGTTTCCCCGGGGCGAAACGAAGTTCGGGATCGAGGCGGTCTTCTCGGCCGAGCCGCAGGTCTTCCCGCAGGAAGATGGCGGCGTCTGTGCGGAGCGGGCCGCCGCGCCGGAAGGAGAATCACTGCGGCTGAACTGCGACTGGGGCTTCGGCTCGGCCACCTTCGTCACCGGCACGTTCGGCTTCGCCGCCGCCGGGCAGGTGGTGCGTCGGATCGCCGACGGGTTTTGAGGGCGAGCCGCCCTTGCCCAGCAGGGTGAGGACGATGCCGACGAGCACTCCGATCACGGCGGGAAGTTTCCGCAGACCGTTCGTTTCCTTGAACAGAAAGACGCCGCCCGCAAACGCGACGAGGCTGCTCCCGCGCCGGAGACACGAGACGATGGCGATGCGCGCCTCCGGATCGCGCAACGCACCGAAGTAGACGAAGTCCGCCACCAGCAGCGACAGCGCGCTGCATGGAATGGTCCAGCGCCACTCGAACGTTTGGCGCGTCCACCAGCGCAGCTTCCAGCCGATCGCGATGGGAAGAAACACGAGCGACAGATCGATGGAGAACCACGCCTGCACGGTCGCCACATCGAGCCCGACTTTGCCGAAGAGGTGTTTGTCGTAGACCGAACTGACCGAGCCGAGAAGCGTGCCGGCGGCCAACCAACCGATCCACTTGTTGCGATGGAAATGGACGCCTTCGCCCCGGCCGACGAAGGAGAGGGCCACCAGCGAGGCCATGACGACGGCGATGCCCAGCAGCTCCACCGCCGAGAGTCGTTCGCCGAGGAACAGCACCGCGCCGAAGAGCGTCCACATCGGCGCCGTCGCGCGGATGGGCGCGGCGAGGGAGACGGAGAGGTGTTTGACCGCGAAGTAGGAGCAGGTCCACGAGGCTGAGACGATCAGCGTCTTCGCCAGCACGAGCCCGTGTTCTCCGAACGTCAGCGGTCCTACGGTGAAAGCGGCCGGCATCGCGTCCGGTTTCATCGCCTGAACCGCCATCGCGATCAGCCAGACACCCGCCGCGCAGACGTTGGCGAAGAAGATCGCGGGGAAGACGGCGTTGTCGCGGACGGAGCGCTTGTTGCACAGGTCGTAGAACCCGAGGAACAGCGCGGACGTCAAACTAGCGGCGACCCAATGCATCAAAAGCCTGCGATCATCATCGGGGCGGCCGGTCGCGCAAGCCCGCTCGGGAAGCGGCCGCTCCGCCGCTCGGGCATCCATGCTTCTTTCCACTTGGCCGGCTCCGTTTCATCGCCGAATGATCGGTCCATGAAAGCAGCCAAGACCGAATCCCGGGATTGGGACGTGGTCGTCGTCGGCGGCGCGCTGGCCGGCGCTTCGACCGCTTTGATCCTGCGCCGGGCGCGCCCCGGCCTGCGGGTGCTCGTGCTGGAGAAGTCCACCCGCTTCACCCGCCGCGTGGGCGAGGCCACGGTCGAGATCAGCGGTTTCTTCCTCGGTCGTGTGCTCGGCCTGACGCGCCATCTCAACGAACACCATCTGGTAAAGCAGGGCATGCGCTTCTGGTTCGCCAATGATCGGACCGCGAACCTCGGCGACTGCGGCGAGATCGGCGCCCGCTACCAGGCGCGTCTGCCGGCCTATCAGCTTGATCGTTCCGTGCTCGACGACGAGGTGCTGGCGACCGCCGCCGCAGCGGGGGTGCAGGTCCTTCGCGGGGCCAAGGTCCGTGCTGTCCGTCTTCAATCCGGGGCCGAACAGGAAGTCGATTTCGAACAGGACTCCATGGCGCGGACCGTTCGCTCCCGTTGGGTCGTGGACGCCTCGGGCTTCACCGCGTTGCTCTCGCGGCAGGAAGGTTGGCTCCGCCCCAACGCCGCCCATCCCACCAGCGCGGTCTGGGCCCGCTGGCGCGGCGTGGCCGATCTCGACGGACTCGATCTTGCCGCCAAATACCCGGAGTGGGCCGCCGCTTCCTATGGCATCCGGGGCACCGCCACGAACCATCTCATGGGCGACGGCTGGTGGGCGTGGCTGATCCCGTTGAAGGGCGGCGATACCAGCGTGGGCCTCGTCTATGACCAGCGCCACGTCCAGTTCCCCAAGGAAGGGGCGCTGGGCGACCGCCTCAAACAATTCCTTTGTCGCCACCCCGTCGGCCGCGAGCTCCTCGCCGATGCGAACTGGGTGGAGCACGACGTCTTGGCCCGCTCGAATCTTCCCTTCTCCAGCGACCGCTATTTTGGCGACGGCTTCGCGCTCGTGGGCGATGCCGGGGCCTTCCTCGATCCGTTCTACAGTCCCGGGATGGACTGGCTCAGCTTCACCGTCACGGCCGCCACGCAGGTCATTTTGAAAGAGCGCGGCGGCGAAAGTCCGGCGCCACAGATCGAGCGTTTCAATCGCGATTTCACCCGCGCCTACGACCGCTGGTTCACCGCCATCTACCGCGACAAATACGACTACCTCGGCGACTACGAGCTGATGCGGACCGTGTTCCGGCTGGACCTCGGCCTCTACTACCTCGGCATCGTTTCGCAGCCCTTCAAACGCGGCGCTGCGGCGCTCAGCGAACCCGTCTTCTGCACTCCGCCGTCGGTGCCGGTCTTCCATCTCATCCGCACCTACAATCGCCGCATGGCCGCCATCGCCCGGAGCCGTCGCGCGCGCGGCACCTTTGGTCGTCGAAACCATGGTGAACGGTTTCTCATGAGCGGCTTCACCCTGGAACCCTCCAGCGGCCTCGGTGTCCTGAAAGCGATGGCCGGTTGGCTGCGTCTGGAACTGACCGAAGGCTGGCGCACCTGGGGCAGGACCGAGCGGCGCAGCGACAAATCTACGGCCAGCAAGCCGGATCCCTCGCCCCATTGCTCCCCGGCCCAGCTCCGCGTCGAACCATGAATGCTCCCGTGGATCTTCGCCGCGCCTTTTTGGAAGAAGCCACCCGTCTCGCAACCGACTCCGTCGCGAAAGGTGGCGCCCCTTCGGCTGCGTGATGGTGAAGGACATTGCCATCTATGACGCCTGCCAGTTCTTGTGCAGCCATCAGCTCGAGGACAGCGATGGATGTTCTCCATTTTGGGATCCGGGATCAAACGCGCTCTCTCCGACTCTTTCCCCGTTCCCTTTGAACCGGGAGAAAGGCTTCGCTCTTGGCCGGAGCGATGCAGTGGGAGTTGGATTTCGGTGGTGATCAGGCAGTGAAGGCGGGACGCTTTCGGACTGCATTGCAGCTGGGGAAAGATGGAACGCGAATCTGAAGACGCTCAAAAGCTTCGGCGCGATCCATCGCAAGAGTAAGCCCATCGACTAGATCTCGGGGCGTTGAATCTCGGCAGTGAGGGCCACGGAAATCGTGGTCTTGGGCGAATCCGGCCCGTTCCCAGGAGATTACTTCCGGTCGGGTCATGGTTTACGCTCTACTGAAGCAAAAGGCTCCGGAGAGAATCTCTCCGGAGCCTTGCGGAATTATTGGATTTCCGAGCGTCGTTATTCGACGACGCTGACGGTTTCCAAGTCCTCGATTTTCCGCCGCAATTTGTTCAGCGCCACGTTCTGGACCTGTCGAATCCGCTCGCGGGTTAACCCATACTGTTCGCCGACTTCTTCGAGCGTCTTTTCGTTGTCCCCGTCCAAACCGAACCGCTGGCGGAGGATGTCTTGTTCGCGGGGAGGAAGCGTCTGGACCAGTTCCCGGATAAGAGCGGAGTTCGTCTTCTCCTCCAACTCCTCGTAGGGATTGTCGGCGTTCGTGTCGGCCACGATGTCGGCCACGCGATTGGAATCGTCGTCATTGCCCAGCGGGGCTTCCAGCGAAGTCGGTGTGATGGACGCCTCGCGCAGACGGGCCACCTTCCGTGCCGGCAAATCAAGCTCTTGGCCCAGCTCCTCGTTGCTCGGCTCGCGACCGAGGATCTCTTGGAGTTTCGCGGCTGCTTTCCGGAGGTGGAACAGCTTGTCCACGACATGCACGGGGAGCCGGATGGTCTTGGATTGGTTGGCCAAGGCCCGCTTGATCGACTGCTTGATCCACCAGGCGGCATACGTCGAAAGCTTCGCTCCCTTGGTGGGGTCGAACCGTTCGACGCCCTTCATCAATCCCATGTTGCCCTCGTTGATCAGATCGAGGAGCGGAAGGCCGTAATTCTCGTAGTCCCGGGCGATCTTCACGACGAGGCGCAGGTTCGCCTTGATCATGTGCTCGCGTGCGGCCTTGTCCCCACGCCGGATCTTGCGGGCCAATTTGAGTTCCTCCGCCGGAGTCAGCAACGCCGTCCGGCCGATCTCGCGCAGATAGAGATTGAACGCCGTATTGCCGTCGTAGCTCTCGCGGACTGTCGGCTCGACCACCGGTTCGGGCGCGGCCACGGCCTGCGGAGCAGAGGAGCGTTTGACGACCGCTTTTACAACCGGAGCGGTTGCAATTTTCGACCGGCGAATACGGGGAGCCGCCGGGTTCCGGCGACAACGGGCCCGGGGAGTTGGAGCGGTTGTTGTCTTCATAGACTTATAGGTATTTGGACCGTGCGCGGCAGAATCTGTTTCAAGATTCTTGTGGCAAACTTCCCTCAATGAGTCGGTTGCATGACGCCAACCCCGTTCCCAGCCCGAACCGTGCCGCGCACTTTATCCGTCCGCTCCGTGCGGTTCTCCCTGACGAAAGGAGATTTAATCCCTTATCCCGAGGCGATTTGGACCGCCGGCCACCCTTGTTCTGATCTCCCACCCACCGCGACAGTGTGACGTAGGTCTCGACTCATCCGCGTCAATCCTGCGCACCGCCCGATCCCGCTGCGCAGATTGCACGGCTACTTCTTCGGCCGAAACCCGGGAGGCAGATTTCCCCTGTCGGTATCAGCCGGCGGTTCCGCTTCGTCCTCTTCTTCGACATCCGCTTGTGCTTGTCCTGGAACAGGCAAGGTGGCATAGAATTCGGGGTCGACCCGCTGCAATCGTTTCCGTGCCTTTTCGGACGCCGGAGTCGCGCTGTATTCCATGGCGACCCGGCGGAGGAGCTCGACGGCTTTGTCGGTCTTGTCGAGTTTGGAGTAGAGGTTGCAGAGCCTGATGGCAGTCCAGCCCCAACGGTCCGGCGGAAGCTTCTTCGTGAGCACAACTTCGAGCTCAAGGGCAGCGGCCAAATAGTTGCCGAGATCCGCTTCATAGATTTCGGCGATACGAAGGGCGACAAAGACCTCACGCGGGTTCTTCTCGTAATAGGCCCGCATCAACCGGATGGACTCAAGCCGGTCTCCGGACGACCACACGGCCTCGGCCTCCTCCAGCTCCGGATTTCTGACTTCTTTGCCGTCGTCGTTGAAGAGGAACTCCAGGCTCTTGTCGGCGACGAGGAGTGAAAAGTCGCGCGCGGCCAGCAGCCCCAGCGCGGCGATCGAAAGAACAAAGCCCCCCAAGAAAGGAACCATTCGATTCCCAGCCTTCTTCTTGACCTGAGAAGGCGCGCTGTCCCCGGTCGCGACGGGTGCCAAAGTTGGTTTGGATTCCGGTGGAATCGCCCCGGCCACGGCATTGGTCGCCGAACCGCCGGGCAAAGCCGGTTCCTGGGTGACCAAGGATGAATTGGCGGCCGAGTTGGTGGCTGAAGCAGCAACCGATTCGACGTGGTTGCTCGCGCCTTCGACAATTGCCGAAGCGTTGGTCTCGGAATTCCCCTCAACCGGCGGCGTGGTTCTGGGGGTGGATCTACGGGTTTCCGTTGAGGTCAGATCCGACTCGGTCAGATCCCGCCCTCCGCTGCCGCTGCGGAAACTGTCCACGAATCCTCGCCCGGTCCAGATGGCGAGACCGATCAGCACCGCATACACCAGAACCCGAATCGCGATTTTCATGACGTCGGCGAATTCACGCAGAGTTACAAGGGAGGCAAAAGGATTTTCCCGACGGTCACCCGCCCGAGATCAAAGCAGTAGTCCGACGACCGCTGCCGTTTGAGAGCAGGCCTAGGGCCATCCCACCATTTGGTTCCAAAGCCCCGATGCCACCAATCTGGAAGGCGATGCTGGAAAAATTAGCGGATCCACAAAGCGCATCGGTCGCCGGATTAACCGCGCGCTCTGACCGAACGGATTCCGGAAAAGTGGGCGCCAAGTGGCCGACGAACTCGTTCAGCACGATCTACTGGCCCAAAATGCCGCCCAACACTTGGCAGTCTGACCCCCATGGAACCCCCTTTCACCGGGTGAACGGCGCGTTGATCCATGCGGAAATCTGCTCGAACTTCACCTGCTGCGCCTTCCCGAATCCTGCCTGAACCGCCCCAAGCAACCCGTTCGTCATCTCCACCAACGCGACAAATCCGATCAGCGTCCCCAGAACGTTGATCGCCAGTTTCATCCCGTCTCTCGCCCGGTCGCAAGGTGCTTCGATGCTGTTCCGGGCGGTGCGCACGATCGGAACGAGGGCGCCGGTGGCGGTCTCGCTGACTTGGGTTTCCGGCAAAAGGATCTCGGCGAACATCGTCGTCGCCGACGCGCTGATCACCGAAGCGGCCAACAGATGCCCCGCCAGATCCGCATGACCCGACGCAAGCCCGAAGCCCGCGTAAAACCCAGTCCGCATGGACTACCGCCACTCCGCCCGCAATGGTCATCATCCCTTCGGTCATCAAGCACAGCAGCTCGCTCTGCGTCATGCGGGGCAGATACGGCTTGATGAGCGAAGGCGCCTCGGATCAACCCATGAAAACATTCGCAGCGGCGGCCAGGCTCTCGCTCCCACTGGTCCGCATCACCCATTGCATTTCCCAGGCCATGCCCCGCACAACTCGCTGGAGTCTGCCCCACTGGCAGAGCTGCACCGACAGTGCAGCGATGAGGATGACCGTGCCGGCGACCACGACCGCCTTCACCGGCGAACTGGTCGATCTGTTGACCGCCTCGCCACCTCATTGGAAGAACCGAGTCCCAGCTCTGGTTTTGAGGATCAAGAAGGCGATCACAAGCTCGAACGCCGGCCCGGACAACACCGTCCGCCCAAGAAATGCCCTCCGATCCGTGGAAATCACGCACGCGGGGGCGGGGGAAAAGGGTGATGCCGAGAAGGCTATTGAGCTGGGGCGCCACGACTGCCGAGGCTACTGGCCGGCCGAAGGCGTTGTCGGCGGGAACCACGGGCAGAAGCACCTCGATCGACTCTGGGCCAGCGGACACTGGGGACTTGCAATGGCTTTTTCGTCGGATAACGTCCGCTTTCCATTGGGTCCAGTTCCCGCATTTAGAAACCAGATTTTAGATTTATGGCGACCGCAAACGATCTCCGCCGAGGCATGGCCGTGGTGCTGAACAACGACGTCTCCGTCGTCCTCGAAACCATCCACCGCACTCCCGGCAACCTCCGCGCGTTCATCCAGGTTTCCCTCCGCAGCATCAAGACCGGCAAGACCGCCGAACTCCGTTTCAGCTCGAATGAGCGGGTCGAGATCATCCCGATGATGACCAAGAAAATGGAGTTCTCCTACAAGGACGGCCAGGACTACATCTTCACCGACCCCGAGACCTACGAGACGATCAATCTCACCCCGGAGCTTGTCGGCGACGCCAAGAACTTCATGACCGACAACGCGGTCGTCACCATGACGCTCATCGACGACAAGCCCGTGTCGATCGAACTGCCCTCCAGCGTCATTCTCACCGTCACCGAGGCCCCCGAAGGCATCCGCGGCGATTCCGCGAACAACGTCCAGAAGACCATCACCCTCGAGACCGGCATCACCTTGCAGGCTCCGCTCTTCATCAAGACCGGCGAGAAGATCAAGGTCGACACCCGCACCGGAAAATACATGGAGCGCGCCTGATCCGGAGCGATCCGCAGAACCTCGAAACGCCCGCCTGTCCGGCGGGCGTTTTGCGTTTCAAGAGACGACCTTATCGCCCGAATGCCCATTTGTTCGGCCTTTGACCTTCGCGTTTCGTCATTCCTTCCCGTTGTCAGCAACCCGCCGACATCTTTTCATTTCAACCGACCGTTGTGCGTCTACCCTAACCGAGTCGCATGAACATCCCGTTCTTCAGACAGCTCCCGCGCCGGGCCCTGTTCCGCCGCAACGCCAAAGAGGAGGCGTTGGCGGAATGGCGCCACTCCGACTCGACGGAGCAGGAGGGCGCGCGCCGCACGACCGAGAAAACCATTGCCGACATCATGCCCGGCGTGCTCCAACGCCTGCGGATCGACCAGCGCCAGTCGGAGACGGAGATCCTCAAGGTCTGGGCCTCCCTCGTGGAACCGGAAGTCGCCCAACACTCCACCCCCACCGGCATCCGCAATGGCACGCTCTTCGTCTCCGTGGACAGCAACGTCTGGCTCGACGAGATCGTCCGCTACCGCCGCCGCGAGATCCTCGACCGGCTCAAGAGCGCCTTCGGCCCGACCAAAGTCCAGCGCATCTCCTTTCGGATCGGGTAACACCCAGAACGGACACGCATTTCACGAATTCTCACGGATCGGCCTCTGCCCTGAATTCGTGGACATCCGTGTCTCCGGTTTAGGATTCGACAAGCTCCGCCACTGAATACATCCCTGTCGCCACCGCGAAGACCTTCGCGCCAATCGCCCGCTCGCAGAGCACATCCAACGGTGTGTCACCGATCACTAGGATCTCTTCGCCCTTCCGTAAATGTCATTTTTTGACGGGCTGTTAACGGCATGGTTCTCATGCCCGTTAGAAATATGCTGGTGAAAGGTCCACGTGAGGATCCTCAACAATCCGTGATTTGAAGCACTGAGCATGACACGACCAAGTCTGCCAAAGTCCCGCCTTCGTCGTGACAGTGACATTGCATGGGTCAACGCCTGAGTCCTTGATGAGCTCGCCGCAGAAAGGACATGGTCCGTTGAAGGTTACTTCTGGCGTACGTGTGCGCCGCCAACATTGTTGCTCAACCAACGATCTCCCCGACGTCCAAGTCTTTCAACGACGCCACCGCCCAGTCGGGTTTCGTCTCTTCCAGCTCCGCCACCGAATACATCCCAGTGGCCACAGCCAGCACCTTCGCACCAATGGCCCGGCCGCAGCGCACGTCCAGCGGCGTGTCGCCGATCACCAGAATCTCTTCGCCTCTCAGCTCGCGCTTCAGCAGTTCCACGCCTCGCCGATGCGCGATCTTGGCGATCTCGTCGCGCTCCTCGTGATCGTCGCCGAACCCGCCCATGACGAAGCGGTCCCAGAGGCCGAAGTGCCCCAGCTTGATCTCAGCCCCGCGACGGACGTTGCCCGTCAACAATCCGATGGTCGGGGGTTCCGGCAACGCCTTCAGTCCATCCATGAATGCATCCACGCCGTCGAAGACCCCGCCACCCAGCTCCGTGAGCAGCCGGGCCAGCCGAGTCGTGTAGCTGGTGAAGAACTTGGCGAAATCCTCCGGCGAAGGTTCGTGTCCCTGGGAGCGGAAGATGCCCCGCGCCAACGCCGCGTCGGTTCCGCCTGCGAACCTCACTCCGGTCGTGGCGCCTGGAAAACCGAAGTCCTGGTGGAAGACTTCGCCGAACGCCACCACGCCCGCCGCGTTGGTGTGGATCAAAGTGCCATCGATGTCGAAGAGAACGAGCCGTATCATGCGGCGGGGACGCTACGGTTCACGACGGACTCTGGAAACCACGAAGGGACACGAATCCACACGAATGATCCAGAAAGGCGCGGTCGGTAGGCCGGGTTCCTCCACCTGGCGTTCCGCTGAAGGCAGAGTTCGGGGCCGACCCACCCCTGACCCCTCCGAGGAGGTGAAAATGCAGGAAGCCTCGCGACAGCCGGATGTGCGCATCCGGTTCCCCTCCTCGGAGGGGTCAGGGGTGGGTTCTGCACGGTCCGGATTCGTGTGGATTCGTGTCCCTTCGTGTTCCCCTCTTTGCTTCGCCATTTTCCACGCTTGAGCCTTTTCCCCATGAGCCGGTTAATTCCCGTCCTCTGATGAACATCTACGACGAGCTGGAATGGCGCGGACTGGTCGCCGACTGCACCGACAAACCCGAGCTGCTCAAGCGGCTCGCCACCGGCCCGATCACGCTCTATTGCGGCTTCGATCCCACGGCCGATTCGCTCCACGTCGGCAATCTCGTCCCGCTGCTCGCGCTCCGCCGTTTCCAGCTCTGCGGCCACCACCCCATCGCCCTCGCCGGCGGCGCCACCGGCATGGTCGGCGATCCCTCGGGCAAATCGACCGAGCGCAATCTCCTGACCGCCGAACAGCTCGCCCACAACATCGCCGCCATCAAGGGCCAGCTCACCCGCTTCCTCGACTTCGACGCGTCGCCGAATCCCGCCCGTCTGGTCAACAACGCCGACTGGATCGGACCCATCACCTTCCTCGATTTCCTCCGCGACGTCGGC
>JBBQXJ010000049.1:0-35624 GCA_038209745.1 Verrucomicrobiota bacterium
GCTCCGAACTGACACCAGTTTTGACACCGGATGGATGTCCCGAGTAGTGGGCGAGTTTTGACCGAATAGTCTGGAAAACCCAATGGAATCAGGCTATTTTCTAACCGTTGATGGCCTTTCGATGCCCCAAGAATGACCGGCGGGAGCCGTCGCCCTACCCTCTATCCGCGTTCAACCAGTCCTGACCGGTCGCAACCAAATCCGGAGCATTGCCCCCACCTCTCCAAAGTGTCCACCAATCCAAATCAGGCCCAGACGTCGAAACCCGAAAGACCTATCAGCTCCAAGCCTCGCCGGACCCCACACCTTGGACGAATTTCGGTGGGGCCTTCAACGCGACGGTTCCCGGCTACACCTACGACGGAAAGGTGGCCGCCAGCTATGACTCTCTCCGTGTCCAAGCCGGAACGAGGCAGTGGAGATGGTGGAGCGCGCCCGCCCAGGGCGCAGTGGACCGCGCCCTCGCGGTCCATCGGAGGCGCAAGAAACGATTCACCGCCTGGTGGGTCCGGACGCGTCCGGATCCGCTGCGGGGCGCGCCGGACGGCAGCCGAGGCGGCTGCGATCCCCATTCATTTCCACTGCATCGTCCCATGTCCAAGAGATCGCAAATACTTGATCTCCAAACCCCAAAGAGCGGCGTAGCAGCGCACGCAATCCAACGCGCTGACGCGTGGACCTGGCGCGTTCGGATTTCGAAAGGTCTCGGACTGGTGGCTCTATTGGAAAGGCGGACAGGAACCGGTTGTGGACCGCCGAATCGCGCTGGCGCTAGAGGAAAAGATCGGCAACTTCAATTCTGTTTAGAAAGGCATCACAATATGAAAATTGGAACCCGAACAACGAAACTTCTCGTCGTCCTCCTATTGGCCAGCGCCAGCGCACGCGGCGCCGGTTTTCTCGACTTTTTCGACAAGAAACCCACCACCAACGCGACTGCATCGGCATTGTCCTCGCTCTCCGGTCTCAGCGAAGACCAGATCGTGGGCGGACTCAAGGAGGCGTTGGGCAAGGGCGTGCAGCAGGCCGTGGCCAAGCTGGGCCAGTCGGGCGGCTTTCTCGAAGACCTGAACGTCAAAATTCCTATGCCGGCGAATCTCCAAAAAGTGGAGAAGACCCTGCGCAAGCTCCACCAAGACGGGTTGGCGGACGAGTTCGTGACCACGATGAACCGCGCGGCCGAACAGGCCGTTCCCGAGGCTGCCGCCGTGCTCGGCGATTCCGTGAAGCAGATGTCCATCGCGGACGCCAAGTCCATTCTCGTCGGCACCAACAACGCCGCGACCGAATACTTCCGTCGAACGAGTGGGACCGACCTCCAAGCCCGGCTGCTTCCCATCGTCAAGGCCGCCACGGAAAAGGCGGGCGTCACCTCGGCCTACAAGCGGATGACCGACAAAGCCGGCGGCGCTCTGGGCGGTCTCGGTGGACTTGGCAGCAGCCTGCTCGGCGTCGAAGCACCCGATCTCGACGGCTACATCACCAGCAAGGCTCTCGACGGCTTGTTCCTGAAGATTGCCGAGCAGGAGAAGATGATTCGGGACAACCCTGTGGCCAGGACTACCGACCTCCTCCAAAAGGTCTTCGGCGCGGTCGCCAAATGATCGAAACGCAAAAACACGCCCCGCACCCAACCGGGTTCCGTCGATCTCCCTCAACACGCACTGCTCTGGCTTGATTCACGGCGGAGCCTTCGCCAACAAAGACGCCGCCGGAACGATCCAGCGGCGTCGCAACGTTGGGGCGCAATCAGACGCGGCTAGAAGCCGACGGCGGACTTATTGCCCTGCTTCACGATGGTCTCTTCACCTTCCCAGACCGCGAGGCCATCGGGTGTGGCGAGGCTCAACTGGAAGACGTAGCTGGACTCGCGCAGGCTGCCCTGCCGGACGAGGCTCTCGATGATCTTGCCGGAGAGGGTGTAGTCGGGGCCTTTGCGCAGCTTGTCGTTGCTGAGGAACTGCTGCTTGGCCTTGGACTCGGCGGCGAGAGGGTCTTCGGCGGGTCCGAGGCCGCCGGCGAGATCAGTGACGACCTTGCCGGTGTCCAGCAGCGCGGTGCGGATCTTCTTCACGAGCAGGTCGGTGTCGATCTGCTGGGAGGTGTTGTTCCGGATGTAGCTGATGGCGATGACGGTGCGGCCGTCGGGGCCGGTGCCGGTCAGCTTCCCGGGCGCGATCCACTTCGCGACCATCGAGTTGATCATCGTCTCGGCGGCACGGTTCCAGTCCTGGACGTTGATCTGGCCGACGTTGCTGATCGTGCGGTTGCCCGAGGACTCGACGTAGGTGGCCCGCGGGGTAGAGCAGCCGACGGCGAGCGTCACGGCGGCCGCTGCGAGCAGGGAGGAGGTTTTCATGGGATTCATGGTCGTGGAAAGGAGCGGATCAATGGGTGTTTTCGTAGAGCTTCAGGCGGAAGTCGCGCGCGTTGCCCACAGGCGCGATGCCGGTGAGGAAGAGCGTTTCCTTGCCTTCGATCTGCCGGGACAGGACGACGGACGTGGGACCGCCGACAACCAGGCCGTTCTCGTCGAACCATTCGAACTTGTAGCCGAACTTCTGCACGGAGGACGTGTTGTTGCGCAGCTCCACCTGGACCCGGAGGAAGCCGCCGGGGGTCATGGCATTGTTCACCCCGAGGATCTGGACCTTGCGGGCCAGGGTCGAATCGGTGATGACGCGTTTTTCGTCGACCATGTTGCGCTGGTAGGACGGTTGGGCGTTCTCGGTGGAGTTGACCGTGGTGCTGCATCCGGTGAGGCCGGCCAGACCGAGCAAACCGGCCGCGAGGAGCAGGAGGATGGGTTTCATTTCAGTTTGATGTGCTGGACCAGCAGCGGGGCCGCCGGGCTGACGGACTTGACGAAGATGAGGTTCGTGGAATTCGGCTCCAGTGCAAGCGGCGCCTGTTGGCCGTTCGAGGTCCGGATCGTGATCGATCCGCCGGCGCCCGTGGGAAAGGAGCAGTATTGGAACTCCTTCGGCAACGTGGTCCATGTGCGGGTGTCGGCGATGTTCACCGCGATCTGAAAGGCGGAAGTCGCCACCTTCATCAAGAGGCCGGCGAGGTCGTTTTGCCGACCCACGGACTTGTTGGCGAAGTAGGAGGCGGTGGCCTTGATCGTCGTGGAGAGCAGGGTCTTGGTGATGATGGAGGGCAGCTCGTTCTGGAAGGCCTGGCCGACGACGCTGTCCATGCTGGAGACCAGCACCGTGGTCTCGGCGGTGCCGCCGTGTTCGACCGAAAGCGAGCGCACGTAGTCGCGGTCGAACTCCAGCGTGGGAAAGGCCGCTCCGACGTAGGGCAGGTTGCCGTCGCTGACGAAGAAGATCGGAATATCGAGGCGGAACTGGTTCCGCTTGGGCGCGCAACCCGTCTCGAAGACGACGTAGGTGCGGGGCTGGACCGGCTCGCCCCGGGCATACTTCTCGGCCAACTCGATGTCGGCCCGCGTGTATTTGTTGTCTCCGGAAAGGCCCACCAGTCGCTCAAAGGATTTGCGCGAGCGCTCTAGATCCGAGGAGTCCCCGGCGAACTGGAGAAAGTAGAACCCGTCGAGAAAGACGGAGAAGGGATTGACGTAGTCGGCGTAGCCTTTGAGCAATTCGACCTGCGCGTATTGATTTTTGAGACCGGTGGTGACCGCCGGATCCTGCTTCGCCTTTTCGACGCTTTCATACTCCTGTTTCTTGTCGCTCGAAGCCGCCGCGATCTCCCCGTTCTCCTTTTCGATCCGCCTCTTGTTCGCCTCCACCGCCTCCTGCTGGCGCCGGTAGGCGCGGATGACCTCGGGCCGCGCCTTGTCCACCTCGCCCAGCTGGAGGTAGTTAAACGCCTGGTAGGTGCTGAGCATGACCTTGTCATACTCGCGGCTGCCGTAGGGCAGATTTGCCTGGTTGGAAAGGAGCGCGCCGGTCTCCCGGCTGACGCTCACCTTCGCCTTCTCGTCATAGTCGTCGATCAGCCGGGCCGCTCGGCTGAAGGCGACGATGCTGTTGCTATAATCCCCGGCGGCGCGGAGCGCGGTGGCTTCTTCCAGGCGCCAGATCACGGCGTCCTTGCCCCCCTCGTTCTTGTCTGCCTTTTCGCCATACTCGCGGGCCGCAGCCGCGAAGGCCCCCGACTTCCAGGTGCCGGCGGCTTTGTTCTGCTGCTGGTAGGTCTGGCAACCGGTGAGAACCACGACCCCGAGAGCGGCCAAGGCGAGAAGGCGGACCATCGGGGCAAATTGCGGAATCATTGAGCGTGGCTTCCGGCGAATCGGCGGGGCGGACTCTCGGTTCGTGATCTTGCAGAAAGCCTACTTGCGGAGGATCGCGCCCTTGTCGACGCCCAGATCCTCGATCACTTCGGCTTTGGAGAATTTCGGCAGCACGTCGGTGATCTTGATCCTGCCGACGGCGACTTCTTCGCGGCCCAGCACCTCCTTGGTGTCCGGATCGACCATCTGCTCGCCGACGGCGAAGACGCGCCAGACCTGGCCGACCATGATTCCGGTGCCGTCGCCCCGGTTGATGGTCACGACCTTGTCCGTCTTGGCGATGACTTTGGCCGGATAGATGACGTCCACCACGCGGCTCCCGATCCAATCGGCGCTTTCCTTGACCACGGCGCGCAGCAGGGCGTCGGTCGATTCGGCGTCGTTGCCGGCTTCGTTCGTGGACTCCTTCGCATCGGTCTTGGAGATGGTGTTCGCGGCGGACTCAAGGAGCTTCCCGGACGACGCCTCGTAGATCTTGGCGATGAGGGACAGGCGGACCGTGCGCTTGACGATGGTGGTGTTGGCAACCTTCTGCACGAGCCGCTCGGTCTGGTCCTCGAAGTCGTCGATGGAGGTCACCAGGAGGTATTTCGCCTCCGACAGGTTGAAGCCCTTGACCTTGTCGACGCTGAGGGTGGAGGTGCGTTCGTCGTCTTTCACCAGATCCGCAAGATCGGCGCGGGAGACGATCTGGAACTTGCGGGTGGCGTTCAGCACGTCTACCTGCTGCTCCGCGAGCGACTGGGAGATCTGGTCGAGCGACGCTTTCTTGCCGGTCCGGGCGAGCTTTTCGGCGATGGCCGGGAGCGGCTTCACGGGGAGCACGCCGAGCGTGTCGCGCTGGGCGTAGGTGGTGGAGACCCCGGTCAACAGAGCGGCGGCGACGAGGAGGCGGCGGAACAGCGGTTTCATGGAAATCATCGGAAAAAATGGGAAAATCACGCGCGGTTCAGTTCTTCATGTTGTGCTGTTCCTGGATAGTGGCGCCGTCGTAGAGGGACTTGCCGTTGATCTCCACCCGATAGCCGCTCTGCTCGAGCATCTTGGCGAAACCGAGCATCTTCTGGACTTCGGCGTCGGTCAGCTTGCGGTCCTTTTCGATGGAGTTGAGGAACTGGATGTTGTCCTTCCACCGCTCATAGCCGGCTTCGCTCATGGCGAGGGAGACTTTCAGCTTCTGGTTCGGCACGACGTTGATGGTGCGTTCCCATGTGCTGAAACCTTCCCGGGTAAGGCGGAGTTTGTGCAGCCCCTTGCCCAGCTCGAAGGTGCCGGGAGCCGAGCCCATGACCACGCCGTCCATCTCGACCGTCACGTCGGAGAGAAGCAGCTCCACATTGGCGTTGCCCTGTTTGACCGTGCCGTCGTCCTTGAAACCGAGGTCGGGCAGCGTGATCGCTTGGCCGCTCAGGTCGGTGGCGCCACAAACGATGGTCACCGGCACTTTCTTGGACTTGGTCACGTCCTGGGGCAGGGCCGCGACCTTCGCGGGAATCTTCTTCATGAGCTGCTCCACGCAGTCCTCGGCCAGCTTGTTGTAGAGTTCGGTCGACTCGACCTTGGTGCCGGGAACGGCCCGCTGGACGATGGACGCCTTGACGGTGTCGCCGGCCACTGCGCCGCCTTCGCCGGCTTCGAGCAACTTGTAGCCGACGCGCATGGTATAGATTTTTTGGCGCACATTGAGCAACTCGTCCTTGAAATTACGATCCTCGACTCCGACCGACGAAAGGGACGCGAGCAGGATGAAATCGACGTCGAGGTTCTGCGCCAATCGAACCGCGGAGGACTGCTGGCCGAGAGCCGTGTCGAGGTCGGTCCCGATCTTGTTCTTGTCCAGCGCGTCGGTCACCGCTTGGCGGCTGAGGAGCTTGATCCCCTGCCCGGCCGCCTTGCCCCCGAGCATGTCCTCGATGAGGGACGCCGTGGCGTCGTAGTCGGACCCGGCGCGGTTCTGGACGAGGATGGCGCCCCGGCGCAACGGGGTCTCCGGGACTTCGGCTGCAGCCGCCCGGCCCCAGCCGATCAAGAGGACGGCGGCGAGCAGGAGACCGCGAACCAATCGATTGGAAGCGAGGGTTGGGAGCATTGAATTCGGAAAAGTCATGGCACCGATTGGCTGGGAGGATTTGCGTTTTTTGGGTTCGCAGCCGGCCACGAACCGAAGTGATACATCCGATGCGTTGGCGGCCTCGTCAACGCCATTTCCGGAAGCCGGACCCAAGGATCAGCTCCGGCGAACCTCGCCGCCACGCTGTCTCGCCAACAGATCGACCGTGTCCCGCCCAAGGCAAATGGCCACGTCGCCGCGCAGTTCGGGTAGCCGAAGCAAGCGCCGCCCGTTGCGCGCCGACTGCAGGGCCCCCGGCAGATCGGACTGATGCCGAAGGTAGATCTGGCGGGCGATCTGGGCGGAATCGGCCACGGCCCCTTCCTCGAATCGGCTCCACACCAAATCCGCCAACGCCCCTGCCGCCAGCGTGTCTTCGAACGACGCCTCTTCGTAGGTGCCGGAGCACACGAGGATCAGGTGCCGCGATTTCGATTCTCCGGCGGCGTTTAAGTGGTTCGCCACCGTTCCGAGATTGAGGAACGCACCGACCAGCACTTCCGCCGCACCCGCGCAGGCCTGCAAGGCGCGGGTGCCATTGGTCGTGGTCATGATCAGGGTCCGCCCCGCCACGCGTTCGCGGGTGAATTCCCGGGGAGAATTCCCGCAGTCGAAATCGATGCCGCCCGTCAGTTCGGGGCCGATCTTAACGCCATGCCGTTCGCCGGCGAGCAATGCCGCGGGCCGGCGCCTCTTTGCTGCCAGGGCTTCCGGGATGTCGTTCACCGGCACGATCGCCTCAGCGCCGTTGGCCAGCGCGGTGACCATCGAGGAGGTGGCGCGAAGGATGTCGAAGACGACGCACACCGTCTCCGAAAGGTCACGCTGGCGCAGGGCGGCGAACTCGGCGGGGCTGAAGAGAACTTCGAGGGATTTCATCGGGGCCGCGATGCGACACCACCCGGACTTCCCCGCCAAGCCGATAGTCCTTCGACAAGGATCCTCACTTTCCGCTTTGCACGCCGCCGCCGTTTCCTAGTCTCCGCGCAGACATGAAGAACATCCTGGTCACCGGCGGCGCCGGTTTCATCGGTTCGAACCTGACCCTGAAGCTCCAAGAGCTGCATCCCGACGCGCGCATCGTGGTGGTGGACGATTTCCGTTCCGGCGACTTCAAGACGCTGCGCGGATTCAAGGGCGACTTCGTCACCGCCGACGTTTCCCGGCTCGACTGGCAGAAGCAGTTCAAGGATCTGGTTTTCGACGCCATCTTCCACGAAGCCTCGATCACCGACACCACGGTCCATGACCAGTTCCTCCAGAGCCACGACAACATCGAGGGCTTCCGCAAGCTGCTGGACTTCGCCGCGCCGCACCAGACGCCGATCGTCTACGCCTCCTCCGCCGCCACCTATGGCATGTCCGCCCAGGCCGAAGTGAACCGCGAGGACCAGCCCCCCGCCCCGGCCAACATCTACGCCTTCTCCAAGGTGCAGCTCGACAACCTGGGACGCGCCTACGCGAAGCGGCTTCCCGGCTGGAAGATTGTCGGCCTGCGCTACTTCAACGTCTACGGACCGCGCGAGCCGCACAAGAAGGCGGCCGCGAGCATGATCTACCAGCTCTACACCCAGATGAAGGCCGGCAAGCGGCCGCGCGTCTTCCGCGCCGGCGAGCACAAGCGCGACTTCGTCTACGTGAAGGATGTCGTGGCGCTCACCATCCGGGCCGCCACCGCTCCCGCCAGCGCGATCTACAATTGCGGTTCCGGCGTCGCCGTGTCGTTCAACGAGGTCATCGCCGAGTTGAACAAGTGTCTCGGCACGAACCTTGAGGCCGACTACATCGACAATCCCTACGGAAGCTTCTACCAGCCCCACACCGAGGCCGACATGTCCAAGGCGAAGGCCGAGCTGAACCACGTCCAGGCCTTCCCGCCGTCGAAGGGCATTCCCGACTACGTCAGCATTCTTGAAGGCAAACAGCCCGCGTGATCGCCGCCTCTTCCCCAACGTGAACCCGACCGACCTCCGCGGCATTCTCCGCTACATCCCGAGCTTTCGGGAAAAGACCTTCGTCATCGCCGTGGATGGCGCGGTCGTCACGGACGAGAACTTTGCGAACATCCTGCGCGATGTCGCGGTGCTGCGGTCGCTCAACATCCGCGTCGTTCTCGTCCATGGCGCCGCCCAGCAGATCCAGCAGCTCGGCAACGCCGAAAACGTCCGTCCCTCCGATCTTACCGGCAGCGGCATCACCGATCCGTCCACCCTCCGGCTGGCCCTGACCGCCGCGAACCGGTTGACCCACGAGATCCTCGAAGGTCTGGCCGACAACGACATCCGGGCCGCGTCCACCAACGCCGTCATCGCGCATCCCCTCGGCATCCTCCAAGGGCAGGACCACCAGATGACCGGCAAGGTCGAGCGCGTCGACACGGGATTTCTCAACATTCTTCTGGAGCACGGCATCGTGCCCGTCGCACCGCCCCTCGGGCTGGACGGTGAGGGCAAGACCTTCCGGGTGAACTCCGACACGGTCGCGCTGGAAATCGCCGAAGCGGTCAAGGCCGCCAAACTCATCTACATCACCACCGCCGACGGGCTCATCTTCCAGAACCGTCTCCTGCGACAGGTCCCCGTCGCCCTGCTCGACGCCATGTTGGCCAAGACCAAGGCCGACTTCGCCGCCGACACCCTGACCAAGGCGCAGTGCGCCGCCATCGCCTGTCGGCACGGCATCCAGCGCGTCCACATCATCAACGGCCGGGTCGACGAAGGCCTCCTCACCGAGCTCTTCTCCAACGAGGGGGTCGGCACGATGATCTACGCCAACGAATACGAGCAGATCCGCAAGGCGCTGAAGAAGGACGTCACCTCCATCCTCAAGCTGACCAAGGCCTCCGTCGAATCGGCGGAACTCGTCAAACGCACCCGCGCCGCCATCGAAAAGCAGCTCCCCGACTACTTCATCTACGAGATCGACCGGAACCCCGTCGCCTGCATCGCGCTCCACGTCTATCCCGAGCAGAAGAAGGGCGAACTGGCCTGCCTCTTCGTGGCGTCCTCGCACGAGAACCAAGGAATCGGCCGGAAGCTGATCCAGTTTGTCGAAGCCCGCGCCAAGGAAATGGACCTGGACGAACTGCTCACGCTCTCGACCCAGGCCTTCACCTACTTCCAGACCAAGGGCGGATTCGTCGAGGGCACTCCTGAGGACCTGCCTCCGGAACGCCGCGACAAATACGCCTCCAGCGGCCGGAACTCCAAGGTTCTGGTGAAGCGGCTGAAGGTGGCGCAACCGACGTAGAGGCAACTTTGGGCTGCCTGTTCGGGATCGGATCCGATTCCGCCTCTACTGCGTCGGTCCGAGGCGCTCATACCTGAAGCGCACGCTTGGATTGGACACAAATTCTTCGTCTGCGCTGCGAAAAAACCACAGCAACGCGAGGCGACGCAGGATTCACCCGCGTGAGCGAGGATTTTTACGTCGCCCATGACCGGCCCAAAACCCTCTACGTCCGCGCGCTCCACCAACGGGCCGCCCAATGGTTGCGCCGCGCCCAACTCCCGCCCGCCCTCGCGCCCTCGCGCCTCACGGACGCGACGTCAAACCTCGCTGCCGTCAAAGCGCCGCCGAGCCGGGCAGCCTGTGGGAGCATCTCCACCGCACCGTGTCCGAGACGCGCGCCGCCAAGGGTTTGCGCCATAAACAGGCCACCGTCCTGGCCATCACCATCGCCTGGCTGCCGACCGGCCAACGAGGCGGTCACCGGGCCATCGCCCTCTTCGCCAACGCTTTGGTCCAGGCCCAGCGCGCACGGCTCCGTTGCGGGCACAATCGCAGGACCAAAGCCCATGAAGTTCCGGCTGAAAACTGCCGCTACCGCGTCCTCACCGCCGTGCCCGTGCAGGCCCTCGGCCAGGCGCTGGTGCAATGGCAAACGTCTGAGCGCCGGTTAAGCCAACGAGGCCAGATTGCTGGAACTGGCGCGGGCGTGTTGGGACATTGAGAACGGCGGGCACGGGCGGCTCGATGCAAGCGCCTTTGAAGACGGCTGCCGCGTGCGCCATCCCGTGGCGGCCACCGCGCCGGGCTGGCCGCGCCGCTTCGTCCACGGGGAATACGCCGCCGGGTCCCGCCGCCAGCCTTGCGCCCACGATCGCACCCACCCCACCCACCTTCTCCGCGCGCTCCCGCAGCGACCCCGCCATCCTCGTCCGCTTCGTCACCACCCTCCCGCCAGACTTTAAAGCGGCCCCGGGAGTCCGCCTTGACCGAAAACAAGAGGCTGACAACCCGCTCTTGATGCCTTTGACTGCCCGCGTTTTCGATCATGCCAAAGCGCACAGACATCCATTCCGTCCTCATCATCGGCGCCGGACCGATCATCATCGGCCAGGCCTGCGAGTTCGACTATTCCGGCACCCAGGCCTGCAAGGCCCTGCGGGAAGAGGGCTACCGTGTCGTCCTCATCAACTCCAACCCGGCCACCATCATGACCGACCCGGAGTTCGCGGACCGCACCTACATCGAGCCTGTCACGCCGGAAGCCGTTGAGAAGATCATCGTGCGCGAGCAGGCGGAGATGAACTCCTTGCGGAGGGCCACCGGGAAGGAAATTGGCAAACTTGTCCTCCTCCCCACCCTCGGCGGACAGACCGCCCTCAACACCGCCATGAAACTCCACGGCACCGGCGTCCTGGAGCGCTTGGGCGTGGAGATGATCGGTGCCAAAGCGGACGCCATCGAGAAGGGCGAAGACCGCCAGATCTTCAAGGATCTCATGATCCAGATCGGGCTGGATGTGCCCATTTCCGGAACGGCCCACACCGTCGAAGAATGCTGGGCCGTCGCCGAGAAGATCGGCCGCTTCCCCCTCATCATCCGGCCCGCCTACACCCTCGGCGGCACCGGCGGCGGCATCGCCTACAACCGCGAAGAATTCGCCGAAATGGCCAAGCGCGGCATCGACCTTTCCCCCGTCTCCGAGATCCTCATCGAGGAATCCCTCCTCGGCTGGAAGGAATACGAGATGGAGGTCATGCGCGACCACGCCGACAACTGCGTCATCATCTGCTCCATCGAAAACTTCGATCCGATGGGCGTCCACACCGGCGACTCCATCACCGTCGCGCCCATCCAGACCCTCACGGACAAGGAATATCAGATCATGCGCGACGCCTCGTTCGCCGTGATCCGCGCCGTCGGGGTCGAGACCGGCGGGTCCAACATCCAGTTCTCCGTCAATCCCGACAACGGCCGGATGATCGTCATCGAGATGAACCCCCGCGTCTCCCGCAGCTCCGCGCTCGCGTCCAAGGCCACCGGGTTCCCCATCGCCAAGATCGCCGCCAAGCTCGCCGTTGGTTACCTGCTCGACGAGCTCAGGAACGACATCACCCGCGAAACCCCGGCCAGCTTCGAGCCCAGCATCGACTACGTCGTCACCAAGATGCCCCGCTTCGCCTTCGAGAAGTTCCCCCAGGCCGACGCCACGCTGACCACCCAGATGAAGAGCGTCGGCGAAGCCATGGCCATCGGCCGCACCTTCAAGGAATCCTTCCAGAAATGTCTCCGCTCGCTGGAGATCGGCCGCAGCGGCCTCGGCGGCGACGGCAAGTCATGGCGGATCGGCGTCGATGTCTACGGCGACCGCGAAATCCTCCCGCGCGACGTCATCAGCCGGAAGCTCAGCATCCCCAACGCCGAACGCGTCTTCTTCATCCGCCACGCCCTCCGCGCCGGCTTCACCGTCGAGGAGATCTTCCAGCTCACCAAGATCGACCGCTGGTTTCTGGTGCAGATCAAGGAACTCGTGGACTTCGAGGAAGAGCTGGCGGGGGCGAAGAATTAGACTCTGCCCCGTTATTTATGCCCCTGACCACGAGCCAGCAGCTAATCGCCTTCAGCAACCACTTGGCAGCGCGTCGGGAATCCATCCTGTTTGCTTGGCGAAAAGCGGCCCGCGCGGATCCCGAACAAACGACCGGCCGCGCGCTCACCCTCGGGCAATTCCTCGATCACATTCCACAGATCCTCGACGGCTTTGAACTCCAGCTGCGCTCCCGTCCGGGCGGGGCGGCTGCCCAAGCCGCCGATATCGGAAAAAAGGTGGAGGGGGTGAAGCACGGATTGCACCGCTGGCAGCAGGGGTATCGGTTGAAGGAACTCTTGAACGAGTGCGGCCTGCTTCAGCTCTGCTTGGTCGAGGAGCTGGGTCGCATCGCTGCGAAGCATCCCGAGCTGGAACACGAGACGCTGCTGGAGGCGAATCGCGAGTTGCTCAACCTGATCAACGATACCATCAGCGCAAGCGCCGCCCAATACGAGCGTATGCAGCGGGCGGAAGCCTCCGGGCGGTTGAACGACCTCATGGGCGTGCTCGCCCACGTCCATGAAATCGAGCAGCGGCGCGCCACCCTCATCCACCAGGCCGTGCATGATCTCACCAGCGACGCCCTCGGCGTCAGCATGGCGGCGACGTGGATCGGCAAGCCCGACACCGTAGAAACACAGCGGGTGGAAACGGCGGCGTTCCTGCAGCGGGCCGTGCAAGGGCTCACCGCGACGCTGGGTGAACTGATGGTGCTGACGCGGCTGGAGGCCGGTCAGGAAAAACGGAAAATCTCCACGTTCGACGCCGCCGCCCTGATTACGGAACTGGGCCAGATCAATCAATCCTTGGCCCACGAACGCGGGCTGTTCCTCAAGGCCAACGGTCCGGCTTCGTTAACCATTGACGGCGACGCCGACAAAGTGGGGCGCCTGCTAAAAAACCTTTTGATCAACGCGCTTAAATACACCGGACACGGCGGAGTCACCGTGAGTTGGGGCGCGGAGGAAAAGAACTGGTGGATGATGGTCAAGGACACCGGTCCCGGATTGTTAGCCGGCTGCGGCGCCCCCATGCTGGAGGGCTTGCAGGAGGCCACCGCGAGCGCCAAGGAGTCGGACGTGAAGGCCGCCGCAGTCGAAGGTGTAGCCTCGCATGTGCTGACGCAGCCCTAGGACTCCTCCACTCCGGCTGGGCCTGCTCTGCAGCAGTCCGGTGAAGGGATTGGGCTTTCGATCGTGAAACGCCTATGTGAATTGCTCGATGCGAGCTTGGAGATCGCCAGCTCGGCAGAAACGGGCACGACGTTCCGTGTCGTGTTTCCCAGCTGCTACCCAACTCCGGTTGACGAAAAACCGGTAGCAGGCGCGGCGGTCAGCTTGAGTTGACGATTGGTGGCACGCGCTTCGGTCCCCACCGTTGACGCTCGATTTTTCCCGCGCCGTCCGCTTCAGGTGCTCTTGGCATCGCACGCCCTGCTTCAGGGGGCGGCCTTTGCGCCGATCCTCCGTGCGGCTGCCGATGAAAAGCGGCGGCGAAGCGCTGGCCAACGGGCGCACCTTCAAGACGCTTCGCGCGGTCCGGGAATCCCCGGCACGGTCAGAGGCACTGAACCGCGGTGGTCCATCACCGCTTCCCCGCGTTCCGCTCCAAAGACCCATGGTTCGACAAACACTTCCACCGCGTTCATTCTCCACATCTATGCGGAAACCGCGACAAGCCCTCCTCGCGACGGCGCTCTTGGCCGCGGTTTGCGCCGGCGGTTTGGCCATGCGGCGCCCCGCGCCCGTCGACCGGGCCCAGCAGTCGGTCGCGACCTTGTCGGGCGGTTGTTTCTGGGGTTTGCAGGAGTCGCTCCGCTCCCTTCCCGGTGTCATCAAGACGACCGTCGGCTACACCGGAGGCACAACGACGAATCCGACCCACGATCGCGTGGCCGCCCGCACGACCGGTCACACGGAAGCGGTGGAGGTGGAGTTTGATCCGACCCGGTTGAGCTACGAGGAATTGCTGACCGCGTTCCTGGACGCCCGCGATCCGGCGCGGCTCACCGGCAGCACGAACTCCACGGCTCGCTCCGCCATCTTCTACCACGACGAGGGTCAACGACGTTCCGCCGAGCGCGCAAAAGAACGCGTCGATCATTCAGGGAAATGGAGCTCGCCGGTCGTCGCGGAAGTCACCGCCGCCACGACGTTCTATCCAGCGGAGGAATACCATCAGGACTACTATTTGAAGGTGGCCGCCGGCCGGGCCTGCAGTTCCGAGTAGAACGGACCGACGGGTCGCGTTCCCTCTCGGCAACTTCACAAGGGTTTCATCGATCCATCCAACACCGCCGACACCGGCATCGAATTGCCGAAATGCTCGAAGTCCTTGAAGGACCAAACGACCTGTTTGTCGCGGGTGATCTCGATGATCTGGGGATTGTCCGGTCCGGCGTGGCAGTTGCCGAAGACGATGTGGCCGTTCGGCAGGACGTTCAGCGACGTGATCCAGGCGAGGGTGATTCCGGGGAGATCATGCTGCGCCACCTTCCAGACGATCTCCTTCTGCGGGGTGACTTCGAGCAGGCTATGGCCATTGCCCGCCGCGACCAAGGTGTTGCCATTCGCCAGTCGCACCGCGCCAAAGACGGCGTTCCCGAACGCTTCCGGCCCGTGGCCCGGTTTCGACTCCTGCCCGAAAAGGGGCACCGGGAAGTCCCAGACAACTTTCCCATCCGCATCGTATTCGCGCACGGCACCGTCGCTCTCGTGGCAGACGAGATAGTGTCCGTTCGCCAGCCTGCGCACCATCCGCGTGTCGCTGTGGGTGCTGGGATGATCGATTTTCAGACGGACCGTGTGCAGCAGTTTTCCAGAGCGATCCACTTCGATGATCCGGGCCACGCCGCTTTCCGCGATCATGGTTGAACCGTCAGGCAGCCGCTGGAAGGCGTGGACCTCGACCTGCTTGCCCTCGTTGCCGTTCTGCGTGGCGCTATCGTAGCTCCAGACGGTTTCATGCGCCGGCGTCATTTCGACGATCCGGGTCCAACTGGTCTGGAAGAGAATGTTGCCGCCGGGCAGGAGAGCGAGGTCGTGGATCGGTCCGATCTTGTGTTCCCACGAGAGATGCCCGTCCGATTCGACGATCGCGATCCGTCCTTTCGAATCGTCGCCGATCAGCAGGCGGTGGCCGGCGAGAGCGGCCGCGCGGGCCGGAAGCGATCCGATGACAAACGCGAGGACCGAGGCGAGGAGCGATACGGGAATCACCTGACAACGGTGGCAATCAATACCGATGGCGGCAATGGAGATTCGAAGTCAAACAGGGCCGCGAAAGCGAATCCGGACGGTCGGGAGCCGTGTCGTTTCCCAGCCTGACTTTCGCTCGTTGTTTCCGCCTACTCCTTGATCGTGGCGGCGAGCGTCGCGGCGGGCTCGGCGACCTTGACAGCCGCGACTTCGAAATCCATCTGCGTTTCGTCGTCGCGCTTGAACTGGGTGAGGCTCAAGACCGTCATCTTGGTATTGGGTGTCACGCGGACCAAGGTGCCCGGCAGATCGTTTGCATCCATCTGGACCAGCAGCTCAACGGTGGTGCCGTTACCCGTCTGGACGATGTCCTGGGCTCTCAATGTGGCGCCCACTGCCAACGCCTTTCCAGCCACTTGCGGGCTGGTTCCGGTGACGGAATGCACTTTGACGGCGACCGAAGAATCGGCGGCGCCGGAGGTGGAGGCCGCGCCGAAAACCAAGCCGACGGTAAGGACTGCGGAGAGGAAGCGGATGCTCTTCATGCCAGAGCGAATAGCCGGGGGCGTGCCAGCGCGGGCTTTGTGAATCCCTTTCCGTCAGTGTGTTAGACAAATTGGAAAACTGTCCAAGCACGGAGCACGAATTGTCCTGAAGCCCGTAGGCGCTTCTACGCGGGCTCGAACAACCTCTTCGTCTGCTCCGCCTGTTCCTCTCATTCCTGCAATCCGTCCTGAGGGAAAAAGAGGGTTGTTCTGGAATTTCCTCTGCTCGAGATCAGACCGTTTCGGTTATGCCGGCCATCAATCGCATCAATGCGGGCTGGGAGAATTCTTCGCGGGAAAGTTCGCCGCTGATCCGTCCTTCGCGCAGCACGAGGATTCGGCGGCTCAGGTTCATCACTTCCGGAAGCTCGGAGGAGATGACCAGAAGGGCCAGCCCTTGGCAGGCCAGTTCGTCCAGCAATCCGTGGATCTCCGCCTTGGCCCCGACGTCGACGCCGCGAGTGGGCTCGTCCACGATCAGGATGTCGCACTCCCGGGCGAGCCACTTGGCCAGAGCGACCTTCTGCTGGTTGCCACCGCTCAGTCCGTTGATCACCGCCTCCATCGTAGGCGTCTTCACCCGGAGCCGGGCGCCGTAGCGCTCCGCAACGGCCCGCTCTTCTTTCCGTCGGACAAAGCCCCAGCGCGAGAGAGGCCCCAAGGTCGCGAGAGAGGTGTTCTCCCGGCAGTTCATCGAGAGAACCAGTCCTTGGCGCTTCCGATCCTCCGGCAAAAGGCCGATGCCCGCAGCCAGCGCGGCCTGCACATCGCCCAGCGGCAGCGGCCGACCTTTCGCCCAGATCCGGCCGGTGGCGGCCGGATCGAGTCCGAAGATCGCCTGGGCCACTTCGCTCCGGCCTGCGCCGACCAGTCCGGCGAAACCCAGAACCTCGCCCGCCCTCAGGCTGAAGCCGATATCGACGAACTTCCCCGGTGAGCCGAGTCCCACCACGCGAAGGAGCTCCTCACCGAGCGGCTGCTCCAGATGTTTCGGCGTCACCACGGAGACCTGGCGGCCCACCATCTGATGGATCACTTCCTCGGGACTGGTCGACCCGGTCAAACCGGTCCAGACGTGGGCGCCGTCGCGAAGCACGGTGACCGTGTCGCACAGCCTGAAAATCTCCTCCATCCGATGCGAGACGTAGAGGACGGTGATGCCACGTTCGCGCAGCTGGGCGAGAAGGCCGAAGAGGTGTTCGCTCTCGGCGAAGGACAGCGAACTGGTCGGCTCGTCCATCACGATGATCCGTGCTTCCGTGCCGAGAGCGGCGGCGATCTGCACGATCTGTTCCTGGCCCGTGGTCAGTTCGCCGATGGGGCGGTTCACATCGATGTCCGATCCGATCTCCTCGAGCATCCGCCGCGCGCGCTTCCGCATTTCGGTCCGGTCCAGCCAGCCGCCGCGATTCGGCAGTTCACCGAGGCAAAGGTTTTCCGCGACGGTGAGATTCGGACAGAAGGCCAGCTCCTGGTGGACCATCGCGATGCCCAGACGCCGCGCCGCCAATGGATCCGCCGGAGCGATGGTTTCACCCTCCAGACGGATCTCGCCCCCGTCCGCCGTGTAGACTCCCGCAAGGATCTTGCCGAGCGTGCTCTTGCCCGCTCCGTTTTCGCCCATGATCGCATGGCAGCTGCCGCGCTTGATCGAGAAGCTCACTCCGTCCAATGCCTGGACTCCGGGAAAGCCTTTGCGGATGTCGTGGAATTCGAGGAAGGGCATGCCGCAGATTGGCCGTGGCTGCGGCAAGGCTTCAACGGTCAAGTGAAGAGGCGGTCAAGCGGAGCGGTCGCTCCATGCTTGCCAGCGAAGCAGGTTTCTCCACACCGTCCGGGCTCGATGAAGATCAAATTCAAGACGGTGGAAGGCGCGATCGTCGCGCCCCAGGGTTTCCTGGCCAGCGGCGTGTTCTGCGACATCAAGCGCCTCGGCACCGGCAAGGGCTCCGCCAAGGGACCCAAGCGCGACCTCGCCCTGATCGTCTCCGAAGTCCCCTGCTCCGTCGCCGGCATGTTCACGACGAACCAGATCTGTGCCGCGCCGGTAAAGGTCTGCGTCGCGCGCATCAAGAAGGGCAAGGCCCAGGCCGTGGTGGTGAATTCCGGCAACGCCAACGCCTGCACCGGCAAGCAGGGCATGAAGGACGCGGAGGCGATGACCGCCCTGACCGCGAAGCTTCTTAATCTCGACGATGAACAGGCCTTCGTCGGTTCCACCGGGCGCATCGGCGTGACCATGCCGATGGAGAACGTCCGCGACGGCATTCGGATGGCCGCCGGCCTCCTGGGCAACGCGCCCGAACACGCCGCCGAAGCCGCCGAGGCCATCATGACCAGCGACAGCCGGGCCAAGCAGATTTCCATCGAGTTCAAGCTCGGCGAAAAAACCGTCCGCCTCGGCGGAATGTGCAAGGGCGCGGGGATGATCCAGCCGGGCATGAGCGGCACCGGAACGCGCCCCGCCGCGTTGCCCAACGGTGTGCCGGCAGGCCTGCACGCCACGATGCTCTGCTTCATCACGACTGATGTCGCGATCAGCGCCAAGCTTCTCCAAGCCGCGTTGCGCGAAGCCGTCGCCCACAGCTTCAACCGCATCACCGTCGATGGAGACATGAGCACCAACGACACCGTTCTCGTCCTCGCCAACGGCCTCGCCGAGAATCCGGCCTCCGGTATCCGGAATCAGTCCTCCAAAGATTTCCAGGTCTTCCAGGCCGCGCTCATCCACGTCTGCCTGGAACTGGCCAAGATGATCGTCCGCGACGGCGAAGGCGTGCATCGCGTCGTCACTGTCCGCGTGGATGGCGCCAAGACGATCGCCGATGCCGATGCTGTCGCCCGGGCCGTGGCGAACAGCGCGCTGGTCAAGACGAGTTGGCATGGTGGCGACCCGAACTGGGGCCGCATCATCGGCGCCCTCGGCTACAGCACGGCCAAGATCGTCGAGGACAAGGTGGACATTGGATACAGCGCTCCCGGCGGCAAGAAGATCCTCTGGAGCCTCAAACACGGCCAGCCCACCAAAGCATCCTACAAGGAGCTGTGCGCCGCCGTCGCACCCAACGAGTTCGATCTCCACATCCGCCTGAACCTGGGCCCGGCCTCCGCCATCATGTATGCGGCCGATCTGACCGAAGCCTACGTGGACTACAACAAGGGGGACGTGACCGATCCTGCGACGCTGGGGGGCTGAGCGAGCAATCGGCTGCGGGCTACTTCTCCCCGTCCACCCACCAGGTGGTCAGGTCGCCCTTCCCTTTGATGGAGACCACACCCCGGGGGGTCAGCCGGAATCCATCGCCGATCAGCCGGGCCGTCGCCTCCGTGATATGGACCCGCCCGGGTTCGCCATGTGATTCCATCCGGCTGGCGGTGTTCACCGTGTCGCCCCAAAGGTCATAGATGAATTTTCTCCGGCCGATGATGCCCGCGATCACGGGTCCGGAGTTCAATCCCACGCGCATTTCCAGGGTTGTGCCCTGCTCGACGTTGAACCGCTTCATCACGGCGTGCAGTTCGATCGCCATCCGGGTCGCCGCTTGGGCGTGATCCGACCGTGGCAGGGGCAGGCCGGCGACCGCCATGTAGGCGTCGCCGATCGTCTTGATCTTTTCGATGCCATGCCGATCGGCGAGTTCGTCGAAAGCGGTGAAGATCTCGTCGAGCAGCCTGACCACGATCTTCGGCGGAACGCGCACCGACAGGCTGGTGAAGCCGGCAAGATCCGCGAAAAGCACCGTCGCCTCCTGGAAACTGTCGACGATGGTGGTTTCGCCCTGCCTCAGGCGGTCGGCGATCGGCTTGGGCAGGACATTCAAGAGCAACCGCTCCGATTGGGCCTGCTCTTCCTCGATCCTTTTGATGTAGACCTGCTCCAAGTCCCGGAGCCTTTTCTTCTCCAGAGCGGCGCCGATCCGCGCCCGCAGCAACACGGGGTTGAAGGGTTTGGCTAGGTAGTCCTCGGCCCCTAGTTCGATGCACTGGACGATGCTCTCCATCTGGTCGAGCGCCGAGATCATGATCACGGGCAGGTTCTTGAGAGTGACATCGCCCTTGATGGCGGTGAGCAGTTCATGGCCGTCAAGCCCCGGCATCACCATGTCCAGGAGCGCGAGGTCGAAGCCGCCCTGCCGCAGACATTTGAGCGCCTCCGTCCCGTCCACACAGGCGACGACCGAGAATCCAAGCTTTTCGAGGCGGCGCTGGAGCAGATCGCGATTGCCGGCGTCGTCATCCGCGAGAAGCAGGCGTCCCTGTTCGGTCGAGGAAATCTCTGGGCCTTTCGGGGTTTGAACCAGGCTGCTCTGGATGTTCGACCAAGTGCCCGCGCGGGAACCGACGGAACCGGCGGCCGCCGCTTTTCGGAACATCTGGATCGAGCATTCGTTCAGCAGCTGCGTCTCCATCAGGCCGAGCCAGGAACGCCCGGCCTCGATGACCTTGCCCAGATCCGCCTCGAATTCCTGGTGTCCGAGATCTTCGCACATCTCGATCAACAGCTCGCCGAAGCCGATGATGTGGTTCGCTGGGGTCCGGAGTTCGTGGCTCAACCGCTGCCGGTCGTGGCCGTGGGTGTAGAACGTGTCCTCGCCAAGATACAGGTTGATCAAGCCGACCAACTGCAGACCGCCGCTGTGGATCTTCTCCAGATCGTGCAGGAACTCCGGAGGCATGTGGCCCTCGGCCTCTTCCAGAAGAATCTCGCTGTAGCCGATGATGTGGTTGATCGGCGTCCGCATGTCGTGACGGATGCGCGCCAATTGAAACTTCTCGTTGCCATCGAGCGATTTCTTGTTGGAGGGGGTTGCCACGCGGAAGCTGCGACGGTCCGGGTCGCTCAGGGAGTGCGGAGATGTTTCTCTATCTTCTCGAGCAACCGCGGCAGTTCGATCGGCTTGGTGTCGAAATCGTCGCAACCGGCTTCGCGCGCCCTCTGTTCGTCGCTGGCCATGGCGTGGGCCGTCAGGGCGATGATCGGAATCCCTTTCGTCGCGTCGTTCGCCTTCAAGCGCCGGGTCGCCTCCCATCCGTCGATGATCGGCAGGCTCATGTCCATGAGGATGATCTCCGGCATTTCGGCCTGGGCCATGTCGATGGCCTGCTGGCCATCCACCGCGATCGAAACAACATGTCCCCGCCGCAACAAGCGCCGGGAGAGCATGTCTCGGTTCATTTCGTTGTCTTCAACCAGAAGTATTCGGGCCATGGAGTGGTTAGGTTGATCGGGGATCCGTTCGGCAGTGCCCGCCGAAGCCAAGCTGCTGGCTCAGATCTCCCACTTTAGATTTCGTTTAATGACGGAGTCGATTTCCGCGGCCAGACCAAGGATCGACAGGGTGCCTTTTTCGATGACTTTGACCACGTGTCCATTGAGCCGCTCCCGGTCCTCGACGGTAAGATCCTTGGCGGTGCTGACGATCACCGGGATGGTCCGCCAATCCGGATTCATGCGAAGCTCCTCCATGAACTCGAACCCGTCCATTTCGGGCATCATCAGATCCAAAAGGATGAGTGCCGGCCGCTCGAGCTTCACCTGGTCCAATCCCACCAGACCATTGGCCGCCTCCCGGACGGACCACCCTTCCTTGCTCATCTGCCGCGCGAGCATCTCCCGGGTATCGGTGTTGTCTTCGACGATGAGCACTGGCCCGTTGTTCTGGGTAGATTGGCGGAATTTTCTGAGCAGCTTGCTCAGACGGGACCACTCGACCGGCTTGGTCACGTAGTCCATGGCCCCCAGAGAGAAGGCCAGGTTCTTGTCATCCACGACGCTGACCATGACAACCGGTATCTCGGCGAGTTGGGGGTCCGACTTGAGGGCGCTCAGCACGGCCCATCCATCCATGCCCGGCATCATGACATCCAGCGTGATGGCAACAGGACGGAGCTCCCGAGCCCGCTGCAGCCCTTCCTGGCCGCTGGACGCCGTTTCGACGTGATAACCCTCCTTGGTCAGATGACGAGCCAGCATCTCTAGGATATGGGGATCATCGTCGATCGCGAGCACCGTGATGCCGGGCTTCGCGCCCCCATTGTCCGGAGCAGGAGCCCTGGCTGCCGGCGCGTCCTCCGGGCACTGGACCGGCAGCGTGGCGTTGAAGGTGGTTCCCTTGCCGTGCTCGCTTTCCACCGAAAGAGTTCCGCCCATCAGTTCGCAGAACCTGCGGCTGATCGCGAGGCCCAGTCCCGTCCCGCCATACTTCTTCGAAGTGGACGCATCCGCCTGGGCGAACGCCTTGAAAAGATTGCCCAGTTGGTCCGGCGTCATCCCGATGCCGGTATCGGCCACGGTGAAGGAAACGGACGGAACCCCGCCTTCGGGCGCACCCTCTGATGCAGCGGTCGACGGTGGCTCCAGATGCCGGGCAACCCTCACCGTAATGGTGCCGTTCTCGGTGAACTTGTTGGCGTTCGACAACAGGTTGAAAAGAACCTGTCTGACCTTGGTCATGTCGGCCCGAATCGTGCCGGCGTCGGCCGGACATTCGACGGTCAGACGATTCCCGTTCTTTCCGATCAGAGGTTCGAACGTGGCCCGGACCTCCTCGACCATGGGAGCGATTTCGAACTCCTCGAGATAGAGCGTCATCTTGCCCGCCTCGATCTTCGAGAGGTCCAGGATGTCGTTGATCAAACCCAACAGGTGCCGCCCCGATGACCGGATCTTCTGGAGATCCACGCTGAACCCGTCCAGCTCCATGTCGACGGCCTCCTCCTGCAGCATCTCCGAGTATCCGATGATGGCATTGAGCGGCGTCCTCAGCTCGTGGCTCATGTTCGCGAGGAACTGGCTCTTGGCCGAGCTGGCCGACTCCGCTTCCTCCTTGGCCTTGCGCAGATCCTCTTCCGCCCGTTTGCGTCCGGTGATGTCCTGTCCGACACAGACAACCCCGATGACCGCCCGCTGTTTGTCCTTCAGGAGCGCACCCGAAAATGAAATCGGAATCATGGTTCCATCGGCGGCGCGATACGTCACCTCCATGTTCACGACCGTCAGACGCCGCACCAGTTCGTCGTCGAAGATCGTCGTCGCTCCTGCTTCCAAGACGAGGATTTCGCGGATGTTCCGTTGCAGGAGATCAGCCTCCTCGAAACGCAGAAGCCTGCAGAGGGCACGATTGACGGTCCGGACAGCGCCCGTGGTATCCACGACCATGAGGCTGTCGTTCATGGTGCGGATCACCGAGTTCACATAGTCCTTGTCGACCAGCTGTGCCCGTTGATCCTTTAGATCCAGGATCATCTGGTTGAAGGTCTTGGCCAGGGCTCCGATTTCATCGCTCGAGCGACAAGAGGCCTTGGCATCGAAATCACCGACCGCGACCCGTCCGGCCACCCGGGAAAAATCTCCGATCACGCGAGTCACCCGACGCGTGATGATCACCACGACCCCCACCACCACGGCGAACATGACCAGACCCAGCGATATCACCGATCGTTCGAGCTGCCTGATGGGCGACAAGGCGATCCGGGTATCCTGCATCACCAGTGTCGCCCATCCAAAACCAGGAAAATTGGTCCACCCTTTGCACTGGCTGAAGCCGATCAAGGACCGGCCGCCCTGGTCATTGTCTTCGATCACGGAACCGTCCTGACCGGATACTGCGGATCGCGCCGCTTGTAGATGCTGGTCGAAGAGATTGGCCCGGGCTTCGGCCGCCGGGCCCGCGTTCGAATCGAACAAAACGCGGCCTTTTTTCTGGATGAGGACGATCCGGTATTCCTTCTCCGTTTGGATGATCTCGCCCAGTTGGTCCAGCCGCCAATCGGCTTCCAGCACGAAAATGATCTGCGACTGGGACCGATCGGTGACCGGGAACATGAAGCGAACGACCCACTGCTTGCTGACGGGATCAAGTTGGGCGTCCCGGATCGTATTTGTTCCCGCGAGCGCCCTCCGCCGGTCACTGTCCATCGGCAGAGTGCTGCCCATCAATCCGGGTTCGCTGGCCACGACGACCTTGCCACTGGAATCCATCAACTGGACACTCGCAAACTCGGGGTGTTGCTTGACCACCCCGCTGAGGAACTGAAAGGCCGCGAGAGGATTCTCGGGAATCAAGACATCCTCCAAAACGTCCATTCTCGACCATGCTTTAACGTCGCGTTCCGCACTGAAAAGGACGCGATCCACTTCTCGGGCGGTGTCCTTGGCGCTCTGCTCGAAACTGTTGCCCAGACCTCTGCCAACCGCTTCGGTGCCGATGAGATTGGAATAGATCCCAATGCCCACCAGCGGCAAAAGTGATACCGCCAACGAGAAGGCGAGGATTTTGGCCCGAACCTGCATGCAGATGGAACTCAGTTTTCTTTGCCCGCACGCAACACGTAGCCCGGTTCACCCGGGAGGCGGCCATCGATCCGCAGCACTTTGACAGACGGGTCCTTCATCGACGCGTCTATGAAGCCTATGCCGCTTTTGAGCCGGCTGATCTCCTTGATGACCTCGCCGCTCGAAGCCCGCACGACGGGAGAGGAGACGATCTCCGCCTTGAAAACTCGGAGCATCCAGTCCCTGTTCAAGGCTTCCTCGGTTCGATGATACACCTTCTCCAGGATCAGTTCCTTTTCCGGAAGGCCCGCTTTCAAAGTCACCAGCGCCACCCGGTTCCGGCTGCCGGTCTTCCAAAACTGCTGCTGGAGCTCGAAGAGGCTTCGAAGTTCCTTGAGGGACAATTCGTCCACCGGATTGTCGCGGTTCACGACGATCGCCACGTCCGCAACCTCCGCCGCATGGCCCACCTGAACCATCGCGGTAAACACGATGCCGAGCAGCATTTTGCGGACGGAGAGGATCATGTCAGTAGGTGAATGTTGCCTGTGTGTAGAAGGCATTAGGATTGTCCAGGCCCTTTTGATCGATGTAATGATATTCGAACTTCAAGGCGGCCCAGGTGATGAAATCCCAGCGGACCCCCAACGTGTGCCGGCGGACATCGACCAGCAAAGGTCCGTAGTATGGATCGCCCTCTCCCAGGTCGAGATAGTCGAAGCGGTAGTAGGGCTTGAAGGCGTGATACTGGTATCCCACCTGCGCATAGGCCCCCCAGGTCTCATAGCGTTGGTTGCTCACGTGGTCGTCGTGCTCGATCCGCATTCCTTCAAAAAGGAACTCGATGTTGTCCCGCAGATAGGTGAGGTGGGCGCCCGTGATCAGTTCGTTGATGTTGCCGTTCCTGCTGGCGACCGACGGATCGGGGGGGATGACATCGGCGTAGCCGTTAACCCCGAAGCCGAGACCGGGAACTCCGGCCGGCTGCAGATCGAGAACGCCGTAGACCGCCTTGTTGTCGTTGAGATCCTGGATGTCGACTGTGGTCGTGTAGGCTCGGCCGCGGCCGTTGGCGATTCCGATATTATAGTGCAGATCGACCAGCTTCGTCGGTTGATACCCGTAGATCTCGACACCCACTGAATGGATCGGGAGCACCGACCCTCCATCATGGAAGCGCATCAACTCGGGCCTCAGAATCGTGGTCTGGAACCAGGTGCCATGATGGAACGTCTCGTTCCAATAGCCAAAGGGAGTGTGCGTGCGGCCGAGCCGAAAATTGAAAAGGTCGTTGGCGTGGTATTGCAGCTGAAGCCGCTCGATCGTGGTGGATGCCGATTCGTCGTCCTTATACTGGAAAACGATCTCGGACATGATGCTGACCCGGTCGGAAAGCCTCGAATTGGCCATCAGTCCCAGCTGACCGAGACCGAACGTCGAGGGCAGTTCATCGGCGCCGCGCAATTTACCACCCACGCGATAGTCCACGTCGCCAAACCAGAGCAGACTTAGACTCGGCATTTTCGAGCCCACATCGTGGCCCATGTCCACATCGGGCTCCGCCAGGACCACGGGCGTCGTCGGCGCGGCGATCCTCGCAGGAGTCTTCTGTTCAAGCGCCTGCAACCGCTGGACCAGTCCATTGATGGCGTCCGATTGGGAATCCAGCTTTTGTTTCAGGTTGCTGTTCTCTTCCTGCAGCTTCCGGACTTGCTCCCGAAACGTACCGCCCTCCTCCGCCCCGAAAGCCGGCCGCATGGGCGACAGCGCCACGAGCAGGCCGCAGGCGATGAAAGTGGAACCCCGCTGCGCCACGGGGCGCAGACTGCTTTTGGTTCGGGATCGAATCATGAAAGGTTTTTGAGTGTATGAAAGCAGCCGAGACTATTTCTCCCCAAGGCGAAGCTCTTTTCAATCTTCTAATCGGCAAACTTGGGCGGAAGGTGATTCGACAGGATGGCGGCTGCTTCTCATCGAGCCTCCAGATCACATCGAACGGGAAGACGTCTCCGTGCGTTCACCGGAACGGGAAGACCCAGGAAACAACCATCGTAACTCCGAATCCGATCAGCGAGACGACGGTCAGCATCGGAGTCCAGGTCTTCAACATCTCCTTCTCCGTGAGCCCGCCCAGCCGACTCACGACCCAAAAGCCGGAATCGTTCATCCAAGAGCAGCTGAAGGCCCCGAAGCCGATGGTCAGGAACAGATACAAGGGATGCACCGACATGGTGCTCGCTCCTGCCGCATCGACGGTCAGCGGGTAGAGCATGGCCGAGGTGGTCAGCATCGCGACCGTCGCGGAGCCCTGGGCCACTCGGAGAACGACGGAGACAATGTAGCCGAGCACGAGGAGGTTGATCTTGTAGTCCAAAGCAACCTCCTTGATCGCTTCGGCCATGCCGGCGTTTCGCAGCATCAGGCCGAAGGCGCCGCCTGCGGCGGTGATCAGGATGATGGTGCCGGCCGTTTCCAGCGGCGGACCGAAATGCTTCTCCAACTGACCGAATGTCACCTTGCGCTGACGCATCATGACGATGACGGCGAGCACCGTTCCCAAGAACAAAGCGATGTTCTTGTCGCCGATGAACTCGGACCACTTGATCGCGGTGAAGAATCCCGGTTGACCGCCGAGCATCGACACAAAACCCGTGGCCCACCCCCGACCTTCCGCCGCTGCTCCCTGCGCCACGACAAAGAACGAGGACAACCCGATCAGGAGAATCGGAATGATAACGGGCGAAATGGACGCGATGAAACCCGGGAGTTGCGACTCGGGCTTGTCCACGATCGCCTGCAGCTCCTGCATCGTTGAACCCGGAGTTTCGCGGAGAGGCACCTCGATGCGCTTGTTCAGCCACTTGGAAAACAGCCAACCACCCAACACCGCCGGCAGACCGACGACGATACCGGCAAGAATCGACAGGCCAACGTCCACCTTCAGGTTGTCCACCATGGCCATCGGTCCCGGATGAGGCAAGGTCATCGAATGCGTCACCACGCCGCCGGCGCAGATGACGAGCACGAACAACAGATAGTCCTTGCCCGTGCGGACACGAAGCGCCTTGGCCAGCGGCACCATCAGCATGAACATGGTGTCGAAAAAGATCGGAACAGAGAGGACGTAGGTGCTCAGGAGGAGGGCGACACCCGCGTTTCGCTCACCAAACGCGGCGAGGAAGCGCCTCACGACTTTGTCCGCCGCTCCGGATTCCATGAGACACATGCCTATGATGCTCGCCAGAACAATGGAAATGGCGATGCCTCCAGCGGTCCGCCCGAACTCGCTGGCGGTCATGTCCACGGCGCGGCCCATGTGGAACTTCGGTGCGGTTTTGCCCGGCGCCGGCAAGGTCTCGGCCAGCGGACTGGACTCGCGGGATTCGGGCAGATTCTCAGCCATGAGCCCGGCGATCAGAGCTCCTCCTATGAGGGCGATGAACGCGGGCAGCCTCAGCTTCGAGATCGCCAGGATGACGAAACCGACGCTGACGAGGAGGATCATGAACGGCCAATAGGAAAACGAGGTGGCGGCAAGAAGTTCCATGGGTGGTTGGCGGGAAACTGCGCCAGAACACCCCCCACGCGGCAAGGCTTATTGCTGGCAACGAAGGATCTGCTTCCAAGGAACCGATCAAACAGTTCGTTCACGAAATCCGGAAACGGGCGACCCAAGGCATCGGTCTGTCGCGCCGGAACCTCTGCAGAGCGTGTCTTCAGTCGCTCTTTCCCCTCATCGCAGAGTCTGCATTCGGACCGGCACGGCTCCGGGAGGCACCCATGCTCCGATGAAAAACGGTAGGGACCGAACTACGGGCGCCATGAAAATGCGCCCCGTGGGCGGTTGCTCCGACCGATCCAGCCTGAATCCTTCACGCGACCCCCAGTCTCATCGGTTTCAAGCCGACAAACAGAACCAGAGCAACTCCGATCAACGCACGGGGCACTCGATTCCAGAACAGGGGCACTGGGCACACCCTATAAATCCGCCCAGCGGCGCCCTCTCCGCCTCCGCCCGGGAGCGGGCCGGGACTACTTCTTCAGCAGCGCGTATTCCATCGAGTCGACGAGGGACTGGAGGCTGGCGGTGATGATGTTCTCGCTGACCCCGACGGTGCCCCACTCGGTTTTGCCATCGGTGCTGGTGATCAGCACGCGGGTCTTGGCGGCGGTTCCTGCGATGCCGTCGAGGATGCGGACCTTGTAGTCCGTCAGCGTGATCTTCTTCAGGGCCGGGAACGACTTGCCCAGCGCGGAGCGCAGTGCGCCGTCGAGCGCGTTCACAGGGCCATCGCCTTCCGCCACGGTGTGGTGCGTCTTGTCGCCGACACGGACCTTCACGGTCGCTTCGCAGACGGATCGGTCGCCGTTGCCGCGCATGGAGACGTGGTAGGAATCGACCGTGAAGAGCAGTTCCGGATTGTGATCGAGGACGCCGCGGATGAGCAGCGCCAGAGACGCTTCGGCCGCCTCATATTCGAAGCCGCTCGATTCAAGTTCCTTCACTTTGGTCGTGATCGCCCGGGTCTCGGGCGCATCGGCGGCCAGCTTGAAGCCCAGCTCGGCCGCTTTGATGAGGATGTTCGTCCGACCCGACATGTCGCTGACGAGGACGCGACGGTGGTTGCCGACGGACTCGGGCTTGATGTGTTCGTAGCTGCGGGCCACCCGCTCGATGGCGTGGACGTGGATGCCGCCCTTGTGCGCAAAGGCGGTCTGCCCCACCCACGGCTGGCGCGTGTCGTGACGGACATTCGCGACCTCATCCACGAACTCGGAAAGCTCCTTCAGCTTGGGCAGCGACTTTTCGGGCACGCCGACGCGGTTCATCTTGAAGGCAATGGTCGGGATCACGCTGATCAGGTTGCAGTTCCCGGTGCGTTCGCCGTAGCCGTTGATCGTGCCCTGGATGTGGTCGGCGCCGGCTTCCAGGGCCGCGATGCCATTGGCCAATCCGAAGCCACAATCGTTGTGGGTGTGGATGCCGATGCGGGCGTGCAGCTTGTCCTTGGCGAAGGCGACGATCCGGGCGACCTCGCTGGGCAATGCGCCGCCATTGGTCTCACAAAGACAGATGACGTCCGCTCCGGCCTTTTCGGCGGCCCGCCAAGTCGCCAGCGCATATTCGGGCTCGTCCTTGAAGCCGTCGAAGCTGTGCTCGGCGTCATAGACGACGATTTTCCCCTGGTCTTTCAGGAAGCGGATCGTGTCGGCGATCATGGCGAGGTTCTCGGCCGGCTTGACCCGCAGCACCTCGGTGACGTGGAGAAGCCACGTCTTGCCGACGATGGTGACGACGGGGCTCTTCGAATCGAGGAGCATCCGGATCTGGGGATCGTCCTCCACCGCGACGCCCTTCTTCCGGGTGAAGCCGAAGCTGGCGATCTTCGCGTGCTTCCATTTCCGCTTCGCGGCCTGCTGGAAGAACTCCAGATCCTTGGGATTCGATCCCGGCCAGCCGCCCTCGATGTAGTGCACGCCGAACTGGTCGAGGCGCTCGGCGATGCGGAGCTTGTCGGCCAGCGAGAAGTTGATGCCTTCGGCCTGAGCGCCGTCACGGAGGGTCGTGTCGTAGATCTCGACTTTTTGTTTCATGGAGAGCGGGGGTGTTTAACCACGAATAGGCACGAAGACACACGCATAAAGGCGGAACGCCGGGCCGCGTTTCGTCGGTCGCTGTTTGTCGGGGCCTTCGTGTCCATTCGTGGTTGGAAAACCAAAAACCCCGTTCCGGTTCGCGGAACGGGGTTTTCGTGGAATTAAAACTCGTTCAGCGCCGTCGTGCCGCAGTGCCACTAATCGTGGTGACAATGGTGACCAGCAGACCCGCCGAAGCGGTTCCGGAGGAACATTTTGAGGTAGAGGCACTGATCAATTAAAACCTGATGCCATGCCGCCGAGACCTTGGCAAGCGTGTCCTCGCGGACTTCATGATGCAGAGGCTGGCGATCGGCCCCTACGCCGTGCCAAAAAGCTGAGCCCGGAAAGGCCGGGAAGAAAACACGCCGTCAACGACGTGGGGCGACGCCTTGGTCGGTATCGCTCCCCACCCAAAAAAAACCAAGCCTCCCCGCCCTCCATTCCCGCGATCAGCCTTTCCCTTCGCCGCGCTCCACCAACGCAGCTTCACAATGAGAAGATGCGTTTTTGCGCCGCCCCATCTAATTCGAAGTCGCTTTCAAGATGAGGCGATCAATGGCAGTGAGGCGGCCTGGCCAGACCACGCCGATTTGACGCACTCGCAGTAAAGCGGGCGCGGCTGACAGGTGCCATCACCACGACCGTTGCATCACTGCGGCCATGTCTGGCGCTACTCCTGCCGGCTTTGTTCGGGGCCACGCTCGAACACACCGCCGCCGCCTTGGGGGTGGGCCGGGCCACCGGGTCTCGTCTTCAGGCCGCCTTCCACCAGAAGCCGTCCGCCGTTCCCGCCCCGAAACGTCCCGCGGTAGACAACGGCTACGAACGTGAATTCCAAAATGTTTACGGGGTCGTCAGTCCGCTGGAAGGAGAACTGGACTGGATGATTTCCCCGGCCATGAACACCGGATGGATGGGAGCCCTCCTGCCCCAAGTCAGCGCCGTCCACCACCAAGACTTCATCGTCATGGTCGTGGATGACGCACCTTCGCAGGTGGCCAAGGTGCTGGTGGTGCCGGAGATTAACCGCCTGCTTCTCCTTCTCCGCATAGGCGCTGGAACTCAATCCGCGGGAACACATGTGGGACGAAATCCGGGAGAAGAAATTTCCCAACCGGGTGTTTTCACCCATGGCGGGGAGGTGCAAACCTTGCAAACAGGACTGCTACGGCTGGCGGCGGATCGCGATCGGCTCCGGAGCATTTGCGCCTGGCCTTGGATCCTTAATCTCAATTTGAACGCGAACTGGAATGAACGTCCTCCGCAGCACCGCCCTGCTCCGAGTCCGGCGCGCCCTGCCGGACGACCCGTCCCGCGTCCAGCACCAGCACCTCGTCACACAGCGCGCGGATCTCGGCCGGATCGTGGCTGACGTGCAGGATGGGCAGCGGATAGGCGTCGCGAATGCGCCGCAGGAAGGGAAGGATCCGCTGCTTCAGCCGGGCATCGAGACTGGCCAGAGGTTCATCCAACAACAGCAGCACCGGCGCCGCCAAGAGCGCACGGGCCAGGGCGACCCGTTGCTTTTCGCCGCCGGACAGGGCCGTAATGGAGCGGTCGATCATCGGTCGGATCTCCAGGAGCTCGGTCACTGCTTCCAATGAAAACCGGGCGTCGGACGGTTCCACGCCACGATGGCCAAAGAGGAGATTTCCCCGGACCGAGAGATGCGGGAACAGCGCCAGATCCTGCGGCACATACCCGATCCGACGTCGATGAGCCGGGACAAACGACCGGGCGGCACAGTCCGTCAGGACACAATCACCCAAGCGGATCGATCCCATCGCAGGTCGATGAAGCCCGGCGATCATGTCGAGCAGCGTCGTCTTGCCGGCACCCGATGGACCAAAGATGCCGGTGACATGCGCGCCAAGGGTCGCGCTCAATTCGAGACTGAACTCTCCTTGCCGGATCCGGAGATTTTCGAGGACGAGACTCATGGACGTTGGCGGTGCAGAAGCCATTCGCTGGTCCACAAAGCGGCGAAGGCGATGATGGCGGAAACGCCGAGCAGCCAGTAGGCGCGGCTGTCTTCGCCCAACTGGACGGACTGGTAGATCGCGAGGGAAAGCGTGGAGGTCTGCCCGGGAATGTTGCCGGCCAGCATGATCGTGGCTCCGAATTCTCCCAGGGCCCGGGCAAAGGCCAGCACCGTTCCAGCGAGCACTCCGCGCCCGGCCAACGGCAGGCTCACGGTGAAGAACACGCGCCACGGTCCGGCCCCGAGCGTTCCGGCGATCTGCTCCAACCGCGAGGGAACCTCCTCAAAAGCGACCCGCGCCGACCGAACCAAAAGCGGAAGCGACATTACGCCGAGCGCCACCACGACGCCGCGCCAAGTGAACGCGATGTCCCAGCCCAGCGTGTCATGGAGAAACCCGCCGACGGGGCCGCGCCGGCCAAGAAGCTTCAGCAGGATGAGGCCGGTGGCGACCGGCGGCATCACCAGCGGGAGCGAAACGAGGGTTTCCACCAGGGACTTGCCCCGCCACTGCCGCCGGGCGAGCAACCAGGCCAGCGCCAAACCGATGGGCAGGAGCAGCAACGTGCTGAGCGCCGCCATGCCGAGGGTGAAGCCGATCAATTGCCAGTCGTCCCCGGTCATGGCTTTGAATCAAGAACTGTGAATCCATGGCTGCGGAAGACCTCGGCGGCTTTTCTCGAGCGGAGGAAGGCGAGGAACTTCGCCGCCTCGGCGGGATCCGGAGCCTCTTTGAGCAACGCGACCGGGTAGACGATCTTCGGCGCGCACCCAGCCTGAATCTCGCAGGCGATCTTCACCTTCTTGGAGGCAGCCACGTCGGTCCGATAGACGATGCCGGCTTCGACGTTGCCCGATTCCACCGCGGCCATCGCGGCGCGCACGTTTTCGGTGGGGACGATCTTGGATTTGATTCCCGGCCAAAGGTGAAGGCACTCCAAGGCTTGCTTGGCGTAGACCCCGGCCGGCACCGCCTTTGGATCTCCCAGGGCCACTCTGCGGACGGTGCTGTTGGTCAGCGCCGACGGAGTGGGGATCCAAGCCCCGCGGTCGGACGCCACCACGACCACGAGCGAGTTTCCCAGAAGCGCCTGTCGCGTCCCGGCCACGACAAGTCCGGCCTTTTCGACGCGGTCCATCTGGAGATCGTCGGCGGAGACGAAGAGATCCGCCGGCGCTCCCGCCGCGATCTGGCGCGCGAGAACGTTGGAGCCGGCGAAGTTGAAGTCGGGCTTCTCACCGCCCTGCAATTCATATTGTGACGCCACATCCTTCAGCCCGTCGGCCATGCTGGCGGCTGCGAACACGGTGACTGCCCGGGCGGTGGCTCCGGAAATCCAGAACACAATCAGGAGTCGAGCAAGGACCGGGATCGACGGAGCGCGGAGGCCCGACGCGTCTGCCGGCCGATGGGCGCTATGCTCCATGAAGGGATCAGTTGGCATCCAGCGAACACTCGTCCGGCGGCCCACCCGCCGGTCGCTCGAACGCGCCTGAGTCGTCCTCGTTCGCGCGCGGCTCGAGGCACCGGAAATCCTTCTCGACGGCGATGGAAAGTCCCCAGGCAGTTTCGGCGTAAAGCCCGACGTCATCCCCTTGGACCCAAGCCGCGACAGCCGTTTCAGGAAGAAAGACCGTCAAAACTCCGTCCACGAGATCGGATGTAATATCTTCGACCGAACCCGAGACAACCCGGCACTTGAATCGTTCCGTCGGGCCGGGCCCCAGCACGGTGGTGTTCTCGACGCTCCCTCCCGCCCCAAGACGGTCCACCTCCGGTTGCCGGAGACGGATACGCAGAGAGTTTTCGCGGAGACGCAGTTTCATGGGCGATGTCGAAGGGGATTCAACACGGCCCGGTCGAGGCGTCAAACCTATCGCTCGTCATCCCGCATCCCGGATCCCAAAAACGACGTGCTTCAGTTGGGGAACGTGTAAGCGTATTCGATCCGCCCCCGATCCGTCACTGCCCACAAGTTAACGGTCGGACCGACACACATTCCTTTCCGAAGCTGGCGAACCCCGCCGTCGAAAAACGCGTAGTTGGAGGAAACCTTCCCGTGCCGAACGTGGTCCAATTCCTCGTAGTCGTTGCCGTGGCCCTCGAAGAGATCCATGAAGTATTGCTTCGAAGCGTGCTTTTTTTCGCCGAACAGGATCGTGTCCGAAGGCTTGGACACGGCGGTCTCGGGGAGGCTGAGCTGTTGCTGGGTCGCAGCGTCGACCTCCGCGATGGTGGTGCCAAAGTAATCGTTGAACCCGTTGATCATGTAGCTGCGCGGCGCCTTGTCCGCAGCATCGGCATTCGGGAGGGCGGAAGCTTCGGTGGCCGGCGGAGTGAAGTTATCGACCGGGCAGATGAGGACCCGGAGATCCTGATAGTCGTTGCGCAACCGGCCCGGCCACCGATTGAAGGGCGGAGGACAACGAGGGGGATTCTTTCCATTGTTGTCGCTCACATACATGGCCGCTGCGAGGCCGATTTGGCGGAGATTGTTCACGCAGGCGATCCGTTGGCCCTGCCCCTTGGCATTGGCCAGACTGGGCAGGAGCATCGCGGCCAAGATTCCGATGATCGCGATGACGACCAGCAGCTCGATGAGTGTGAAGCCGCGCCGGTCAGCAGGATGCAGCCGGTTGAATGCGCGGTCAGTGTTTAGGGTCGGTTCAGACGACATGAAATCTCGTTCCAGTATGTTGATTGTCTTGGCCGCAGTCCTAGCCATGGCCTACGTAACATTCTTCACCGACTGGTTCCGGTCGGAGCCCATTCGATTGAGCCATCGTTTTTTTGCTGGCGGTCGCGGAAACTCGGCTGGCGGCAGGTGGACGTTCTATGTGCAGCCCAAACAACCGATCTCCACGCTCAATGTCATCCGCGCGTCCGATGTCTCCGGAGCCAAGCCCAAATCCCTCTGGCACATGGTCGCAGGCTCAAAGCCGGTTCCGATCGAGGCCTTCGACTACGGCGAGCGCATTCCGGGCATGAAGCCTTTCGTGGCTGGCACGGCTCCTGAGCCTCTCCTCCCAGGGGAGGAGTATATCGTCCGGGTGGAAATGGGCAAAAAGCACGGCGAGATGAAGTTCGCCGTTCCAACGAACTAGAGACTCGGCCGAACCAGTCTACGCGAGTTCAACGTCTGGACGCCACCGGCCGAACCCCAACGGCCCGAATGCCATGCCACCGTCTCTGGCTTTTCAGGTCGCGCAGCCTTTGATTTTATCCCGGTCCATGTCGTCGGCCGGAAAACACGTATTGACGGCCTGCCAAGTCGCTCGCTAAGTTGCGCGCCCGTTTGCGTTCCAGAGTAGCTCAATGGTAGAGCACGCGGCTGTTAACCGTGGGGTTGTAGGTTCGAGTCCTACCTCTGGAGCCATTTCAAACAGCCATCAAAGGCAACCGTTTGAAGAAGTTTTCCTCCCCGTTCGGAGTCGACTGGCTCCCAAATTGACACCGGTGTGGGTTCCTTTTCTAGACCTAGCCGGGACCAACCCTCGGCTTTCGTTGTGCGCGCGGTTTTCTTAGATCGTTACAGCGCCCCTCTTCCGCTCAACCGAGAAAATCGCAAACTCTGACGCCGTTGAAGTCGACGATGGTCGGACTCACATCGTTCCCAACGATGTTTTGTCGAACGACCGCACCCATGCCTTTGGCCATCGGCGTCCGAAGGCGGGTGTCATGATGCGGCGTAGAGGGAGGCGAGGCGTGGCACGGCGAGGGCTTCCGTGAGCCGGTCGCGCAGGGCGTGGCGGAGCCAGCGGAGGAACTTCACGCTGCGCTGGGTGGCCCGCCG
>JBBQXJ010000050.1:0-35329 GCA_038209745.1 Verrucomicrobiota bacterium
TGCCGTCCTTCGGCGCATACTCGCAGCGCGTCACCCGCCACTGCCGGCCCAAACCGAGGAGTTCATGAAACAATTGCTCAGGTGTCATCCCCCTTGCTGACCCATCTCCTACCCTCTACCCACTGAAAACAGCGAGGAACCTCAAATCTGTTCAGAATCGTTCCGACCAGGCGGGTTTCTATTGAGCCGCTGCGCGAATTTCCTTCGGATCCACCGTGAACTCGAACTCCAGCGGGTGGCTGACGATGACTTCGAGGGAAATGGTCTTGGCGACGATGGGCTTGGCGAGCCGGACGAGGTATTCGCGGCGGCCGCTGGACTCGGTGCTGTAGCCGTTGTTCTCGGTCTTGATCTCAGTTCCTTCCGGGTCGTGGAGCGTGAACCGGATCTCGTCGTCCCGGTCGGCGCCATCGGCATGGATCATCAGGGCCGCACCCGGGCTGGTCCAATAGCGGTAACTGTTGGTGTAGGAGGAGCCTGTGCCGTTTCCGAAGTTTCCGGCTTGGCTCGGGTCAAGGACGGGAGCCAGATCGTTGGTGATGGTGACGCGTCCCGGAGCGGTGAACCAATCGACGCTCACCTTGACCCCGGCCGCTTGGTGGGACTGGTCGATGGCGACAATCTCGCCGTCGGCGGGCGTTTTCAGATCGCGTAGGGTGAACTTCTCGGAATCGGCGAATTCCTCGGGGTTTCGTCGATGGACCAGGGTGTTCAGCTTCCAGGCGGGTTCGCCGGGGAAAAGGAATTGGTTTTCGTTGCCGGTGGCGTCGGAAGCCGTGATCCAGCCGGGTTTCGCGTTCTTCCACAGCGGGTCGGTGGAGTCGACGCGCCATTGGGCGCTCAGGCGGTGATAGTCTTTAGAACCGGCATCCGCCAACGACTCCAAGGTGACGGTCAACGGGCCGTTGGTGCGGGTGATGGGGAGCGGGTCCGGGGTCCATTCCGCGAAGGGAGCGAAGATGGGCGTCGGCACGGTGAAAGTGGCGAGCAGGTTCGTCTGTCCGAGGAATCGGAGCTCGAACGTCTTCTGGCGCCTCGGGAGGCTGCGCAGGATCAGGCCATAGATCAGGCTCGATCCTGCCCCGCTCGAACACGAGCTGCTGCCGCCGCCCGACAGGTAGAAACCGGAGGAATCGACCGGGACGTATCCGACCCAGGGCATTTGGGAAAGGGTTTGGCCGGCCGGAGCTGCGACCCGGAAGAAGACGGTGACCGAGTTGCTCCCACTGGAGCAAGTGGAGTTGTAGGCCGACGGGATCCACGGCTGAAACCGTTGCGGCAGGATGCGGCGGGCGAACTTCTCCCACGGCTTCTCCGTGGTGAACGTCTGACTGCCGACGGTGGTGCCCAGCAGTTCGACCGTGGTGCCATCCGGCAGCGTGGCGATGGGGCTCCGGAGAGTCATGGCCGTCCAGACCGCGAGGCCGACGAGCGCGACGACGAAGAGGGTCGTCAAGGCGATGAGGACCGGTTTGAGCTTCTTCATGGCGTCGCCTCGGAATGCCGGGGATCCGGATCCGGAGCAATGAGGAAAAGCACATTGAGGACGCAAGTGAAGACGTCGGGTCAAAAGAGGACGGCGAACTCCCGTTCGCCGCTACGGGGCCGTTTCGATCAAGGCGACGGCTGCAAGAACGTCTTCAGTGGTGAAGTCAGGAGCTGCGTCGAAGCGGCCGTCGGTGCCGGCGTGGCCGGTCTGCACGAGGATGGAGCGGAGGCCTGCGTTCTTGGCGGTCTGGAGATCGACGGTGGTGTCGCCGATGAACCAGGACTGGGCGGGGTCGATGTTCAGATCGGCGACCGCACGGTCGATCATGCCGGTGCCGGGCTTGCGGCAGTCGCAGGCGATCTTCAGCTCGGGACGTTCTCCGGGGAACCCTTTCTCCGGGTGGTGCGGGCAGAGGTAGATGCGGTCGAGAAAGGCGTGTTCCAGGCCGAGCAGGGTCTCCAGTTTGTTGTGGGCTTCGCGGACGTCGGCTTCGGTGGCCAGGCCTTTGGCGATGACGGGCTGGTTGGTCACGAGGACGGTTCGGTAGCCGAGCTGGTTCAGACGGTGAACGGCCTCGGCGGCGCCGGGGATGAGCTTCAACTGACCAGAGGAAGTCAGGCCGTGGCGGCTCACTTCCTCGACGAGAGTGCCGTCGCGGTCGAGGAAGACGGCGCGTTGTTTCACGTCGAGGGAGCTTCGGGCGATGGCGCCGGAAGCGAGCTGCGCGGCGATCTTGTCGTAACGCTCGGGCGTTCCGATGTCCTTGATGAATTCCGGCGTGTTGTAGCCGAGCAACCGTTTCCTGGCGCGGAGCAGGGCGGGGAAGAGGTCTTTGCCGAAGTCGAGAACCGGGGAGGATCCGGCATCGGCGGCCGATCCCTGATCCCGGATGCCCGATGCCTGATTTCGCCACGGAGCGAGCGCGGCCTTCTCCATCACGTAGAGCCCCGCGTTGACCAGATTCTGGCGCCACACTCCCAGAGGATGCGGGCGATTGTGGAAGGCGGTGATCTGGTCGTGGTCGTCCACTTCGACGAGGTCGGAATCGAGCGGATGATCGTTGGGATGGAGGACGAGGGTGGCGTCGGCGCGGTGCGACTCGTGGTGGAGCCAGAGGCGGCCGAGATCGAGATTGACCATGGTGTCGCCGTAGAGGACGGCGAAGCGATCAGCCAAGAGATCGAAGCCATCGAGCACGGCGCCGGCGGTGCCCAACGGTTCGCGCTCCACGAGGGTGCGGAGCTGGACGCCGAACTTGGAGCCGTCGCCGAAGTACGCCTCGATGATGTCCGCTCGGTAGCAGGCGAAGATGAGGATTTCGGTGAACCCGTGTTTGCGACAGAGCTCGATCTGGTGCTCGAGGAGCGGCTTGCCGGCGAAGGGGATCATCGGCTTGGGCAGGTCGCCGAGCCGGGCGCGCAGGCGCGTGCCCATGCCTCCCGCGAGGATGATGGCTTGGCGGGATATCATTCAAACAGACCGCACAAAACGCGGAATGACGCAGAAACAAATAACGGACGTTCGCTTCCAACTACCGGGCGTTCTCCCACTCGTTTCTAAACGGACTCTGAAAATTTTCCGCGTCATTCGATCTGCGTGTTCTGTGGTTGAGCCCAGTCATGCGCCCTGCTCGGTCGCCACTTGATCGATGGATCGGTCGACGGCGGCGTTGGACGTCAGGCGCGGTGACCAGCCGAGACCCTTCAGCTTGTCCACCGAGTAGGTGAACTTCGGCACATCGCCCACCCAGCCCCGGCTGCCGCCGGTGTAGCGGATCGTGGCCGACGGGGCGACGCGCTTCACCACGGTTTCGGCGATGTAGCGGACGGTCGTCGCGGAGTCGGCGGTGCCGATGTTGTAGAAGTTCAGCTTGTCCTGCGCACGGTCCACGATGAAGAGCATGGCTTCGATCAGGTCGGCGACGTGGAAGTAGGGCTTCTCCTGTTTGCCGTCGCCGAGGACTTCCAGTTCGGCCGGATTCGCCCGGAGCTTCTGCACGAAGTCGAAGATCGCTCCGTGGGTGGAGCGGTTCCCCACGACATTGGGAAAACGGAAGATCCACGCGCGGTCGAGCGACGCTTGGAGCGCGGAGGAGATGATCGCTTCGGAGGCGAGCTTCATGGCGCCGTAGTTCGAGATGGGGAAGAGCGGGCCGGCGTCCTCGACCAGCGCGCCGGGCAGTTCGCCGTAGATGGCGGAGGTGGAGGCGAAGGCCAGGCGGCGGATGGAGAATTCCTTGAGCACCTTCAGCAGGTTGAACGTGGTGAGGAAGGTGTCGCGGTGGTCGACGTCGGGATCGGCCCCGCCGGCGCGGATGTCGGAGTTGGCCGCGAGATGCCAGGCGGCGTCGAACGCGGCGGGGGCGGATTCGAGCCGGACGATTTCGCGGAGATTCGGCAGGTCGTTGACGTCGATCTGGTAGAAGCGGAAGCGGTCGCTTTTCCTCGCGGCGACGAGATTGGACTCGCGGCCGAGCTTCATGTTGTCGACGCCGACGACGGTGCAGCCGCGCGCGAGGAGCGCGTCCACGAGATGGCTGCCGATGAATCCGGCCGCGCCGGTGACGAGACACTTGGTCATGCGAAGGAGTGTGGAAGGTGCGGCCACGCGAGTCCATAGCGGGAAGGTCGGGATGGACTCCGGCGGCCGGTGCCGTTACCAACTACGCCCGTGAAAGCTGTCATTCTCGCCGCCGGCAAGGGCACCCGCATGGGCGGCCTCACCACCGACATTCCCAAACCGATGCTCCCGGTGCAGGGGCGCCCGATTCTGGAACACATCCTCACCGGCCTGCGCGACGCGGCCGGCATCCGCGAGTTCTTCATCGTGACGGGGCATCGGGCCGAAGTGGTGGAGGAACATTTCGGCGACGGTTCCAAGTTCGGAGCGACCGTTCGCTATGGCCGGCAAATGATGCAGGACGGCACGGGCAAAGCGCCGGAACTCGCGAAGGAGTTTGTCGGCGCCGATCCGTTCCTGCTGACCTATGGCGACATCCTGGTGAAGCCGGAGACCTACGCCCAGATGGTGGCGCGGTTCGGCGGCGGGGCGTTCGACGGCGTGGTGACGGTGACCGGGAGCGAGGACGTGACCCAGGGCGGATTGTTCTTCTTCGACGAGGCGTTTTGTCTGAACCACCTGGTGGAAAAACCCTCACAGACGCAGGTGGAGCAGCTCCGGGCCGAAGGCCGGCTGAAGCCCGGAGCGACCGCCTGGTATAACGCCGGCATCTATGTGTTCCGGCCGTCGGTCTACGACTTCACGGCGCGCCTCCGGAAATCGCCGCGCGGCGAATTCGAACTGACGGACGCGTTGAGCGCGATGATCGCGGCGGGTCAAAAACTGGCGGGACTCCAGATTCCAGGACGTTGGGTCGATGTGCGGGATCCCGGCGTTTTGGCCAGGGTCGAGGCGGGCGAAATCTAGCCGCTCGCCGCAGGCGGAGAGAGTCGTCGAAGGTCGGCCGATGGTGGCGACGGTCTTGCGGATGACCGATGATCCGGCGGTCCCAAGCTGCCCTTCGAGGTTCGTTTCCCAAGCAACCTGGGAAGTCGCCTAGAACCGAGGCAGGCCAATGATCAGGCTCCGAAGCTTGACGCCCGCGCCCGTGCGCTGGTTTCGTCTGCCGTGTCAGGCAATGGATTCTGCCTGCCCGGAACGATCCGGGAAACCGCCGCGGCGAACGCCGGGCTGATGACTCCTACGCAACCAAACGTAGGTCCGCCATGCCCGAAAACCGCCGCCGCCGCCACAGCCGACAAGATCCGCTCTCCCCGTCCACGCTTCGTGCCAGGCCGCAGTTCCGCCCATGAACCTCCGGCGCGAATCTTCCATCTGGCTGGCTCAGGCCCTGATCGCCCTCAAGTGGCTGGGGCTGCTCGTGCCCGTGGCGGCCGCGGTCGGCTCGGCCTGCGCCTTCTTTCTCTGGAGCCTCGATTGGGCGACCGAATACCGCTTCGTCCATCCGTGGCTCTTGTATCTGCTGCCGGTGGGAGGCGTCGTGATCGGCCTCATCTACCATCGCTGGGGCAAGTCGATCGAGGGCGGCAACAACCTCATCATGGACCAGATCCACCAGCCGGGCGGAGGCGTGCCGCGACGGATGGCGCCGTTGGTCCTGTTCGGCACCGTGGCCACTCATTTCTTCGGCGGTTCGGCCGGGCGTGAAGGGACCGCGGTGCAGATGGGTGGAAGCATCGCCGGTGCGTTTGCCCGGTGGCTGCGGCTGGAATCGGCGGACATCCGGGTCCTGTTGATGGCGGGGGTGGCGGCGGGCTTCGGAGCGGTCTTCGGCACGCCGTTGGCCGGGGCGGTCTTCGCGCTCGAAGTGCTGATCATCGGGCGAATGGAGTATCGGGCGCTGCTCCCGTGTTTCATCGCATCCGTGCTGGCGGACTGGAGCTGCCACCTTTGGGGCATCGGCCACACGCAGTATCACGTCGGGTTCACTGGAACCGCCGGCATCACGGGCGCGTTCAAACTGGATCCATGGCTCTTCGGCAAGGTCGTCGTGTGTTCGGCCGCGTTCGGTCTGGTCAGCGCCTTGTTCTCGGAATTGTCGCACGGGCTGAACGACTGGTTCAAGCGGCTCGTCCCCTATGCGCCGCTCCGGCCGGCGCTCGGTGGAGGACTGGTCATCGGGTTGACGCTGCTGCTGGGCACACGGGACTTCCTCGGGCTCGGCGTGACGAATCCCGATCCGAACGGAATCTCCATCGTTTCGTTCTTCACCTCGGCGGAGATCCATCCGTGGGGCTGGTGGTGGAAGCTGCTCTTCACGGCGGTGACGTTGAGTTGCGGGTTCAAGGGCGGCGAAGTGACGCCGCTGTTCTTCATCGGCGCCGCCCTGGGCAACGCGCTGGCCGGATTGACCGGCGCGCCGACCGATCTGTTCGCCGCGCTGGGCTTCGTCGCGGTCTTCGCCGGGGCGACCAACACGCCCCTGGCCTGCACCATCATGGGGATCGAACTCTTCGGAGCGGAACACGCGCTGTATCTCGCGACGGCGTGCTTCATCGCCTACCGGTGCAGCGGACATTCGGGCATCTACCTGTCCCAACGCATCGGCGTGCGCAAGGGCCACGGAGCCGCCATCACGGACGGGAAGACCCTTCGGCGGATCCGCGAAGAGCGGTCCAAGCCGTAGCCTTCCAGGGCCGCTCGCCTCGTCACCGGAAGTTCACTTGGGCGCCTCCTGTCCGACGCCGGCCTCCCTTCCAATGTTGTGCGTTGATCGGCCGCCCATTCCGGGCCCAAACCAGAAAACAACGAACGATGAACACATCGAACTTCATGGGCGGACGGGTCCTATCACGGGGCCAAACCTCGAACGCCTACCGGTTGAGAATGGCCGAGTCGACGGCCGATGTCCGCGCGGCCCAGACGCTCCGCTTTCTCGTCTTCAACCTGGAGATGAACGAAGGCCTCGAAGCCTCCTACGCCACGCTCCGCGACGAGGATCCATTCGACGCGATCTGCGACCACCTGCTCGTCGAAGAAGAGGCCACCGGCGACATCGTCGGCACTTACCGGCTCCAGACCGGAACGCGAGCGGCGGCCAACCTCGGGTTCTACAGCTCCCAGGAATTCGACCTCTTCGCGCTGGAACCGCTTCGCCCCCAGCTCGTCGAACTCGGCCGCGCCTGCGTCCACATCCGCCATCGCAACCTCGCCGTGCTGGCGCTGCTCTGGAAGGGCATCGCGGCCTACGCCCGTCAACGCGGAGGTCGCTACTTGATCGGCTGCAGTTCGCTGTCCTCCACCGAGGCCAAGGTCGGGGCGTCCGCCTATTCCCATCTCATGCGCCGGCACCTGGTCGACGAACCTTTCCAGATCCGTCCGCAAGTCGGCTGGGAATGTCCCCTGGATCAATTGGCCGAAGAGACGCCGAAGATTCCGCGCCTCCTGACCGCGTATTTGTCCTTCGGCGCAAAGATCTGCGGGCAACCGGCCATCGACCGTGAGTTTCGCACCATCGATTTCTTCACCCTGCTCGATCTGCAGACCTTGCCGGAAGAGACGGTGAACCGGTTCCTGAAGTAGCTGGGATCCGCCGCTGGGCAGACACCCCTCCTCGTTGTTTTTGTCTGCCAAGATCTCAGGGTGACGTCGCCTGGGTTTGGAAAGCAGATCGAGAAAACGGGCAGGGATGCCCGCCCGGCGCGACCTCCGGACTTCCGGTCAACCGTCCCGTCGGTGTTCAATCGTTACCGATGTCACGGCATCCCATCCGCGTTCTCTGGCGTTTCTTCCTCTTCCTCGGGGTTTGTGGCTGCGCATTGCTGGACTTCGTCCTGCGGGTCTGGCTGACCGGGCGCGCCGGCGAGATCCGGAAACGGACCGAATGGTCGCGCCGCTGGGGCCGGGCCTTCGCCTCCGTCCTTCAGGTGGAGATCATGGTCGAGGGAAGGGCGCCCTCCGCCGGAATCCTGGTTTCCAACCATCTCTCCTATCTCGACATCGTCGTCTTCGCCACCACCCGTCCCATGGTCTTCGTCTCGAAGGCCGACGTGCAAAGCTGGCCGATGATCGGATGGCTCACGCGCTGTGCCGGCTCGCTCTTCCTGAAGCGAGAAGTGAAGGCGGACGTCGTGCGCATCGGACAACAATTCGCACCTCTGATCGCGGCAGGGGAAGTGATCGCCGTCTTCCCGGAAGGAACCAGTTCGGGCGGGGACGCCGTCCTGCCGTTCAAAGCCTCTCTCTTCGCGCCCGTCGCCGCGCACGGCTGGACGCTGACGCCGGCCGCGATCCGCTATCAATTGGACGAGGGCGACGTGAGCCAGGAAGTCGCCTACTGGGCCGACATGTCCTTTGCCCCGCACTTCATGAATCTGCTCTCCAAGCGCCGCATCCGAGCGACGGTGCGATTCGGCGAACCCATTGAAGGCGTCACCGACCGCAAGCAACTGGCGCGCGAAGCCCACGACCAGGTGACCGCGCTGCACGCCGAATTGACCGGGTCGGGCGCAGATCCGATCCGGGTTCAATAGGCTCCGCTCACTCCCTCGCCGTGTTCTCATAGCGGACTCCCTCGGGCACGGGAACCGCCACCGGAACGGTGGTCCCGTGGCGACCTTCCGTGAGACGCGACGCGTCGACCGCCACGAACGCGGTGAAGGCCGACATCAAATCGTAGTCGAGCGCGAGCTGCTTGATCTGCCGGCTGTAGAACCAGCTGTTTTCGCGAGTGCCCTCGCGGGCAAGGTGGCCGATCTTCATGCGGGCCCAGACGCTGGGCAGCGCTTCGTGGCCGGCGGCCGTGTTGTCGAGGTCGACGGGCAGATCCAGCGTCAGCTTGCGCTCGGCGCTGCGGCCCTTGATGTTAATCTTTCTTCCGCCGCCTCCCTTGAAACGCCCGGTCAAGATCACCGGGCGGCCCACGAAGAGATCGGGCACCTTCTTCGGGAAAACCTCCTCCACGTCCATCCCGTCCCAGTCGATCGTCACGTCGGTCAAGGCCGGGTGGCTGATGCGGTCGAAGAACCCATTCATCACGGAGGCCGCGTCGTCGTGCAGCCCGAGATACGCGACGGCCCCGCGCCCCAGCTTGGCCATGCTGTCCATCAGGTAGCGGTTCACCGCCGAGCCGACGCCGAAGCTGGAGATCCGGGAGTCGCCGAGCCGCTGGTCGATCTCCTTGAGGATCTCCACTTCGTTCCCGATGTAGCCGTCGGTCAGGAAACAGACGAAGCGCAGCCGGCGCGGATCATGGGGAAAGTTCAACGCCGCTTTGATCCCTTCGATCATCATGGTGCCGCCGTCGCTGTTCAGCCGGCCCAGATAGGAAAGTCCGCGCCGGATGTTGTTCGGGGTCGCGGCCAGCGGTGCGCCGCCGAGCTGCGAAGCCCGATTGGAGAAGTTGATGATCTGGAAGGTGTCGTCCGGATCGAGACGGTTGAGCGCGCTCGCGATGGCGGCCTTGGCTTGGGCCAGCGGTTCGCCGTTCATGCTCCCGGAACAATCCAGCACGAAGACCAGTTCCAGCGCCTGCCGATGCAATCGCTCCAGCGTGGCCGGAGGCTGGAGCATCAGCGTGAAATAGCCGCCGCGTTCGTCGTGATGCGTGAGCATGCTGGATTGGATCGCGTCGCCGGCCAGCCTGTAGCGCAGAACGAAGTCCCTGTTCGGCACGGTGTCCGAGGGACTGAGCGTGACAACTGTGTGGCCGGGTCCCTTTGCCGTCTGTTCGATGCGGTGGGTCTTGCAGACGAGTTCCTGGATCTCCATGCCGGCGTCGAGATCGACCTTCAAGGCGATGTCATGACCGCTGCGCTCGCCGGGCGCGAGGGAGGAGACTTCCGTCGGCTGACCCGACCCGCCCGATGCGCCCCGTGCGACGGCCCCGACCCCTTTGGCCGAGCCGGGCGGGTTGAAGCGCGGGCCGACCACCATCGGAAAGACGAACTCATACCAGCCGTCTTCCTGCCGCAAGGTGTTGAAGTAGCGGAGAGTGACGTCGATGTCGTGGCCGGGTTCGATGTTGGCCACGGCTTGGGTGAAGATGTTTGGCCGATTCTGCGTGAGGAGCGACGCGGTGTAGCCTTGGGCTTTGGCGTCGGCGTAGATCTTCTCCGCCTCTTCCTTTTCCCGGATCACGCCGCGGATCTTCCGCGAGCCGATGGTCATGACGAACTCGTTGACGGCGGCGTTCTCCGGCAGAGGGAAGACGTAGAGCGCCTCGATCTTGCCGTCGTAGGGATTGTGGAACTGCTGGGTGACGCGGACGCTGCCGATGGAGCCGCAGATGCTGGCCTGCACGTCGGTGTGCTTCAGCGGCAACGCGACCTCGCGCTCCTCGTATCGCGTCATCAACGAGCCCGAGCGCGGGATGTCGTCGTCGGAAACGGCGGAAGATTTGGGGTAGCGGGAAATGACCCAGAGCTCTTCGTCGGGAGAGGGGAAGGAGCCTTCGGGAGCCTCGGAAAGTGTAATATTGCCCAGACTTCGGCCGAACGTTTGGGGAGCATTCCAAGGCCGAGCGAACTCGGATCCACCGTAGGGCAGAGGTGGCAGCCCGTTCGGAGATTTGGAGCAGCCGGACCACCACAAAACCATCGCAGCAGCAGCGAGCAGCCCCAACCAACGAGCGGGCGACCCACCGCTGGTCCCTACCAGGAGGGGAATAATCAACCGACAAAGACCGCTCTCCGGCGCTTCGCGACTTCCCCTCCTGGGACGGGTCGGGGGTGGGTCGGCGTTGAAACCATTGGCGTTTTCTTCCGCCGCTCTGCGGCTGGGTTCTGTTCCTCGTGGCTTCATGGTTCCTCTACGGGTTCTCATCGGGCGTCTTCTCCTTGGCGTCGGCGGTGGCGGTGATCTTGGTGCCATCCACGGTGGCAGCGGTGGCCAGCGTGACGGAAAACTTGGGCTCGGTCTTGCCGGTCACCCGAAGGTGAATCGTGGCGATACGGGTCCGGCCGTGGGGCAACTTGGTAGCCGGCTTCGTGCTGAAGGCGGCAAGAACGACGTGGTCCTTCTGCATCGCCTTCGGATCGTAGTGCGGTGGCTCGCTGAAGGCCGGGCTGTCGCCGCCTTCGATGCCGGCGATCTTCACCTCGCCCTGGGTGGCCTTGACCGTGAGTTGATAGGCGGCAAGGGGCGCGGAACCGGAATCAATGAAGACCTCCAGCGTCATGAAGCGCGGGCCTTTGTCGCTGGTCGTGCGCCAGTCCTCGGCGGCATGGGCGGTGTCGAACGACGTGTGAAAGAACATGGCAAGGACCGCGGCCAATAACGTGGTGAACTTGGCCGGGTCGAAGAGCGAGCGTCCGTAGATGTTGGCGGTGGAGCACCGCCGCAGTCCAAAAGCGTCGCCAAATTCGCGGTTCATATCCCGGTGGGCAGGCGCACGGCCTGGTTGGCGGCGAAGTCCACATCGCGCTGATCCACGCGGCCGTCGCCGTTGAGATCGAACTCGGGCCCGGCCGTTCCCGCCGCCAGTTTTCGGGCCAGGAGGAAGGCATCGAGCACATCGACTTGTCCGCTGTGATCGAGGTCCGCCCGGAGATCCTGTTGGGTGGTGCGTTCCCAAGGACGGAGCAGGAACAACCCAATGACCAGCGCGGCTGCTGCGGCCAACCAAGGGTAGGGCGACGCCTCCCGGCGAGCCGCCTGGGGGCGAACAATCTTGAGGGTGGCTTCTCCGGCATCTTCAAAACGCCTGGAAGTCGCCGGAGTTGCTGCCTCGGTGATTGAACGCCCCAAGGGCGGCTCGGCGGGCGCCGTCGCCCTACCGCCCTCTCGCAGGAGATGATCGGCAGCCGCCTTGGTGATGGCCTCGTCGATGGAAGACGGAACGACGATTCGGGGCCGGCTTAGGGACCGCAACGCCTCGGCCAGCTTCGGCGGAAGCTCGGGCTCGGGCTGGTTTTCGGGATCTGGCTTCATCGTCGTCGTAGGTTCAGCACTTCAGCGGGGAAAAAGGTTCACGGCTCAAAGAAGCGGCGGGTGCGAGGATCCTCGCGCAGCATCCGGACCCCGTTGTGCAGCCGGGATTTTACCGTGCCGAGAGGGACCTCCAGCGCTTCGGCTATTTCGGCGAGACTCAGTCCGTCCACATGGCGCAGCCAGAGGGTTTCCCGATGCTCCTCCGGCAGGCCGGCCATGACGGTGGCCAGTTCGGCGAGTCGGGATTCCGATGGCTGGGCGGATGCAGGTTCTTCCGCAGCGACGGAATTGAGCGTCTCTGGATCGACCGAGTTCAGGCGAACGATCTTGCGTCGGACGTTCAGGGAAAGGCTGCGGACCACGGGGTAGAGAAAGGTCCGGAACTGGCAGGAGAGCTCGAAGCCGGGGAACTTCTTCAGCACATAGAGGAAAGTTTCCTGCAACACGTCGAGCGCCAGATCGGGATCGCCGGTGAAACGATGGGACAAGGCGACCGCCCAGTCCCGATGCCGCTGGTAGAGAGCCTCAAACGCAGCCGGATCGCCGGCGTTGATCGCGGCGATGAGCGACTGATCGGTGGCTGTCTCTGCGGCGTCCGTCGGCAATGTCGGGATGCTGGGCCGGTCAGGTTGAGCGGCCAACATCTGTTTAGCCAACGGGACGGAGGAAAGGTTCACGGTAATTCGCGAGGCAAATGTAGCCGGCGAGTCTGGAGCGGAGGGGTTCGCGGATTTCGGGAAGCGAGTCATTGGGGAAGGGGTCGGGCAGGAGGGCCAGGAGGGCCAGGAGGGCGTTGCGGATGAGGGCGGGGTTGGCCAGCAGGTTGGGCTTGCGACTGCGGGAGCGGTCCACGCCCATGGGCGTGGCGCGGGGCCAGTGGTTGCGATTCTCCACGCCGCCCCGGTGGCCGCAGATCAGGACTCTCGACGGTGGCTTGACCCATCCGGCCACGCCCAGGGCCTAAGAGGCCAGGTTGGGCGATGCCCCCTTGGGCGCGAGGACCAGGAACCGTCGATTCTGGACGACCCGCTTGAGGCGCTCCACCCGCAGGGAAGCGGTCTCCAGACCCACAGCGCCACGACCCGCCCGTCGAACTCGACGACCTGACGGAGGCGATCACCGACCGGGTGGCCCGCGCCCGGAGAATGGTGCGTTGCCCGTTGAGGGAAGAACCACCCGGTCTCCTCCGGGCCCGAAACCCGCACGTTGCTTGCCAGCCGGGTCGTCGTTGGATCCGCGTCCCATGCTTTCATCCCACCCCGCCGAACCGAAAAAGTGCGTTCGAGTTCAGCCAAATCTCCCCGCCTTGTGGCTCAGCGTCTTCGGCCGTAGGAAAAAAGAACCCTGTAGCAAACTCGCCCCTCTCCGAGTTTTTGCTCGCCAAGCCTACCGGTCCCGGGCAAATACCCTGCCTTTTTGAACGATGAACGAGCAAATCGTCATTCTTGATTTCGGGTCGCAATACACCCAAGTCATCGCCCGGCGCATCCGTGAGTGCAACGTCTACTCGACGATCGTGCGCTACGACACCCCTGCCGCCGAAATCGCCAAACTCAACCCCAAGGGCATCATCCTGTCCGGCGGTCCGAGCAGCGTCTACGCGGAGAACGCCCCGCTGCCCGACAAGGCGATCTTCAAGCTCGGCCTGCCCATCCTCGGCGTCTGCTACGGCGTCCAGCTCCTGGCCCACTACCTCGGCGGCAAGGTCGAGAAAGGTCCGAAGCGCGAATACGGCAAGGGCACGCTGACCGTCACCGACCCGGAATGCGGCCTCTTCAAGCACCTGCCCGCCAAGCTCCAGGTTTGGAACAGCCACGGTGACAAGATCACCCGGTTGCCGAAGGACTTCGTCGTCGTCGGCACCACCGAGAATTCCGACTACGCCGCCATCGAGCATCCGAAGCGGAAGATCTTCGGCATCCAGTTTCATCCCGAGGTCGTCCACACGCCCAAGGGCAAGGAGATCATCTCCAACTTCGTCCACGGCATCTGCGGCTGCGACAAAAGCTGGACCATGCGCAGCTACCTCGAACAGTCGGTCGAGGAACTCCGCGCGCAGATCGGCAAGGAACACGTCATTCTCGGCCTCTCCGGCGGGGTCGATTCCAGCGTGGCCGCCGCGTTGCTCCATCGCGCCATCGGCGACCAGCTCACCTGCATCTTCGTGAACAACGGCCTCCTCCGCTCCCGCGAAGCCGAGGCCGTGCAGGAGGTCTTCGGCCGCAACTTCAAGATCAAGCTCCAGTATGAGGACGCTTCCGCGCTCTTCCTGAAGAAGCTGAAGAAGGTCACCGATCCGGAGAAGAAGCGGAAGGTCATCGGCAAGACCTTCATCGACGTCTTCCAGTCCGCCACCAAACGCGCCGGCAAGGCCAAGTTCCTCGCCCAGGGCACGCTCTATCCCGACGTGATCGAGTCCGTCCCCATCGACGGCAACCCCGCCTCGATGATCAAGAGCCACCACAACGTGGGCGGCCTGCCGAAGAACATGAAGTTCGCGCTGGTCGAGCCCTTGAAATGCCTCTTCAAGGACGAGGTCCGGCTTCTCGGCCTGGAACTCGGACTGCCCAAGGAAATCGTCTATCGCCAGCCCTTCCCCGGCCCCGGACTCGCCGTCCGCATCCTCGGCGAAGTGAGCGAGGAGAAGTGCGCCATCCTCCGCAACGCCGACGCCATAGTCGTCGAGGAGATGAAGGAGTGCGGCCTCTACTACAAGACGTGGCAGACCTTCGCCGTGCTGCTGCCCGTGCGCAGCGTCGGCGTGCAGGGCGACGAGCGCACCTACGACTTCACCGTCGCCCTCCGCGCCGTGGAATCGCAGGACGGCATGACCGCCGACTGGGTCCGCCTGCCCTACGACCTGCTGGAGAAGATCTCCCTCCGCATCACCAACGAGGTGAAGGGCGTCAACCGCGTCGTCTTCGACCTCACCAGCAAGCCGCCCGGCACGATCGAGTGGGAGTGAGTTTTCCAACCTTCTTCGAGAACCTAAAAGCCTTCCGCGCCTGGCTGGATTCCAGCGCGTTCTCGAAGACGGAGTTGCTGGTGGGCTTCCGCAAGGTCGGCTCCGGCCTTGCGCGCCTTTCCTGATCCGACTCCGACGGATGAAGCCCTCTGCTTCGGCTGGATCACCGGCGTGCGCCGCAGGAGCGCGGACGGTCACGTTCGCGAGGCCGCGTCCGGAGGGCTAGAGCGGCTCAAAAAATTCCTTGGCCGCCTTTTCAAGGCCACAGGCCTCGAACGTGAATAGCTCCGGGTGCAACCGGTAGACACCCGCTTGGTTTCCGCTACCGCCTCGGCCTCCACGGCGGCCGCCAGACCCACCAACCGCCGCGCTGTGGGGTCGTCGGCCGCTTGTCCCAGAGATTGGAGAACGGCCGAACCCCCAGCGCGCTCCAAACCACGTTGGCCGGGTCGGCATCGGTTACACGCATAGGGCCAAGCGGGGCCCCAGCGGACGAAGATCCACAGACCGTCGGACGATCAACGACTGGACTCGAACAAGAGATACGCCGGGCTCTCGGAGACGGTCACTTTCACCGAGCCATCCGGAGACTGCGCCGCATCGGATGCGGCAGCTTCTCCGGCGCGCAACGGCATCGCTTCGGCGCGGGCCAGCTTTCCCGGGACGTTCGGCAGAACCACGGCTGCACTTCGGCCTTCACCGGTTGGCGACCAGACCGCCCAGACCCGCTTCATCGGCGAATTTTCCAGCCGGTATTCCTGCACGCGCAATGTGCCGGAAACGTTCGTCACCACGTGGTCGAACCGGTAGGCGCCCAGCGTCCTCTGCAGATGCGCCATCGCATGGAAGGAAGGTTTCGGTACGAAGTTCCGGGTCAGGCCGGAGCTCCCGTGAAGCTGTGGTTCGTCCGAATCGTTGAAGAAGTAGACGTAGGCGCGCTCCACCGGCATCGCCGAGAAGACCAGCACCGAGCGCACGAGCCATTGGGCCTGCTGCGTGTCGGTCACGCCGACCCATTTCGCGAAATCACCGGTCGGCTTGGGTGGCTTCGTGGTGCTGTCGTAGCCGAACTCCGTCACCCAGACCGGTTTTCCGGCGGCGTGCTGGTCGCGCCAATGGCAGAGCGCCTCGACGTCCTTGAGATACTTCGGCAGACGGGGATCCTCGGGGAAGCTCCGCCGCCACGTCGGCCAATTCTCCAACTGGGCGTAGGTGTGGATGTTCAGCACATCGAACAACTGGGGATGCTTCTCCACGCAGGCCACGCTCTTGTCGTAGTCGCCGCTCGCCCCGGTCGTCAGGTTGCACGTCGCGATCCTCAGCTTCGGATCCCCTTCGCGGATCCCTTCCGCCATGGCCCGGAACATCCGCCCGTAGTCCGCATCGCTCCACTTGCCTGGTTCATTGCCGATCTCGACCGCCTCCACCATTTGCCGCTGTCCCGAGGGTCCGAACTCCTTGGCGAAAGACCGTCCATAGGCGCGCGCGTCCGCTTCAAGGGTGGCCCAGTTCGTCAGCGGAACGGTCGAGAACATCAGCGAAACATCCGTTCTCCAGCCATTCGTCTTCCACGATCCGTAGACCCCGCTCCAATCCACCCGATTCTTGGCGAAGGGCCATTCCGGCAGAGTGCCCGTGTCCGTCGCCAAGTCCCATTCTACCGGATGATAATCCCGCACCAGGCCCGCCACCGGACGATACAGTTCGGGTTTGAACAGGATGGTGTGCCCGTTGATCCCGATGAAATCCCGCATCAACGGCGTCTTCTCCGCGGCGTCCGCGCCGCCAACAGCACCGAGTCCAATGACCGAAGCCATCACCCACACAGCCGAGCAAAAGTGTCGTCGAAATCTGGGGAAGGGCATCGCTGCGAACCGTATCCGCCAGCCGCCGCCTGTAAACTGCGGACGGTGCTGGTCGCGCCAGCGTCTTGGACTGCGGCGCCGCTGGGTTCAAATCGTGGGCGCTGCGAACGATCTATTAGCCGAGGGTCTTACCCGGGAGCAGGTCGGTTTCTGGAGCGTCCACGTTGTCTGTAACTTCAATCCTCGTTTCCGGCAGATGCCGCGAGTTTTGCTGTGTGAATCCCTTCCCGTTCTTGAGTCGAATGGACGACCCGCCTCGCAGCTTCTTGCCCTTGATGTTCACCAGGTCCCATCGTCGGCGCTGACTTTGTCGACGGTCAGGTTGTCCACTTGGCTGACGAGCGCGGCGAAGTGGCCGCCGAGCAACACGGAGAAATCGCGAGGCATGACATTGCGGGAATTCTTCAGAGCAATGGTCATGTAGCCTTCGCCGTTCATCGTCGGGTCCAACACTGGGCGGCCATCGGCGGACGCGACGCCGTGGGGGGCGTAGTCGGTTCCCTCGACCGGATTGGCGACCTCGGTGCCGAAGTCCTGATCCATGTTCCAGCTGTTGTTCTCGGGGAGGTCGTATCGCCCGGCTTGCTGGAGGGCAGGAAGTCCCCATGGTCGAGATGGAAAGAAGGTGGATCGGGTGAAGCGCATGGGGGGTCTTCCAGTGGCAGCCGAGCCCTTGTGCCGCCAAACCGATAAGTCGTGTGCCCAGTGTCTGGAAGAACCGTGCGTTGGCGGGCACACGGCCCGATCTGGGCTCTTTGTTCTGCTTCCAGACAAGGCAGACTCTTGTTGCTTTACCTCTGCCAATGTCATGAACACAAAAGGATTCCGGGCCCGCACCCAAGGCTTCACTCTCATCGAACTTCTGGTCGTGATCGCCATCATCGCGATCTTGGCCGGGATGCTTCTGCCCGCGCTGCAGAAGGCCAAGCTGAAGGCGACCGCGGCCTCCGATCTCAGCAACACAAGACAGATCGCGCTGGCCTCGACGATGTATAGCTCGGACAACAGCGACCGATTCTCGGCGTATGGCGATGCCGGCGGCTACTGGAGGGGGCCGATGTTGAACAACAACCCCATTCCCCGCGGCAGCATGGGCTCCTACTCCGTTGTCCAGCTGGAGAGCGCGGTCCGTGCCGGCTGGCAGGCATCGCCGCTCTTCCCCTATGCGCCGAAAGCCGAGGTCATCCACTGCCCGGGCGATCTCAGGACGAAGTATCTTCGGCCGGGACAGGGCTGGGCCTTCGACAGCTATTCCCGTTCGGACGTGATCAACGGCGGCGGGTGGAGTGCGCAGAAGCCCTACACGAAGGCGTCCAATATCAGGGACGCGTCCGACACGTTTCTCTTGATCGAGGAGGCTGATCCCCGTTCCTACAATCTCGGGAGCTGGGTCATGGACGCGAACCGCAAGTCGGGCCAGATCGGCTGGGTGGATGCTTTTGCGGTCTTCCATGGGAACTTCAGCACCTTCGCCTACATGGACGGTCATTCCGCCGGACGCCGCTGGAACGACAAGCAGCTGATCAAGGCGGCGACCGATTCCGGCAAGGGCAAGGAATCGTTCTATTTCCCCAACGGCAATTTCAACAACCAGGACTTCCGGTTCGTCTACAACGGCTTCCGTTGGGACGGTTGGATCCCGGCGCCCTGAGGAACGCCTCTCCTGTTCCGCCTGCCCAAGACCCACGCGGATGCCCGGGCTTTTGTGGTTGTCCGGGTTTAAGGTTTGATGGCAGAAGGTACCCCGTTTCTGCGGTTCAAGATGCCTCTTCATTTCAATTCTCCTCCCGCTATGAAGCACCCGTTCCCCAGCATTCCTACGATCTTCGCGATTCTATTCATAACCGCCAGTTTAGCTGCGGCGGAGCGAGCGCCCGTGGTCCTGCTCTGGCCGAACGGCGCGCCCGGCTCGGAGGCGAAAAAGGATCTGCCCGAGATCGATCTACACAAGAGCTACGGGTCGATCGCCGGCATCCACAATCCGTCGATCACCGCCTTTCTTCCGGCCACGGGACGAGCCACCGGCGCGGGCATTCTCGTGATTCCCGGAGGCGGCCATCGAGAGCTTTGCGTCGTCCATGAGGGTTACAACGTCGGCCAATGGCTGGCGGACCACGGAATCGCCGCCTTCGTCCTCAAACACCGACTCGCGAAGGAGACGAACTCCACCTATCGCATCGAGGTCGAGTCTCTGGCCGACACCCAGCGCGCACTTCGGCTGATCCGCTCCCGTGCGGAGGAATGGAGCGTCGATCCCGCCCGGCTCGGCGCGATGGGATTCTCCGCCGGAGGAGAGCTGGTGAATCTGGTCAGCGGCCGGAACGACGACGGGAACGCCGCCGCCCCGGACCCGGTTGACCGGTTCGGCTGCAAGATCGCCTTCCAAGGGCTGATCTATCCCGGCCGCTCCGGCGACATCCTGCCGCGCGCCGATTCCCCGCCCGCTTTCCTCGCCTGCGGATTCGACGATCGGCAGGACATCGCCGAAGGGTTGGCCGAGGTCTATCTCCGCTTCAAACGCGCCAAGGTCCCGGCCGAGCTCCACATCTACACCGGGACGGGCCACGGCTTCGGCCTCCGCGCCTCGAACAAGGGTCCCTCCTCCGAGTGGCCCGTTCGCTTCCGCGAATGGCTGGATGAACGCGGTTTCCTGCAAGGCAAGCCGTAGCCGCCGACAACCTGTCCTTCTACCGACTCGCAGGTGCTTGCTTGCCCGCGACCCAGGACGCGGAGGACTATCGTTCCATGTCGAAGACGTTTGGTTTGGTGGTGCATGGCGGCGCGGGTTTGATCCTCCGAGAAACGCTGTCTCCCGCGTTGGAGGCGGACTACCGGACCGCGCTGCAGGGCGCCCTGGACGCGGGACACGAGATTCTCAAGGACGGAGGAAGCGCCGTTGATGCGGTCGTCGCCGCACTGGTCCTCTTGGAGGACGATCCGCTCTTCAACGCCGGTCGCGGCTCGGCTTTGAACGCAGAAGGTCTCTGCGAACTAGATGCCGCGATCATGGATGGCAGCACCCTCGCCGCCGGGGCCGCAGCCGGTCTGCGCAACGTGCAGCACCCGATCCGCCTCTCCCGCGACATCATGGAACGCAGTCCCCATGTGATGCTCATCGGCGACGGCGCGGAACGCTTCGCCCGGGAATTGGACCATCCCATCGTCCCCAACGAATTCTTCCAGACAGCCCGCCGCCGCCGTCAATTGGAGAACGTCCAACGCGCCGCCGAGCAGCTTCCTTCGCATCTTTCGCCAGCGGAACAGGACGACAACCAGGTGCCGGTCGCTTCGGCGGAAAACAAATGGGGCACCGTCGGCTGCGTCGCGCTCGACGCCAACGGCCACCTCGCCGCCGGCACTTCCACCGGAGGCATGACGAACAAAAAATACGGCCGCGTCGGCGATTCCCCGATCATCGGCGCCGGGACGTATGCCGAGGACGCCACCTGCGCGGTCAGCGCCACGGGCCACGGGGAATACTTCATCCGTGCGGCATTCGCCCGCGACGTCGCCGCCCGGATGGCCTTCGGCGGCCGGTCCGTCGGCGAAGCGGCTGCGGCCGCCCTCCATCGGATCGGCGCGCTTGGCGGCAGCGGTGGGGCCATCGCGCTCGATGCCTCGGGCAATTTTGCCACTCCGTTCAACACCCCGGGGATGTATCGAGGCTGGAAGTTTTCCGATGGCCGGGCCGCGGTCGCGATCTTTCCGGACGGTTCCGCCGTGAACACTTCCGCCGCATCCCGCTGAATCGACCCCGCTCGGCGCAAAGTCCCCTGAATGGGTTGCTGGCCAGACGGGTCAAAAAAAAGTTCGCTGCGTTGAGAATTCTCGATTTCCGTCCACTGTCCCTTAGTTCGCCGCCATGATACTGATGCCACATCGCCTTCCGCTCGGAACCGGTCCGCTTCCTTGGAAGCTGCTCGTCGTCCTGATCGCGTCCACCCTGTTTTTGCCCTGCGCCCAGGCGGCTCCCTCCGACCACGTCTCCTTCAACCGGCAGATCGAACCGCTGCTTTCGGAGAATTGCTATCATTGCCACGGCCCCGATTCCGGCACCCGCAAACCGAAGAAGAACCCGCTCCGTCTCGACCGTGAAAAAGAAGCCCTCGCCCCGCGCGACGGAGATCCGCCGGTCATCCTCAAGGGCAATCCCCTCAAGTCCGAACTGGTCCGTCGTCTCCGGACCAAGGACGAGGAGGACATCATGCCCCCGCCGTCCGAACACAAGACGCTGAAAGCCTCCGAGATCGCCCTGATCGAGAAGTGGATCGCGGAAGGGGCCCACTACGAGGCGCATTGGGCCTTCATTCCCCCGGTCAAAGCCCCGCTGCCCCCGGAGCCCACGGGGTGGGCCAGGAACCAGATCGACTACTACGTCGCCGGCGCCCTGCGGGACAAGGGTCTTCAACCGAACGGCGAGGAGGACAAGGCGCGGCTCTTCCGTCGACTCAGCTTCGATCTCACCGGCCTTCCTCCCGATGAAGAGGAACTGAAGGCTTTCGTGAAAGACCGTTCCTCCGACGCCTATCTCAAGGCGGTCAACCGGATGCTAGACAGCGACGAGAGCGCCGAGAACTTCACCCGCCACTGGCTCGACACCGTGCGCTACGCCGACACCCAGGGAATCCACCACGACCATCTGCGCACCATCTGGCCCTATCGCGACTGGGTCATCTCCGCCTTCCGCAAGAACATGCCGTTCGACGAGTTCACCATCGAACAGATCGCCGGCGATCTCCTGCCCAACGCGTCTCTCGACCAGAAGGTTGCCTCCGGCTACAACCGCCTTCTCCCCACCACCGGCGAGGGCGGCGCCATCCCCGAGGAATACGAGGCCATCTATGCCAAGGACCGCACCGAAACCACCTCGGCCGTTTGGCTCGGCCTGACCACCGGTTGTGCCACCTGCCACGACCACAAGTTCGATCCCATCTCGACCAAGGAGTTCTATTCGCTGACGTCCTTTTTCCGGAACAACACCATGCGCGCCCTCGACAGCGGCAGCACCGGAAACAACGCCCCGATGCTCTTCGTGCCCGCGAAGCAGGACCGCGACCGCTGGCCGGAACTGGAGGCCGCCATCGCCGCGCAGAACGCGAACCTGGATCTGCGGAAAAAGGAATCGGGTCCGGAGTTTGATCGATGGATTACCGGCCAGGAGCACCAACCGCTCAAACTGCCGCCCAATCCGAAGCCCTTCCTCTCCCTGCCGTTGACCGAGACCGCCGGGGCCGCCTCCGGAGTCGCCGGCGGGAAGCCCATCTCCTGGTTGGGCAGCACGCAACACGTGGCAGGGCCGTTCGGCCAGGCGCCGCAGGTCGAAGGCGCGGAGCCCGTTCCCGGCGCGACGCCTTCCGTTCCTCGCAACGGCCAGGCAAGCTACGGCGCATTCGTCTACGTGGAGGACAAGCCCAGCGGCGCCATCTTCTCCCGCATGGATCGCAGCGCCGGCTTCCGCGGCTGGGATCTTTTTCTGGATAGCGCGAAACCCATTGTCCACATCATCGACCAGTGGCCGGACGCGGCTCTGAAGATCACGGCCAAGGAAGCGCTCTCTCCGGGTCGTTGGCACCACGTCATGGCCGTGTTCGACGGCACGAAGAAAGGGGCCGAGGCGATCACGCTCTTCGTCGATGGCATCAAGGCCGCCGTGGACGTGAACAACAACCAACTCGGAACCAACATCGTCGCCGAGGTGCCGTTCCGCCTCGGCGGCCGCACGGACAAGGAAGGAACTGGCGACGTGCTCAAGGACGGCAAGGTCTACCTCCAGGACCTCCGTTTCTACGAAGCGGCGCTGTCCGCCGAAGATGTCGGCCGCATCGCCACGGTCGGACTCGTGCAGGAGTACCTTTCCAAGTCCGGCGAGCAGCGCGACCAGCCCACCAAAGACCGCTTGCTCAGCCTTTATCTCGCTGGCTTCGACGAGCCCACCCGGAAAATGCGGGCCGATCTGGATCGTCTGGACGCCGAGCACGAGATCCTCCGAGACCGGGGCGCCACCACCTTGGTGATGGAGGAGAAGAAGGACTCCAAGCCCATGGCCCACGTCCTCATCCGAGGCAGCTATTCCAACAAAGGCGAGGAAGTAGGCCCGGCCACTCCGGCCTCGCTGCCGCCGTTCCCGCCCTACGAGCCGCGCAACCGCCTGGGTCTTGCGAAGTGGATCGTCTCCCGCGACCACCCGCTGACCGCCCGGGTCACCGTGAATCGCATTTGGTCCTATCTCTTCGGGACCGGTCTGGTGGAGACCACCGAAGACTTCGGCGTCATGGGCGCCCGGCCGGCCAATCAAGACCTGCTCGACTGGATGGCTGTGGACTTCATCGATTCCGGCTGGAACTTCCGCCGCCTCGTCCAGACCATGGTGTTGAGCGCGACCTATCGACAGTCCCCGCTGGCCAGTCCGGAGAAGTTCGAGAAAGACCCGTCGAACCGGTTGCTCTCCCGCGGCCCCCGCTACCGGCTCGATGCCGAACAGATCCGCGACCAGGCGCTCGTCGCCGGCGGACTGCTGGTCGAAAAAGTCGGTGGCCCTCCGGTAAAACCCTATCAGCCACAAGGCCTCTGGGAGACCGTGGCGATGAAGGATTCCAACACCCGCTACTACAAACAGGACACCGGAGAAGGCCTTTATCGACGCTCGCTCTACACCTTCTGGAAACGCGTCTCGCCTCCACCGAGCATGGAGATTCTCAACGCGCCCAGCCGCGAGACCTTCTGCACCCGCCGCGACCGCACCGACACTCCTCTCCAGGCATTGGTCACGATGAACGACCCGCAGTTTGTCGAAGCCGCCCGCGCGTTGGCGACCCGCGCCATCCAGTCGTCCAAGAACGCGGACAAACGCCTCGACCTGATCAGCCGCTCCCTGCTGGCCCGCACCTTGCAGCCGGATGAACGCGTGATCGTAACCCGCATGCTTGATACCGCCGCCGCCGCCTATGCGAAGAACCCTGCGGCCGCCGGTGAATTGGTCGATGTCGGCGATTCCAAAGTCGCCCCGAAGCTGAAGCCCGAAGAACTGGCTGCTTGGACCCTTGTCGCCAGCCAGATCATGAACCTCGACGAGTCGCTGACGAAGTAGCCCCTCTCCTGAGCCAATAATGAACCTCCCCCCCGATTCCCAGGACTTGCTCAGGCAGTTCAACGCCCACGTCACCCGCCGCCAGTTCTTCCGCAAGACCGCCACCGGCCTCGGCGTCGCCGCGCTTTCATCGCTCCTCGGCCCACGCGCTTTCGGCGCCACCGCCCAGGGCGAAGAGATCGCCAACAACCTCACGAAGATCGCCCCCAAGGCGAAGCGCGCCATCTACATCTCCCTCATCGGCGCGCCCTCGCAGGTCGACACCTTCGACTACAAGCCCGGCCTCCAGGACCGGTTCAAGATGGATCTGAAGGACTGGTTGAAGTCCCAGGGTGAACGCCTCACCGGCATGACTGCGGGCCAGAGCACCTTCCCGCTCGCCCCCTCGATCTTCAAATTCTCCCAATACGGGCAGAGCGGCACCTGGTTCAGCGAGCTCCTCCCTTGGCACGGCAAGATGGCGGACGACATCTGCGTCATCCGTTCGATGAAGACCGACGCCATCAACCACGAGCCGGCCAACCAGCTCGTCTACACCGGCTCGATGATCTCCGGAAAGGCGTCCATTGGTTCCTGGATCGCCTACGGCCTCGGCTCGATGAACGAGTCCCTCCCGACCTTCGTCGTCCTGCACGCCCAGCACTCCAGTCCCTTCTCCAACGTCCAGGCCATGTCCGCCCGTCTCTGGTCCGCCGGCTTCCTGCCCGGAAAATTCGCCGGCGTCGCGCTGCGCTCCAAGGGCGATCCCGTCCTCTACTTGAAAGACCCCGCCGGAGTCTCGCGCGAGCTTCGCCGTGAGATGATCGACGGAATCGGAGAGCTGAACCGCCGCTCCTTCGCGGCCGTCGGCGATCCCGAGATCCAGACCCGCACCCAGCAGTTCGAGTTGGCCTTCCGCATGCAGGCCAGCGTGCCCGACCTGACCAACATGTCGGGCGAACCCGAATCCATCCACGAGCTTTACGGCGAGGAGTCCAAGAACGCCGGCACCTTCGCCAGCTCGGCCATCATGGCCCGCCGGCTCGTCGAACGCGGCGTTCGCTTCGTCCAGATCTTCCACCGCGGATGGGATCAACACGGCGACCTTCCCCGTGATCTCTCCTCCCAGTGCAAGGACGTCGACCAAGCCTGCTACGGGCTCATCCAGGATCTGAAACAACGGGGAATGCTGGACGACACCCTGGTCATCTTCGGCGGTGAATTCGGCCGCACGATCTATTGCCAGGGCAAGCTCACCGAGACCGACTATGGCCGCGACCATCATCCCCGTGCTTTCAGCATGTGGATGGCCGGAGGCGGCGTGAAGCCCGGCATCAGCTACGGTCAAACCGACGAAATGTCCTATAATATCGTGGAAAACCCGGTTCACGTCCACGACCTCCACGCCACCATCCTCCATCAGCTCGGCCTGAATCCGGAAACCTTCGCCTTCAAGTATCAGGGCCTCGACCAACGCCTCATCGGCGTCGAACCCGCCAAGGTCGTGAAGGATATCCTGAGCTGATCCGGCAGATCCGCCCTTGCCACTCAGGAGAAAGAGAGGGCCCGGATGGAGTGGGCGGGTGAGAAGAGGCGCTCGACCGATACCGCGCAATCAGAGTTGCGGGGCGCCGTCGCCTCGCTCGGGACACGGAGGCCTTCCGCCCCTCTTTTTGGCGTCAGGGTAGGGCGATCTCCCGCGATTTCCGGCCTTCGAACATCCGGAATTTCGTGAAGCCCGCCGCCTTGGCCGCAGCGATCGCCTTGTCGAAGGCGGCTCCCACTTCTCCCGGAGCGTGCGCGTCGGAGCCGAAGGTGATGGGCACGTCCAGTTCGTGGGCCAGCTTGAGGAACGCGGGCCCCGGATAGATCTCGCGACAGTCTTTGCGCAAACCGGCGGTGTTCAGCTCGATGGCGCAACCGGCTTTCTTCGCCGCCTCGAGAAAGGTGCGAAACAATCCCGAACAGTCTTCCTTGGGCACGATGTTGAACTTCTTGGGCAGGTCGGCGTGGCCGATGATCTCGAAGAGTCCGCTGGCGGCCGCGGCGGTGAGACGCTTGAAGTATTCGGTCCACACTTGGATCGGGTCGCGCGTCTTCCATTCGGAAAGTTTGTTCGGATTGTCCACGTCCCATGTGTCGGAGACGTAGTGGACGGAGCCGATGAAGTAGTCCCAGGGATGGAGCGACGCGAGGTGGCGGATCCATTCTTCCTGACCGGGCAGATAGTCGACTTCCATGGCGAGGCGGATGGTGAGCTGCGGGAAGTCGCGCCGCGCTTTCATCACCTTCTCCACGTAGTCGCCCAGTTGGTCGAAGCGCATCCGCCAGTCGTCGAAGTCGTCCCTCTTCATCGGAGAGTGGTCCGACATTCCGATCTCGCGGAGTCCGAGCTCCACGGCGCGCGCGGCGTATTCGGAAGGCTCGCCGACGGCGTGGCGGCAAAGCGGAGTGTGCATGTGGTAGTCGGGCAACGACATCATTTGCCCATCTTAGAAAGCCGAGCCAGCGGTCGTCGATCCCGCGTTGAACGGTCCAACAGTCCACGCCCGGGGAGCACTCCACCCATTTCGATCATGGCGCCGACCGCGTCAATCTGTGCGCCAACGACAGCAGTGTTCCGGCGCAGAACACCGATGTCCGCTTTTTCGGTCCATGGCGAACTCCGAAGGCGATGCCATGGGCCGTAGTCCGTTTGCCGGGCATCAGGTATCGGGCATCAGGTGAGATGAATTTGTCGCTTCAGGATCCCTCCTTCGCGCAGGCGATCACAATAATGGGACCGCCAAATCGGGCGCTCGGCCAACAATTACTCCCAGGCTCTGCGGGCGCGACATCTCCAAGAATCCGATCACCTCGAGCTCGACGGCTTCCGAAGGCGGTAATGCCTTCGCCGTCGATGGCCACGTCCAGCGGCGCCGTTTCGACCGACTGGAGCTGCGCACCCCAGTAAACGGCCCGGAACTCGCCGTCTTCTGGTGGTGCGGGCCCCCACAGTTTTGCCGGAAGGATGCAGTGAACGGAACCAGCCTCCGTCTGCCCTTGGACGACCTTTTGGCTCTCACCATCGCACCCAGCGTTGCTTCGGATGGTTCGGTGCCTTCGATTTCCGGCTATCGGTCGCTGATGGACCGCGATGCGGTGCTGACCCTCGGCGGACGCCGCATCTATCTCAGCGGCGACACCGGGATCACGCCCGAGATGCGGGCCCTCACGAACATCGACGTCGCGTTGCCGTGCATGAATCGGCCCTTCACGACGACCGCCGCCGACGCGACCAATACGGTCCGCGCGTTCCTCCCGAAGGGGGTTTATCCCTGCCGCTACCGAGACCAAGAGCGGTTCGACCGCCAATGCCGATACGTTCAAGCAGCGACTGGGCACCGACACCGGCGTCGAGGTCCGGTTGAGGAACTGGCATTGAACGGGATGGTTTCGACCGGAGCCGCTTGGGCCGGGCTTGCCCGTGAATCCCGCAACGCTAGCCTGCGCGCGTGACGTCCTCCTCCGCCAAGTCTCCGGGGTCCGATCAGTCCCGTCCGCCGGACAAGTCGCCCCGCGTCTTCGCCACCACCCAATGGACCGCCGTCTTGCGGGCCCGGGGTTCCGATTCGCAGGCGCATGAAGCCCTCTCCCGGCTCTGCCAGACCTATTGGTATCCGCTGTATGCCTTCGTCCGCCGGGAAGGCCACGATCCGGCGGACGCGCAGGATCTGACCCAGGAATTCTTCGCCCGGCTGCTGGAAAGCCAGTGGTTGGCCGAGGTCGATCCCGGGCTGGGTCGGTTTCGGTCATTCCTGCTGGCCTCGCTGAAACATTTCCTGGCGAACGAGCGCGCCAAGGCCCGCACCTTGAAACGCGGCGGCGGCGTCCCCCATGTCCCTTTCCAGCTCGATACCGGAGAGGAACGCTTCCGCCACGAACCCGCCGACAACCGGTCCCCTGACAAGGCCTACGACCGCCAATGGGCCCTCATGCTCCTGGCGCGTGCCCTCGATCAACTCCGCGAGGAACTCGTCGCCTCCGGCAAGGAGACGCTCTTTGCGACCCTCAAAGATGCTCTTGGCGGCGACCGCCACGCGGTGCGCTACGTCGAACTGGGCGAGCAATTGGGCCTCTCCGAAACCGCCGTCAAGGTGACCGTCCATCGCCTGCGCAAGCGCTACCGCGAGCTTCTGCGCGCCGCCATCGCCGACACGCTGGTCGAAGGAGCGGACGTCGAGGAAGAGCTGCGCCACCTCCAAGCAGCGCTGAGTGCATGAGAGAAAATTCGAAACGCGAAGGCCAAAACGCGAAGAACCTCGTGGATTCAAATCCGAAATCCCCGTTCCCCTCGCATCCCTTCGGACTTTGACCTTCGGATTTCGTGCTTTTTCCCGGGTAACCTTTCGCCGTCGATCTGTCTGTAAGAGAGCAGAGACACCATGCGCACACCACGAATCTGCCCCACCTGCGGAAAGCCCGTTCCCCCCGACGCCCCGCACGACGTCTGTCCCGCCTGCCTGCTCCAAGGCGGCTTCGCCACCGGCAGCCTCGCCTCCGAAGCGCCCGGCTCGCGGCCGCGCTTCACCGCTCCGACCCTGGACGAATTGGCCCCGCTCTTTCCCCAGCTCGAACTGCTGGAATTCATCGGCCAAGGCGGCATGGGCGCCGTCTACAAGGCTCGCCAGAAGGAATTGGACCGCCTCGTCGCGCTGAAAATTCTCCCGCCCGGCATCGGCGATGATCCTGCCTTCGCCGAACGTTTCAGCCGCGAAGCCCGCGCCCTGGCCAAGCTGAACCATCCCGGCATCGTCACCCTCTACGAGTTCGGCAAAACCCGTAGCCGCCGAGGTGACGAGGCGGAACTTTCGAGCCCCTCGAGGCCGGGCATCTCTGCCCGGCCCGCTTCCGACGAATCCGAGAACATCGACGAAAGCACGGCCAAGCCTGCCTCCGATCCGCCTCCTTACCTCGGCGGCTTCGGTCCGCTCTACTACTTCCTCATGGAGTTCGTGGACGGGGTGAACCTTCGCCAACTCCTCGGCACCGACCGCGTCTCGGCCCGCGAAGCCTTGGCCATCGTCCCGCAGATCTGCGACGCGCTCCAGTTCGCCCACGACCAGGGCATCGTCCACCGCGACATCAAGCCGGAGAACATCCTCCTCGACCGGAGGGGCCGGGTGAAGGTGGCGGACTTCGGTTTGGCCAAGCTGGTGGCTCCCGGTGGGGCCGAGTTGCCGCTCGGCCCTGATTCAAGGGCTGCACAGCAGCACAGCTCCACCGGGATCATGGGCACCCCGCACTACATGGCGCCCGAGCAGTCCAGCCGCCCCGCCGAAGTCGATCACCGCGCCGACATCTACGCCCTCGGCGTCGTCTTCTACCAGATGCTCACCGGCGAACTGCCGGAGAAGCAGCTCCAGCCCCCGTCCAAGAAAGTCCAGATCGACGTCCGTCTCGACGAGATCGTCCTCCGCGCCCTGGAGAAGAATCCGGACCAACGCTATCAACAGGTCAGCCAGATGAAGACCGGCGTGGACGCGATCAGCGAATCGCCCCTTCCCGGTAGCCGCGGACATGAGTCCGCGCCATCCGTCGAATCGGAAGATCAGCGCCGGCTCACGGCGGCGGCTACGACGACCGGTTACGCTCGTCTTGCGCTGGGATTCTTCCTCGCCGGCACCTTGGGGACGCTTCTCTTGATGACCGTTTCCTACCGGCACGACATGGCGCTCATCTTCGGCGGCGTCGCCTTGGTGCTGGCCTTCGTCTTCGGCTGTCTGGGCTGGCGACAACGAATGGGCAAGTTCGTGGTCATCACCCTGTCGGCGGTTGTCTTGATCGTGGTGCTTGGGGCCTCGGCGGCTTTCCTCTTTTGGGGAATGTCCAAGGATCGCGCCGAAGCCAGCGCCCGCAACGCGGAAGCCAGAGCTCGGTTGGATCAGGTCAAAACGATGGTGGTCGCCTCCAACAAGTTCGCCTCGTCCCAACCCGCTCTCCTTGCCTCCCGTCCGGCCGACGCGCCCAAGCTCCTCTTCCTCGCCTCGCTGGCGGCCTACCTCGCCGATACGAACCGTGTCTTCCATCCCGATGGATCGCCGGTCGTGAGCGCCGAGGAGCGACTCTGGGTCGCGGAGACCTCTCCCAAGTATGACGTCACCGGTGGTTCCGTCTTGGAGTCAGACGAGCTTCGGCTTTGGTTTTCCGTTCCGGGCACGGCTGACTTCTCAAACTACGAGCTGGATTTTCTGGATGGCTCCGGCAACCCCGTTCCCGCTGGACCAGGCGGTTCGACCCACCTCCAGTTCGGCGAGACTGAAGTCGGGAATGAGACGATCGGATGGTTCACTATGACGGTCGCCGGCCACGGAGCGCCGCCTCGTGCGACCCTCCGCTTGACCTACACGTCCGGTTCCGAGGGAGCGCCCCAGGAAATTGTTCCGAAACCCAATGTGAATCTTCTGCAAAGGCTCGAGGACGAAAGCCTGTTGAGCGCCGTCGGCGAGAACGCGGACGGCGATGCCTTCGTCTCGATCACGACCGATCCTCGGCAGGGGAAGCGGCATCTGACAGAAGTCTTCGCCATCGCCAAAGACGATCGGGAGATCGGCTCCAACGGAAGCGCCAGTCTGGGCGACCGCAAATCCGAGACTCGGACACAGCTCTTCGATTTCCGGATCCACTTGGCCGACGTCGCGAAGTTCCGCATCGCCTTCCGACCGATCCACACCGTGGAGTGGAAGGACGTGCTGCTGCCGAAGTGATGACCGCCGACTCCCGAAAATATCCTTCGCCACGCGTGGGGAGCTCCGCATCATCCTCTTTCGATCCATGGCCGCCGAACCGATCCAGTTCTTCAATCGCTACACCGGACGCACCGAGACCGAGCAGGTCTACGGCGAAGGGTTTCTCCGCTTCACCTATGGGAATCCCCTCGGCCTGCTCGCGCTGCACGCATTGGCCAAGCGCGCGATCTTCTCCCGCTGGTATGGCTGGCGGATGGACCGGAGCGTCAGCCGGTCGCGGGTCGCGTGCTTCATCGAACGCTACGGGCTGGACGCGGGCGAGTTCGCCGACGCGCCGGAGTCGTTCCGCAGCTTCAACGAGTTCTTCTACCGCAAGCTGAAGCCCGAGGCCCGGCCCATTGCGCCCGGGGCGAACGTCGCCGCCTTCCCGGCGGATGGCCGGCATCTTGGGCTGCAGGACATCTCCAAGGCGGACGGCTTCTACGTGAAGGGGCAGCGGCTGGAATTGGCCGGGCTGCTGGGGGACGCGGCGCTGGCGAAGGAGTTCGCCGGCGGTTCGATCGTCTTTTCGCGACTGTGTCCGGTGGACTATCATCGGTTCCACTTCCCGGTGTCGGGCGTGGTCGGCACTCCCCGGTTGATCAATGGCTTTCTCTTTTCGGTGAGCCCCATCGCTCTCCGGCGGAACATCGGCTACCTCTGCGAGAACAAGCGCTCCCTGTCCGTCATCGAGTCGCCGGAGTTCGGCCGGGTCGCGACGCTGGAGGTCGGCGCCACCAATGTCGGCAGCTGGGACTACACGTTCGCGCCCGGGCCGGTGAGCAAGGGGCAGGAGAAGGGTTTCTTCCGTTTCGGCGGTTCGCTGACCATCACGCTCTTTGGCAAGGGCAGGGCCCGATTGGCGGACGATCTGATCGCGCAGGCGGCGGTCAATCGCGAGGTGTATGCGCGCATTGGCGATGGGATGGCGACGGCCGTCTGAACGCAGTCCGACGGTCGCCGCAGGACCGGCCCCGCGGCGCCGGACTCGTTACTGGACAACCCTCGGACCGCTACCTACCGTCCCGCTCCTATTATGGAGAAAGTTGTAATCATCGGCACCGGCTGCGCCGGATTGACCGCCGCCATCTACACGGCCCGCGCGAACCTCGCGCCGTTGGTCCTCACCGGCACCATGCCCGGCGGTCTGCTTACGACCACCAGCACGGTCGAGAATTTCCCCGGCTTCCCGGAAGGCGTGGACGGCTACGAGCTGATGGTCCGCATGCAGCAGCAGGCCGAGAAGTTCGGCGCCCGGATCAAGACCCTGGTCACCGTCGAGTCCGTCGACTTGTCCCAGCGCCCCTTCAAGCTCGTCGTGGACGGAGAAGCCGTGGAAACCGAGACCCTCATCATCTCGACCGGGGCCGGCCATCGGCATCTCGGTCTCGAGAGCGAACATCTGCTGGAGAAGAAGGGCGTGACCTATTGCGCCACGTGCGACGGCGCCTGGCCGATGTTCCGCAACCAGCCTTTGGTCGTGGTCGGCGGCGGTGATTCCGCCTGCGAAGAGGCGACCTATCTGACCCGCTTTGGCTCCGTGGTCCACTTGATCCATCGCCGCGATTCGCTGCGCGCTTCCAAGATCATGGCCGACCGAGCCCTGGCCAATGAGAAGGTCAAACCCATCTGGAACTCGGTGGTCACCGAAGTCCTCGACGTCAAAGAGGACAAAGTCACCGGCGTCCGCCTGAAGAATCTCGTCACCGGCGAAGAATCGGTCCTGCCTTGCGCCGGCGTCTTTGTCGCCATCGGCCACGTGCCCAACACCCAGATCTTCGCGGGACAGGTGGAGATGGACGAGAACGGCTACGTCATCCGCAAGGAAGGTTCCCAGACGAGCGTGCCGGGCGTGTTCGTGGCGGGCGACTGCTCGGACCCCGTCTATCGCCAGGCGATCACCGCCGCCGGCATGGGCTGCGCCGCCGCCATCGACGCCGAGCGATTCCTCGGTGCGCTCAATCAATGAGGCCCGAACCCGGTTCCGAATCGCTGGGCTACTACTCGGCCCGGGCCCGGGAATACGAAGCCATTTACGACAAGCCAGAACGCCAGCCGGATCTCCAACGGCTGGCGCTTTTGTTGAGGGAAACGTTGTCCGGTCGCAGCGTGCTGGAACTGGCCTGCGGCACCGGCTACTGGACGGAACGATTTGCGCCGGTCGCCACTCGCGTCTCCGCCTATGATCTGAGCGATGAAGTGCTCGCCATCGCCCGCACGAAAGCGGTTCCGCCGGGCCGGGTCCACTTCGGCAAATCCGACGTCTACGCTCTCCCGAAACCTCCGTTCCCGTGCGACGCCGCCGTGGCGGGCTTCTGGTGGTCCCACATTCCGAAGGCGCGGATCCGCGAGTTCCTGGCCGGACTGCATGACCGGCTCGAGCCTGGAGCGATGGTGGTGTTCTTCGACAATCGATTCGTGCCCGGCAACAACACGCGGATCAGCCGGACTTCCGAGACGGAAGACACCTTCCAAATCCGACGGCTCGGCGATGGATCGACCCATGAGGTGATGAAGAACTTCCCGAGCCGCGAAGACCTGTTGGCGGCCATTGCGCCGGACGCGGTCGAGCCGGAGATCGTCGAGCTGACCTTTTTCTGGTTTCTGCGCTATCGGCTGAAGTGACCCACGGGCCACGGATTCGGCGGGTCTTGCCGATGCAGTGACTGCGGCCATCTCCCTCGCGTCCGTCAGATGGAGCCTACGGCTTGCGTTCCAGCCACGACTTCAGTTCCGCGATCTCCTCGGGGTTCAGGCGCCGGTTCGGCGGCATGTAGCCGAAGTCCACCATCACGCGGATCGGGTGCGACTGGACCTGATAGAGCTGGTCACGATCCCCGGCCTCCCGTTCGTGGCAGCGAGTGCAGAATTTCAAAGTCAGGGGTTCTCCCGTGGACGGCTTCGGCGAGTCGTCGGGGAAGTAGAACTGCGAACGGGGCTGATCGGCGATGTGGAGGCTGACCGCTGCGGCCAGCGGGGCATCCAGCACCAGATCTTCGCGGGCGGGATGAATCGCGAGGGGACCGGAGGAATGGCACTTGTAGCAGCTCGTCCCCTCGAAGTGCGGCCCCGTCTTCTTGATCTCGGCGAAGTAGTCCAGGACGGGGCTCACCGTCAGGTCCTGCACGATCGAAAAATTGGCCCACCCTTCGTCCGTCGCCGTCCGTTGCACGAGCAGATAGACCCGGACGACCGCGTTGGAGAACGCCGCGATGTGGTTCAACATCGGCCGGCGGATCACGTCCTCCTGCGTGCTGATCAAGCCCACATCCGAGATCGGCACCGCCTCTCCCGCTTGGAACAGGCGTTTCGCCTCCATCATGTAGGCCTTCACTTCGTCGTGCGTCAGTCCCTTCGCCTCGGCGCGCGGATGCGGCGGCAGGATCACGACCGGATTGGTCCAAGACTTGTGGATCCTTTCTGGACCCACCGTGTTCATGGCCGTGACGAACTTCTCGCGGGTGAACTCCGGCAGGGTCAACGCCGGCTCCAACAGAAGGCCCGTCCCGGTGGACACGGCGGGTGCGATGGGTTTGGGCGCTTTGTCTTTCTTGGCAGGAGGCAGGTCATCCGTCCGACCGGTCGAAACAGACGCGAGCAACCAACCGGACAAAATTCCTCGAATCAGCGAAGCAGCGACGCGTTCAACGCGGAAGCGATCGGGGAACATGGGCGGATGTTGGCCGAAGCGCTTCCGGATTCAAGTCGTGCCACAAGACCGATGCATCAAAATCCCTTCATGGGGTGGGGCAGCGGTGCCGCGCAGCCCTGATCGTCGTCCCGAGCGCAGCGCAGGCTGACCGCGACGCCCGAACTCCGGCCCATGAACCGAATCCGCCGAAACCATGCCGGCGAATACGGTGAACAGGTCGATGGGCTGGTCGCTGGTAAAATCGTGGTCCGACCTCACGGACAATCCTCCACGGGCGCGGATCGGCCGGACGGTGGCAGCGACGGTGAAGACTTCAAACGGCTTGCCCGAACCGGGACTCATCCGGGCCTTCATCCGCGCCGCCGTGGAAAACACCTCGAACGGTCCTCCCAGATCGAGAACCTCGATCTCGTCGAAGACTTAGATGCCGGTTTTCATTCTGAACGGGTCAAGTTGTGGGTGTGACGTGACCTCGCCAAGGTGAGGCAGAGGGGATGTGAGAATCTTAGAGCCTGTCTGAAAAAGAGATTACATGGAGGGAATCAGGCGAGTCGGTTGAGCATGAGGCGGATCATGGCGGGGTAGACAAAGGCTTCGGCGCTGGATTCGGGGGTCTCGTGGTCACGGACGAGGCGTCTGTTCTGCATGAGCCAAGCGAAGGTGCGTTCGACGATCCAGCGCTGGGGCAGGACCACGAAGCCGGTGGCGACCTCGTGGCGTTTGACGACCTCGACCCCCAGCGCGGGCCGGTGTTCGCGGGCCTTTTTGGCGAAGTCCTCTCCGGTGTAGCCGCCGTCGACCCACCGCTTCTTGAACCAGCCCAGCCAGCAGAGCACGGTGGCCGGCACGGCGAGGCCGCCGACCCGTTCGGGCGTGCTGGCGGGGGTGGCCTTCACGGCCAGCACCATTCCGAGGGTATCCACCAGGAGGTGGCGTTGGCGGCCCTTGATCTTCTTGGCCGCGTCGTAGCCGACCCGGCTGCCGTGGGGACTGGCCTTCACGCTCTGGCGGTCGAGGACGCCGGCCGAGGGCTGGCAGTTCTTGCCGGCGGCGTGGCGCACCCTCGCACGGAGCCGGGCGTTGATGACGGCCCAGGTGCCGTCCTTGGTCCAGCGGCGGAAGACAGGGTAGACGGT
>JBBQXJ010000051.1:0-34893 GCA_038209745.1 Verrucomicrobiota bacterium
ATCCCTTCGATCAGCTTCTCCAGTCTCTTTCCATATTCCACGTAGTTCGCCTTGAGCGCGTCTTCGCTGGCGGCCTTGGCGTTCACGTCGTGGAAGACGGCGACCATGTGGGGCTCGATGCTGATGCCGGCGTCGTAGCCCCGGGCGAAGGCGTCTTTCAGGATCTCGCGGATCTTGCCGTGGCCTTCGCCGGGCCAATGGTAGTCGGCGTCGTTCTTGGCCGGATTCCAGACGGCGTCCTTGATGTGGAGGTGGACGACGTGGTCGCGGACGTGCGTCCAGAATTCCCACGGATCCTGCCTGGGCCAGGGCCTGGGCTTGGCGCGGTCGGGATTGAAGACGGGGTTGGCGGTGTCGAAGACCCACTTGAGGCCGGGGACCTTTTCCAGCAGCTCGACGGCGGCCTGCCAGCTCATGCCGCCATAGTTCATGCAGTTCTCGTGGACGGGCGTGATGCCGGCGTCGAGGAAGCGCCGGGTCACTTCGCGGACGCGGTCGATGACGAGCGGTGGAAGGGTGGAGTCGTCGTCGCCGGGCTTGAGGCTCATGATGCGGGCGAACCGGGTTCCGAGCCGCTGCATCCGGGGTATGGCGCGGCCGACTTCTCCCACGGTCACGTCCCAGGGCGTCGCCACGGTCTTTGCCCAGTTCATGATGGTGGTGCCGAACGCGTAGACGCCGATGTCGGCTGCTTGGAGTTTTGCCGCGCAGATCTCGAAAGCCGCGTCCGGGATCTCGTGGAAGTTGCCCTTGGGAAAGCCGGCGACTTCGACGCCGCGCATTTCGAGGTGTTTCCAGCCCAGCGTCTGCGTCGCGGCGATCTGGGTATCGATGGACGCGCCGGCTTCGTCGCCGACACCTAGGAGAATCATGGACGAAGTATTGGAAGAGAGGATCCGGAGCGGAAACGAAATCTTTGGGCGAGCCGGCACGGAGCGCGGACGGTTGCGTCCGGTAGGACCGCCATTCATGGAAAAGGCGGCGTGTCGTTTCGAGAACGCGGCCTCGCGGACGTGATCGTCCGCGCTCCTGGCGCTACAGCGACTTCAGCGCGGAGATCACCGGGAGGCGCGCGGCGCGCAACGCCGGGAACAGGCTGCCGGCGAGCCCGATGACGACCGAAAAGGCCACGCCCATGAGCATCAGGTCGGGCGTGACGCGGAACTGGAAGACGGTTTCGGCGAACGACTGGAAGTTGAGCGTGCCGGTGGTGTAGCCGTTCAATCCCAGAGACAGAACACAGCCAAGCACGCCGCCGATCGCGGCCACGAGTGCGCCCTCGATCAGGAAGCACAGCACGATGGCGCGGCGGGAATAGCCGAGGACGCGGAGCGTGCCGATCTCGCGGGTGCGGGCGGCCACGCTGGCATACATGGTGTTCATGGCGGCGAAGACGGCCCCGATCGACATGGCGGTGCCCAGGATGCCCGCGAGGATCTTGATGGGCGTGGCGGTCATGGTCTGCTTGGCGTAGTAGTCCGTTTCCTTCTCGGCGCGCAGGGCGAGGCGTTTGTCCGCCTCGACCCGGGCGATGAGGGCGGCGGCCGCCGCTGGGTCCTTGGGACGGATCAGGAAACTGGAATACATGTCGCGATCGAAGATCGAACGGGCTTCATCCGCGTCCATCCAGGCTTCGGAATCATAGGCGCTCGAATGCCCGTCGAAGTGTCCGACGACTTTTAGGCGATCGGGACCGGCCTTGATGGTGCCGCCGATCTCGAACCCTTCGAACCGGGCGGCCAGGCGCCGGGAGACGGTGATTTCGCGTTGACCGGGTCGGAACCAACGGCCGTCGGTCAGCGTGACCTGCGGTCGCAATTCCATGCCGCGCGGGGTGACGCCGCGGATGAGCGTGTTGGCCTCGTTCGTCGATTCGCGGCGCGGAGCGCTGATGATCAGGACGACATCGGCGGAGATGAGCGGCTCGCCACGCTCGTTCCGGGCGATCTCGTCGAAGTAGCGGATGGTCTGGAAGTTCGCCCGGGAGACGAGACTTCCCGATTCGGCCTGGGAGCCCTTGCGGACCACGAGCACGTTGCGCGGATCACCGGTGTTGGCGCTGGTGGCTTCGAGTCCCCGCGCGAGTGCGCGCAACAGCACAAAGACGGCGACCACCGCCGCGATGCCGAGTATGGTGAACAGGGTCGTTCTCCAACGAACGACGACGTTCCGGAAGTTGTATTTAAGCGGGAGAGCCATGCTTGAGTCTTAAGTCTCGTGTCCAAGATCCAAATTCAGGGGCGGTCGCGGAATTGTGGACCTTTCAGATCCGAGTTGCGCAGGGAGTCCATGAAGCCGGCCAGGAGGCGACTGATCCGGGTCGATTCTGCGAGCCGCTGCTGGAACTGTTCTTCGTGGAGGTATCCTAGGTCCCGCGCCGGGCTGAGCCGGGATCGGACCTCGCCAGCGGATCCTTTCGTGGTGGAGAGACGCTGGATGAACCCCTTGTCGCCGCCCCGCTCAAACCCCTCGGCGATGTTGGACATGATCGAGACCGCCCCCCGGCGAATCTGGTCACGCAGTCCGAAGGCCCGTGCGACCCCGCCTTGATTCGAGACTTCGAAACGTTCGATCTTCGCCATGATGGTTTTCTTCGGATTGGGATTCGGCCTTTGATGACTAGCGACTTTGGACCGGGGACTCCGGGCTATTGCAGCGCCTGCTGGATCAACGCCCACGCTGCGGCGTCGGTGCCTTTCTCGGCGCGGGGCCCGCCGAGGTTGGTCGAGACGACGACGGCGAAGTCCTTTTCCGGAGCGATCCAGATGACGGTGTAGAACATGGTGTTCGAGCCGGTGTGGGTCAGGACCTTGCCGCCTCCCCAGGGTCTTTCGGTCACGACCCAGCCCATCGCATAGTCCTGGCCAGCGAGCGCGGTGTGCAGTTTGCGGAACGACTCGGGTTTCAAGATTTGGCCTTGGCCCCGTGCTCCCTGGAGATGGAACGCCGCATAGCGCGCGAGATCGCCGATGGAACAGTGGACGGTGCCGCCGGGTCCTATTGCTGCGGGATTTTCAGCCTTCAAGCCCGGTTCGACCGGAGAGTCTCCGCCCAACAGCTTCGCCGGACTGTGGCCCCAAGGCTGGTCGATCTTGCCCGGACTGGCCGGTGCGCCAAATCCCGCGCTGGTCATGCCCAACGGCTCGAAAAGGCGTTCACGCAGGAGTTGTTCCCACGGCTTGCCGGCACGGACTTCGAGCAGGTGGCCGCCGAGCGCGAATCCGGCGTTCGCGTAGATGAACTTCGTGCCGGGTTTGGCGGCGGGCTCGGTCTTCGTGAGTTCGGCCGCCAGGTAGTTTCGCTGTTCCAGGGGCGTCTTGGCGGCGCGTTCCCAGAGCCGGCCCCAGAGTCCGTCCGCGTTCAGGTCGCCAGGAACGCCGCCGCGATTGGCGAGGAGGAGCTCCAGCGGATCGTCGCGATACTGGGGATTCATCCCGGGTGCGAGATCGGTCAGGATATCGCCGAGGGTGTTGGTCCATTGGATGGTTCCGTTCTCGACCATCATCGCGGCAAGCGTGGCGGTCATCGACTTGGTGCAGGATCCGATGTGGAACTTGTCGTCGACGGCGACCTTCTCGGGACTGCCGAGCCTGCGAACACCGACGGCTCCGATCGAGACGATATTGGTGCCCCGCACGACGGCGGCGGCGAGGGCGGGAAGTTTGTATTCGGCACGGACCTTCTCGAGGACTTCGGAGATGTCCGACGGGGCGGCGGAGAGTGCCGGTATTATGGCGGCGAGGGCGATCCATCCGAGGGCGTGGCCAACCCACCCCCGAGGCTTCCTTGAAGGGGACAAGGCTGGACGCCGCTCGACCATCGGATGCGCGTGCCCGGTTCCCCTCCAGGGAGGGGTCGGGAGTGGGTTCCCTGTGCTGGTGTCGGCTTCAATTGTCTCCATGGTTCAGTCCAATGTCTGCAAACCCTGCACGACGCTCATGCGGGCGACGGCGATGGAAGGGGCGATGGCGGAGACGATTCCCAAGAGCGCGGCCACGATGCCGCCGGTGGCCATGATGCGGGGCGTCACTTCGAAATAGACGAGGAATCCCCGGGTCAAAGTCTGGAGGTCGATATGGGTCCAGAAGGCCCACGCTCCGCCGATCCCGAGGACCGCCCCGGCCGCGGCGAGACCGAAGCTCTCGGCCAGGATGAAGCCGAAGAGTTCGCGCCGTTTGAAGCCCAGGGCCTTCAGGACGGCCAGTTCCCGGAAACGCTCGCGGATGGCCATGCTCATGGTGCTGGCGGCGACCAGCACGAGGGTGAAGACGACCACGGTGCTGATGGCGCCGATGAGCACCTTCACGTTGCCCCACATGCTGATGAAGCTCATCTGGAAGGCCCGCTCGGTCTCCGCCCGCACTTCGGCCGAGGTGTTGGCAAAAGCCTTGTCCACCTGGGCGATCACCGTATTGGCCGCGTCGGCCGAGGCGGCGAGCAGATACCAGGTGCCGACCGTTCCCGGATCGCCCGTCAATTCGTCGAGGAGCTTGTGGTGGAAGAAGACGTTCCGGTCGTCGACCGTGCCCGTGTAGACGGCGGCGATCCGCAGATCGAGATCGACGGGGTAGAACGTTCCGGTGAAGCGCATCTTGTCGCCGACCTTCAGCTCATAGCGCTTCAGCGTGTCGGCGCCGATCAGGCAGGAGTTGCGGTCCTTGACGAAGTCCTCGTAGCTGCCGTCGACGATCCTCCCCTCGACCATGATGCCGGCGAACTTCCGGGGATCGACCGCGAACTGGGCGAAGCTGGTCACGGTCTCGTCCCGGAAATTGCCGCCGAAGAAGGTGAACGGCGACGCGGCGACGATGCCCGGGATCCGCTCGATGATCGCGAGCTGCTTGGCCGGCAACGTGAAGGTGATGTTCACCCTGTTGCGGACGATGATGCGGAGCGAGGCGGCTTCGGACTCCGGCGGAACGGTCAGCTCGCGCATCAAGGTCAACAGCGTGACCAGCAGTCCGCAGCTGACGGCGACGCTGACCACCGTGAGGGCTGCGCGGCGGCGGTTGCGGAGGGCGTTCTTGACGATGAACGAAGCGAGGGTCACGCCACGATCTCCCCTTTCTCCAGATGCAGGCTGCGGGTCCCGTAGCTGGCGGCTTTGGGGTCGTGCGTGACCATCACGATGGTCTTGCCGACGCGGGCGCTCAGGGCCTGGAGGATCTCCAGCGCGTCGGAGGCGGACTTCGCATCCAGGTTTCCCGTCGGTTCATCGGCCACGATGATGGCGGGATCGGTCACGAGCGCGCGGGCGATGGCGACGCGCTGCTGCTGGCCGCCGGACATCTGGTCCGGACGGTGATGGCCGCGGTCGGCGAGGCCGACGAGCTCCAGCGCGGTGAGCGCCTGTTGGCGGCGTTGTTTGCGGTTGAGACTGGTGAGGAGCAGCGGCAGCTCGATGTTCTCCTGCGCCGTCAGGACGGGGATGAGGTTGAAGCTCTGGAAAACGAAGCCGACGTTCTGGTTCCGCCATTCGGCGAGTTCCGATTCGTTGAGGTTGGCGACATTGATGCCCTGGACCAGGACGGATCCCGCTGTCGCGCGGTCGATGCCGGCGATGATGTGGAGGAGGGTGGACTTGCCGGAGCCGGAAGGGCCCATCAAGACGACGAATTCACCGGGTTGGATGCCGAGCTCGATGTTGTCGAGAGCGGTGACGTTGATGTCGCCCTGACGGTAGATCTTGGAGAGTCCGTGAATCTGGACAATTGGTTCCGTCGCCATGACGGCGGGAGAGATAGGACAGACCGAAGGCGAAAGCAAACCGGAGAAGTCGGCAGCCGTCCAAGTTCGCCCGGCGGCTGTGGGAACTCCGACCGCGGATCGACTTTCCCTAAACCCGCCGCACGTCCGCCACGCATTCGACGTGCTGGGTCTGGGGAAACATGTCGAGGGGAGTGATGCCGTGGAGACGGAAGGCGCCGTCGGCGCAGAGCAGCTTGAGGTCGCGGGCCAGCGTCGCGGGGTGGCAGGAGACGTAGATGACCTGCGCGGGTCCGACCTCGCGGAGGAGCTTGATGGACTGGGGGTCGCAGCCGGCCCGGGGCGGATCGAGGATGACGGTGGTCTTCTCCGGCGAATAGCGGCCGATGAGCCGGGGCAGCAGGGCTTCGGCGGAGCCGTGGTGGTAGTCGCCGTTGGCCAGGCCGCGATTGGCGGCGTTCTTCTTGGCGGCGCGGATGGCCATGCCGTCGATCTCGACCCCGGCGAATTCCTCGCAGAGATCGCCCATCTCCACGCTGAAGAACCCGACGCCGCAGTAGGCGTCGATGAGGAAGCGGCAGCCGCTGTCGACGAACCGTTCGCGGACGGTCCGCACAAGTCCGGGCAGGAGCAGGAAGTTGTTCTGGAAAAACGAGTCGTTCGGCAGTTCCCAGCCGTCGGGCGGGATGCGGAGCACGGCCTTGGTCCCGCTCTTGGGCGGGGGATTCTCGCGCACGCGCTGGAGCTGGGTGTTCAACTCCGGTTCGGCGATGGGACAGGCTTCGACCTCCACGGCCCAATTGGATTCGGCTTCGAGGAATCCGACCATCATGCGGTCCAGATCATTGCTCCACTGGGTGCGGACCATGATGCGGTTCCGGTAGCCGAAGGGGGACGGGCAGGGGACCAGGGCGTGGACGAGCGCGCCGTCGAAGCCGCCGATCCGCTGCATCAGGTCGGCGATCTGCTTGTGCTTCATCGGGAGCTGCGCGGCGTAGCTCAGGTGCTGGTATTGGCAGCCCCCGCAACGGGTGAAGTAGGGGCAGACCGGATCGACCCGGTCCGGAGACGGCTCGAGCACGCGGAGGAGCTTGGCCCGGGCGAAGTTCTTCTTCTTCTCGACGATCTCGGCCTCGACGCGTTCCCCGACGGCGACGAACGGAACGAAGATCGCGAGGCCGTCCCAGCGGCCCACGCCGGCGCCGCCGAAGGCGATGTCGGAGATGGTGACCGTGACGACGCTGCCGACTTGAAGCGGGGTCGGAGTCTCGGAAACGGGAAGCGTCATCTACTTGGACTCGGAATGCTTCGTCTGCTCGTAGTGCCGGGCCAGGGCGTCGCCGCCGAAGTCGTTTTCCAGGTCGCGCCAGACGGCGTGGACGTGGTTCGCGTTGTTCTGGGTGTTGTCGTATTCGATGAGGAAGGTCGGGCCCTGGACGCGGTAGTAGTGCGGTTTGCCGACTTCCGTGGACCCGGCCCAGCCGAAGCGAATGGTGTCCACGCCGGCGCGGAGAATGCGGCCGATGTCGGCGTTCGCCAGTTCGGGTCGGAGGCGGCTGGCGTATTCGCGGATGAGGTCCCGGAGCATGAGCTGCTGGTCCTCCGGAAGGTCCTTGTAGACGACGCCGACGGGATCGAGGGCGTGGGCCTTGCGCTCGTTGGAGGTCAGGACTTCGCCGGGAGCCTTGTCGGTGTAGATGGCGGTCTTCCGCTGGTCTTCGGTCAAGGCGAGGACGAGTTGGCGGCCCATGTCCTCTTCGACGCCGAGGACGCGCAGGCCGGCGCGCTGGCCTTGTTTGACCTTGGCGGGATTGGTCCCGAAGAACGACGGAGTGCCGGAGATCTCGTGGCCGTTGACGATGGTGAAATTGGCCGAGAGGTGGTGGCCCTCGACGCGCCAGCTCCAGGTGTTCGTCTCGCCGGGCGTGCCGAAGATGCTCAAGTAGTAGAGCTCGGGATCGCGCGGGAACGTGCGCTTCGGCCCCTCCATCTCGGCGAGGATCTCCTCCAGGCTCATGATCGTGCTGGCCTTGGCGAAGCCGCGGGCGCTGAAGCCGGAGACCAACAGGGCGTTGACCAGGGCGCGTTGGCCGCCGGTCATTTCCTTGATCGGAAGCCCGACGCGGTCCTTGGGAATGAAATGCCAGTTCTCACGTTCGTCGGAACCGAACTCGAACTGGGCCTTGGCTTTCTGCTCGGGCTTGAGCGCGGCGAGGACGTTGTTGGCGGCGTCGGCCATTTCCATGCCGGGGCCGTGGGCCAGCGCGGTGAACGCGAAGAGGGGCGCGAGGGCGAGCGCCACCAGTCTGGGAAGAATTTGCATTGGTGAGGTTTCCGGTTTCGTGCCTCGCCACGCAACGAAAACCTTGGCGTTGTCGCTGGTCTCAATACCTTTGCGCCATGCGTTTGCTCTTCATCGGTGATGTGGTGGGTGAACCGGGCCGGCGGGCGGTCAAACAGATCCTGCCCCGTCTCAAGTCCGGTCACTCCATCGACGTCGTGGTCGCCAACGGCGAGAACTCGGCGGGCGGTTCCGGCATCACGCCGGCCATCGCCGAGGAGCTGTTTGGCTACGGCGTCCATGCGATCACCTGCGGCGACCATCTTTGGGACCAGAAGGAAATCACCCAGCTCCTGTTGAAGGAGAGGCGCTTCGTGCGTCCGGGCAACTACCCGGATGGCGTTCCCGGTCAGGGTGCGACCATTCTGGAACTGCCGGGCCTGCCCCCCGTCGGCGTGATGAACCTGCAGGGCCGAACGTTCATGCCGGCTTTGGAAAACCCGTTCACGATGGCCCAGCAGATGGTCAAAGCGCTCCAAGTGGTGACGCCCGTCATTTTCCTCGATATGCACGCCGAGGCCACGTCCGAGAAGATCGCCATGGGCCGGATGCTCGACGGCGAAGTCAGCGCCGTGGTGGGCACCCACACGCATGTGCAGACGGCGGACGAACAGATCTTTCCCGGAGGCACGGCGTTCCTGTGCGACGCCGGCATGACCGGTCCGCATGAAGGCTGTCTCGGCCGGGATTTCAACCCGATCATCGAACGCTTCCTGATGAACACGCCCCAGCGGTTCCACGTCGCGTCCGAGGGCATCCTGCTTCAGGGCGCACTTATCGACATCGACGCGTCGACCGGGAAAGCCACCGCGATCCGACGCATATCGGAGAAGATCTGAGCCCATGCCCTCCAAATCCAAATGGGACTTCGGCGATCTCTTCGGTCAGCAGCCAGCGGAGACCAAGCCCGCCTCCAAGACGAAGAAGAAAGCCCCTCCCGCCGCTTCGCCGGGCCCGACCGGTGGCGCAGTCGAGCCGCCGGTCGAGCCGGCCATTCCGGCTGTAGCCGCGAAGCCGGCAACGCCGTTGGTTCCGCCGCCGCGCCGCGTCCTGACCGTCAGCGAATTGACCTGGGAAGTGAAGCGCCTGCTGGAGCGCCAAGTGGGCCGGGTCTGGGTCGAGGGCGAGATCACCAACCTCCGGATGCAGGCCTCGGGCCATGCCTACTTCACGCTGAAGGATGTCGGCTCGCAGGTCGGTTGTGTGCTGTTCCGCGGCGAACGCGTCGGCGCGGGCCGCGAGGCGCTGGCCGATGGCCGCAAGGTGTTGCTGGAGGGTGAACTCACCGTCTACGAGGCGCGCGGGCAGTACCAGCTCCGCGTCTCCGCCATTGAACCCCAGGGCCAAGGCGCGCTGCAGGCGGCGTACGAACGGCTCAAGAAACAGTTGCAGGCCGAAGGCCTTTTCGCACCCGAACGCAAGCGGCCCATCCCCAAGTTTCCGCGACGTATCGGGCTCGTCACGTCGCCGACCGGGGCCGCGATCCGCGATGTCCTCCACGTTCTGCAACGACGTGGCGCCGCCTTCGAGATCGTCCTTGTTGCCAGCCGCGTGCAGGGCGACGGCGCAGCGGCGGAGATCGCCGACGCCATTCGCCAACTCAACCGCTGGTCGGCCGGGCGCGAACCTTTGGACGTCATCCTGATCACGCGGGGCGGCGGCAGCCTCGAAGATTTGTGGGCCTTCAACGAAGAGGCCGTCGCGCGCGCGGTCTTCGAGTCCGCCGTTCCGATCGTCTCCGCCGTCGGCCATGAGATCGACTTCAGCATCGCGGACTTCGTCGCCGATCTCCGCGCCGCCACGCCCAGCGCCGCCGCCGAACTCCTGAGCGAAGGCTACTTCTCCAGCCGCGAAACCGTCTCGGATTTGGCGGAACGACTCGGGCTCCTCGCGCGCCGAGGCGTGGCCGACCGTCTGGACGATCTTGCCCAGCTCATTGCCCGACTGACCCGGGTGCATCCGCGCCGCAAGCTCGATGAAAAGCTGCAGCGCCTCGACGAGGCCACCGATGGAATGGCCCGCCGGGCCCGGTCGCGCTTTCGCGAACTCGAAATCCGCACGCGGACGGTGGCGGAACGGTTCGGTCGGGTTCGGCCCGAGCTGTGGCTGCGAGACCGTCGCGAGCGACTGATCCGCGCCTCGGAAACCCTGCGGCGCCTCGCGCTCCAATCGATCCGCCACCGACGCGACGAACTCGCCGCCGCCGAGTCCCGTCTCCGGCTCCTGTCGCCCGATGCCGTCCTGCACCGCGGCTACTCGATCACCTTCGACGCCGTCTCGGGGCGGGTGGTCCGCTCCACGGAAGGGTTGGAGCCGGGAACGCGGCTGAAGACCCGACTGGCCGACGGCGAACTCACGAGCCGCGTGGAAGCGCCGTGACGCCTCGGCTGCTCATCGGCGGAAACCGCACGTCAGCGTGAAAAACTGGGGATTCAGATGGGCCAGAGGTCCGCGAAGCTTCGCCAGTTCGGCTTCCGGTCCGTGGATTTCAAGCCGCGTGATCTCGGAGATCTTCAGGGCTTCGCCCAGCAGCTCCCCGACGTTCTCCAGGTGGGCCAGCAAACCTTCGCCGTCCTGGTAGCCTTCGCGGCAATGGGCTTGGTCGCCATCGAAGCAGAAGCCGTAGTAGAGGCACTTGGCTTCTGATCTCGTTTTGGCGACGAAGCGAACGGTCAGAACCTTGAACGCCTCAAGGTTGGCCGGGGGAATCTTGAAGTAGGGAACGATGGAGCAGCAGGTGTCGGCAGTGGATGCGGGGCTCATGATATATAAGGTGAGGATCGCGGGTTTCTCTCGATGTTTCGTCCAGTCTGGAATGCGTGGGACGACCTTCGGGTCTTTTTTTTGGCGGAAGATTCCTTCGGTCCGGCTCGTCGGTGAATGCCTTGGAATTCGAGATCCGGAAGAGCTTATCGCGGCCGGATGAGGATCTCCTCCAGGACGGCGCGGGCGGGCAGGTTGATGGCCAGGAGAACGCATTCGGCGATGTCTTCGGGCTGGAGCATCTTTTCGCGGGCCTCCGCCGAGGGGGGCGCGGGGCGCTTGTCGAGAAGGGGAGTGGCAATGTCCCCGGGCATGAGGGCGCAGGCGCGGATGCCGTTGGCGCGTTCCTCGGCGTTGATGGCCTGGGTGAGGCCGACGAGGCCGGCCTTGGACATGGAGTAGGAGGGACCGGCCTTGGGGCTGGCCTGCTTGGCGGCGTCGGAGACGATGTTGACGATGGTGCCGGATTTCCGTTGCCGCATCCCGGGGAGGAAAGCCTGGGTGGTGTAGTAGGGACCGTGGAGATTGGTGGCGATGACGCGCTCGTAGTCGGCGGGCGAGAGCTCGGCGAGGCTTCGCCTGGGGATGTTCGTGCCGGCGGCGTTGACGAGGACATCGACGGAGCCGAACTGCTGGAGGATGGCCTGGCCGGTGGCGGCAACTTCGGCGGCGCTGCCGACGTCGCAGATGAAGGGCTTGATGGAGTCGGAAAGGTCCGCTGCCGGACGGAGGGTGTCTTCGAGGGTTTCGGGGCGGCGGGCGATGGCGGCGACGGTCCAGCCTTCTTTGGCGAGGGCCCAACAGACGGCCTGGCCCACGCCACTGCCGGCTCCGGTGACGACGGCGACCTTCTTCGGAGATTCGTTCATGGGCGGCAGTGATAGCGGCCGGGAGGGGTGTCGGCCAGTCGGATCCGGGGCAATTTCGATGTCTTCATATCGCTTTTAATCCTCAATTCCGGACTGGTAGCGTCTTGAAGCCGACGGTTCGCGTCGCATACCAAAAACACCTGCCAAGCCACATGAGCCACCAATGGAAATTTTTCCGCGCGGGCGGATTCGACCAAGTCAGACTCGCGTCCGGCGCGGACTTGATGAACCTCGACCAACTGGACCAGAAGCTCTGGGTCGCATTGGCCTGTCCGACCGCGGGACTGGAGTTTGATCCCGCCACCCTCGCCCTGATCGACTCCGACAATGACGGGCGGATCCGGGTGCCGGAACTGATCGCGGCGATCAAGTGGGCGGGTTCGATGTTGAAGGATTCCAACCAGCTGGTCTCCGGCGGAAACGCCCTCCCGCTTTCCTCGATCAACGATGCCACGCCCGAGGGCAAGGCGTTGCTCGCCTCCGCCAGGCGGATTCTCGGCAATCTCGGAAAGGACGAATCGCTGTCGCTGGCGATCGAGGACGCCTGCGATACGACGAAGATATTCGCCAACACAGCCTTCAACGGCGACGGCGTGATCACGGAGGTCTCGACCGAAGACGCCGCGCTGAAGCAGGTGATCGCCGACGTCGTCGCGTGTCTCGGCACGGAAGCCGATCGTTGCGGCAAACCGGGCGTCAACCAGGCGAAGATCGACACGTTCTTCGCGGCCGCGGCCGCGCACATGGAATGGGCCAAGAAGCCCGACGCCGACGCCGCCATCGCGCCGCTGGGCGACAAGACCACGGACGCGAGCGCAGCGATCCAGGCCGTGCAGGCCAAGGTCGACGACTACTTCGGCCGTTGCCGCTTGGCCGCGTTCGACGCCCGGGCCCAGTCGCTCCTGAACCGCAAGGAGGAAGAATACATCGTCTTCGCGGCGAAGGATTTTTCCATCACCGCGGCCGAGATCAGGGAGTTCCCCCTCGCCAAGGTGGAGCCCAACAAGGCGTTGCCGCTGACGGAGGGGATGAACCCCGCCTGGGCCGACGCCATCGCCACCCTGGTGGCCGCGGCGGTGAAGCCGATCCTCGGCGACAAGTCCTCGTTGACCGAGGGCGACTGGGCCGCGCTCAAGGCGAAGCTCGCTCCGTTCAACGCTTGGCAGGCGGGCAAGGCCGGCACCTCCGTGGAGAAGCTGGGCGTGGCACGGCTGACCGAGATCATCGACGGCCAGGCCAAGGAGCAATTGACGGTGCTCGTCGTCGAGGATCTCGCCCTCAAAGAGGAGGCGGATTCCATCTCCAACGTCGAGAAGCTCGCGCGCTACTACCGGGACCTGCACCACCTCTGCACGAACTTCGTGAACTTCGCCGATTTCTACGCCGGCGGAGGGCGGGCGGTTTTCCAGTGCGGGACCCTCTATCTCGACCAAAGGAGCTGCACGCTGTGCATCCCGGTGGCGGACGCCGCGAAGCACGCGACGATGGCGGGACTGGCCGGGGCCTACCTCGCCTACGTCGACTGCGTGCGGAAAGCCACGGGCGAAAAGATGGGGATCGTCGCCATCTTCTCCCAAGGCGACGACGACAACCTGATGGTCGGTCGCAACGGTCTTTTCTACGATCGAAAGGGCCGCGACTACGACGCCACCATCACCAAGATCGTCTCCAATCCCATCAGTATTCGGCAGGCCTTCTGGTCGCCCTACAAGAAGTTCGTCCGACTCATCGAGGAACTGGCCACGAAGCGCGCCGCTGCCGCCGATGCCGAGGCGGCCGCCAAGCTGGCGGCCACCGCCCAGAGCGTAACCACCGCGGATAAAGCCGGGGTGAAGGCTCCCGAGAAGAAGAAGATGGATGTCGGCACCGTGGCCGCTCTGGGGGTGGCCTTCGGAGCCATCGGCGGTTTCCTTGCCGCCATGCTGACCTTCGGCAAGGACATCGTGGCCGCAGGGCCCTTGGCCATCGTCGGAGTCTTTATCGGCATCGTCGCCCTGATCTCGGGACCGTCGATGATCCTCGCCATCATCAAGCTGAGGAAGCGCAACCTGGGGCCGATCCTCGACGCCAATGGCTGGGCCGTGAACGCGAAGGCCAAGGTCAACGTGCCCTTCGGCACGAGCCTGACCGGCATCGCCAAACTGCCGCCCGGATCCAGTCGCGACCTCTCGGATAAATACGCCGAGAAGACCTTCCCGTGGAAGAGATGGTTGGTTCTTGTGATCGTCCTTTTCCTCGGCTGGAAGTGGTATGTCGGGGATCTCGACAGCGTGCTGCCTGGCAAGGTGAAGAGCACCTCCGTCATGGGCACCAACGCGCCGGCCGCGAATCCCTGAGGCGTTTCCCCTCGAGCTCGACCCGCCCGGACTCGGACGCTTCCGGACACACCAGGCGGTGAACCGCTTCCTGCGCCTCCGATGGACCGCGAGGGCGCGGTCCACTGCGCCCGGGGGCGGGCGCGCTCCCCTATCCCCACTGCATCGTTCCTGTTATGTCACCGACGGTCGGTCAGCCTGTTTGTCGCAATCGATTCTTGCCCGTCGGGTTGGATGGGGCGATTCACTCTCCGAGCCGTTCGGTCTTGGTTCCGTTTCCTGAAACAGATCGAGGGTCAACCGTTCCTGAAACTCCATGCCACCTGCCGATCTGCCACTCGACCGTCAACTCCGCCAGGAGATCCTTCTCGCCCGGGAGCGCGTCTACCGGTTCGGCCAACCGACGCCGATGGAGAGGCTGGTTTTGCCGGGGACCGATCCTGGCCCCGAGGTCTGGGTCAAGCGCGAGGACCTCTCGCCGGTCAAGGCCTACAAATGGCGGGGCGCCTGCAATCGCATGGCCGTCCTGACGGCGGAGGAGATTGGGCGCGGCGTGGTGACCGCTTCGGCCGGGAACCATGCCCAGGGCGTGGCTCTGGCCGCCAAGCAGCTCGGCATTCGCGCCCGCATCCACATGCCGCGCTCGACCCCCCGGGTGAAGCAGAACGCGGTGCGATTCCACGGGGATGATCGCGTCGAGATCGTCCTTTCCGGTGACAGCTACGATGAGGCGGTCACCGTTGCACGCGCCGAAGAGGCGGCCACCGGCGCGATCTACGTCCATGCCTACGACGATCTATTGGTGATGGCGGGCCAGGGCACGCTGGCCGATGAGATCGTCCTGTCCGGAAAAGGCCCGTTCGACACGGCCTTTCTCCAGATCGGCGGAGGCGGCATGGCTTCGGCGGTTTCGAGTTGGCTCCGGCTCCACTGGCCGGAGATCGATCTCGTGGGCGTGGAAGGCGTGGGCCAAGCCTCCATGAAGGCCGCGTTCGATGCGGGCCATCCGGCGGCGATCGACCAGGTCGACATTTTCTGCGACGGCACCGCCGTGAGAAAGGCCGGGGCCCTGCCGTTCGAGATCTGCCGGGAAACCCTGGCTCGGATCGAGACCGTGACCAATGCGGAGGTGAGCGCCGCGATCCGGGTGCTGTGGGAAGGGCTGCGCTGCATCTCGGAACCTTCGGGAGCGATGGGACTCGCCGCCGTGCTGAAGAACCGGGCCGCGTTGGCGGGCAAGCGCGTCGTGGTCGTGGTGACCGGCGCGAACATCGATTTTCTCCAGCTTGGACTGATCGCCCAGTCGCAGGGCGCGGCGGGCGAACATGTCCGGACGCTGCGGGTCCACATTTCCGAACAACGAGGGACCATGTTGGCGCTGTTGGATTCGTGTTTTGTGGGGCTCGACGTGGCGGACTTCCAATATGGAAAGGTCGACCCGGGCGAAGCGTGGCCCTCCTTCACGCTGGGCTCGACGGACGCGGCAGCCTTGGTGGGGCTTCCCGAACGGCTCCGCGCGGCCGGCTTCGAATGGGAGGAAATCACCGACGGGGTGGACACCGCGTTCCGGGCCATCCCGTTGCGCGGGGACCTGCTGGCGCATCCCGTGTTCCTGCGGCTCGATTTCTATGAACGCGCCGGGGCGCTCCATGACTTCCTCGACCGCGTGGTGCGGGGACGGGCGGACATCTGCTACTTCAACTATCGCCAATCGGGCGAACGAATCGGCCGGGCGTTGATCGGGCTCGACTTCGCATCCGCCGCCGCGCGGGACGAGTTTTTGGCTTCGATCCCGGAACACGGGGATGGCTTCCGATCGTGCAAGCCTGTCGATGCTTTGACCTGCACCCGGCTCACCGGCGGACATTGCTGAACGGGACTCTGGCCGATACCCGCGTCACCGCAGGTTCGCCTCGATCAAGGCGGCCTGGGTGAGGCGTTCCGGATCGGCGTGGGCGGCCCACGCGATGCCGCGCAGGACGAGGACGCGGTAGATTGGATCGTCCAGCGTCCAGAAGTAGTGGCCGAGGATGCTGGCGAAGACCCGGGACTGGCCGCGTTCCAACGTCCAGACCAGCGGCCGATCCGCGCCGTCTATGTGGGCGGTAGCCACGACCCTGACCTTCGAGACGTCGCCGATCATCGGCCAATAGGGTTCATCGATGAACTGGATCCGGTTCGGCAATCCCCGGGTGAGGACGCTGTCGGTTTCTTTCAGCTCCAGTTGGAACGGCATGTGGCGGTAGAGGACCGTGCTGGGCTGGGCGGCGAGACCGATCTGTGCCGCCAGACGCTTGGGATCGTTGTCGGAGATGACGGCCGAGTGGAGGAACACGAGCCCGCCGCCGCGCTTTTGATACGCTTCGATCTGCGCGTGGCGCGCGTCGCTCCAATCGTGGTTCCAGAAGTAGAAGACCAGCGCGTCGGCCGTGGCGAACTGCTCGTCGGTCGGCCATTCCCAGGCTTTCTCGACGGCGGTGTTGGTCGAGGCCTGGGCCAGGAGGCGGAGCCACTTTTCCTGCCAATGAGGGTAGTCGTGCTGGCCGGGACCGTGGTCCTGTTTGGAGGCGACGAGGACGAGGTGAATCGGCTTGGCGTCAGCGGGCTTGGAGCTCTGCGGAACGAGCTTCTCCGCTTCGGCGCGGGTGCGGATCGGCGGCTCCCACATCAAGTAGGTCAACAGATCGCGCACTTCGGTTTCGCTGGCCGCGTCGAGAAGGCCCGTTGGCATGAGGCTCTTGCCGGTAGGGTGCAGGTTCGCGAGGTTCGCGCGCGGGATGACGGTCTCCAGACCCGCGACGTCGGCGATCACCACCGAATCGTTGTCTTTCGAGGGCCGGAGAAACCCGGTCAAAGCATCGCCGTTCTTGAGCGTGGCTTCGTAGGTGACGTATTCCGGGTGGAGGGTCGCGTTCGGATCGCGGATGTCGCGGAGGACACTGGTGACATCGCGATGGACGAGATTGGAGAGATCGGGTCCGGCGGTGCCGCCCTCGCCGTGAGTATGGTGGCATTGCGCGCACTGGAGATTCTTCACGAAGAGGCCATGGCCGTTCTCCCAGTCGCCGGTGGGTTTGGCGGAGGGACGGCTCACCGTGCCGGACGAGACGCGCGCGGCCGGAGCCCAGGCGGCCAGTCGATTCCACGAGGCCCGGGTCCAGTCGTTGGTCGGCTGGGTCGCTGCCAAGGTGCTGCTGGCGGTCAGGTCGTAGTCGAGCTCCACCGTGGCGGGCGCGGTGTCGACTCCGGACGCGGCGACTCCGGGAATGGTGATCGCATACCGGACGGGCAGGGGATGCGGGGCCGTTTCCAGCACCAAAGTGCGGCCCGCGTCTTCGAGGCGTGCGGCCTGGACGGCGAGATGGCCGCGGGGTGTGGCGGCCTGTTGCTCGACGGCGGCGTAGGGCGGCGTCAGGACCTCGAGGCGGTCGCCAGCGGTGACATATTCGCCGAACTCGATCGTCGGCAAGGTCTGGGTCACGGACGGAGCGAGCGGGCGGTTGAAGGCGATCCTGACTTCGGTGGAACTGGCCGGCCAGACGGCGAGCGGTTGCGGGGCGAGCGGGTCGTTGTAGTGGATCTTGAAGATCTTGCCCGGGCCCTGCGGACCGGTGCCCCAGTCGGGTGGTCCGCTGTGGCAGCAGACGTAGAGATCGCCCTTGGGAGAAATGGCCACGTCCAGGACCAGCATCGAGAAGCGCGCGATGATCTGGCTGCGGCCGACATGGCCGTCCTTCGACTTGACCAGCTGGACGCGCCAGATCTTGCCGCGCGATTCGCCGGCCACGAAGACGTTGCCCTCCCATTCGGAAGGCCCGAAAAGCCCCTGCGCCGGAAAGCTGGGCAACGCGATGTCGGACACGATGGGAGAAGACACGCCATGGGGTTCGTTGAAGACCAATCCGCAGGAACTCTGATGCTGGGGACCGAAGGCCACGATCGGCTCATCGCTCACCAATGTGGGCAACCAGCGAGGGTGGCGCGGCGGGAAACCATAGTTGTGGCCGGAGACGATGAGGTTCAATTCGTCGAGCGGATTGCCGTCGGGCATCCAGGTCTCGCCCTCCTGGTCGGTGTTGAAGAGGTCGCCGGCCTGGTTGAAAGCGAGTCCGACGGGCACGCGGATGCCGGTGGCGATCGTGCTCAGTTGCTTCGTGCGGGGGTTCAGCTTCTGGATGGTCCCGCGGCGCGACTCGATGTCGTAGAGCGAGAACTCGTCGTTGCCCGCATCGGCGTTCTTCGGCTCGATCCAACGTTCATGGGCCTTGAGCCACGCGATGTCCGCCGGCTTCAGGTCGTTGCGGCGGGTGAGGCGATACGCGTTGGCGTAGTTCTGCACCAACAGGCCGAAGTAGACGTTGCCCGCGGGATCCATGGTCACGGCCGTGGCATCCACATTCCCGGAAGCCTCATCCTTGTCGGGCCAGTCGTTGGACACGACCTCCTCCGTGTCCGCCTTTCCGTCCCCGTTGGAATCCCGCAGGAGCGAGACCTTGCCGCTGCTGGAGACGTAGAGGCCCTTGGTCGTCCAGCACATCCCGAGCGGCACGGTCAGCGGCTGCTTGTCCCACCAGGCTTCAGCCGTGTCTTCCAGGCCGTCGCCGTCCGTGTCGCGCAGCTTCCAGACCCGGCCGTCATAGCCGAGAGAAGTGAGCGTGCCGTCGGGGGCGAAGCGGAGGTTGTTCTGGTTGCTCAGATGGACGGGAAGCTCCTCCACGGTGAAGCCGGGCACGAGCATCGTCACTTCGGGGACGGCGGCCGTAGCGGTGACGAAAGCGCAAGCGGACAAGACAAGGCCGAGCAGCCGACGATTGATCATCCCCATACGGTAGCGATTCATGGACGGCGGGAAAGCCCGGCGTTTGTTCTATCTTGCCTCCGTCCTGACTGACCGCCCCTGACCGTCTTGTCAGCTTCGGCCGATGCCGAACGCCGAGAAGCTCAAGGGATTCGTCGACTGGTGCTCCGAGCACGTCGCCGGCGATGAAAAGGGAGAGGCCCAGATCTTTCTCGACCATCTGTTCCAGGCCATTGGCTACAACGGCGGACTGAAGGAAGCAGGAGCGACCCTCGAAGAACGCGTGAGCAAGGCTGATTCCGGAGGCACCGCCTTCCTCCGCCCCGGCGATCTCACGCCCATCGTCGGGAATGACCACGTGGCCGTCACCCGCGATGCCGCCGACCAGCTTGCGGGCGTCTTTCGTAGGCTCGTCGCGCCGGCTCGGACCCCCCCGTGGACCGCGCCACCGCGCAGAAGTTCGTCCTCCAGATGCTCGTCGCGTTCTTCGCCGAGGACATCGGACTGCTCGACAAGTATTTCGTCGCCCAGTTGCTGGAAGACTGCCAGAGCCCGGCCGACAGCCACGATCTCATCGTCGGCCCGCTCCTCCAAGAACCTCATTGCCATGCTCTACTTCACCGCCGGTCGCCTCGACTTGCCCGCTACCCGCTGAAAACAGCGAGGAACCTTTCGTTCACGGCTCCGCCGGCGTGCTGAGGGTCGGATCGGTCAAGGATCGGGCCCGGCGGCCGGCTTTCAGGTCTTCCAAAACATGGTTGAACCGATCTTGCAGGACGCCGGCTTCCCAGCGGTAGGGAGCGTCCAGGGTCAAACCGCTCTTCGGATCCCGGGGCAGCGGCGAGGGAGTGAACCGAAACTTCCATCGAGGCAGATCCGTGATGCGATCCAAGCCTCCGAGCAGGCGCAGGCTTTCGTAGGCATAGAACGTGTCCTTGGCCGGGTGGTAGAAGTAGATCCCGTTCGTCAGGCCGGCGTCTCCCGCCACGCCGAACCGACCTTCGCCGAGGTGGAACCTCACGACGCCTTCGATGCAGGCGCCGCGATTGATCGAATCAAGGGCGTGGAAGCGATCCAGGATCCACAGGGCCTGCCAGGTTTCCTCCAGGGGATTATAGCCCTGGAGGAGGAACTGTCCGTTCCAAGCGGCGCGGTCCGGCAAGGGGCGTCGGCCGGGTTGAGTGTTGCCTGGAAGCACTTGATGGGCCCGCAGCGTGGAGACGATGGGTTCGGCGGGCACCAGATCCATGGCGTCGAGGGAGGCCAAAGTACCGAGGGCCGCGACCACGCTGCCGCTTGCCAGAACCGTGTAGGACTCGCCCGCTACCGAAACGGTTTCCAGCTTGAATCGACTCGCGGGCCAGCCCTCCGCAGGCATCGCGGCCAAGCCCCGGCGAACGGCGTCCCGCGTGTAGCCCAGGTCCGCCAACTGGTTCGTCGTGATCAAGTGGGCGTCGAGGATATGGGTCAAATCCAAGCGCGAAAGGAGGAGCGACAGAGTCGTCCGGTCCACCAGAGTGGAAGAAGTTGGGAGACCCTGGGAAGGCACGGGGACTGGGGCGATGGCGTTGGTGATCAGATGCCGGAGAGCGGCTTCGGACCACCATGATCTGGGAGGAAGGACGACATTCTCTCGAACCGCTTGGGCGAGCAGATCGATCTGGTTCGTTTCCCATAGGTAGAGGGTTTTGCCGGGCGCTGTTTCGGTCCGGAACACGTCCGCCGCCAGCCGGGTCGGGACCGCAGTTTGCAGGTTTCCCGGGAGCCGATGGCCGATCGACCAATTGAGCAGAAGGGGGATGGCAAGCAGGACGACCAGGCTGACGATGAGAATCGTCCGGGCCAGCTTCTGGCCGCCGGCGCGCTCCGGCGATTGCTTGAAAAGGGTTTCGTCCGGCATCTGCCCGAGGGCGGATTCGACTCCGGCAAGGTCGTTCCGGTCGAAGGCCGCGAGCGCGGTTTCAACCGCTGCGACCACGGCGGACTCCTCTTCCAGAGAGTCGCGGCTGATCGGGAGGCCATCGCTGACGAGAGCGCGGGCGTCGCGCACGCTGAGATGGGCGGTGACGCGTCCGTCGGTCCAGAGAGTGATCGAGGAACGGCGGCGTCCCACGGAGGCCAGCCATTCCGTGGGGCCGAAACGAACCCCGGGCAGGGTCAGGCGAAGAAAGTTCGGGCCGGTGCGATAGCCGATGACCCACCAACGGGGACCGAGGATCTGCGCGAAGGCAAAGAGATCCGGCAACCTTCTCGGGTGGGTGGAGGCCGGAGATCCAACCGGTTTCAAGAGACCATGGGCGTGGCGGAGGAAGAGGCTGTAGTCGTGGGTGTGGGGCAGTCCCTTCTTGAAAAAAAGGGCCGGCACGAATCCGAACAGCGAGGCCACGATGATGAACTGGAAGGGAATCGCGAAGAACGTGACCGCGGCGACCGCGCCCAGCATGAGGAAGAGGCCGCCGACATTGGCGACCGCGAAGGGCGAGCGGTTGATCCGTAGATTGCGCAGGCTCACCACGAGCACCAGCGCCAGGAACGGGAGCAGACACTTGATGAAGCCCTGGGGCGAAAAACCACGCGCGAGGAAGAAGAAGAGCGGCATCACGATGCCCACGAAAAGAACGACCGCCTTCGACTGGGTTCGATGCGACTTCACCCGGAAATCATCCGGATCGCGGAAGTTCTCCCGCTCCTTCCGGTGGATCCACCAACCGGTCAAAACCCCGGAGACGACGCCGACCAACGGAATGAAGAGGACGAAGAACGCACCCGGCAACAGCTTCGCCAGGACCGCGCCCACGCCGCCACCGGCGAGTCCCATCCCGGAGCTGGCGGGCAGCGCCAGCATGATGCTGTGGGCCAGATGGGCGGGCGGCCGCAGGCTTTCGAGGCCGTCTTCCAGCGTGGCTTCCAATTGGCTGCGCAACGCGGTGCGGGCCCGGTGGAGCCGCGTCTTGAAGGTGCCTTCGCTCAGGTCCAGCGCGGCGGCGGATTCGGCCACGCTCCTGCCCTCCAGATAGAAGAGCACGAGGCATTCGCGATGGATCGGCGGGAGCTCCTGCAACGCCGCGCGGAGCGGTTCGCCGGAGAGCGGGTCGGTCGTTTCCGGGGGCGGGTCCGGGTGTTGATGCTCCAGTTGCCAGCGTTCGCGGCGGTTCAGCTCCTTGCGGTGGCGGATGCCGAGGTTGATGGAAATGCTCCGGACGATGGAGGTGATCCAGCCGCCGAAGCGGGACCCGTCGCGCAGGCTGCCGAGATGCCGGTAGGCCTTGATGAAGGCGTCCTGGGTGGCGTCGCGGGCCAGTTCCACGTCGCCGAGCCGGCTCCAGGCCACGCCGTAGACCTGGCGCTCGTAGCGCTCGATCAATTCGCGATAGCGCTCCGTGTCGCCGCGACGGATGGCGTCGAGGGCGGCGGTGTCCGGACTGATGGCGGCGGAGTCGATGTCATTCATCTACCCGGCCAGACAGAGCGGGGCGAGAAAGGTTACGGAGCCGTTCGACCTTCGTTTCAGCCGTTGCTTGCATCCCGTCGCGTCGCTCAACACCCTGACCCCATGTTCTCCCCGAATTGGCTCCGTCGTGGACAGGCCTGCGCCCGGATCGGATCCTCCTTGCTGCTCCTAAACGCCGTCTCCGCCATGCCCGCTGAATTCAACTACGACGAAGCCAAGGTCCCGCCCTACACGCTGCCCGATGCGTTGACCTGTCTCGACGGCACCAAGGTCACGACGGCCGACCAGTGGCGGATGAAGCGCCGGCCCGAGCTGCTGCGGCTCTTCTCCGAAAACGTCTATGGAACCATTCCCGCCAACGCACCGAGACCGGTCTTTGTCGTCCGGGAAAAGCCGACGCCGGCGCTCGGTGGATTGGCCCTGCGCGAGCAGGTGACCGGCTACTTCAAGGCGGACAAGACCGGCCCGGCGATGGATGTCCTGGTCTACCGGCCCGCCGCCGCCAAAGGACCCGTGCCGGCGTTTATCGGGCTCAATTTCAACGGGAACTACACCGTCAATGCCGATCCGGCGATCCTCGCTCCGCACAGCTGGGTGCCGGATCTCAGTCGGCTCGGCCTGACCAACAACCTCCCGATCGACGCCGCCCGCGGTTGCGACGCCGGCCAGTGGCAGGTGGAGAAGCTCGTGGGCCGGGGCTATGCCGTCGTCATGATCTACTCCGGAGACCTTTTCCCGGATAAGGCCGACGGACTGGCGGAGTCGATCGTTCCGCTGAGTTTCGATCCGGGACAAACCGTGCAGCGACCGGATGAGTGGAACGCCTTGGCGGCCTGGAGCTGGGGACTCAGCAAGACGCTCGACTATCTGGAGACCCAACCAGACATCGACTCCAAGAAGATCGGGGTCATGGGCTTTTCCAGGATGGGCAAGGCCGCTGTCTGGGCCGGGGCGCGGGACGAACGCTTCGCCATCGTCGTCTCCAACGAGTCCGGCGAAGGCGGCGCGGCCTTGGCCCGGCGCTGGTTCGGCGAGACCACGGCGCGGATCAACACGTCGTTTCCGCACTGGTTCTGCGGCAATTTCAAACGTTTCAACGACCGCGAAGCCGACATGCCGACCGACCAGCACGAGCTCGTCGCGTTGATCGCGCCCCGACCCGTCTACCTCGCCAGCGCGGAAGGCGACCGCTGGTCCGATCCCAAGGGTGAGTTCCTCTCCGGATTGCATGCCGAGCCGGTCTACGCGCTCTTCGGCAAGGCCGGCTATGGCGTGGCCGAACAACCGCCTTTGAACACTCCCGTCGGCGACGTCATCCGCTACCACATCCGCGATGGGAACCACGACGTGAAGCCCTATGACTGGGACCAGTATCTGGACTTCGCCGACCGGCATTTCGGGCGCCGGGTGAAGTAGCGGAATCTGGATGGTCGTTGATCGGGCGACGGCTCCGGCCAAGGCGCCGAAGGATTCGCTCACGACGGGGCAGCAATCCGGGCGACTCCTTGGCGTTCCGGAGTTGCCCGTGATGCTGGATTGGAGAGTTCTTTCGCACCAAGGCGGCTCGGCGGGAGCCGTCGCCCTGCCTCCCGCGCCGTTTGACCTGTCGCCCGGTTTTCCCGCAGTCTCCCGCGACTATGGGCAACACGTTCGGTCAGTTGTTTCGCATCACCACCTGGGGCGAGAGCCACGGGGGCGGCGTCGGCGTCGTCATCGACGGCTGCCCGCCGCGTCTGGAACTGACCGAGGCCGACATCCAGCCCGATCTCGACCGTCGCCGGCCCGGCCAGTCCAGGATCGTCACCCCGCGAAAGGAAGCCGACGCCGTCCAGATCCTCAGCGGCACCTTCGAGGGCAGGACGCTGGGCACGCCCATTTCCATGTGGGTGAAGAACGAGGACCAGCGCTCCGAAGCCTACCACGAGATGGCCGAGAAGTTCCGTCCGAGCCACGCGGATTTCACCTATCAGGAGAAGTTCGGCATCCGCGCCTGGCCCGGCGGTGGCCGCACCAGCGCCCGCGAAACCATCGGCCGCGTGGCCGCCGGCGCCGTGGCCAAGAAGTTCCTCAAACAACTGTTCGGCGTCGAAGTCCTCGCCGCCGTGATCCAGGTGCAGGCCATCTCGGCGGAGGTCGATCCCGAGACCTTCCAGTTCGCAGATGTGGAGGCGAACATCGTCCGCTGCCCAGACGCGGCCGTGGCCGAGAAGATGATCGAGCTCATCGAACAACGGCGGGGTGAAGGCGACAGCGTGGGCGGCGTCGTTCTCGGCGTGGCGCGCGGCGTTCCGGCCGGCTGGGGCGAACCCGTCTTCGACCGGCTTGAAGCCGATCTGGGCAAAGCCATGTTGAGCTTGCCCGCGACAAAGGGTTTCGAGATCGGGTCCGGCTTCGGCGGCATCGCGCTGACCGGCCGCGAGCACAACGACCCCTTCTACATGGAGGACGGCCGCGTCCGCACGCGCACCAACCGATCCGGCGGCGTGCAGGGCGGCATCTCCAACGGCGAGACCATCCACTTCCGCGTCGCCTTCAAGCCCGTGGCCACGGTGATGCACGAACAGGAGACCGTGGACGTGCAGCACCGGCCCACGACGCTGAAAGGCCGCGGCCGCCACGATCCTTGCGTCCTCCCCCGCGCCGTCCCGATGGTGGAAGCGATGACCGCGCTGGTGCTCATCGATCACGCGCTGAGGCAGCGGGCGCAGTGTGGGTGAGGCACTATGTCTTGGAGAAACACTCGGTCTTCCTGACAAGCTGGCCGGTCGAACATAACACGGACAAATGTTTTATTGGTCGCATCGTGATACGCACCTCGTGTTGACAGATGATGAGGAGTTGAACCTTGTTCGTGAAGTGTCAGACGGACCGGAGGACCGAGTTCGGTATGACCTTGATCGGAAGATCCGCCGTAAAATCGAAAGGCGGATATTTCGATATTTCGAGCGCCTCATGTCGGAGGATCCGGAGGAGTTCAGACGGAGATTTGTATTTCGATCATGCTATGGCGCCCAAGCGAGAATGATGTTTCCAGCGATGCTTGATGCTTACGGGCGAATCACGCGTCGCGCTATATTTGGATCGGGTCGTGACTTGGGCTGTATCGAAGAACTTCCTGAAAACATTCTCTATAGCTCCACCAAGGATATCTATCAGGTCGCGCTACTCGGCCGCGGGCGATGGATCTGGTCTAAGCCAACGATTATAGGACGGTTCTCATTCCCGACATCTGGAATTCAAAAGTTAGCCGGCACGGTAACCAATTTCTTTTTGGCGACCGACACCGTGCATATCAAGTTTCACCGCGATTTTGTCCGGCTGTCGGTGCTCCATTCAGGCGTAAATTCCCATTAAAACGACCTTAATTGAAGATATGACACCCCACATCGAGAAGCACTTCTCGGCGGGCAACGCTTTCGAGGACATCGTCATCGGCATGTCGGACGGGTTGACCGTGCCGTTCGCCTTGGCGGCCTTCAATCCGAAGGATTGGCAGGCGGTAGCCGGGGGTTGAGCGGAGCGCCCCCCGGAACACGGCCCCAACGGATCGCACCCTGGAAGGGTGCCAGATGCGTGGCGAACGGTGGAGGGGGGCGGAAACGGCGCTTCGCTGGTTTCCTTCGGAAGAATGGGCTGCGCGGCATCGCAGCCCCACCGGAAGGGCTTCTGCGAACGGGTTTGTCCGCGATTGAAACGACGCGCGCTGGATATTCCACGCCCCACTCGTTAGTCTGAAAGGCCGACCGTTTTTCAACTGCGTCGTTCCAGATCAGACACTCTCCAAACAATTTCCATGACACCCCACATCGAGAAGCACTTCACGGCGGGCGACGCCGTCCGGGACATCGTCATCGGCATGTCGGACGGGTTGACCGTGCCGTTCGCCCTGGCGGCCGGGTTGACGGGGGCGATATCGCAGACGCACCTGATCGTGACGGCGGGGTTCGCCGAGATCGCGGCGGGTTGTATCGCGATGGGTCTCGGCGGCTATTTGGCGGCGCGCGGCGATGCGGAGCACTACGCCCACGAACAGGCGCAGGAAGAACGGGAGATCGGGAGCATCCCGGAGGCGGAGGCGCAGGAGGTGCGCGACATCTTCGTGACCTACGGCCTCTCCGCCGAGGAATGCGCCACGGTGGTCGAGTCGTTGCGGCGCCGGCCCAAGGACTGGGTGGCCTTCATGATGCGGTTCGAGCTGGGTCTGGAACGGCCGGAGCCCGGACGCGCGTGGAAGAGCGCGTTGACCATCGCGCTGGCCTACATCGTGGGCGGCGTGATCCCGCTCAGCGCCTATCTGATCCTGCCGGACGTACACAGCGCGTTGAAGCTGTCCGCGACGGTCACATTGGCGGCGCTGGCGGTCTTCGGCGCGATCAAGGGTCGTTTCACTGGCGTGTCGGTAATCCGCAGCGCTCTCCAGACGACGGTCATTGGTGGGCTGGCGGCGGCGGCGGCGTTTGGGATTGCTCGGTGGATTAGTTGAGCGCAGCAGGAGCGGGCGTGCCTTCAGACCCTTGGTAGGGAAGGCTGGTCCCGCCTTTCCCGCTTGGAGCGGAGCGAGTTGAGCGGAGCGATCATTTCGGAAGAAGGAGAGCTTCTTCGAAGAAACTCCCTTCGCTCGCACGGCTCCGTGGCAGCAGAGGGGGACGTTTCGGCGAAACGTCCCTACCGTTGGATAGCCGCCTGTCTTGGTCCTGCGACTCTGTGATCCACGGAGGACGGCCCTGACAGAATCCATTGGAAATTGCAGAGTTGAAGATCTGTTTTTGCGTTCCAAACGAGCGCATGAAAATTACCCAAGGGGGTTCCGTTCCGACCTGAATCTGTTTCACCGTCGTGGCGTTCGGCCATCGCGGAGCCCTTCTCGGGCTCTTGCAGCCTTGGATTCGCCGGAGCGGGAGCGGGGGATCCATGGCCCTCCAGCGGAGGCGGGGCCGGAGGATCCCTTCATCAAACGCAGAGTCTGACCTTCTGATCGCCCTTGCTCGCGTTGGACACCGAACGGGTCGATGGGTAGCATCCGGCCATGCTTTTTCGTCTCCTCGCGGTGCTGTTCGCCGGCGTCCTTTCGGCCGGGGCCGCGCAATTGAACCTCGACTGGTCCGGCTTCGCCCTTGGCCAGTCTCCGACGGGCTACGTCAGCGTCGTTTCCGGCGAAGGCCAACCGGGTGACTGGCGCATCGTGATGGACGACGTTCCGAGCGGCGCGAAGAGCTTCAATTCCGAGGCGAGCGTTCCACGCCGGGCCGTGCTGGCCCAAACCGCTGGCAACCTGACCGACGAACATTTTCCGGCGTTGATCTATCAGGGCGAGACGTTCGCCGACTTCACCCTGAAGACCCGCTTCAAGCTGGTGTCCGGCGTGGTGGAGAAGATGGCCGGCATCGTCTTCCGCTATCAGGATCCTAAGAACTACTACGTCATCCGCGCCAGTGGTCCTGGAAACAACCTCCGCTTCTACAAGTTCGTGGACGGTCAGCGCACGCCGCCCATCGGCCCCGACGTGCCCGTCAGCATCGGGGAATGGCACGAGATGGAGGTCACCTGCGAAGGCAACCGCATCCGCGCCTCCCTCGACGGCAAGTCCGTGATGCCCGAGCTGACCGACAACTCGTTCGCCTTCGGCAAGGTCGGCTTCTGGACCAAGTCCGATTCGATCAGCCATTTCGTCGACACCGTCATCACCTACAAGCCGCGTGAATCCGCCGCCGCCGTGGCCGCGCGCGATCTCGTGTCGGGCAGCAAGCTCGTGCTTCACGTGAAACTCTATCGGTTCAGGAAGGGCGACACCAACGCCGTGGCTCTGGTCGCCAGCGACGACCCGAAGGAAGTGGGGCAACTCGGCGGCAAGTCCGAAGCGGACACCCTGTTGCGCGGCAACGTCTACTACGCCAAGGGCAACGACCGGGTGGAGCTCATCCTCCCGATCCGCGACAACAACGGCGAGGTGTTGGCCGCCGCGCGGATCACAATGACGACCTTCGCCGGCCAGACGGAAAACAATGCCATGGCCCGCGTCGCTCCCGTTCGCCAGGAACTCGAGCTTCGGCTGAGATCGGTCGAGGACTGGGAGTAACGAAGGACTGGAGTCACCCTTCGCGGAACCGCTGGGCGATGGGCATGCGGCGGCCGACGCCGAAGGCCTTGCTGGTCACCTTCAATCCGGGCGCGGACTGGCGGCGCTTGTATTCGTTCAGATCGATCAGGCGGATGACGCGGCGGACGTCGGCTTCGGGGAAACCCATCTTCAGGATCGCCTCGAGCGAACGCTGCTGGACGACGTAGGCGTTGAGGATGGCGTCGAGCACGTCGTAGGGCGGCAGGGAATCCTGGTCCTTCTGGTCGGGCCGCAGTTCGGCGCTGGGCGGCTTGGTGAGGGTGGAGGCGGGGATGGTCTCGCGGTCGCGGTTGATCCACTGGGCTAGCCGATAGACCCTTGTCTTGGGCACGTCGTTGATCACGGCGAGGCCGCCGCACATGTCGCCGTAGAGCGTGCAGTAGCCGACGGCCAGTTCCGACTTGTTACCGGTGGTCAGGAGGAGGGAGCCGAACTTGTTCGACATCGCCATCAGGATCACCCCGCGCAGCCGGGCCTGGATGTTCTCCTCGGTGGTGTCTTCGCCGAGCCCGGTGAACAGGTCCTTGAGCTGGGTTCGGACGGCGGCGAACGGGAGTTGGATCGGAACGACGTCGTAGCGGATGCCGAGATTCGCGGCGAGGACGCGGGCGTCATCGAGGCTGTGCTGGGAGCTGAACTCCGACGGCAGGGCCAATCCGCGGACGTTGTCCGCACCGAGCGCCTCGGCCGCGATGCAGGCAACCACCGCGGAGTCGATGCCGCCGCTGAGGCCGATCACGGCGGACTTGAAGCCGCACTTGTGGAGGTAGTCGCGCAGGCCCAGGACGAGGGCGCGGTGGAGGAGGTCTTCGTCTGCGCCGAAGGCCGGGCATTCCTGCCCGGCGGGTTGAAAGGCGGGAGGAGGATTCGATTCGACGCTGGCGGGAACAGGCGAAGAAACTTGCGGGGCAGAGATGCCCGGCCTACGGACCGGCACATCCACCAGCAGGAAGTCCTCCTCGAACGACTTGCCCTTGGCCAAGAGTTCCCCATCCGCCCCGACGACCATGCTGTCGCCGTCGAAGACCAGTTCGTCGTTTCCGCCGACGAGGTTGCAGTAGACCACGGGCCGCTTCGCTTTGATGGCGAGGCTGCGAAGCATGTCGAAACGGGTCTTCTCCTTCCCCAGGCTCCAGGGCGAGGCGGAGACGTTGAGCAGGATCTCCGCGCCGGCATTGACGAGATCCATCGGCGGATTACGACGATAGAGCCGCTCCGGCCAGAAGTCCTCGTCGTTCCACATGTCCTCACAAATGGTCAAACCGAGGGACACGCCTTCTAAAGCAACGGGTGCGTTTTCGGTGGCAGGCTCGAAGTAGCGGTCCTCGTCGAAGACGTCGTAGGTGGGGAGCAGCGTCTTGGTGCGCGTGGCGATGATCCGGCCGTGCTGGAGCAGCGCGACGGCGTTGGTCAGGTCGCGGCCGGGTTCCGCGGTGTGGTCGCCCACATAGCCGACGAGCAGTCCGGTTCGGCCGGTCTTGGCGGCGAGCCGTTCCAGAACGGCGAGATTCTGCGAGACGAAATGGGGCTTGAGCAGGAGGTCGCGCGGAGGGTAGCCGGTGATGGCGAGTTCGGGCGTGAGCAGCAGTTCGGCGCCCGCCGCGACCGCCCGCGCATAGGCGGCGAGGATCTTGGCCTCGTTGCCGGGGAGATCTCCGACGGTGGTGTTGATCTGCGCGAGGGCGATCTTCATGGAAGCGGCCTCAACGGACCAGTGGAAGCAACTCACGCAGAGTGCCGCGCTCGGTGCGGACCACCGCGCCGGTCGAAACGCCGTTGGCCTTGAACCAGCCGTTGGTCACTTCGAGGACGTATTGCACGCGGTTACCCGAGGAATACACGCTGTTGGTGTCGAATGGCTTGAGCGGGACGATATCCTCGATGACGCCCTCGGTGTTGATGTAGGCGGCGGAAAGGTGGAGCGAGGTGTTCTTCATCCAGAAGCTGAGCTGCGACGCCTGCGGGAAGACGAAGAGCATGCCGGCGGTGGGCGGGAAGTTGGTCCGATACATCATGCCGGTCATGCGGGTCGTATCGTCGAGGCAAAGCTCGGCGTCCAGTTCCGCCGTGCCGAGATACAGCTTCATGGTTTGGAGCTTTGGCTGGGCTTGCTTCGGCAGGAAGTCGTCGATCGACATTGGCGCGGCGGTCGGCGACGGAGCCGCAGCCTGCGGTTTGTCGCAGGCGGTCAAGAACAGGGCGCCGAGGGCGGCCACGGAACAAAGCCATTTCATATCGGCAAAGTGTCGGGTTCGGGCGGCGGTTTTCAACGGTGAAGGGACGTGAAATGGCGGCGAAGTCCTGTTCGCCGCTACGGCTTCAGGGAACTCGCGGCCGCTTGGAACACCTGCCGGATCGAAACACCCTTGCCCTCCGCCACCTTCCGGCACGCTTCGAATTCCGGCGCGGCGTGGACGATCTCGCCGTTGAGCAGGGCCAGCTTGACGGTCACGGGACCGAACTCGGTCGGGACCTCGCGGAACTCGCGCTTCAGTTTGCGGCGTTCACAGACACTGCGACGGACCCCGAACGCCGTCGTTTCGCGGAGCAACTGTTCGGTGAAGCGGTCGGCCTCGGCTTCGGCGCAGAGGACGGTCAAGAGGACGCCCGAGCGGCCTTTCTTCATTTGCACCGGCGTCTGGAAGACATCGAGCGCGCCGGCGGCCAATAGCCGTTCGGCGGCGTGGGCCAGCAGTTCGGGGCTCTGGTCGTCGATGTTCGTCTCCAGCACGGCGACGCGGTCCGTCTCCCAGTCGTTTCCTTGAGCGTGGGTTGTGGGTTGTGGGTTGTGGGTTGTTTCTCCGACGACTTGCCCAAGCACCGCCCGCAACACATTGGGCCGCGTGTGGTTGTCGCGGGTGCCGAGTCCGTAGCCGATCTTGGTGGCGACGAGACCGGTCATGGGTCCGAAGCGCTCGACGAACTCCGCCAAGAGCGCCGCGCCGGTAGGGGTGACGAGTTCGTGCGGTTCCTCGCATTGGGTGAGGGCGATGCCGCGCGCCCCGAGGATCTCCAGCGTGGCCGTGGTCGGGACGGGGAAGCGGCCGTGGTCACAGTTCACCCAGCCGGTGCCTTCGACGACGGACGCGGCGAGCACGCGAGGTTTGCCCAACAGTTCGAGCGCGATGCAGGCGCCGACGATGTCCACGATGGAATCGACCGCGCCGACTTCGTGGAAGTGGACTTCCTCCGGAGGCTTGCCATGGACCTTGCCCTCCGCCACGGCCACGCGCTGGAAAACGGCAATGGACTTCGCCTTCACCCAGTCCGACAGGCCGCTCTCTTCGATCATCGCGCGGATGTCCGAGAAGTTCCGGCCGTGATGTTCGTGGCCATGATCTCCGTGTTCCTGGTGCGAGTGGCTGTGTTCTTGGCCGTGATCATGGGAATGCTCCCCAGGTCCGTGGTCGTCGCGGCTGTGTTCGTGGCTGTGGCTGTGGGAATGTTCGTGTTCGTGCGTCGCTGGTAGGACGGGCTTCTTGAAACCAATCGCCTCGGCGGCGGGCTCTTCGTGGTGATGATGCCCGTGCTCCCCATGTTCATGGCTGTGCCCGTGATCGTGATCCTCGTGGGAATGGCCGTCGTGGTCATGCTCCAGATGCACGTCGAACTTCACGCCGGAGATGCCGGACTTTTCCCCGCGTTTCTGGTGGAGATGATAGCCGTGGAGATGGAGCTTCCGCAGTTCGGTCTCCAGCCGGGAGAAGTCGACGCCGAGATCGAGCATCGCGCCGAGGAACATGTCGCCGCTGATGCCGCTGAAGATGTCGAGGTAGAGGGTGTTCATTGGGACGAAACGAGCGCGTTGATCTGGCTGGCGGCGTAGCCGGCGCCGAAGCCGTTGTCGATGTTCACCACGGTCACGCCGCTGCTGCAGGAGTTCAGCATGGACAGCAGGGCCGCGACGCCGCCGAAACTGGTGCCGTAGCCGGTGCTGGTCGGCACGCCGATGAGCGGGCGGCGGATCAGCCCCGACAAGACGCTCGGCAGCGCCGCCTCCATGCCCGCGACCGCGATGACCACGTGGGCCGACTGGATGGCGTCCAGTTTCGCGAGCAAGCGGTGCAGACCGGCGACGCCCACGTCGTAGATCCGCTCCACGGTGTTGCCCATGATCTCGGCGGTGACGGCGGCCTCCTCCGCGACGGGCAGATCGCTCGTGCCGGCGCAGACGATGGCGATGGCGCCGGGCCGCTTTTGCAAGGCCGGACGCTCGACCGTCAGACAGCGGGCGGCTTCATGATGGACCGCCTCGGGAAACGCGGCATGGAACACGGCCGCGTGCTCGGGGGTGATGCGCGTGACCAGGACGCAGGTGTCGCGCTCCAGGATCTGGCGGGCGATCGCGACGCACTGGTCGGGCGTCTTGCCCGCGCCGAAGATCACCTCGGGGAAGCCCTTCCGCAGTCCGCGATGCGTGTCCACGTTGGCGAAGCCGAGATCGACCAGGGGCGCGGCCTGGAACGATTTGAGCACCGTGTCGAGGGGCACGGTGCCGGCGCGGAACTGTTCGAGCAGGGCGATGGCGTCAGCGGTGAGCACGGCCGGAAAATGCCACGCCCTTCCTTGGTGTCACGGGCAAAGCCGGAAACGCCCCCGAAACGCTCAACCGGCCCGGGTCTTCAGCCGCACCCGGACCAGCAGGTCGTTCAAGGCCGCGCGTGTCGCCTCGTCCGGGTCAGCTGAAAGCGTCTTCTATCTTGGACCGGCCAGCTTCGGCACCAGTTCGTCGACGGAGTGGAACAACAGAGCGGGTCGTTCTGCGGCGAGCGTTTCGATCCGGTGTTGGCCCCAAGCGACGGCGCCAAAGTCCACTCCGGCGCCACGGGCTGCTTCGGCGTCCCGGACTTCGTCGCCCAGATAGATCGTCTCGGCGATTGAAACGTCGGCGCGACGCACCATGGCCCGGAGTTTGGCGGCTTTGCCGAAGAGGGCCGCACCGCAATCCAGATGGAGAAACAGGGGCAAGAGCTCCGGGCCGATGACGCGGGCGACGTTGGCGCGGGAATTGGAACTGACGACCGCGAACTTCGTGCCTGCGTCGGCCAGGGATTTCAGCGCGGCTCCCATTCCCGGGTAGAGACGAAGGGGGCCGTCGTAGGCGGCCATTCGCCGACGCATCGCGACGAGCAGCGAGGGAACTTTCCACGGGGGAATTCCGAGCAGGCGAAGCAGGTCCCGCCCGTGGACGTCACGGCATTCCTCGAACTCCTCCGGCGTGAGTTTTCTGAAGCAGTGGGCCTCGGCCAGTTCGTTGAACACGCCGCGCATCCACGGAAGCGTGTCGGCCAGCGTGCCGTCGGAATCGAAGATGACGAGCCGGTAGTCCACTGTGTACGCAGGTGAAACGGACGGAGCTCACATCACGCGATCCACCAGCGCCTCTCCCCGGGTGAAGCGCTGGAGATTGGCGAGGAAATGCCGGACCAGGGTCTTGGCTTCGCCTTTGTGCCCGCCGGCGGTGTGCGGGGTGATGAAGCAGTTCGGCTCGGCCCAAAGCGAATGGGGGTCGGGCAACGGTTCGGGATCGGTCACGTCCAGCCAGGCGGCGCCGAGATGGCCGGAGTGGAGCGCTGCGGCGAGGGCTTCCTGATCGACGGTGGCGCCGCGGCCGATGTTGTAGAAGGCGGCTCCGCGCTTCATGCCGGCAAAGCGGGCGCGGTCGAAGAAGCGGCGGGTTTCGGGGCTCTCGGGGAGGATGTTCACCACATGGTCCGCTTCGGCCAAGGCGGCGGGCAGGTCGGTTTCGGTCACCACGGGCAGACCTTCGTCACCCCGGGCTTTGCGGCGATGGGCGACGAGTTTGGCGCCGAACGGCTGGAGCTGTGCCGCGAGACGGCGGCCGATGGAGCCGTAGCCGAGGATCAGGATGGTTTCGCCCCGGAGCGTTCCGCTGGCCTCGCGCAACGCCTCCCAGGGCCCGCTCCCGTGGGCGGCGCGGGTGCGCAGTCCGACCGGCAGCTGTCGGGTCTGGGCGAGGATGAAGGACAGGACATGGACGGCGCAGGGTTCATCGAAGACGCCGGAGCTGTTCGACACCGCGATGCCGCGTTTCGCCACGAGCGCGCGGAATTCCGGCGTGTCGTAGCGGGTGATGCCGGCGGAAGCGACCTGCACCCACTGGAGCTTCGTGGTCTCCGCGATTGACCGGGTGTCGGGCTGGCCGAAAGCCACGTCGGCCGAGTCGAACTGCGGATCGCGCTCGGCGGTGGCGAGGACCGAGGTCGCTGGCTTGGCGGGAAAGACCAACTCGTGGCCGGCGGTGCCGGAGCGCAGCAACTCCATGGCGCTGGGTGGCAGCGCGAGATCGACATAGATGCGGAGCGAATCCATGGCGCGAAGGATTGGTCAAGGTTGGGTCGGGCTTCCAGTCTGTCTTCGAAGTGCGGTGCCGAACTTCCAGGGGCAAGGCGGTGAAAGCGGCGAAGCTTTTGGACTGCGGCGCTGCTGCACCGCTTTGGGGAGGACGGGCGTTGAGCAGGGCGGGCGGCTCTCCAAAAGCTCCGGAGCACCGGCGCAGTCCAAGACGTTG
>JBBQXJ010000052.1:0-33272 GCA_038209745.1 Verrucomicrobiota bacterium
GCCGCTCGGTCAGGGAGAAGAAGGAAAGCTCAGAGGGACGAATGGTTTCGGACACGCGTTCTTGGACGAAAATCCCGCCCTGCTTGCTCAATTTCAACGACTGTTTCTTTTCTGGAAAATCGAGTTTCTGGAAGTCCCCAAGAGCACAGAACGGCTACTGGCTGCCGTCGGGTTGACTCCATCGAAATTTACCAAGGTCTATGGACGTCTGGATCCAGACGAGAAATTTGAAGTGCTCAAGGACTACTCAGGCGGGATCGAGCGAAATCCCCGCTCGGGTTGGTGGGGACGATATGGTTTAAATTCAAAACGCGGAGCATTCTTCGTAATTGGAACCAAACCATGATTATTTCAGCCAGCTACAAGACGGACATTCCTACCTTCTACGGAGAGTGGTTCATGAATCGTTTGCGGGCGGGATACTGCAAGATGGTCAATCCCTACAACCGGCACGTCATACGTGTCTCGCTCCACCCCGAAACTGTCGATGGTGTTGTCTTCTGGACCAAGAACGTCGGGCCGTTTCTCAAGCATTTGCCGGAAGTGAATCGCATGGGTTTCCCATTTGTCCTCCAGCACACGATCAACGGTTACCCTCGGGCGTTGGAACAGGCGGTGGTGGATGCTCCAAGGGCGGTGGAGCACATGCACCAGGTCGCGGATACCTTCGGGCCTCGGGTAGCCGTTTGGCGCTACGACACGATCATCAATTCGTCGCTCACTCCGCGAGACTACCACATCGAGACTTTCTCACGGCTGGCGAAGGCGCTGGAAGGTGCCACGGATGAGGTCGTGGTTTCGTTCGCTCATCTCTACCGCAAGACCCTTCGCAATATGGAGCACGCAGCCAAGGAGCATGGCTTCACTTGGTCTGACCCTGACGATGAATGGAAGAAGAGCCTCGCCACCGAACTTGCGGCAGCGGCATCTGCCCACGGCATCCGGCTTTCGATTTGCAGCCAACCGCAATTCATCATGCCCGGATGCTACGAGGCACGGTGCGTTGATGCGGAGCGTCTCGCGGATGTCATCGGGAGGCCGGTCAATGCTTGCCTGAAAGGAAACCGCAAAGAGTGCGGCTGCTTCGAGTCGCGAGACATCGGCGAATACAACACCTGCCCGCACGGATGCGTCTATTGCTACGCGGTCGAGAATCAGGAACTCGCCAAGTCCCGATACAAACAGCACGACCCAATGGGCGAAACCATTTTCCCTTTGCCGTCAGATGTCATCGACCCGCGCAAGGACGACGGCCAACTCGGGCTTTTTAGCGAAGCCGACAAACCCTGAACGCTTCCAATGTTCCTCAACGAATCCATCGTCGAAGATGCCGCCCTGACGTGGTTCGAGGAGCTGGGCTATGCGGTCGGGCACGGGCCGCAGCTCGCACCCGGTGAACCGGCGGCGGCGCGGGATTCGTTTGGCGAGGTGGTGCTGGTGGGGCGCTTGCGCGAGGCCATCCGGCGGCTGAACCCGGCCATCCCCGAGGAGGCGCGCGAAGAGGCGTTGCGCAAGGTGCTGCGGGTGGCGACGACTTCGCTGGTGCAGACGAACCGGGCCTTTCACCGGATGCTGCGCGATGGCGTGGATGTGGAATACGCGCGGCCCGATGGCTCGATCAAAGGCGACAAGGCGCGGCTGGTGGATTTCTCCAACGTGTGGACGAACGACTGGTTCGTAGTGAATCAGTTCACAGTGATCGAGGCGCAGCACAATCGCCGGCCGGATGTGGTGGTCTTCGTCAACGGACTGCCGCTGGCGCTGATCGAACTGAAAAACGCCGCCGATGAAGACGCGACGATCTGGAGCGCCTACGCGCAGCTCCAGACCTACAAGGCCGAGGTGCCGAGCCTGCTGCACTACAACGCGGCGCTGGTGGTATCAGACGGCCTGCAAGCGCGGATGGGCTCGCTGACGGCGAATCAGGAGTGGTTCAAAGTCTGGCGCACGATCGATGGCGAGGGCGATGCGCCGAAGACGGCGTTGGAATTGGAGACGCTGGTGCGCGGGGTGTTCGACCGGCAGCGGTTCCTCGACCTGCTCCAGCACTTTATTGTGTTCGAGGAAGACGCGGACACGGGTGCGCTGCACAAGATCATCGCGGGCTACCATCAGTTCCACGCGGTGAATGCGGCAGTGGAGGAAACGGTGCGCGCCAGCGGCATGAACGAAGCAGGCGTGCTGCGCGAAGACCCCGGCCGCTATTGGGCGGGCCGGATGCACGGCGGCAAGCCGGGCGACCGCCGGGCCGGCGTGGTCTGGCACACGCAGGGCAGCGGCAAGAGTTTCACCATGCTGTTCTTCGCCGCGCGGGTGATCCGCGAGAGCGCGATGCAGAACCCGACGCTGGTGGTGCTGACCGATCGCAACGATCTCGACGACCAGCTTTTCGGCCAGTTCCAACGCTGCCACGACATCCTCGGCCAGATGCCCGTGCAGGCGGAGAGCCGGGAGCATCTGGCGGAACTGCTCAAGCGGGCGAGCGGCGGCGTGGTGTTCACGACCATCCACAAGTTCATGCCCGAGGGGGGCGGTCAGATGGCGGCACTCAGCGGACGCGAGAACATCGTGGTCATCGCGGATGAAGCGCACCGTTCGCAATACGGCTTCGGCGGTCGGGTGAACGAGAAAGGCGAGATGTCCTACGGCTTTGCCAGCAACCTGCACGATGCCTTGCCCAATGCGTCGTTCATCGGCTTCACCGGCACACCCATCGAGAAGACCGACGCCAACACGCGGACGGTGTTCGGCGACTACATTTCCATCTACGACATCCAGCGCGCCGTGGCGGATGAGGCGACGAAGCCGATCTATTACGAGAGCCGCATCGCCAAGCTGGCGCTAAACGCCGCAGAGCTGCCCAAGCTCGACGCGGAGTTTGAGGAAATCACCGAAGGCGAGGAGCTGACGAAAAAAGAGAAGCTCAAGACCAAGTGGGCCGCGCTGGAGGCGCTGGTGGGCGATCCGAAACGCATCGCGCTCATCGCCGCCGATCTGGTGACGCATTTCGAGAAGCGCGTGGAAGCGATGGACGGCAAGGCGATGATCGTCTGCATGAGCCGCCGCATCTGCGTCGATCTCTTCAATGCGCTGATCAAGCTGCGGCCCGAGTGGGACGCGGAGACGCTGAAGGTCGTGATGACCGGCAGCGCCGAAGACGGCCCCGAGTGGCAACGGCACATTGGCAACAAGGAGAAACGCCGCAAGCTGGCGAACCGATTCAAGGACGCGAAAGACCCGTTCAAAATCGTCATCGTGCGCGACATGTGGCTCACTGGTTTCGACGCGCCTTGCCTGCACACGATGTATGCCGACAAGCCGATGCAGGGCCACGGCCTCATGCAGGCCATCGCCCGCGTCAACCGTGTATTCAAAGACAAGCCCGGCGGCTTGATCGTGGATTATCTCGGCCTCGCCGATCAGCTCAAGCGCGCGCTCGCCGTTTACACCGAGAGCGGCGGCCAGGGCAACCCGACCTATGACACGAAACAGGCCATCGCCGTGATGCACGAGAAACACGGCATCGCCTGCGACATGATGCACGGATTCAATTGGGACAAGTGGACCACCGGCACGCCGACCGAGCGCCTGCAACTCATCCCCGCCGGACAGGAACACATCCTCGAACAGGACGACGGCAAGAAGCGCTGGGTGCAGGTGGTGGCCGAGCTCTCGCAAGCCTTCGCCCTGTGCTCCGCGACCGATGAAGCGACCGCGATCCGGGACGACGTTTCTTTTTTTCAAGCCCTGCAATCCGCGCTCAACAAGAAGTCCGGCGAGAACCGCAAGTCCCCGGAGCAGATCGACGCCGCGATCCGGCAGCTCGTTTCCAAAGCTATCACGACCGAAGGCGAGATCATCGACGTCTTCACCGCCGCCGGATTGAAGAAACCCGACATCGGCATTCTCAGCCCGCAATTCCTCGCCGAAGTGCGCGGCCTCAAGCACAAGAACGTCGCCGCCGCGTTGCTGGAGAAGCTGCTCAAGGACGAGCTCAAGGTGCGCTCCAAGAAGAACCTCGTGCAGAGCCAGCTCTTCTCCGAGAAGCTCAAGAAGACCCTCAACGCCTACCACAATCGCGCCATCTCCACGCAGGAGGTGATCGAGGAACTGATCAAACTCGCGAAGGAAATGGACGCCGCCACCAAGCGCGGCGAAGACCTCGGCCTGACCGATGACGAAGTCGCCTTCTACGACGCCCTCGCCGTGAACGAGAGCGCCGTGAAAGCGATGGGCGACGACAAACTCAAGCTCATCGCCGCCGAACTCATCACCCAGGTGAAGAAGAGTGTGACGATCGACTGGACCCTGCGCGAAGGCGCGCGGGCCAAGATCCGCGTGATGGTTAAACGCATCCTCAACAAATACGGCTACCCACCTGACTTGCAGGAGGAGGCGGTGAAGACCGTGCTCCAGCAGGCGGGGTTGTTTTGTGCGGAGTGGGTGTGAGGGTAACTTCCTGGGTATGCGGCATCATTTCATCAAGCGCTGAAGGAGTGGCACAACGTGAGTTCCGCCCATTCAGGGCTTGTTTTGTTTTCGTCCGTCGAATCCAGGGCGTTGCCTTGGATTGGCCTATTGCGCCCCGTTGGGGCTTACGACAATGCAGGATGCCCGTTCTACGGAGCCTTTCGATCCAAGCCGCCGTATTTTCCACTGCATCGTTGCGTGGGGCGGATTCCATTTTTGCCGGTTCCGACTGGAAACGTGAGGCGCCTAAAACGGCTGGTGCGTGGTGTGGTCAAAATGCGCCCCAGCGCCATGAAACCGTAGCTTGCCCTTCGCCAATGGACTGGCAGACTCGCTGGCTCCCGGTCAAAGACCGGGCCTACTTTGACTATTGATATGCAGCATATCCGCAACATCGCGATCATCGCCCACGTCGATCACGGCAAGACAACTTTGGTCGATTGCCTTCTGAAGCAGTCCGGGACTTTCCGGGAAAACCAGGCTGAGACCACGGTCGAGCGCCTGATGGACTCCATGGATCTGGAGAAGGAACGTGGCATCACGATCCGGGCGAAGAACGCGGCGTTCAAATACAAGAACTACCACATCAACATCGTGGACACCCCGGGCCACGCTGATTTCGGCGGCGAGGTGGAGCGGATCATGAACATGATCGACGGCGTGCTGTTGGTCGTCGATTCGGCGGAGGGTCCCCAGGCCCAGACGCGTTTCGTGTTGCGCAAGGCGCTGGAGGCCGGTGCCAAGCCCATCGTGGTCATCAACAAGATCGACCGCGAAAACGCGAATCCCAAGAAGGTGCTCGACCAGGTGTTCGAGCTCTTCATGAGCCTCAACGCCACCGACGAGCAGCTCGACTTCCCCTTCATCTACTGTTCGGCGAAACAGGGCTACGCGAAGCTCGAGCTCGAGCACGCCAGCGGGACGATGGAGCCGCTCTTCGACGCCATCGTGCAGCACATCCCGCCCCCGCGCGCGAAAGCAGGAGAAGGATTCCAGATGCTGGTCGCGAACCTGGACTACAGCGAGTACATGGGCCGAATCGCATTTGGCAAGATCGTCGAAGGCAAAGCGAAGGTGGGTGATTCGTCCATCTGCCGCCACGGCAGCGGCAAGATCACGAAGAGCAAGATCACCATGATCTACCACTTCGAAGGCATGAAACGGATCGAGATCGACGAGGCCCACGCCGGCGACATCATCGGCCTTGCAGGCTTCGAGGACGTGTTCATCGGGGAGACGATCTGCGATTCCGAGGACCGTGCCACGCTGCCCTACATCCCGACGGATCCGCCGACGATCCAGATGGAATTCGCCGTGAACGACGGCCCGCTCGCCGGGCAGGAAGGCAAGCTCGTCACCGCCCGCAACATCTGGGACCGGTTGGTGAAGGAGATCCGGACCAACGTGGCGCTTCGCGTCGCCCAGACCTCGGATCCGAAAGTCTTTTCGGTCGCCGGTCGCGGTGAGATGCAGATCGGGATTTTGGTCGAACAGATGCGCCGTGAAGGATTCGAGGTGCTCGTCTCCCGTCCGGAAGTGCTCTGGAAGAAGGGTGCAGACGGCACGGCGTTGGAGCCCATCGAGAAGGTGTTCATCGAAATCCCGAGCGAGAACCTCGGTGGCATCATGGAAAACCTTTCCAACCGGAAGGCCCAGATCACGAACATGAACCACGTCGGCAATCTGGTTTCGCTCGAGGCGCTCGCTCCGATGCGGGGCTTGATCGGCTTCGAAACCGACCTGGTCAACATGACCAAGGGCATGGGCGTGATGAGCCATCTCTTCCACGAATACGGCGAGGACCGTGGTGATATCCCGGCCCGCAAGAACGGTTCGCTCGTCTCGATGGACTCGGGTGAAGCCACCGCCTACGCCCTCAACATGGCGCAAGAGCGCGGTCGTTTGATGGTCGAACCCGGCGATCCGATCTATGTCGGCATGATCGTGGGCGAAAACGCCCGCGAGGACGACATCATGGTCAATCCCGTGAAGGAGAAGAAGCTGACCAACATGCGGTCGCAGGGCGACGGCAAGGGCATCCAGCTCACGGCTCCCAAGAAGCTCAGCCTCGAACGCGCTCTCGAATATATCGACGTGGACGAATACGTCGAAGCCACGCCGAAGAGCCTGCGCCTCCGCAAGAAGGTTCTCGACGAGAACGCCCGCAAGCGTTCGGAGAAGTCCCGCAAGATCCGGTTCATCGAGGACTGATCTTTCGGAAGACCGGAGACTTGGTCCCGGAAAGGTAAAAGCGGCGGCGGATGGAGACATCTGCCGCCGCTTTGTTTTCGAGCGATGGGTTCAGCGTTTCCGCGAAGTGAGCAACATCGCGGTGCCGTCCATCGCCGCGAGGCCAATGGTCCGACCGTTCGAGTACGCCTGACCTGCCGGCCTAGGTGGTCCCCAAAATGGATCTCGTCGACTAGGAGGTGACCTGTTCCGCCTGCAGCGTCAGGAATCCTGCGATCTCATCGAGCAGGGGACGGCCGCTTTCTGTAGGGAGGATGCGGAGGTGGGCACGGGCGGTTCCAAGGAATTCGCGCAGCTCTCGCCGACATTCCTCGCTTGCGCCGAACTTCTTGGTCAGCGCGAGGACCGCCTCCATGTGCTCCGGCTTCCAGGCGTTGACCAGTTCCTGCAAACGGGCGGCTTCGTTGTCGGACGCCCGTTCCAAGACCACCAATAGGGGAAGGGTCAGCTTGCCCTTGGCGAGATCCGTTCCCAGTGACTTTCCGGCGACGCCTTCCGTTCCGAAAAGATCGAGCAGATCGTCGTAGATCTGGTAGGCGGTGCCGAGACCCATGCCGTAGTCGCGCAGAGCCTGGCGCTGGGCCGGGGTGGCACCGGAGACATGGGCGCCGAGATCACAGGCGAGAGCGAAGAGCTCTCCGGTCTTCATCGCCAGCATCTTGAAATAGTCCTGCCGGTTGAGGGTGAAATCGCGGCGTCGACGAGTCTGGAGAATCTCGCCGGTGCAGACGGTGTTCGTCGCGGTGGAGACGGCGCGGCACACTTCGGTGGTTTCGAAACCGGAGGCGAGCTTCAGCGCGTGGGCGAAGAGGCAGTCGCCCACCAGCACCGAGATTTCGCTGCCCCATTTCGCCGCCAGTGTCGGACGGGACCGTCGGAGTTCCGCGCCGTCCATGATGTCGTCGTGGACCAGCGTCGCCAGATGCACCATCTCGATGATGACGGCGACGCGGACGTGGTCGGGGCCGGTGGGGCCGAAGCAACCCGCGCTCAGCGCGACCAGCAGGGGACGGAGCTGTTTGCCCTGGTTGGCCAAAGCGTAGCGGACGAATTCCCCGATCTGGGGTTCGAACGCCTCCACCTGGGCATGGAGGCTCTGGGCCACTGCGTCGAGAAACGGTTCCGAATCCTGGGAGATGCGCTGCCAAGCTTCGGCCGTAGTCGACGGAGGCATCGTGGAAATATGAGGGGATTTCGTCCCGGCAACCAACATCGGGCGGAATCTAGGAGCCGGCCAAATCCAAGTCAAACGCGGCGGCGCACCGGGTTGGCGAGGATTTCCGGTAACCTTTGGTTCTGGGTCCCTGTTCTCATTGTGTGGGCCGGGTTTCCAGATTCCAAACCTTGGCCGGGCGAATAATGTCCAACTCAACGATCCACCGGAACTATTTCCATCCCATGAAGACCAAGCCTCTCCTGATCCTATCCCTGCTGGCGAACGTTGGGCTGGCGGTGGCCTTCGCGTATTTCGCCTCAACCCGTCCACCCTCCGGGGCTCGGGCCGCGGCGGGTTCGACGGCCCTTGAAAACAAAACTGCGCCCGGCGGGATGAAGCCACGCGCGGTCCACATCACCAACCTCGTCGCCAAGTCCTTCAACTGGCTGACCGTCGAGTCGCCCGACTACAAGGAATACATCGCCAACCTCCGCTCCATCGGCTGCCCGGAGGAGACGATTCGAGACATCATCATCGCCGACGTGAACAAGCTCTTCGAGGACCGGAAGAAGGCGCTGAAGAAGCCCGAGAAAGCGTTCAAGTTCTGGGAGACGGGCATGCAGGGAATGATGGGCGGCATGATGGATCCCGAAGCGATCGCCGCCCAACAGGCGCTGGCCGGTGAGAAGAAGGCCCTGATCCGGGAATTGCTCGGCATCGACTACCAGGAAAAGATCAATCTGATGGAGGCGTTCAACCCGTTTGAGCGCATGTTGGATTTTCTCCCGACCGGGAAGCAGAACAAGATCATGGAGATCTACCAGAAGATGCAGGCCGAGCAGGTCTCCGCTTTCAAGAACGGCGCTCCGGACGAGGTGGACATCAAGAAAATGCAGGAAGCGCAGAAGGATCTGGAGAAGCAGATCGCCGGTATCCTCACGCCGGAAGAGTTCGAGAAATATCAGCTCACCCTGTCCCAGACGGCGATGGGGATGCGGATGACCATGGACGGATTCGGGCCGTCGGAGCAGGAGTTCCGTGACCTGTTCAAGGTCCAAAAAGCGTTTGACGACCAGTTCGGTCTCACGGGCATGAGCGGCGACCAGGGTGAGCAGAAAAAGCGGGCCGACGCGGAAACGGCTCGCCAAGAACAGATGAAGACGATCCTCGGCGACCAGCGTTATGCGGACTATCAGCGGGACACCGACTACCAGTTTAAGGCTCTCTCAAAAGTGGCGGATCGGCAGGGTCTGCCGAAGGAATCCGCGATCAAGGTTTGGGACATGAAGGCCATCGCGGAGCAGGCGGCGAACCGGGTCCGATCCGACTCGTCGTTAAACCAGGAACAGCGGCAGGCCGCGCTTCAGGCCGTCCGGGCCGAAACAGAACGCAGTATTTCCACCGTCTTGGGAGACGATGGCTTCGGTAGCTACAAGAAGCAGAACGGGGCCTGGTGGTTGAACGGGATCAGTGGGCAACCGGTCAACTCCGCGCCGCCGCCTCAGCCGACCGTGATCGCCAATCCCTGAGCGGGAACGAGGCAGTGGGGATTTGGGGAGCGCGCCCGCCTCCGGGCGCAGTGGACCGCGTCCTCGCGGTCCATCGGAGGCGCAGGAAACGATTCACCGGCTGGTGTGTCCGGGCGTGGCCGGCGCGGGGCGGCTGCGATCCCCGTTCTTTTCCACTGCATCGTCCCGGCTAAGCGCCTGCCGGCGGTCGGGAAACTTGCGGTGCAGAACCGGCGGCGTAGCGTGGAGGTGTTGTGCCGATGAAACCGGAACGCTGTTGGTGCTCCCGCCGTGACATGGTCCGCTCCCTCGTGGGCGGGTCGTTGCTGCTGCCCGGCATTGTCCAGAGTCTCTTGGCCGACGGTGGGAACGCCGCCCTCAACCCGCTCGCTCCGAAGGCGCCCCACTTCGCGCCCAAGGCCAAGCGGGTCATCTTCCTCTACATGAGCGGCGGGGTGTCGCACATCGAATCGTTCGATCCCAAGCCCGCGCTGGCCCGAGACCACGGCAAGGAAGCGCCCGGCATGAAGGGCCAGTTTCTCACCGCGCCCCGCTACGGCTTCAAGCGCTACGGCAAATCCGGCATCGAGGTCAGCGACCTGTTCCCGAACATCGGCGAATGCGTCGACGACTTGGCCGTCATCCGGTCGCTCCGCGCCAACGCCGGCAACCACTTCGAGGCGACGCTCGGGATCCACACGGGTTCGGTCACCTTTGCCCGTCCCAGCGTCGGCTCGTGGGTCAGCTACGGGCTGGGGACGGTGAACCAGAACCTGCCGTCGTTCGTCGTGCTGGCTCCGTTCCTGCCCTACGCGGGGGCACAGGTCTGGTCGGCGGATTTTTTGCCGGGCTGCCATCAGGGAGTGCGGGTCATGCCGGGCGCGGAACCGATTCCCAACATGAACCGCCGGCTCGAATCGGCCGCGGCACAGGAGCGGGAACTGGGCTTCATCCAGGCGCTCAACCGTGGGCACCTGGCCCAGCGCGACCACGACCCGATGCTGGAGGCGCGCATCCGTTCCTATGAGACGGCGTTCGGGATGCAGTCGGCCGCACCGGAGGCTTTTGATCTGACCAAGGAGACCGACGCGACCCTGGGTCTATACGGCTTGGAGCGCGGCAGCACCGAGGGCTTCGCGTGGCAATGCCTCATGGCCCGTCGACTGGCCGAACGCGGGGTGCGGTTCATCGAACTGATCGACTCCGGGGCCAATCGGAACTGGGATTCCCACTCCGACATGGAGGAACACGGGCCGAGGGCGCGCAACGTGGACAAGCCGATCGCGGGACTGCTGAAGGATCTCAAATCCCGGGGGATGCTCGAAGACACGCTGGTGGTGTGGACGACGGAGTTTGGCCGGACGCCGTTCGAGGCCAGTCCGGATGCGAAGGGCCGGGAACACCATGCTTCGGTCTATTCCTCATGGCTGGCCGGGGCGGGAGTGAAAGCCGGAACCGTCTTCGGCGGTTCCGACGAATACGGGATCAACGCCGTCGAAAACGCCGTGGACACCCACGACTTCCACGCAACCATCTTGCACCTGTTGGGCTTCGACCACGAGCGGCTGACCTATCGGCACGCCGGTCGCGATTTTCGGTTGACCGACGTGAGCGGGAAGGTGATCGCAGGCCTTCTGGGTTGAGATCGAACGACTCGGTGGAACCGGACCATGATCGGTCAGGCGGGACGGCCCAGACAGCCATGAACAGAACAGTTCCGGTTGGCCAAAACACCCGCTCTCTGGCCTGTGAAGACCGCCTATCTGCCAACCAAGCTGGGAGTTTTTCTGATAAAGACAGGGCATGCAGCCCGGTTCGTCCTCAAGGCAGGACCACCACGCGGAAGAAGCTTGCGGCGAAGTCCCGAGGCCGGAAATCCGTGGTGATCTGGTGGTCAGTGCCGTCGCCGGAGACGGTGTCCACGTAGCTCCAGAAGGAGGTGGGCAGGTTGTAGGCGCGTTCGATGCGATAGATCGCTCCGGCCTGCGTGGGGAAGGTGAACGACAGGTTGCCGCCGACGAGGGTGACCGGTCCGAGGGTGACCGGGGTTCCCGGCGTGGGCGGCACGGCCGGCGCGAAGTTGGCGTAGATCCCGGCGCTTCCGTCCTCGAACTGCACGTCGACCACGATGTCGGGGCCGTCCGACCTCATCTGCTTAATCATGCTGACGCGGCGCCCGTCGATCACCCAGGAGGGCGGGGTGCTCAGGACGTAGTCGGCCACGGGGCCGGTCTGTCGCGTGACCGAGTTGCCGTTGAGCAGGTATCCGGCGGGACCTGTTCCGCCGAAGAAAACCGATCCGTAGCCGGCGCTGCTTACCGAACCGCCCAGTGGCGTTTGATACGCTCGGCTCGATGCGGTGAAGCGGACGATTCCGTCGCGCAGGTCGCACATGGCGAAGTTCGTGTAGGTGTTGGCGAAACCCGCCGCGATATCGCCGTCGTCGGCGACCTTGGTGAGGTTGCCGGCAAGGTCGGTGACATAGCAGCCTTTGCGGACGGTGTTGCCCGAGGCCGCTGTGCCGATGAAGGCGATGTTGGTCCCGTCGAAGGCCACCGACTCGTGGGAGGAGCCGGTCGTGAAAAGGACCCCGGAGAAGTTGGACAGCCGGCCCGGCAGATCGGTGGTTTCGTCCACCACCGTCGTGAGTTGTCCCGGTCCTTTCCAGGCGAACATGGCAGTAGGATCGACGGTTCCGCCGGGTTTGAGGTCGGTGGAGTTCGCGGAGAAGATCAACGTGCTTCCACGACGAACCAACGCGTAGATGCCATCGATGAATCCTGGACCGGTAGGCCAGAGGTCCACCAGTTCGCGGACGGCCGCGGTGACCACGCCGTTGCGCAGTTCGTAGATCGCCTGCGGCGAGTTGGTGGTGAAGCCGGTGAAATCGATGGCTCCGTCCTCTTCGTCTGTTGTCTCCCCGAGCGAGACGAATTTGAAGCCGTCGGGCGCGGTGGTGTTGGTGAAGACGAGGGTTTCCAGGACGTTGCTGCGCCAGCGGACGATCGCGCGCTGGACGATCGAGCTCAGGAGCTGGTTCGTGAAGGTCTGGACGCCGGCGGGCACCGAGAGGTGGATCGTCCGGTTCCGGAGGGTGAAGGCGGGACGGGAGGTGTTGTCCCAGGCGCCACGATACGGACTGATAAGTTCGTTGTTCTTGGTGAAGAGGTTGGTGTAGCCGGGAACCCGCATGTCGGTATCGAGGATCTTGACCCAGGGTTGGCCCCGGTAGGTGGCCACGAGACCGGTCGAGGACACGGAGAGCAGGGCTTCCGTCGAGTAGGCGACGCCCCACACCGTCTGGGCTTGGACGCTGATCCGGGACTTGTTCCGGAAAGACGAGACATTGGTCAACGTGTAGGTGCTGTTCGTCGCCGTGGAGTCGTAGATCGAACCGTTGGCGAGCCAATTGAGGGTGAACGGCACATTGCAGGACACCGTGACGTTGAAGGTGGCGCTGCCGCCTTCGGTGGTGGATGTGTCGACGGGGTTGAGGGTGAAGACGGGCTTTTGCGCGAGGGTAAGGCCGGCGACGCGGCTGGTGACGCTGGCGCTGTTCAGATCAGTGGCGACCATATAGTAGCCGGTGTCGTCGCCCGGTTTCAGATAGGTGAGCCAAAGATTGGTGGAGGTGACGTGGAGGGCATTGGTCGACTCGACGAGCGGCGTGCCGTTCTCCTTGAACCACTGGTAGGTGATGGGCGGAATCCCGCTCGCGCCGGCGCGGAAGATGGCCGTTCCCCCGAGGGTGTTCGTCTGGTCCTTGGGCTCGAGGGCAATGGCCGGGAGAGCTCCGGGAGCATTGGTGATGACGATCCGGACGACAGAGGACGTCAGGCTCCGCCCGAGCGCGTCGAAGACCACGAAGTCCCAGTTCCCGGAATCGGCGGGCAGGAGGTAGTTCGCGCTGAAAGCGCTGAAGAGAGAGCCGCTGTTGTTCAGGGGCGCGGCGTTGGTCTGGTAGAGGAACGGCGAATAGGTCCGCACGTTGTTGTTCAATCCGAAGGGCGGGGTCGGCACGCCGTTCTTCCGCCAATAGCCCCAGTTCTTGGTGGCGGGACCGATCGTGACGAACGGGCCGTAGCCGGAGCCGTTGCCGGTGAGTTCGGGCCATCCGGCGCGGTTGGTGATGCCGTCCCCCGCGGAGGTGAACGACAGCGCGGGCACGGTCGTGTTGACCGTCAACACCGCCCAGGTGGAGGTGACCGAACCGCCGGAATTGGAGATGATCTTGTGGAAGTAGCCGGCGTCACCGGCGGTGCAATCTATCAGCGTGAGGTAATCGTTGGTCGCGGTGGGGTTCAGGGAGGACTGGATGTTGGTCCACGGTCCCGTAGGCGCGGACGACCGTTGCCACTGGAACTGCAGCGCGTCACCGTTGGCCGAGCCGATGTAGGGCTGGGGATCGCTGTGCTGGTAGACGATGTAGTTGAGGTTCCCCTCTTTCGGGTCGACCAGAGTGGGCGGCTGTTCTCGGGTCTTGGTGGCTTCCAGGCGATAAACGTTGGTGACGGCGCCGGAGACCATGGTGTTGGTGGCGCGGAGGAACCAGATTCCAGCGGCATTTGTCGAAAACCACGCAAAGGGATGGGGAAAGGTGGCCTTGACGAGGTTCGACAGCCCGGTGTTCGGGGTGTAGCCGCTCGAACTCGGGTCGAAGTAGTAGTAGAGTTTCGGATTGACGAAGGTGGTCTGCACCCCGCCCACGCTGAGCCAGTTGGTGGCCGACGGCGTGATGGAGGCGACGGCGAACACCGCTATGTTGGTCCTGGAAACGGAGACCATCGCCGGCGCTGGCGCGGACTCCTGTCCGCCGTTGACGCTGGTGTAGATGCCGCCCGCTCCGTTTTCGCCGTAGAAGCCCGAGTAGGAATTCTGAGCACGGGAAACCAACGGAAGGAGGGCCAGGAAGGAGAAGACGATCAGACGATCGATATGAAATCTCATGCAGTTTGATCGGAAGCTAAGGACGGCCCATTAACCTGCAACCAGATTTCGGACCGGTGCCGAACACCCTCGCGATGCAAACGGCACCGACCCTCGGGCCTCTACTTTGCCGGGGTCTCCAGCTCTTCCCAGCGCTTATAGAGTCTCGCGATCTCGGCTTTGGTTGCTTCGAGTTGGCCGGTGATCGTCGCGGCTTCGGCGGCGCGGGTGGTGTAGAACTTGGGATCGTTCAAGGTCGCTTCCAGTTCCTTCGACCGGGTCTCAGCCTCGTAGATGGCGTCCTCCATGCCGTCCAGTTCGCGCTGGTCCTTGAAGCTCAACTTGCGCTGTTTGACGGCCGGTTTAGCCGCTGGGGGATTGACGGGTAGAGCGGCTTGGGGAGCGGGTTTGTCGAGCACTGCGGCCAGCGCCTTCGCCTGCTGGTCGCGCTCCTTCTTCTTGTCGAGATAGTAGGAGTAGTTGCCCTGCTGGACGAAGATGGTGCCTTCCTCGAAGGCCACGACCTGGTCGCAGATCCGGTCGAGGAAGTAGCGGTCATGGCTGACGACGAGGACACTGCCGTCGAAGTCCACCAGCGCCTCCTCCAGCATCCGCAAGCTGGGGAGATCGAGGTCGTTGGTCGGCTCGTCCAGCACGAGGATGTTGCCACCGCGCTTGAGCACCTTGGCGAGCATGAGGCGGGCGCGTTCGCCGCCCGAGAGCTTGCCGATGACCTCGTTGACGCGGTTGTCGGCGAAGAGGAACCGCCGCAGATAGGAGCGCACGCTCATGCTCTGGCCGCCGAAGAGGACCCATTCGTCCGAGTCCGCGATCTCCTGCATCACGGTCTTCGTCAGATCGAGCTGCATCCGGGACTGGTCGATATAGTTGAAGACGACCTTCTTTCCTATCGTGGCTTCGCCTTCGTCGGGTTGGCGGTCGCCGAGGCAGATGCGGAGCAGGGTGGTCTTGCCGACACCGTTGCGGCCGACGACGCCGGTGCATTGGCCGGGCTTGAGGCTGAGCATCAGGTTGCGGAAGAGCCAGCGGTCCGCGCCGTCCTTGGACACCTTGGCCCCCACTCGGGCGAGATCGACGCCGATGTTGCCGATGTCGGGTGCGGGCGGGATGAGCAGGTCCATCTCGCGTTCTTCGGGCGGCGCCTCCTGGCCGGCGACGGCGTAATACGAGTCAAGCCGATGGCGGGCCTTGGAACGTTGGGCGCGGACCCCGGCCCGGACCCAATCGAGTTCGGATTTAAGGAAGCGCTGCCGGCGGCGTTCGGACTGTTCGGTGATCTGTTGGCGGAGGGCCTTGGATTCGAGATAGGCGGTGTAGTTGCCCGGATGGGAGTAGGCCCGGCCGTCGGCGATCTCGATGATCCGCGTGGCGATGACGTCGAGGAAGTAGCGGTCGTGGGTGACGAAGATGGCGGCACCGGCGAAGCCGCGCAGGAACTCCTCCAGCCAGCGGATCGATTCCGCGTCGAGATGGTTCGTGGGCTCGTCGAGCAGCAGCAGGTCGGGCTGCGAAGCGAGGGCCCGGCAGAGGGCGACGCGGCGCTTTTCGCCACCGGACAAAGGACCGACCAGGGCGTCGAGCGGAGGGGCGTCGAGGGCGGTGGCTTCGGCCTTGATGCGCGAGTCGAGGTCCCAGCCGTCGGCGTGCTGGATCAGGTCGAGCAGGTCGGACATTTCGGCTTCGGAACCGTCGCCCGCTTCGTAGCGCCGGAGCCAGGTGATGAGGTCGGCCGCGCCGGCCTCGATGTTCTCCTGGACGGTCTTGGTGCCATCGAGCTCGAACTCCTGGGGCAGGTAGCCGACGCGCAGGCTGCGGCGAATCGAGATATCGCCCGAGTCGGCCTGGTCGGTGCCGGCGAGGATCTTGAGCAGGCTGGTCTTGCCGCAGCCGTTGCGGCCGACAAGGCCGACTTTTTCGCCGGGCGCGACCGCGAGCGTGATCCCGTTCAGCAACTGGTGGTGGCCATAGACCAGGGTCAATTCGTTCGCGGACAACAGCGATGGGACAACGGCGCTCATGAACCTTCAGTTGGACCGACTCGGGGTCTCGTGTCGAGACGTTAGACGGTGCTATCGGCCTCATGCCGTGTCCGGCACGGCGGCCACGGCTTCGATCGGCCGGGGTCTTTGGCCCCAGCGCAGGAGGATTCCGGCGCCGGTCAATCCCAGCAGCAGGCACGCGCCCCAGACCAACGGCGGGGAGATCTCCAGCAACCGGAAGCCGACCTGTGGGCCGAAGATTCCGGCCGCGCTCCACGCGAGTCCGTTCATGCCCATGTAGCGGCCGCGAAGCTGGACGGGCGCGATGGCCGCCACGTAGGCGCTGCTGATCGGAAGGCTGAGCATCTCACCGACGGTGAAGATCGTCATCGCGGTCCACAGCAGCCACGGTTGGACTCCGAGGGCGTTCAGGCCGAAGCCCATTCCCAGCAGGACGTAGCCCGCAGCCATGACGCGCCGGGGCTGGAACTTCCGGGTCCATCCGGAAAGCGGCAGTTCGCAGAAGGTCACGAGCACGCCGTTCCACCCGATGAGCAGGCCGTAGAGCGTCTCGGGTGCGAGCCGGTGACCGAGGAGCGAGACCTCGATTCCGCCACGCAGGATGTGCAGCGAATAGGTGGTGCCGAACTGCGAAAAGATGAGCGACGCACAGAAGGTGGCCACGAAGAGAACGTGGAAGGCGCGGTCCGTCCGCAGGTGGCGGACGGCCTCGCTCCACGACGCCTGTTCGCTCCGCGCGCGCAGTCCGTGCGGCAGGGCCATGAGAGCGATCACGCCATAGGCGGCCGAGGACAGCGAATCGCCGGCGAAAAGCCAGAAGAAGGAGTAGTTCGCCACCAGTCCGCCGAGAGCGGCGCCACAGGCGAAGCCGGCATTGGCCGCGAGCCGGAACGCCGCATAGGCCCGGACGCGCAGTTCCTGGGGCACGAGATCGGCGATCAGGGCCGTGGCGGCCGGGTGGTAAGTCCCGTTCGCCAAGCCGGTGGCGAAGGCGAAGAGGAGGATGAACGGCAGCGCCTGGGAGGCGTGGAGGCCGAGGATCAGACCCGCTGCCGCGATTGTGCCGGTGGCGATGGTGTTGCGCCGGCCGATCCGGTCGGAGAGCCATCCGCCCAGCGCATTGCCCGCGACCGAGCCAAGGGCGAAGGCGCTGATGGCCGTGGCGGCCTGGCCGGTGGTGAAGCCGCGGTGCGTCAGATAAATGGTGAGGAACGGCCAGACGAACGTCCCGAAGCGGTTGATGAAGGTGCCGACGAAGAGCACCCAGAACGACCGGGGCAGAGCCCGGAGATCCTGCATCATCGTGGACCGGTGTTGGTGGGTTTGCATGGAGAGTTGCCCGGACGGATGTGAAAATGAAAACCCCGCTCGGGGTCGGCGAGCGGGGCATCGAATCGTTCTGTGTCTATCGGAAGCTAGGTTTGGACTTCCTCGAAAGTCCGCGGCCCCGACGCCGGGTCCAGGCGATTGTCGACGCGGCCTTTGAGGGCTAGGTCGAAGCGGGCACCGCCGATCCAGGACACAGCCGCAGGTTGGGTGGCCTGGACCTCGACACAGGAAATGGCGGCGTGTGGTTTCATCTGATCCGAACAGAGATCTGGATCTCACGACCGTCGCGGCTAGGCAAGATGAATGATCCTCCCGATCGGGCTACGGCCTCGGAGGTTGCGCCGAAAATTCGGTTTCCAGAATTCTTTCGGCAGGAAATCCGGAGGGCGGCCTTGCGCCCGGCGGAAATGTGGTAACATTCGGCCCGCTCGGTTGCCCGGAGCATTGCTTCCGGGAAAACCGAGCCCGAGGATTCAAACCTCATCCAATCATGAAATCATTCGCCAGAGGAGGGGGCCTTTTGGTCTTCGCGGCGGGAACGGTCGCTTCGGTGGCGTCTGAGGGTAGCGGCCCTGCCGCAGTGTTCGACCCGTCTCCGGTTCCGCCCCGCCTTTGGGCGGTGGAGTTCAGCAGCGGGATCCTGTGGTCCAACGTGAGGGACTCCAGAATCCCAGGCTACAATCTGGTTCCGATGGAGGTCTTGTTGGCCCGATCGTTTGGAGCCGGGTGCTTCAAAAATTTCCAGGGCGGTCTGTTCGAAGCGCGTCCGGAGTTGATTCTGGGACTCCATTGGACCCAGGTCGAAAGGGGAACCGAGAACCATCTCGCCGGAGTCACAGCGGGTCTGCGCTATGAGTTCGTGGGCTTTTCCGAAAAAGTCGTCCCGTTCGTCGCCGCCACGGTGGGGCCGGCGTGGGCGGACTCGCAGCCGTATGTGGAAAATGGGCGGACCTACGGACTGGGGGAGGACTTCAACTTCAACTTCAACGTGTCGGCCGGGCTTCGGCTGGATCTTTCGGAGCGGTGGACCACCCGGGTGTCGGTCATGTATCAGCACTATTCCAATGCCGGTTTATCGGAGCCGGTGGAGCCCAACCGCGCGATCGACGCTCTCGGCTTCATGGTGTCGCTCGGGTGGAGGTTCTGATCGGGAACGGTTCTTGGGCTACCGTTCGACGGGGGTGCCGACGACGTCCACGGGCGAGGGGTCCGCACCGCGGAAAATCGCGCGGCGTCTCCCGGTGATCCATTGACCCAGATCGTCGAGCCAGGAATAGGCGACGGGTGTCACGACCAGCGTCAGGAGCAGCGCCAGCGACTGTCCGCCGATGACGACGATGGCGATGGAGCGGCGTTCATCCGAGCCGGGTCCGGAGCCGAGGGCGAGGGGCATCATGCCCGCGACCAACGCGAGCGTGGTCATGAGGATGGGCCGGAGCCGGTCGCGGTTTCCGTCCATGATCGCGCTCAACCGGTCGAGGCCGCCGCTGCGGAGATGGTTCATGTGGTCGATCTGGAGGATGGCGTTCTTCTTCACCACGCCGAAGAGCACGAGCAACCCGAGCGCGGAGTAGAGGTTCAGCGTGCTGCCGGTGATCCAGAGGGAGAGAAGGGCGAAGGGGACGCTCAGCGGCAGGGAAAGGAGGATCGTGAGGGGATGGACCAGGCTCTCATATTGTGCGGCCAGGATCATGTACATGAAGACGACCGAGAGGGCGAAGGCCAGGAGGAACTCCCGGAACGTCCTGTCGAGCTCGCGCCCCTTGCCGGCGACGCGGGTGGAATAGCCCGGCGACATGTTGAGCTCTGCGGCGGCCTTCTTCAGCGCCTCAAGGCGGTCGGCCATGGCGTAGCCCGGGGCGATGCCGGCCCGGAGGCTGACCTGTCTCTGGCGGTCGAGTCGGTCGATGCGCGAGGCGGTCAATCCGGGGACGAGATCCACCACGTTGTCCAAGCGGACGAGGCCGCCGATTTCGTTCGGTATGAAGAGCCGGGAAATGGTCTCCGCGTCCGACCGGTCGGACTTGGCCAGCCGGATCGAGACGTCGTAGTCCTCGTTCATCTGTTCGTCGCGGAAGCGGGACGCCTGGTCGTCGCCGCCGACCATCAGGCGGAGGGCGTTGGCGATGTCGATGGTGGAGACGTTGAGATCGGCGGCGCGTTCACGGTCGATGGCGACCTGGATCTCGGGCTTGTCGAGCTTGAGCGTGGTATCGGCGTCGACGAGGCCGAGCTCGTCGGCGCGTTCCAGGAGGGCGTTGGCGTAGGTGTCGAGCTTGTCGAGCTCGGGGCCGAGGAAGGCGAAGTCGATGTCCCAGCGCGAACCCCCGAAGTTGAAGGACGGGATGTTGCTGACGCTGGAGCGCAGGCCGAACTTCTTCAGCCGCCGGCGCAGCTCGCCCATGACGACCTTCTGGCTGCGGTTGTTCTGGAAGGCGCGCCAAGGATGGAGCCGGACCGTTTCGCGGAGCAGGCGGGCGAGGGTGAAGCGGCGTTCCGCGAAGGGCACCAACCTGACGTAGGCGCCGCCGGTGTTGACGCCGCTGAGGAATCCACCGCCGGTGGTCGCGAGGACCGTCTGGACGGAGGGCGTCCGTCTGATCTCGGCCTCGATGGCGAGCATGGCCTCGTTCATCGAGTCCATTCCGGTGCCTTCAGGGGCGGTGATGCGCACCTCGAATTCGCCCTCGTCCACGTCGGTCGGGACGTACTCCTGTTTCACCGAATGGTAGAGGGGAACGGACGCCAGCACGACCAGGATCGAGAGGACGGCGACGGTGCCGCGGTGGCGCAGGGCGAGGGCGAGCACCCGCAGATACCAGGCTTCGAACCGGCCATAGAGACCGCCGCGGGATTTGGGAGAAGGGCCGTTCGCCGGCGTCTTTCGCAGGAGGCGGGCGCTCATCATCGGCGTGAGGGTGAAGGAGACCAGGAGGCTGACGAGGACGGCCACGGCGGCGGTGATGCCGAACTGGAAGAGGAACCGGCCCGACACGCTCGACATGAAGGACACCGGCACGAAGATCACGACGAGGCTGAAGGTTGTGGCCATCACGGCCAGGCCGATCTCCGCCGTGGCCTGTTTGGCGGCTTCGAAGGGCGACAGCCCCTTTTCCTCGATGAAACGGTAGATGTTTTCCAGCACCACGATGGCGTCGTCGATGACGATGCCGACCATCAGCACGAGGGCCAGCATGGTGACGCTGTTCAGGGTGAAGTGCAGCATCCACATCATGCCGAAAGTGGCGATGACCGAGGCCGGGATCGCCACGGCCGAGATCAGGGTGGAGCGCCAGTCCCGCATGAAGAGCAGCACCACGATGCAGGCAAGGAGCGAGCCGAGGAGGAGGTGGACGTTGATCTCGTGGAGCGCCTGGTAGATGTAGCGCGACTGGTCGCGGATGATCTCGAACTCCACGCCGGCGGGCAGCTGCGCCTGCAACGGCGGGAGCTTCTCCTTGACCGCCTCGATGACGGACACGGTGTTCGCGGCGGACTGGCGCCGCACCTCCAGGATCACGGCGGATTTGCCGTTGAGCCGGGTGATGGAGCGCTGTTCCTTCACTCCGTCGATGGCCCGACCGACATCGCGCAACCGGATGGGGGCGCCATTGTGGCGGGCGACGACCATCTCGTTGAACTGCTCGGCGGAAGTGAAGCGGCCGAGGGTCCGGAGGGACTGTTCGCGGACGCTGGCGGTGACGTTGCCGCCGGGAACCTCGGTGTTCTGGCGCAGGAGCGCGTCGCGGACCACGGTCACCGGCAGGCCGTAGGCGGCGAGGCGGTCGGCATCGAGTTCCAGATTGATGGCCCGTTCGGCTTGGCCCTGGATCCGGACCTCGCCGACGCCGCTGGTGCGCTCGATCTGCACCTTGACCACCTTGTCCGCGTATTCCGTCAGTTCCCGCAGCGACTGGCTGCCCGAGAGGGAGATCGTCAGGACCGGCGACGAGTCGTTGTCGAACTTGGAGACCTGGGGTGGCAGAGCCTCCACGGGCAGGCGACGAAGCACCTTCGCGACGGCGTCTCGCACGTCCTGGGCGGCGGTGTCGATGTTCCGGTCCAGGTCGAAGGTGATGATGACGAACGAAGTGCCGGCACCGGAGATCGATCTCAGCTCGCCGATGCCCGCGACGGTGTTGACGGTCTCCTCGATGATGCGCGAGACTTGAGACTCCACTTCGGTGGGCGACGCTCCCGGGAGCTCGGTCCGGACGCTGACGGTCGGAAGATCGATCGACGGAAACCGGTCCACGCCCAGCTTGAAGTAGCTGGTGGCTCCCACGACCACGAGGGCCATGATGAGCATCAAGGCGAAGACCGGCCGGCGGATGCAGATGTCAGCCAGCTTTTGCATGCGGGTTGGCGGTGGGCACGGAGGTGTCTTCGATCCCAGGATTCACCGGGTCTCCGGTTTGCAGGCCTCCGGGATCGCGGATCACGGAGGTTCCGGCTTTGAGTCCTTCGAGAATCTCGATCCAGCCCTCGTGGCGGCGCCCGGTCCCGACCCGTTTTTCAATCGCGGTGCGGTTGGTGGAGACGATGAACACCTTCTCGATCCCGGCGAAGACGACGAGCGCGTCGGCCGGGATGACGAGCGTGGGAACGGAGGGTTCGACGACGATCTCGGCGCGGGCGAGCGAGCCGGCGCGGAGGGTGCCGGGATTCGGGAAGTCGGCTTCGACCATCAGCATGCGGGTCCGGCTGTCGAGGGCCGGGCTGGTGCGGACCAAGGGGGCCTCCAGAAGGTTGGTCGTGCCTTCGAGACGGATGCGGACGGTCTGGCCGGGCCGGACCTTGGCGGCGTCGCGTTCCGGCACTTCGATCCGGAGGCGCAGCGGATCGATTCGGACGAGGGAGACAACGGGACTGCCGACGGCCAGAAATTCGCCGAGGCTGGCCCGGCGTTCCTGGACGACCCCGTCGAACGGGGCGCGCAGCCGCGTGTCGGAGAGCTGCTGTTGGGCGATCTCGAATTCGGCGCGGCGCTGGGCGAGGAGCGCCTGGAGTTCCCGGGCGTCCTGCTGGGCGGTTTCGGAGCGGGTCTGGGCGACCGCGAAGTTGGCGCTGGCACTATCGAAATCGGCCGCGGAGCTGATCTTCTCGGCCTGCAGACGTCGGATGCGGTCCAGCGTGTTCCGGGCTTCGTCAAGAACGGCTCGGGCGGCGCGCACAGAGGGGACTGAATCGAGTTGGGCGGAATCATCGGCGCCTTCGGCCGGCAGACCGAGGCGGGCGCGGACCTGGGCGAGGGCGGCGGCGGACTGCTGGAGGCGAAGCTCGTAGTCGCGCGGTTCGATCTCCGCCAGAACGTCGCCGGATCGAACCCTGCTGCCGACATCGACCCGCAGGCTTCGGAGCCGACCCGTGGTCTTGATGCTGATGGTGGCGTGGTCGATGGCTTCGAGCGAACCGAGCGCGGTGATGGTGCTTTCCATCGGCTGCAGCGAGGCCCGGACGACGGAGACCCCGCGTCTTTCCTTGGTCGGGCCCGAGGTGCGGGCGGCGTCGGGGGAGCAGGCCGGGAACAGGCCGACAAGAAGCAGCGGCAGGAGCCACAACGGTGGGCGAATGGTCGATGGATGGGCCATGAATCGGTCTTTTGGATCCGGAAGATCTCCACGAAACAGGTTTTCCGGCGCGTAGCAAGTGCCGGATCGGCTGGGAGGATACGGACCTGGGGCAGACGCCGTCACGGGGTAGCCGGATTCAAAGAAGTTGGCCTACGGGGACAGGTTTCATGTCGGGCCAATCCGGTCGGACGGAAACAGGGGACGTTGTGTCCGCAAGTTTGATCGAATCGGACTCCCGCTCAGATCTGGTAGTCGATCGGGGCTTCGGCGCGCTGGGACTTGCTGAGGACCTTCACGTTGGCCTCCCCCGCGATGACCAACGAATTCGGAGGCACGCTCTGCATGAGGAAGACGCTTGCCCCGATGGTGCTGCCTTCGCCTATGATGGTGTCGCCGCCGACGATGGTGGCGTTGGCGTAGAGGGTGACATGGTCCTCGATGGTCGGGTGGCGCTTGGTGCCCTTCAACGCCTGGCCGGCGGCGAGCGACCGGGCGACGAGGCCGACGCCCTGATACAGCTTCACGTGGTTCCCGATGATGCAGGATTCGCCGATCACCGTGCCGGTGCAATGGTCGACGAAGAAGTGGCTGCCGATCGTCGCGCCTGGGTGGATGTCCATGCCGGATCGGGTGTGGGCCCATTCGGTCATGATGCGCGGGATGAGCGGCACCCCCTGTAGGTAGAGCTGGTGGGCGAGACGCTGGACGGCGATGGCCTCGATGAAGGGATACGCCACGATAACCTCCTCTTTGCTCAACGCGGCGGGATCGCCCTGGAAAGCCGCTTCGGTGTCGGTCTGGAGGAGCTCGCGCAGGCGGGGCAGTTCTCCGAGGAACTGGAGGGTCAAATCCCGCGACAAAGGCCTCAGCGAACGGCGCTCCACTCCGGCGGGCGGGGCGTATTCGAGCGCCTTGTAGATCTCGTCCTCCAGGTCGCCGGCCACGGCGTCGAGCCGGGTGGCGGTCTCGATCTTCAGTTCGGACGAATGCACGGGCTTCTCCTCGAAGAAACCGGGAAAGACGAGCTGGAGAAGCTGGCAGGTGAGCCGGGTCACGGTGGTCTTCGACGGCAGGTTTTTGCCGTCGAGATGGTTGATGCCGCCGAGCCGCGCATAGGAGAGCAGCAGCTCTTCGGTGAGGTGTGTGACTGAACGATTCACCTCAGAACTATCCGGAACCAACCGCCTGGGCGCAATGCCCGTCCCGTCGCGGCCCGAATCGGCGATCCGGCCTCAAGCAATGGCTCCGCAAGCCGATGAACAGGAAGCGAAACGGGTCGCCGACCTGGAATAGGCCGGTGGGTCAGGGTGATCGGCCCGGTTTCGCCGCCCAGCATCGATGCTGGACGGAAACGGCAGACCGCAAGGACCGCGAATTCATCGATGGACCAGACTATGCAGAGAACAATTTCATTGGGTTGGGGGCGGGTGGCCCTCGGGTGTGCGGTGATCGGCTGCTGGTTTCCCCGCGAAGCGGGAGCCATCATCTTCTATTCGACCGGAGACCCCGCCTATAACACCACCGCGCCGACGGGCGGTCTCGCCGGCAGTGGTTGGCAGTGGACCGGATTCTGGGGAGGCGTCACCGGGACGACGATTTCGCCGAACCAATTCATCACCGCGACCCACGTCGGCGGGAGCGTGGGGCAGGCGTTCACCTTTGGCGGTGTGAGCTACACGACGACCGGTGTGGCGAACAACGGCGACCTCGCCATCTGGACCGTCAGCGGAACGTTTTCTTCCTATGCACCGATCACGAGCACGGCTCCCGCCATTGGAACCGACGCGGTGGTTCTTGGGCGTGGCACCCAGCGCGGGGCCGATATTTCCCAAAACGGGGAGCTCAAGGGCTGGCAATGGGGCGCCGCCGACGGGGCGCTGCGCTGGGGCGAGAACACGGTTGAAACCGCCGGCGGCACCTTGATCAAGTTCAACTTCGACGCCACGGGCGGAGCCAACGAGGCGCACTTGTCGTCCGGCGATTCCGGCGGCGGCGTCTTCGTGAACGAAGGCGGAGGGTGGAAGGTGACCGCCATCAACTACGGCGTGGACGGCCCTTTCAGCACGACCCTGGGCGGGAGCCAGTTCAACGCGGCGATCTTCGACAAGGGCGGTCTATACAAGGGCGGCGCTTTCTACACGGAGTCGGCGATCGACAAGCCCAGCGCCTTCTATTCGACTTCGCTCGCCGCGAGCTACTCGTGGATCTCCAGCGTGATGGCCGTGCAGGTGCCGGAGCCGTCCGCGACGGCGCTGGTCGGGATCCCCGGCGCACTCTTTCTGGGGATGAAGCTGGCGCGTCGCCGGAACTGAGCGGGCGGGAATTCTGTTCGACAAGAAGGGCCGGACTCGAGGGTCCGGCCCTCTGCGTTTCGATCCTGGTGCCTCCGGCTCGCTGCGCTGTTGCCGCCCACGTGGATCGGCTGGCAATGTCGGTCCTCAATGTTTGAAGCCTTCCGCGAATGGACAGAATCCGCCGAGACCTATGTCTTGGAAGTCATTCTGGGCGATCGTCGCGGCTACCAGGCCTCGGCGATCCGTGGCGCGCTCTTCGGCCTCTCGAAAGTGTTCGCGGTCGCGGTCAAGGCGCGCCGCTTCCTCTACAATGTCCGGATTCTCCGCGATTCCACCCTGGGCGTTCAGGTCATCGCCATCGGAAACCTGACCGTCGGCGGCACGGGCAAGACGCCCGTGGTCGAAAAGTTCGCGCGCGAACTCCAGGACCAGGGCCGCAAGGTGGCCATCCTGTCGCGTGGCTACCGGTCCAAGCCGCCGCCTTTGGGCAAACGGTTGTTGAACAGGCTGCTCTTCCAGGGTGACACGACCCCGCCCCGCGTCGTGTCCGATGGCAAGTCCCTCCTGTTGAATTCCGAGCTGGCCGGCGACGAACCCTACATGCTCGCGTCGAACCTCAAGGATGTGATCGTGCTGGTGGACAAGGACCGGGTGAAGGCCGGGCGCTACGCCATCGAGAAGTTCGGCTGCGACACGCTGCTGCTCGACGACGGGTTCCAGTATTGGAAGCTGCGTGGCCGCCGGCAGGACGTGGTGTTGATCGACTGCCAGGCGCCGTTCGGGAACGAACACCTGCTGCCGCGCGGCACCCTGCGGGAACCGCCCGAACATCTGGCCCGGGCCAACGTCATCTTCCTGACGAAGAGCGATGGTCAGACCAAGGCGCTGCGCCAGCGGATCGCCCGCTTGAACTCCAGGGCCGCCGTCATCGAGTGCATCCACCAGCCTCTCTATTTCGAGAACGTCTTTACCGGCGAACGCATGGAACTGGAGTTCCTCACGGGCAAGAAGGTCGGCTCCCTCAGCGGCATCGCCCAGCCCGAGAGCTTCGAGCAGAGCCTCGTGAAACTGGGCGCCGAGCTGGTCTACGCGAAGCGCTTCGCAGACCACCATCGCTTCTCCCAGCAGGAGATCATCAACGCCATCAACCGGGGCAAGAAACGGCAGGCCGAGATGATCCTGACCACCCAGAAGGACGCCGTTCGCTTCCCGCGTCTGGACCGGCGCGACCTGCCCATCTACTTCATGCGCGTCGAGATCAACATCCTCGCCGGAGCGGATGACTTTCGCGACTGCGTCCGCCGCATCTGTTTCCGCTGAGGCCCGCATGGACACGCTGCTCTATCTCCTGGCCCGCGCGGTCATCGGCCTGCTCCAGATGCTGCCGTTGCGCTGGGTCGCGCGGATCGGCCGGGCGGGTGGCGGCCTGTTCCATCGCGTGGATGCACGGCATCGGAAAGTCGCCGCAAAGAACTTGGCGCTGTGTTTTCCGGAAAAGTCCACGGACGAAGTGCGGGACCTGGTGAAGGAGAACTTCCGACGGATCGGAGAAAGCTTCGCCTGCGCGGTCAAGACGGCGGCGATGACACCGGAGCAGCTCAAGGCCCACGTCACCTTCGCGGGTGCCGAAAAGATCCTCGGTCGCTCCGGTGGCGGCGGTCCGCCGAGCCGCATCGTCGCCATCGGGCACTTCGGGAATTTCGAGCTCTATGCGCGCCTGGGCCAATACGTGCCGGACTTCAAGTGCGCGACCACCTATCGCGCCCTGCGCCAGCCCGCGCTGAACCGGCTGATGCAGTCGATGCGGGAAAAGTCCGGCGCGATGTTCTTCGAGCGACGCACCGACGGCGCCGCGTTGAAGGCGGCGATGAGCGACACCGGGTTGATGCTCGGATTGTTGGCGGACCAGCACGCGGGAGACGCGGGGTTGAAGCTGCCGTTCTTCGGCCGCGACTGCTCGACCTCGGCCGCGCCGGCGGTGTTCGCGCTCCGCTACCATTGCCCGCTCCACACCGCCATCTGCTACCGGGTCGGACCGGCAAAATGGCGGATCGAAGCCGGTGACGAGATTCCTACGCGGATCAAGGGCGAACCCCGCTCCTCTCTCGACATCATGCGCGACGTGAACACGGCCTACGAAGCCGCCATCCGCCGCGATCCGGCGAACTGGTTCTGGGTCCACAACCGCTGGAAACCGGGCAAGTGGCGCACGCGGGCGGAGGCTCCGGAGGAGGCGCCCGCGAAGGCCGACCCGGAGACTTCGCAGCGGTAGACCGGAATGAAGATCGAGACCGCCAGCCTCGGCCGCCAGCCGCGCATCCTCGTGCGGGGCGTCAACTGGCTGGGCGACGCCGTCATGGCCACGCCGGCGTTGCTGCGGCTGCGGGAGCGGTTTCCGTCCTCGCATGTCGCGCTGTTGGGCCCGGACAAGCTCAAGGATTTGTGGGCCGGCCATCCGGCGGTGGACTCGGTGCATTCGTTTGTCGCGGGTGAATCGCCTTGGCAAATCGGGCGGCGTTTGCGGGACGAGCGGTTCGATCTCGCACTGGTTTTGCCCAACTCTCCGAGGTCCGCCCTGGAAGTCTGGTGCGCCGGTGCGAAACGCCGGGTCGGCTACGCCCGGTCTTGGCGGAACCTCTTCCTGACCGACGTAATTCCGGCTCGGCCGGCGGAAATTCCGATGCGCAAGAAGGCGCCGGATGAAGTTCGGTGTTTGATCGAGCGGGGTGCGGTGTCGCCCCGCGTCCCGCTGCCGGCCCAAGCACATCACGCCTTCCAGTATCTGCATCTCGTGGCGGCCGTGGGCGGCGATCCCGGGATCCTTCCTCCGCTGATTTCTGTGGATGAATCGGAGTTGGCCGAAGCGGCGAAGCGACTTCCGCCGGGCCCCTCCGCCTGGGTCGGTCTGAACCCCGGCGCGGAATACGGTCCGGCCAAGCGCTGGCCAGCGGAACGGTTCATTGCCGCCGCCCACGCGATCCACCAGGCCACCGGCTGCGGATTCATCCTCTTCGGCGGCAAGGCCGATCAGACCTTGGCCATGCAACTGGCATCCGGCATCCGGCATCCGGCATCCGGCATTGCCGTTGTCGACACGGCCGGCCGCACCACGCTGCGCGAACTCTGCGCACTGCTGAAGCTTTGCCGGGTCGTCCTGACCAACGACACCGGGCCGATGCACGTCGCGGCGGCGGTCGGGACGTCGGTTGTCGTGCCGTTCGGCAGCACTTCGCCGGAATTGACCGGGCCGGGGCTGCCTGGTGATCCGCGGCACGGGCTGATCCGGTCGGGAGCGGTCTGTTCCCCCTGTTATCTGCGGGAGTGTCCGGTGGATTTTCGATGCATGACTGGAATTGGAGTTGATCGGATCGTGGCCCGGGTTTTGAACGCGTTTTAAACAGAACTAAATGTTTGAACGGGTTCGAATCTGTCGGGTCTGTCAACCAAAGGCGTCATGCCCGGGTGTTCCGGACAGGCGATCTGAGTTCCGAACAACCGATCGATCGTATATGAAAGTGTTCCCTCTCCTGGCGTTGACTTTGTCCTTGATTGGTGGCGTCGCGGCCTACGCGGCGGATCCTGTCCCGGCTCCCGCTCCGGCGCCGAAGCATGAGCGCAAGCCCTTGACTGCAGACCAGAAGGCTTTGATCAAGGAAATCACGGCCAAGTATGACACCAACAAGGACGGCAAGCTGAGCCGCGAAGAGCGCGCCAAGATCTCCGCCGAAGACCAGGCCAAGATGGAAAAAGCCGGTCTCCCTGTCGGGGGCAAAAAAGCCAAGGCCAAGCCTCCGACCCCGGCTCCGGCCACGGACAAGTAACCCGCGCCGTCGCGACGGGAACGGCAACAACGACTGCGGCATCCAAAGCTCCATTTGGGTGCCGCAGCTCTTTTGTGGACCGAGTTCGCCCCTCCTTGGTTCTTGGCGGCGAGGATTCAATCTTGCAAGCGCCCGGGGCGTCTGCGACACGAAGGCTCTTCCAATGAAAACACATCTCCTCGCCCTAGCCGGGTTGGTCGTGGCCCTCGGACTCCCTTCCACCGGAAGTTCCGCCGACGCGATCGAACCGAACCACCAGCCCAAACCCGACGCCAAACTCGGCTACAAGGACACCGCCCTCGTGGCGGGCACCCAGTGGCACCAGCACGACGGCGATCGTCCACAGCCCAAGGTCGTCACGCCCGGCGCCACTTTCAGCGACATGGCTCCGCCTCCGTCCGACGCCGTGGTGCTCTTCGACGGCAAGGACCTTTCCAAGTGGGAAGGCGAGAAGGGCGGCGAAGCGAAGTGGAAGGTCGAAAACGGCTACGTCGAGACCACCAAGACCGGCCGGATCCACACCAAGGAACAGTTCGGCGACTTCCAGATGCATCTCGAATTCGCCACGCCGGCCAAGGTCGAAGGAGACGGCCAGGGGCGCGGCAACAACGGGGTCAACATCTACGGCCGCTACGAGATCCAGGTGCTCGACTCCTACAACAATCCGACCTATGCCGACGGCATGGTCGGCGCCATGTATGGCCAGTTCCCGCCCCTGGCCAACGTCGCCCGTCCTCCCGGCACTTGGCAGACCTACGACATCGTCTTCCGTGCCGCCCGTTGGGACGCCGGCGGCAAACTGCAGACCAAGGCGATGGTCACGGTGATCTTCAACGGCGTGGTCATCCAGAACGCCCAGGAATTCCTCGGCAACACCTCCTACCGCACCCCCGGCAACTACGACCACCCGATGCCGCCCAAGGGCCCGATCGAGCTCTACGAACACGGCAACGCCGTCCGCTTCCGCAACATCTGGATTAGGGAATTGGGCGAATACGACAAACCGAAGGAGTGAAGGTCTCCGCAAAGAAGATAGAGTTTACAACCTGCTCCTCAATTGCCTTATGGCTTACTTCATTGTTCTTGAGCGAAAGATCGAAGGCGTGGACTCCGAGATGGATGGTAAGGGACTGTCCCGGCACATTGAGTTGCTCGACTCAGCGGCTGTTCGGCTAGGAGTTCGTCCACTATCGGAATTCTGCAGCATTTCAGCCGAGTCGGCTCAAGATCTCTTGGGCGCTGACGGATTCGAAGATGGCGATTTTGAGTTGCCTCCACTTCAGCAGTTTTCAGCTCGCGAGGGGTTGGAGACCGTTAAAGCGCTCTTGGCTGACCGGCAGTTCCTCTCGGAACATGTGATAGTGGATTTGCACGAGTGCGAACGGATCCTGACCGTGGCCGCCGACCGGGGAGTGGGTTGGCATTTTGAAATAGATATTTGAGTGCGGATGTCTCGATTGTGGAAGCGTTCAGATGAAAAACACGGCGGAGAACTTTCTCCGCCGTGTTTCGTTTTCTGGATAGCCGCGCTCGGTCTTATTTCGCGCTGAACGCGTAGATCGTCGTGGACTGGTAGATCTCTCCGGGACGTAGGACCACGCTGGGAAACCTCGGCTGGTTGATCGAGTCGGGGAAGTGCTGGGTCTCCAGGCAGAGGCCGCCGTGTTGGACATACTTCACCCCGCCGACGCCGGTGACCGGATTGACCGGATCCAGGAAATTGCCGGAATAGAACTGGATGCCGGGCTCGGTGGTGAGGACTTCCAGGATGCGTCCCGAAGCGGGCTCCGTCACGCGGGCCGCCAGGGTCAGCTTTTCGCCGCCACCGTTGATCACGAAGTTGTGGTCGTAGCCGGCGGGTTCGAGACCCGTTTCTTCGAGCCGGCTGCCGATGGGCGTGGGCGTGGTGAAATCGAGCGGCGAGCCTTTCACGAGCACGATTTCGCCGGTGGGAATCAGCCCGGTGTCGATCATGGTCACGTGGTCGCAGTCCAGGAACAGCACGTGGCTCCGGACGTCGCCCGTGCCGGCGAGGTTGAAGTAGCTGTGATTGGTGAGATTGACCGGCGTGGCCTGGTCGGTGGTGGCCCGGTAGTCGATCCGCAGTTCGCTCCTGGCGGTGAGCGTGTAGGTGACGGTGGTGGTGAGAGTGCCGGGATAGTTTTCTTCGCCGGCCGGGCTGGTGTAGGTGAGCTCGACCGACACGCCGTCGGCGGTCGCGGGCAGGGGCTTGGCGGACCAGAGCTTCTTGTCGAAACCGGCGACGCCGCCATGGAGGTGGTTCGGGCCGTTGTTGGTCGCGAGGGTGTGGTCGTGGCCATCGAGGGTGAACTTCCCCTTGGCGATGCGGTTGGCGACCCGGCCGGCGATGCAGCCGAAGAAGCGGCTCTCGGTCAGATACTGAGGCAGATTGTCGAACCCGAGCACGACGTTGCCCTGTTTGCCGCTGCGGTCCGGGGTGTGGATCTCGGTGACGGTCGCGCCGTAGTCGATGAGCTTCACGGTCATTCCGTGGGTGTTCTTGAGGGTGAAGAGGGTGACGGCGCGGCCATCGGGCAACGTTCCGAACGGGGCGGTTTCCAGTGTGTTCATCGTTTTAGGATGGTGAGCTTGGGACGAGCGGGCGGAGGCGGGCAAGACCAGGCTGCACGCGAGCGGGATCGAGTGGGCTTCCCCAGACAGGGGGCTTTTCAGGATGAGCGGGATGGTCCGGACTGGGGCGACCCTACAATCCAGATTCCCACCGATGATCGCCTTTCCGATTCCCTCGTTTCTCCGGCCGCTCGTGGTCGTTTGCTTTGCCATTGCCTCCGTCGCTTCGGCGGCGGAGGCGGGGCCGATCCACACCGATCTCTTCGTGGCCGGCTCGGGAGCCTACCACACCTATCGCATCCCCTCGATCATCGCGACGCCGAAGGGGACCGTGCTGGCGTTCTGCGAGGGCCGGAAGAAGAACGCGGCGGACTCCGGCGACATCGACCTGCTCGTCCGACGTTCCATCGATGGCGGAATCACCTGGGGCCCGCAGGAAGTGATCTGGGACGACGGCGACAATGTCTGCGGAAACCCGACTCCGGTGGTCGATGCCGATTCGGGGACGATCTTCCTGCTGTTGAACTGGAATCTGGGCGAGGACACCGAGCAGGAGATCGTGACCGGCAAGAGCAAGGACACCCGGAGAGTGTTCCTGTCCCGCAGCGTGGACGACGGTGCCACCTGGTCCAAACCCGCCGACATTACTTCGGCCGTGAAACGGCCCGAGTGGCGCACCTATGCCAACGGTCCCGGCAACGGCATCCAGCTCACGCGGGGGCCGCATCGCGGACGGCTGGTCATTCCGGCGAACCACACCGGACCGGGAGCGACGTCGCCAGCCATGTCGCATTCCCATGTGTTCTACTCCGACGACCATGGCGCGACCTGGCATCTCGGCGGCGAAGCGGAGGAGGCCACCAACGAATCGACCGTCGCCGAACTCGCGGACGGTTCGCTTCTGCTGAACATGCGCTCCTATCTGGGGAAGAACCGCCGTTCGGTCGCCACCAGCAAAAACGGCGGTCAGACCTGGTCCTCCGTGCGATCCGACCCGGCGCTGATCGAGCCCGTGTGTGAGGGAAGTTTGATCCGGTTCTCCTGGCCGGAAGGCGGTCAGCCAAGTCGCTTGCTCTTCAGCAATCCCGCGAGCAAGAAGAGGGAGAAGCTGACGGTGCGATTGAGCTCCGACGAGGGCGCCACCTGGTCGGCAAGCAGGCAACTGGTTGCCGGTCCAGCGGCCTATTCCTCCCTAGGGAACCGCTGATTTAATCGCGCTCCCACGGAAAGCGAGCTGACGCGGGAGGAGCGTTGGGGGAGGATGGTGGGCATGGAAGCACAGAGGAGTTTCGCGGAGGCGGAGTTCATGGCGAAGAAGAAGACCACGCGGCG
>JBBQXJ010000053.1:0-32866 GCA_038209745.1 Verrucomicrobiota bacterium
GAGGATCTCGCGGGGGGGCACCACCAGATCGCGCTGCCAAGCTCGGCTTGAATCGAGCGGCATGAACTCGATGAACCTCAGGCTCAGCTCCTTCTCCTGGGCGAAGCGGGCCAAGTCTTCTATCTCGTGGTCGTTGAGACCGCGGATAAGGACTGCGTTCACTTTCACGGGTTCAAGACCAAGCTGTTTCGCCAGATCGATGCTCCTGAGCACGGTCTCAAGTCCATCCTTGCCCGTCATCCGCTCAAAGTTTTTCCGGTCGAGCGAATCCAGACTGAAGCTGATCCGGGTCAGTCCGGCATCGCGGAGCAGAGGACCCTTGTCCGGGAAGAGGAATCCATTGGTCGTCATCGCGAGATCCCGGATCCCGGGCACGGCGGAGACCATGGCCACCAAACGTTCGATCTCCTTCCGGAGAAGGGGTTCGCCGCCGGTCAATCGGATCTTGTCGACGCCGAGACGGGCGGCGATCTGGACGGTGCGGGCGATCTCCTCGTAGGAGAGGATGCGGCTGGCGGGCGCCCATTCACGATGGATGGGCGTGGCCGGCGCCAGTGGCCGGCCGAGGCGGGTGCGATAGAAGTCGGCTGCCGCCTCGGTTTCAGGGAGGCAGTAGAGGCAGCGGAAATTGCACCGGTCGGTGACGCTGATCCGCAGGTCGCGGATCACGCGTCCGTGGGAATCCACCAAGCCGCCGCCGGCCGGATCCGGTGCCCGCTGGGCACTCCGGGCACTCGATGGGCTGGCGGGCGTCATGGCTGGATCATTGGCCGGGGGGCTTCGCCGGAGCGTTGGTGCCGGGACGGAGAGTCGCTGAGCCGTCCTGGTTGAGGTCGACGTTGAGACTGCTGTTGGGCGTGGAGTCGGGCTTTTCCTTGAAGCCTTGGTTCAAGACCTCGCCGCCCTTGCGTGTTCCACCGCTGTAGATGCCCCGGCGGATCCAATCGAGGCGCCGGGCCACGGCGAGCTGTTCCTTCAGCTTGGTAACCTGTTCGCGGAGGGCGGCCAAGTCGTTGAACTGGCGCTCCAGTTCGGCCTTCTCGGCCTGGAGACGCTTCAATTCCTTGAGGAGGAACGCCTTTTCACCCTCGGACGTGGCGAGTTTGCGTTCGGTGTTGGCGATCTGGGTGTCGAGCTTGGTAATGGCGCCTTTGAGGTCGTTCATTTCGACCTCGAGGTTCTCGCGCTCGGTGGTGAGCTTGGAGATGGTCTCGTCGCGGCGGGTGATTTCGGCCTCGGCGCGCTGGGCGGCGGCGGCGGCTTCGGCCCGGGTCTTGGCCAGAGTGGTGTCGAGGGACGTGACGGTGTTGCTGAGGGAGTCGAGCTCGGTCAGGCGCCGGGTGATGTTGGTCTCCAGGACGATGTTGACGTTCTTCTGCTCGTTCAGGTCCGAGCGAACCGACACCACCTCGTTCGAAAGGCGGCCAATCTCATGGGCGCGGTCCGTGGCGACCGCCTGTTCGGATTCCAAGTTCTGATTCAATTTTACCAGGCCGATTCCAAGGCCGATGGCCACCAGGATCAGAATGATGATCGCCGCTTTCAATTTCATAACTTCCTTACTTTGGGCGAACTTCGTCGCCTTTCAAGCTCCGTGGAACCGGTCGGAAACAGTCCGGACCTTGCTCCGCAGACAGACGCCACCTAGATTCTGGATATGGAAATACCTTCCGAACTGGGTGTCATGACGTTGCCGCACGCGACGTTGTTCCCCCAGGCAATGATCCCGCTCTATGTGTTCGAGCCGCGTTACCGGCGGATGCTGGTCGACGCGCTGGAAAACCATCGCATGTTCGTCGTCGCGATGCAGCGGCCGGGCGCCAAGCGCGAATCGCCCGTGGCGGTCGCCGGGCTCGGCATGATCCGGGTCGCGGTGGAGAACAAAGACGGAACCTCGCACCTCATTCTTCACGGTTTGATGCGGGTGAAGCTGGAAAAAACCGTCCGCTACAAGCCCTACCGCACCGCGCGCATCCGTCCGCTTGTGCCAGAGACGGGAGACAATGTCCGGTTGGACGCGTTGGTGGGACGAATCCGCGACCTGGTTTGCGAGCGGGTGAAGCGAGGCTTTGAATTCCCGTTTTCCATCAACACCGAGAAGACCCCGGGCATGGATGACACCGCCAACGTGGTCACGGCCAAGGATGTCGTCGCCTACCTGGAGCGCGTCCGGGATCCGGAACAGGTCGCCGATCTGGTGTCCTGCGCCATGCTTGCCGGCTCCGACGAGCGGCAGGAAATCTTGGAAACTCTCGAGATCGAGCCGCGCTTGCAGCGGTTGATCCAGTTTCTGACGAAGGGTTCCAAGTCGAAGAGGAAAAAGGAGTGACGCCTTTGCCGGACGACGAGGCCCGCTTCGCCAACGCCTCGCGGGAAGAGATCATGTCCGACTTGTTCACCGGCATGGCCATGCAGCTGGCCAGCACCGCGTTGATCTTCCTCGGCCAGATACCCCATCCCGAGACGAACGAAACCGTGGTCGATCTCGAAGCGGCCAAGATGTTCATCGACCAGCTCGAGATGTTGGAATTCAAGACCCGGGGCAATCTGAACGCCGAAGAGGCAAAGATCATCCGGGAAGGGATTGCGGCCGCCACGGAGGTGTTTGTCCAAGCGATCAATGCCCAAGGGAGCGACGAGTCCGCGTTCGTTCCGATCATGAAACCCGCGGCGGAGTGATCGCCGGGTTTGCGAAACGCGGGACTACGGGATCCGCACCCGGTAGAGAGTGGAAGTCCCGGCCGGCGCCGCGTTCGTAAAGGCGTAGTTCGTCGTCAGCGAGGTGGAAGTTCCCTAGAAAATCCAAACAGGGAGACCAAAACTTCCTTCCACCGTGTAGGTCAGACCGCTGGGGCCTTTCCATCCGATCCGATTCGTCGCCTGCAACGAGAGCCGCGGCGAAGAGACTTCGACGAGGTTGGTCACGGTGAATCCAATGCGGAAATCCTTCACCACCGCCATGTGCTGCATTCCCGCGACCCCCGAGTCGCGGCTCTGCACCGGGGAGACGTCGGCCAACGGCGTGAAGACGCGGGAATCGAAGACGAGTCCGACGGGAAAGGACTGGCTGCCGACGACGCTTGCGATCTGGTGGTTGGCGAGACTGTTGCTGGCGAACACGTGGTCGTAGGGGCTGGAGCGGCCGGCATTGGTATCGGGATCGCCGAGATTGTCGACGGCGTCGGGGGAGGTTTTGAGGAAGGAACTTAGGGTGACAACGGCGGGCTCCGTGGTGCTGTAGGCGTTCAAGTCGCCAGCGACGACGATCCAGGAATCCGGGGGGAAATTGGTCGTGATTTCGCTCTTCAACTGGGTTGCTTGCGCGTTGCGGCGGGTTTGGTTGGAACTTCCGCTGCTGGCCTTGAGATGCACGCTCACGACATAGAGGTCGGTCGGTCCGGGAAGGTCGATCCGCGCCCAGGCGAAGCCGCGATCGTTGACGCCGGTGTCCATGTCTTCCCAGGATCCGCTCGCCAGGATCGGCCAACGGCTGATGATGCCGTTCGGGATGGAATAGCCCGATTCGCGAAAATAGGCGGCGCCGTTGGTCCCCGTGATCTGGTTCACGAGGGATTGGATGTCCGCGGCGGAACGGCTGCCGTGGTTGAACTCCTGCATGGCGATCACGTCCGGGTGGAGTCCCTGGAGAATGTGGATTCCGGGATCCGCTTAGTTCTGGCTGCTGCCGGACGACAAGTTCGAGGCCGCGATCCGGATCACCACGTTGGACTGCATCGCGATCGGAACCGGGGCGGCAGTCAGCCGCGATGCGACGAAGCTGCAGCAGTTCGGAACCAGCAACCGGACAAACGACATGGCCCCGGAGACTGCCACCGGTCCGGGCGCCGAGTCCACGGGTCAGGTCCGGAAATCAATCGGCGATCGGATCGAGCGAAGTCCCGGAAGAATCGCTAGACGGTGAGTTCGGTGTTCCTTAGCTTTCGCAGATGTCGAAGGCGGCCAAACCAGGCGGATCCTCGTCCCTTTCCGGGGACGAGCTGCCGTTTGAACAGGCGCTCCAGCAGCTCGAGTCGATCGTGGACACGATGGAAAGCGACGAGCTTTCCCTGGAAGCGCTGCTGTCCCGCTATGAGGAAGGGTCCCACCTGGCAAAAGTGTGCCAGACCCGACTCGCAGCGGCCGAACTGAAGATCCAGCAACTGGAGAAGACCGCCGGCGGAGATCTCGCCGCGCGTCCAGTCTCCTTCGACGTTTCCGCAGAATAAGCCTTATGAGTCGATTCCTCGACATGGTGGACAACCCGTCCCACGTCAAAAAGCTAACCTCCGATCAACTGGTCCAGCTCGCGCAGGAAGTGCGCGAAGAACTGATCACCAAGCTCGCGGCCAATGGCGGCCACCTCGGCCCCAATCTGGGGGTCGTGGAACTGACCATCGCCATGCACCGCGTGTTCTCCACGCCGAAGGACAAATTCGTCTGGGACGTGAGCCATCAGGTCTATGTCCACAAGTTGCTGACCGGCCGGAAGGACCGCTTCCACACCATCCGGACGACCGACGGCCTGAACGGCTTCGCCCTCCGCACCGAGAGCGAGCACGACTGCTACGGAGCCGGCCACGCGGGCACCGCCATTTCCGCCGCGCTCGGCATGTGTGCCGCCCGCGACCAGCGCGACAGCGGCGAGCATGTCGTCTGCGTCTTCGGCGACGCGGCGATGACGAACGGCGTCACCTTCGAGGGTCTGAACAACATCGCCCACACGACGAAGAAGTTCATCGGCATCCTCAACGACAACGAGTGGTCCATCGCCAAGAACGTCGGCGCCATCGCCAACTACCTCGGCAAGCTCACGGTCAACCCCCGCTACAACAAGATCGCGGGCGATCTCGCGTCCTTCGTGAAGAAGCTTCCCGCCGGCGACTTCGCCTCGAAGCTCGGCCACAAGGCGCAGGAGTTCATCAAGGGCGCCGCCCAGGCCGTTTCCTTGGAGCAGACTCCCGGCGGCAATCCCGGCACCGATGGTCGCGGCGGCGGCGGACACGGCAGCGCGGTGCTGTTCGAGGAGATGGGCATCCGTTACCTCGGCCCCATCGACGGCCACGATCTGCCCCTGCTCATCAGCACGCTGGAGTTTGCCAAGACGTTCGACGAGCCGATCATCATCCACATCCTGACCAAGAAGGGGAAAGGCTTCGAAGCCGCGCTCAACCATCCGGAGAAGTTCCACGGTCTCGGGCCCTACAACGCCGCCACCGGCGAAACGGCGTCGGCGAAGCCCGGCACCGCACCGGCCTACCAGGACGTCTTCGGCCAGACGCTCGTCAGGCTCGCGCAGAAGGATTCCTCCGTCGTCGGCATCACCGCCGCCATGCCCACCGGCACTGGCCTGAAGCATCTGGAGAAGGCCATGCCCGGCCGCTACTACGACGTGGGCATCGCCGAGGAGCACGCGGTGATCTTCGCCGCCGGCATGGCCACGATGGGCTTCCATCCGGTGGTCGGCATCTACAGCACCTTCCTCCAGCGCGCCTACGACTGCATCCATCACGACGTCTGCCTACAGGATCTGCCGGTGATCTTCTGCATGGACCGCGCGGGCCTCTCGGCCAACGACGGACCCACGCATCACGGTCTCTTCGACATCGCCTACCTCCGCTGCCTGCCGCACATCATCGGCATGTCGCCGAAGGACGAGGATGAACTCGTGGACATGATGTTCACCGCGACGCTCCAGAAACATCCCGTCGCCATCCGCTACCCGCGTGGAACCGCCGAAGGCGTTCCGATCAAGGAAAGCCCGGCGATCCTGGAAATCGGCAAGGCCGAGATCACCCGCCAGTTCGCCAACAAGGGCGGCAAGAAGGTGGCTCTGTTCGGTCTGGGCCAGATGCATGGCATCGCGCACAAGGCGGCCGAACAGCTCGCAGCCCAGGGCTTCGACGTCGCGGTGGTCAACCCCCGCTTCTTCAAGCCGCTGGACGCCGGCACGCACGAGTTCTACGGCCGGGCCGCGGATGTCGTCGTGACCTTTGAGGACCACGTCCTCATGGGCGGCTACGGCAGCGCGGTGCTGGAATGCTTCGGCGACCAGGGGGTCACCACGCCCGTGGTCCGGATCGGCTGGCCCGACCAGTTCGTCGAGCACGCGAGCAGCGTCGACTATCTCCGCCACAAGCACGGTCTGACCGCCGAAAATGCCGTGGCGCAGGTGAAGTCGCTCTTGAACGGCGAACCGGCCGCGACCGCCACGGCACCGTTGGCGAAGGTCGGCTGAGCGTTCGATGGTTACGGAACAAACAAGAGGCCGGCATTTCTGCCGGCCTCTTTCGTTTTCAGGGGTGGGACCGGCCGGGGGCCGCGTCGGACCTGGAACGTCGTTTCACCCAGTGGACCAGACGGCTCGCCCGCCAAGCCAGGAAGAGCACCAGCGCGGCCACCGCCAAGGGATACCATTGGCTCTCGATGTAGGCGGGCAGATGGTTGAACCAGGGCAGCAGCACCAACGGCTGGTTCAACCAGGAGAAGGCGAAGCGGTAGTTGACGAACGTGCCGATATAGGTCGGGAGCACGAGCACGCCGAACCAGGCGATCGCGGTGAGGATGCCACCGGTGTAGCGTCCGGCCCGTGTGCCAAACCACAGGGCGACCCGCGTCCAGATGGAACGGTCGGGCGGCCGGATGTCGTTGAGCAGGTTGAGGCGGTGGAGGGTCTTCCACTCCGTCTCCGTGAGGCACTCTTGGGAAACCGCGCCAGACTGGACCGCTTTCACCACAGTTCTCGCATAGAGCATGGCGGAGAGGGAACGCAGAGTGACGAAGGCCGGCAGAATCCAGAAGGCGCAGTAGAAGTAATAGCTTTGGAGCGACTGGCGGACTTCCTCGGGTGAAACGACGGCGTCTCCGGGAAGGTCCTTCCCGAAAAAGGTGGGCGCGGCCGTCATCAGCATCACCGGGAAAGACGCCGCGACGTAGCCGGCGGCCAGCAAGGCGTGGCCGAGCCAGGCCCTTTTCACGAGTCCACGGACCAGCTTGAAATCGTAGAACCGGCGCCAGTCGCCCGTCGCCGCCTGACGGGCCAGCGCCATCGGCACATAGAACATGCCGGCGATGAAGAGGAGGATGCCGAGCCAGCTCACGGAGGCTCCGACGGCGAAGTGTTCGTAGCCCTTGTTGAAGGAGATCTGCCAGCCGGTGAACCAGCCGCTCCACATCAGGAGAAGGCTGGGGAGAATGACGAGCGCGGTGTTCAGCAGCATCTGCACGCCGAGCCGGCCGTTGTCCCAGAGCGAGCGGAACAACCCCGCCGTGATGGCGCGGAGCCGTCCGGAAATGAGCGGCTGCCGGGACACGGTTTGGGCGAAATTCTGGCGCACGAAATAGTTGGGCCAACGCGCGTGGCCGGAGGTGGCGGCATCTTCCTGCGCGAACTGGTGGAACGACCCCGCATAACCTTGGCGGCGGGCCGCGCGCCACCAGGTCCGCAGGGCGACGCGCTGCATGAGCCTTCCGGTCCAACCGGTCAGGATCACCGCGCCGAGCGGGCTCTGAACCAGCAGCATGCCGAAGAGGAATTTGATCGGTGCGCCGATCATGCGCCTCCATCTCGGCGCGGGCTGGAGGCCGGCTTCGACCGCGGCGGTGCCCGCGCTGACGGGCAGGGGTAATGGAAGGGGTGACGGTTCCATGGCGGGATCAGGCGATGGCTTCGGTCAGCGCGCGGCTTTCTGCGGCGCCGGTTTCGAACTTCATCATCCGTCCGAGCGTGGCCACGAGCTGGCTTTGGTCGGCGTGTTTGTCGATCACCCGGCCTTTGGCGATTCCCGGGCCGAAGAGCAGCGCGAAGATCTCGTGGGACGAGCGGGAGTTGAAGTGGTGCTGGCAGGGCACGTCCGCGTAGGGGTTGTTGTCGCGGCCGCAGTCGGGGATCACGGCGAAGACGGTGTTGCCGCGATAGGCCTCGTCGGCCTCGACGGCGGTGACGAGCTGGCGCAGGCCCTCGTCCATCACGGCGACGCCGCGCGTGTAGTGGTCCATGTAGCCCCAGTGGACGTAGTCGCAGTCCGTGTAGTTGAGCATGACCATCTTCGGCCGGAGCTCCTTCATGGCGCGGAGGGTCATCTGGGTGAGGAGCCGGTCGCCGCGTTCGTTGACGAAGCCGGTGTCTCCATAGTCTTGGCGCCACCGCGTCCAGAACTCCTCGATCGGCGGCGGCATCTCGCCCTGGCCGGTCGCGCGACTGTCGCTCTCCCGCCACTTCTTCAGCTCCTTGGCTTTCTCTTGCAGAACCTTTTCCGGGAGCTTGGCCTCGGCGATCTGCCGCTCCAAGAGGAAGGCCTTGAAGCGGTGCAGGCTGAGGGTCTGGGACCGGACATCGATGCCGAAGCCCATGTGGTTGCTGAAATTGTAGAACTCCTCGTCCGCCCGGTTCTCGTTGTTGACGATGAGCGTCTGATGGTCGGGCACCGCGAAGGCCTTGCGGAAATACTCGAAGATCGTGGGCACTTTCGGTTCGAAGCGGTTGCGGAGAAAGCCGTTCTCGATGTCCTGATATTTGTCGTAGTGGCCGGTCAGGATGTTGAGCGTGCCTTCGCCGTGGCTCGTGTTCAGGCCTTCGAGCTGGGCGATCTCCATCTTCGGATAGAGCGTGCCGCGCTGGATCAGTTCATGGGTGAGGAAGGGAGCGTAGGTGGTTCCCGATTCGATGGATTCACGACGGCGGGCGCCGCCGCCCCAACGGATGATGACGAGGTTCGGTCCCGAATAATCCGGCAGAGTGACGGAACCGCTCGTGGGGACACCGGCCGCGAAAAGGCCGGGAGCGGCGGCCACGGCGCCGGCACCGATGGCGAGATGCCGGAGGAATTCGCGACGAGGAAGTGAGGATTGGTGCTTCATGCGCGTGCTGGGTCTGGTTGCTTCTCCGGTCAGGACACGGCTGCGCCGGATTGGTTTCAGGATTCGTCGACCGCCTTCACCGTCAACGGGCCGTCGAAGACCGTGATGCCGACGACCTCGGTGCGCGCGAAATGCGGTCCATGGGGTTGGCCCTTGGGTGCGTGGAAGAAGGTGCCGGGCCCATGGACCTTGCCGGCCTCCTCCCATTCGCCGCTCAGGATATAGACCGACTCGTTGGCCTCGGGATGGATGTGGGCCGGGACGGTCACGCCGGCGTGGAATTTGCGCAGCACGGTCGAACCACCGGTGTTGGGATCTTTGTGCAAGACAAGCAGCTCGACGCCGGGATAGGGGCCGGGCCGCCATTGGCCTGATTCGACGGAAGTGATGTATGGAAACATGGCTGGTGAGAGAATCATCCTTCCGACATTCAAACGACGCAACGTCGCCCATGAACCGCCGCGGGACTGTCACTGCGTCCATCGCCGTGGCCTTTCTGATCGGGGGGCCGTTTTACTGGCTGCACCTCCGTCATCGGGCTGAAGAGCAACGTTATCAGGCCCCGGTCCGGGAACTGGTGGAGCAGGGCAACTGATCGCGACCGACCGACCGCCGGTTCCCGATACGAAGGCGGAACAAGAGGAGATTGATCGGCTGACGGACCGGATCGGCGAAAACGGGAACCCGTTGCTCTACTCGTTGGGGATGGACGGCGTGGACAACGGCGGCGTGGGCGACACGGTGAACGGCTGGCAGAACTCCCCCGATTGGCCGTGGCCGAAGCTCGTCACTCCCAAAGCAGGGGCTGCTGACGATCGGTAGGAAGTTCCAAGCGGAAGACGGCCCCGCGATCGGCCTGATAAAGGCAACGAATCGAGCCCCCGTGCTCGGTGAGGACTCGGCGGCAGATGGCCAGTCCGAGACCGGTGCCCTTGGTCTTGCCGTGGGTGAAGAACGGCTCGAAGACCTGTTCGATCCGTTCGATGGCGATTCCGGGTCCGGAGTCTTCGATCTCCATCACCACGCGGTCTTCCATCGTTTCAAACCGGAAGCCCACCCGGCCTCCCAGCGGGAGCACGTCGGCGGCGTTGTGCAGGAGGTTGAGGAAGGCCTGTTCGAGGCGGCTCGGGTCCAATTGCAGGGTGACGGCGGGAGGAAGGTTTTCGAACTCCAGGACGAGGCGGCGCGACTTGAAGTCCACGCGGAATTCCTCGAGCCGCTTGTGGATGTAGTCGGCGAAGTTGACGGGATGGAGCTCCAGCACGGGCCGTTGGCCGCGACTGATGGCCAGCATCTCTTCCGTCATCATCGCGACGCGGCGGGCCTGGCGGACGAGCTGGACCGAGATCTGCCGGCGGAGTTCGGGAAGCAGGTCGCCTTCGGCCAGCAGCTCCGCGCCCATGACGATGCCCGCGAGGGGATTCTTCAGGTCGTGGGCGAACGACTGGCTGAAGCGGCCGAGGATGCCGATGCGTTCCGCCGCCATGACCTCGTCCAGGATCTGGCGGTTGGTGGCGCGCATCCGTTGGCTGAATTCCCGGAGCATGTCGAAGACGATCAACGGCGAGTTGCCCAACAGCTCGATGACATCGCACAGGGGGATGAAGGAGACGATGCTCTCCGTCTCGGCGGTGGCGGTGGCGGAGCGGGGTTCGTTGTCGAGCAGCGCCATTTCGCCGAAGTAGTCGCCGGACAGAACCCGGCTGATGACCCGGCCCTGTCCATGTTCCAAGCGGGTGGTCAGGACGACCCGGCCGCGCTCGACGAGGAACACTCCGTCGCCGGAATCGCCTTCCTCAAAGACGGTGGAGCCCGCCGAAACCCGCCGGATGAGGCTGGTCTTCTGGAGCTTGAGCAGCTCCGAGGCGAACCGTGAACGGGACGGTCTTCCTTCGATGCACCCTTTGGCGAAACTGGGATCCGAGATATCCATTTGGCGATGACTAAACCGGGGAATTGAGTGGAATCGAGGGGAACCCGCAACTGTTTGCCCGAAATATGTGGCGGAGCGATCGGCGCCCTCGGCGCCGTCGTTTGCTCAATCCCGACGGAGCGGCATCACGAACCAGAGGACCAGATAAACGATGATCCCGGGAAAGGCCACGCTGGCGATCGAGACGATCACATAGAGCAACCGAACCAAGGTCGGCGACCAGCCGAGCCACTCGGCGAGACCGCCGCAGACGCCGGCGATCCAACGGTGGTTGCTGGAGCGGTGGAGAGGCATCGCGCCGGTTTGTCAGGAGAATCGGCGGCTACCCCGGTCACTGGCGAAGAAGTAGACGATGGATCCGATGCAGTTGACGAAGATGAGGACCAGAACCCAGACGAGCTTTTGATTGTCGGTCAGGTCTTTCCTCCGGAGGCACTCGACCAGCATCCAGATCCAGAAGGCGAAGGCGAGGAGGCTGATCGCGCCGCCGAAGAGCATGGCGAGCAGACTGACGATGGCGGGAGTGGCTGATTCCATGGTATCAGCGGGTTGAAGCTCGGTCGATCATACGGGAAGCACACCGCAAATGGATCCAGCACGACAACTGCATTTCTCCTTCGAATTTGTAAACGGCGGATCGCCCATGGAACGGGTGGGACTGACATGAAGAAGCCGGCCCGAAGGCCGGCTTGTCGCTGGGAAATCTCGGGATGCTTCTCCGATCAGCGGACCAGCCGAGTGATCCGGGAGACGAAAGCGGCGTGGACCTCGTCGAATTTGAACCGCTGGACGTAGCTCCGGCCATTGGAACCAAGGGTCGCGAGCCCGCTCGGATCGGCGGCCAAGCGGTCGAGCAACGCCGCGAGTTGCTCGGGAGAGTCGGGGGGGCTGTTGTGGCCGAAGGCGCCTTCCTGCTGGGCGAGCACGAGTTCACTTCCCTCATCGGCCACGGTCACGACCGCTTTGCCAGCGGCCAAGCTGCTCAGGAGCTTGCTCGGAAAAAAGAATCCGCCGGAGCCCGCCTGCTGGGTGATGAGGCTGACGTCGGCCTCGGCCAGCATCTCCGCGTAGTGCTCCCTGGGTTGGAGCGGAAGCAGGGACACGTTCGTCAGCTTCCCGTTGCGAATGCGGTCTTCGAGCTTCACCCGGTCCGCGCCGTCGCCACAGATGACGATGCGCACCTTCGAATTCTCAACGAGGGGCGCGGCGTCGAGCAGAATCCCGAGACCTTGTTTCACACCGAGATTGCCGGAATAGACCGCGAGAAACGAATCGGATCCAAAACCGTTCCGCGCGCGGAAACCGCCGGTCGATTTGGGCGGTTCAGCGCCGTCGAGCGCCACGCCGTTGTAGAAGAGATAGGTCTTCTCCGCAGGCACGCCCTTGCGTCGAAACGCCTGGATCATGCCGTGGCTGATGCCGGAGACGAGAGCGGCCTTTTTGTAGGCCAATCCTTCCAGCCAATAGAGCGCGCGGGTGAGCAGGCTGGGCTTCAACATGCCGAGGCCGACGGCGGCGTCGGGCTGGAGATCCTGCACGTGGAAGACGAACGGGGCGCGTTTGATCCGGGTCAGCACCCAGGCGGCGAATCCTTGAAGAAGAGGCGGCGAAGCGACCACGTAGACGTCGGCTCGCGGCAGGAAGAGGAGACGGAGAAAGGAGAACGTGACGTAGGTGGCCTCGTGCAGGATCCGTTTGATCGGGTTCGGTTTGGACGGGACGTAGTGCCAGCACCGATGGACGGGCACGCCGTCGATCAGGTCGGTGCGGTAGAGCCGGCCGGCGTCTTCCGGGAGCTTCTTCCATGCGGGATAGTAGCAGAAGGTCGTCACCATCCGCACGGCGTGACCGTGGTCCTTCAGGTAGCGGCAGAGGGCGGCATTGTAGGGCGCAATACCCGTCACCTCGGGTGCGTAGTTGATGCCCCAGACGGTGACTTTCATGGCTTGGAAGCGGCCTGCTTCTTCAGTTCATGGGTTTTCGCCACGCAGAGGAATTCATAGAAGGCGTGGAGCCGCGCGAAATAGTAGCCGGCGGTGCCGTCGAGAAAGCCTCTCTGGAAAAGATAGACGAAGAGGAATCTCTGGAGCGGCCGGAACGGGAGCTTCTGGGAAAGCTGCTTCAGCTTGCGGCGCAGGCCGACTTCCCTGTTCTGGAGTTGATGGCTGCTGCCCTTCAAATGGCGGTCGAGGGCGACCCGGGCCTCCCAGTTGGAGTAGCGGTTGTGCTTCTCCACGAACACGTCGACGGAAGGGAACGCGTAGTGGTCCATCTCGGATTTGAGGCGGCCGGTCTCGCCCTGCACGATCACGTGCTCATGCACCTCGTTGTCGCCGCTGGCGGTGTCGACATCGGTCAGTTTCTCGTAGCGGCCGAGGCGATGTCGGAAGAGGCGGAGATTCCAGTTCGGGTAGTAGGAGTGCTTCAGCCACTGGCCCATGAACATGAACCGGCGATTGATCCACCAGCCGTTCGGTCCGCCGGACGCGGTGACGACACGGCGAAACTCTTCGGCGCTCTCCGGCGGCATGACCTCGTCGGCGTCGAGGATGAAGACCCATTCATGTTTGAAGGGGAGGTTCTCCAGCGACCAGTTCTTCTTCTTCGGCCAGGTGCCGTTGAAAGGGAACTGGACGACCTTGGCTCCGTGCCCTTCGGCGATCTGTTGCGACCCGTCGACGCTGTTGGAATCGACGACGAAGATCTCGTCCGCCCAGGCGACCGCCGCGAGGCAACGGGTCAGGTTTTTGGCCTCGTTCTTGATCGGGATGAGGAGGGAAACGGGAACCTTCATGAAATTTTAAACGGCCCGATTTTAAATTCAAAATCGGGCCGTCATGGCCGCCAGTTGCGGGGTTTGAGCGGCTTGCACGGATGTCCCGCGCAGACCATCCAAGCGGGCACATCCCTGGTCACGACGGAGCGAGCGCCGATGACGGCGCCCTCGCCGATGGCGATGCCGGGTTGAATGAAGCACTCGGCCGCCAACCACGCGTAGGCCCCGACATGAATCGGTTTGGCGAAGAGAGGAAAACCTCCATCCTCGTAGTCGTGGCTACCGGAGCAGAGATGCGCACCCTGCGAGACGACGGTGCGCTTTCCGAGGGTGATCTTGGCCTGGGTGTAGAGAATGGCGCCGTTGGCGATTCCGACGTCCTCCGCACATTCCAGATTCCACGGGGCCCAGATAGTCGCTCCGGGATAGATGTGGCAGCCGCGACCGATCTTCGCTCCGAAGAGCCGCAGCAGGAAACAACGCCAGCCATGCACGGGACGCGGGCTCCAGCGAAAGAGCGTCGCCTGCACGAAACCCCAGCCGAGCCGAGCCAACCGGTTGCCCAGAGAGAAGCTGGGTCCAGCATGGGCGTCGCTGCTGGCTCGATAGGAGTAGCTCATTTCAGACGAAGGGAGCGGTCGCTCCACGGATGGCGTTCACCAGCGACCCGGCGGCCTGGGCGATGGTGAATCTTTGTGCAAAGGAACCGCGGGCCAAGAGGCTCATTTTTTCACGAGCCCGGGTCTCCAGCGCCTGCCAGGACTCGACCAACCGGGAAACCCCCTCGGCGGTGTCGGGGGCGACCAGACCGGAGCCGTCGGACTGGATTTCGCGCCAGATGTTGACCTTGTCGCTGATCAACACGGGTCGTCCGCAGGCCAGTGCTTCGACCACGGCGATGCCGAAGTTTTCCTGATGGCTCGGCAGGATGAAGGCTTCGCAGGCGTTGAGCGCTCCCCATTTCGCGTCGCCTTCCAGCATGGGCAACCAAGTGACCTGCGCCGCCAGCCCCAGCTCCGCGGCGAGTCGCTTCAATCCGTCGAGATAAGCAGGCTCGGCGCACGGACCCGCGATCGCCAAATGCGGCGGAGTCTTTCCGGCCTTGAGCTGGGCGCTCCAAGCTTGAAGCAGGAGATCGACGCCTTTCTTTTGATGGATCCGGCTCAGGAAGAGCAGAAAGGTCTTGGCGGCAAGTTCGGGATGCGTTTGCAGGAAGACCCCCTTGCATCGTTCGCCGTCGGGCGGCGGGGTGGCGGAGCCGTAGTTCACGACCGCCTCTCGGCACGCATAGGGGCGGAAGGGCTCGCGGGCCAGTCGACGCTCCTCGTCGCAGGTGAAGAGAACGCGCGTCGCATCACGGATGACGCGATGTTCGACGAGCTTCCAGTAGACGGTGTTTCGCAGCGCCTTGAGTGGCCGGGCCTTTTGGAACCAAGGATCGAGCATCCCGTGGGGATAGACAAAGTAGGGAGTGGTCGAGGGTTGGCGGAAGGCCTGCCAGACGGCGTAGCTCGGATGAAGCCAGAGACCGTGCATGACGACCGCATCAAAGCGGGAACCGTTCGTTCGAAGCCACGGGACGAGCTCTTTCGAGCGGGCCCAGGAACTTTGTGCCGGTCCAAGAGCGTGGACCTTGGCCTGCGGCACGGAGTCGAGCCATCCAGCGGCGGGCGCATCCACGCAGGCGATCTCGGTCTGGACGCCCATGCTGGCCAAGACGGGCGTCACCGCCCGGATGCCGGCGATGGGGCCACCCTGGGTGGGATTGACCGAGGCGATGACGCGGAGGAGACGCACGGTGAGGCGGGGTCAGTAGACGAATTGGTCGGTCCGCTGGAAATACTTCCAGTCGGCCGGCAACGGCTTGATCGGCCGGGCGGGCACGCCGGCATAGAGGTGCAGCGGCTCGGAATAGGCCTTGTTCAAGAGTGATTTCGCGCCGAGCACCGAGCGGTCGGGCAGGGAACTGCCTCCGAGCAGGACGCAGTTCGTGCCGATGAAGCAGTAGGCCCCGATGCGGACGGGCTCGGACGATTGACGGCAGTGTTCGAGATCGATGCTGTGGGTGAGGATCTGCGACGCGAAGCCGGCGAGGGTCGTGAATTCTCCGATCGTCACCGAATGGGTGCAGTCCACCAGGTGGCGGTTGGTGATGGCGGCGTGGCGTTCCAGGATAAATTCGGGCCTTCGATCCGGTTGATGGGCGAAGTGCTTCGATGGGCCGGCGGGAAATCCGGTGATCCAGTTCCCGCGGCCGATGGAAGCGCGTTCATCGAGCCGGAGCAGTGAGAGGCTCTTGCAGAGCGTCATGTGGCCGATCCGGCTTCCGGGCCCCATGACCAGCTTCCGCGGAAAGATCCACGCGAGTCCGATCCGCGCCGTAGGATCGATCTCGAACTTCCAGAACCTGGCCAGACACCATCGCTTGAGCCCCCACGGGAGAAGGACGACCAGGGTGGCGAATAATCGTTTCATGGGGCGGCGAGGATGCGGCGGTAGATTTCGACGTGCCCGTCGATCATCCGGTCCGTGGTGAGCCGGGCGGCATTGGCCAGGCCTCGGTTTCGCAGGTCTTCGCGGACGGCGGGATCGAGGAGCTTCAGCAGGCTTTCCGCGAAGCCGGTTTCATCCGCGATGTCGTGGACGAACGCGGCGCCGCCGGCGACTTCGGGGATGGAGGTCCGGTCGCTGCATACGACCGGGCAGCCACAGACCTGGGCCTCCAGCACCGGCCAGCCAAAGCCTTCGGCCCTGCTTGGAAACAGCAGGGCGTGGGCGACGCCGTAGAGCGCTTCGAGGACTTCGTTGGAGATGTTTTCCAGTTCGACCACCCGATCGGCGACGCCGAGGGAAACGGCCAGCTGCTTCTGCGGTGCCGAAAGTTTTTTACCGGCAAAAACGAGGGGTCCGGGAAATCGGTCGGCCAGCTTCTGGAAGATGCGGAGGCAGCCGTCCCGGTTTTTGCGCGGAAGACTCGATCCCACATTCAGGATGAACGGTGTGTCGCGTCGAAGCGGGAGATTCGCCAGCCGAGGCCAGGCCTCGTCCGGGGCAAGGACCCGATACGGCGTGTTTTGGCCGAGATGGACCACGTCGAGCCGGCCCTCGAACCGGGGCGCCAGGGTTCGGAAGTCATTCGCCGTGGAGTGGGACACGCACACGACATTCCGGGATGACGCGAGGCTGTTGAGGATCCATTTCTGCAGCAGCTTTCCGGTGCGGCTGGCGGGGCAGTGGGCCTCGGGATCGCCCAACGCGCCGCGCACGGCGAGAAGATCGTGGCAGGTCACCAGATGGCGATCGTGCGGCAGCGAACGCAGATACATGGCGTTCGAATGGTCGCAGACGTGGAAGAGCGTGTCCGGTGGCGACGCCTTGGAGATCCGTCGGAGTTCCCGCGGAAAAAGCAGGAACTTGTCGGCGTAGGCGAGCCATTTTCCGAGGCCGCCCTGGACGGCTCGGTTCGCCGCGATTCTCGCTGGTGGAACGATCGTGCGGGTCGGGATTGTCCGCCGATTCAGCTCCGTATCCAGGCATTGGGCGAAGCGCGCCATGCTCTGTTGCCGGTCTGCCGGATAGTTGCCGATCAGGACGACGTTCACTTGTCAGAGGTCTTGGTCGCGCCGCCGTGGATGGTGAATCGCCCCGGCTTGTAGGTGGGCTTCGGGATCGTGGGTTCCGGCTCCGGTTGAGGCGGTGAAGGCGGAGCGGCGACGGGTTTTGGCGTCGGGGGGATCGCCCGGGGGGTGACGTTGAACGGGGTCGCCTTGTTGGATTGAAGGGAAGGACTGTCTCCCGCTTGGACGGGACCCCTTGCCTTGGTGGAATCAATGGCAGCGGTGACCGCGGAGGTTTTGTCGGCGAAGATCGTGTCGTCCTTGGTCAAGACCAGCGATGCGGCCCAGAGTCCCATGGCGAGGACGGTTGCGCCCATGGTTGTGGGTTGACCGAACTGTCCGACGATGAGTCCCGGGCCGGCGGCCCCCAGCAGGACGATGGGAAGAAGGTTGCCGTTCCGGGCTGCTTTGAGGCTGTGGAACAGCGCCCAAATCCCCAGGGCAACGCGCAGCCCCATGAAGGAAAGCCCAATGACGGGGCCTGATTCGCCTACTGCCCGTGCCCATTCATCCTCGGCCACCAGGAAATCTCCGCGGAAGCCGGCCAGTGACGCGCCTCCGTTGGTGCCGATGCCGAGACCCTTGCCCAGCATGTCGGCGGTGAAAACGGAGGTGACAGCATCCTGGATCGGGTGAAGCGCGCGGGCGGCCAGGCCGCGCCAGCCGCCTTCGTTTTGGTTCGCCTTGGCGGCGCGGGTGGTCGTGGTATCCACGCCTGCCCGATAGACGGTGAGACTGCTGACGGCTGCAAAAGCCACCAAACCCACGAGGAAGAATTTGGCGAGAGACTTGAGCGCTCTCGGATAGACCACACAGCCCATCAGGAAGGCTATTCCGACCAGCACACAGCTGATCAAGAGGGAGCGGCTGCCAGAGACGGAGGCTGCAATTATACAGGATCCCGCCGTCGGTAAGAGCAGCCACCAACGCACCCAACCGCGCAGCGTCAGCCCTCCGAGCAGGAAGGCCGACGTGATCGCGAAATAGAAGATCGGCCCGCTAATGAAGCTGAAGGTGCCCGCGGGGCGGATAACGTCGTGGGCGGCCTCGATCTGCCGGCCCCCGCCCGCTCCTAGATTCCACCAACTATCGATGCCGGAGCGATACTGCTTCGCCATGAGCAGGACCTGGGGGAGGGCTCCGAGCAGGAAGAGCCATCCGATCAGCTTTAGATCTTTGGGACGGAGCACCTTTCCCATGACGAAGATCAGCGGAAGGTGGAGATAGTTGGCCCGCAGGCCGAAGGCGACCACGGCAGGCAGGTCGGGAATCACTGCGAAGCCGGCGAGAGCGGAGACACCCCCCAGAATAATGGTCGCGAAAAAGAATGCGTTGAACGGAAACAGTCCGCCGATCAGCGCCGTCGCGTAGATCGCCAATACGATCGGATCCCGGACGACGAGGAGAACGTCGGAGAGCGAGACAAGAAACCATTTGCGAAGGGCGCCCTCGATGATCCAGAGGATGAGGTAGATCCAGATGAGTCCCCGGGTCGTCTTGGCCATCCCTGAATCGATCGGTGCTACGCGAGCCGCCGTCGGGGGCGTCGATACCGTTGGGCGTAGTCCTGCTAGAGCGGAATTCATCGAATCAATTCGGTTTGGATCGGGACAATTGTTCCAGGACGAGGTCCGCATAGCGGGGCCAAGTCAGTTTCATCGCTTTGTCCCGCGCCGCCCGGCCCATGTCGTGCAGCATCCCGGGATTGTCGGCAAACCAATTGATCCGGTCGGAGATCGCCTCGGGGGAAGCCGGTGGCACCAGGAAGCCGGTCCGACCCTCTTCGATCAGATCTTCGGCTCCCGCATTGCGGGTCACGATCAGAGGCAATCCGCAGGCCATCGCCTCCTGCTGGACCAGCGCCCGGCCCTCCACGATGGAAGGGAGGCAGAGGACGTCGCAGGTCGCCATCAGCTTGAGAACCCCGGCATGGGCCCGGGTCGGCTCGTAGGTGAAATCCGCCAATTGGGAGCGGTAGAATTCCATGGGCGCCGCGAGAGATCCCATGACGACCAGTTCCACATCGGACCGCTTGAGCAGTTTGATGGCGGCAAAGAGATCGGCCAGGCCCTTCCGCTGGCTCATGGTGCCGGCGAAGAGAACGCGGAGTTTTGCGTTCGGCTTCCTCGGCGGTCGAACCACCTCGGGGATGTCGGGCGTTCCGAACTCCGCGACGACGCAGCGCTTGGTCTCGCGAGCCCACCCGGGAAGGGAATCCAGCACGAACCGACTCGGTACGACCACGACTTCGGCCGACTTCAGTTCCTCGGTCTTTCGATCCAGCTTGGCTTCCGAATCGCGGGTGCCGCCTTTGAAGGTGGGTTCCCACTCCGGCAACCGGGCGGCTTCCTGGAGGACGAGGTGCCTCAGCGTTTCCCAATACGCGATCGGCAGGTCGTAGCCGGCGACAAGTCCCAGCGAACGAGCAGCCTTCAGGGTCTTCAGGGCGCCGTCCTCATAGGCGTAGACCGACTTGAGACCGAGGGGTTCCTTCCAATGGGAAAGGCGATCGGCGACCGCCGTGTCAAGGTCCTGGTAGACCGCGTCCACGCAGGCCCAGCCGCGCTCGTGCGCCGTCAGGCTCCGCAGATGCAGGCGGTTTCCCACGACCCGGGCAAGTTCTCGCGAGGGGCGGGACCAGAGCCGTTCAGGCGGCAGATCATAGCGGCGTCGGCGAAGTTCATTGCGGAGACCGCCGGGCAACAATTTCGCCAGCGCGGGCTCCGTTGTGAAGCCAAGCGCGGTGGCGTAGAGCCCAAGGCGCCGGTTCGTCTCGAGGCCGGACAACAGGGCCCGCACGAAGGTGTTGCCGCTGGGATGGGAGACGAGCGTCATTCCGGCTGGGGCCCCTTGAGCCTGCGACCCACGGTTCGGGCGAGCCGATGGCTGGGTGCTTCCACCCATCGGTAGAACAAGGCGGCCACGGGAACGACGAGAACCGCGGCCGCCAAGGGAACGAGCAGGTTCAGCGGCTTGTGGCCGGCTCCTGCTTTCCAGGCGGCTCCGGCCAGGCGGAAGAGGGGGAAATGAACGAGGTAGAGGGAGTAGGAAAGCGTTCCAAGCCAAACCAGCAGCACGAGCAGTCGCCTGGGTATCGCGGTCGCGAACGAAGGATTCATCAACGCGAACCAGAGCAGGATTCCATAGCCGATGGCCCAAAAATGGCAGGCGACCCACTGATTGTAGTCCCGCCAATGGAACAAGACTGCGGCGGCGAAGGCCGCGGCCATGGTCAGCCCATGGGCCACGCCGGGCGCCAGGAGGCGGCGCGTCTTCCAGCTCTCCGCCAGCAGCGCGCCGGAACACCAGATCAGCCAATACTGGGCGAAGCCTCCGTTGAGCGCGGGAACGGCGCGGCCGAAGAGCGGGGGCAGCACGGCCACTGCGGCGACCACGCCGAAGGCGGTCAGCGCCCCTGACTTCCGCAGGAGCCAGAGGAAAACCGGGTAGACAACATAGAGCTCCATCTCGACCGGCAGCGACCAGAGCGACGGATTGCCCGCCATCTGTCCGGCATCGGCTCCATAGTTCTGGACCATGAAAACGGAGCGCACGAGCATCGAGACCGACGAGGTCCGGCTGGCCGGATCGAGCCACTTTGAGAGGAGTTCGCAGCCGAGAGTCACCACGATGGCGAACAGATACGGGGGGAAGATCCGGAAGAAACGACGGGCCGCGTAGGGTTTCCAGGCGAAGTCCTTTCCGCCGGCCAACGGCAGATGCACGCAGAAGCCGCTCAGGACGAAGAACAGCATGACGCCGCTCCCGCCAAAGGCCATGGGCACCGAGAACCAGGCCATCAGCCGGTCGAAGGCCCCGACCGGCACCAAACCGCTCTGGATGTCCCGGAGCCCGACCCAGAGATCGACGCGCGAGTGGAAGAGCACGACCCAGAAGGCCGCGAGGCCCCGCAAGACATCGATCAGCGGAAGGGTGTTTCCGGATCCACCGGAATGGGGGGTCACGGGCTTCAAATTGGGTTGGGAGCCACCGAGCGCAAGGCGGCGAGATAGGATTCGACCACCGCATGCCGAGCATGTCGGGCGAGGTGTTGCTCCGCGCCCTTCAGCATTTCGATCTGAGATTCCGGGTTGGCAAGGATCTGCTCCAGGCGGTCCGCCAGGGCGGCGGAATCTCCGTTTGGAAACGTGGATCCGCAGGGACCGACCGCCTCGGGGAGGCCACCCCCGGAGGAGACCACCGGGATCAACCCGCAGGCCATCGCTTCGAGGGCCACGATGCCGAACGGTTCGAGCCAGCGCGATGGAACCACCATGATCCGATGCCGGCACAGTTCATCGACCAATTCCTGGCCGGTGCGTTTCCCAAGAAAACGGACCCGGTCGTCTAGGCCGGCTCGTGTCACCTGCGCCTTGAGCGCCGGCTCTTCCGGGCCACCGCCAATGATGGAGAGGGTCGGTTTGAGGCCTCGGTTGTTCAATTCCTTGAGCGAGTCGATCAAGAGGTCCGCACCCTTGTCGCTGACCAGGCGTCCGAGAAAGACGAGATCCCGATCCCGCCGGATCGCGGGGTTTCTCTGGAAGAGCTCGTCGCGATACGGGTTTGGGATGACCCCGCAATCGGGGGAGACGGTCGCGGCCACCGCACGGCTCACGGCGAGATTGCGCGAGGCGAGTTTTGCCACGAGACGCTTCAGCCGGTCTTTCGCGCCGATGCGGCCATCGGGCCGGGTCAGCCACGTGTGGTAGGTGACGACGGTGGGGATCCGCAGCACCACGGCCGGCCAGAAGGTGGCGAGGCTGATGTTGCTTTGAAGATACACGTCGCACCACCGAAGTTGCTGGACGATCCGCCGCAGCGAAGGCCGCCGAAAGACCGCGAACCGCTGTCCTGCGGGCTCCGCTTCAGCCGTGGTGGTCGTGAGCACGCGGACTTCGTGCCCAAGCCGGCTCAGTTCCTCCGCGACGATGCCGCTGACCTGCTCGATCCCGCCGATGCTGGGCGCGAAGAAGTGGGAAGAGATCAGCAGTTTCAAAGCGGGAGTGGAGCGAACCGGAATCAGCGCTGCGCCAAGATCTTTTTGGCGGCTTCGATGCCCAGCTGCGTGGCCACGTCGCTGTTCATGTGTTCCCAAGTGCCCCAACGACCGAGCGGCTGGATGCCGCGACCGGTTGCCCATCGGCCAATCGCTTCAACGGCCTCGGGCTTGCCCAGCGTGTTGACCGGGTAGGCGAATTCGTTGTGGTGCCGGAAGAGTTTCACCGCGCCGGAGCGGTTGGCGTTGGTCTCCGTCCAGCAGCCTTTGCTGCCGGGACAGAAGTTGGATCGCACCAAGCGACGATGGTGGGCCAGCGCCTCGGCCGGGTCGTAGACCCAGTGGGCCGGTGTGTTCTGCATCGCGGGATCGTAGTCCACGTCGATCGGGACATTCACCAGTTTGCCTATCTCGGCGGTCACGTCCGCCGGAAGTTTGGACATCTTCGGCCAGAGGGTCCACGGGATGGTGCTGACAAGGGTCTCGCCCTGGAACTGGCCGTTGACCGTGAGGCTCTCGATGTCGATCTGCGTGACGGGGCAGTTCGGCACGAAGCGATCGCCCAGCGCCACGCCCATGCGCCGCCAGACTTCGCCATAGCCGAACTTCTTCGGATAGAAAAATTGGCCGTGAGCCGGGAGCTTGCCGGTGGCGTGGCGTTCCAGGCAGCTCTGGAGGGTTTCGCGGAAGGAGACGTCGGGCAGCTTGTAGAGCCAATAGGTGCCGAGACGGTTGAGATCCATCGACCAGATCTTCCGGTTGTAGGGAAGCATGTATTCTTCGGCAATGCGGTCGCCGAGTTTCCAGGTGATCCAGTCCTGGAACGACTCAGGCATCGACTGGCCCCGCACGCAGCCGGCTTGGGCGATGGATTCGAGGAAATCGATCTGGGCCTCGACGGGGAGCTGCCAAAGATTGGACTCCAACGGATGGTCCACCTCGGCGCCGCGGATGGTGATCTTGGAAACGCGGTCGTGGAGGTTCCATTCTTCACGCGGCATGTGGTGGAAGACGAGGTCGAGCACGTCCTTCTTCTTCACGTCGAGGAAGTGGCCGCCCCCGATGTCGAGAGGGGCGCCGTCGACTTCTTGGCTCCGACAAAGGCCACCGGCTTCGGCTTCGCGCTCCAGCACGAGGAACGAGTCCTCGCCGCCGGCCAGCAGCGTATGGGCGAAGCTCAGTCCGGAGGGACCGGCACCGAGGATCAGGTATTTGACTTTGGTTTTCATCGCGTCGGTCGGATCAATTGTAGCCGTTGAAGACGGAGGTCAGAAGCTTCCAACGGGCGGCGAGGCGTTTGCCGCCTTTTTCGGTGAAAGGGGCCTTGGTCCCGAGCCATGTCACCTCGGCAACATGACGGAGGAAGAGAAACGGTTTCATCCATCCGATCCAGCCTCCGTAGTGCATCTTCATCAGATGATAGCGGGCCTGGTGAAAGCGCCGAGACCGGGTCTGCGACCATTCGGAGAGCACGCTGCGGTTGTCGTGGATCACCCCCTGCAGGCAGAGGATCGCTTCCTTCCAACCCTTCTTCCTTAGACGCCAGGCAAGGTCGTAGTCCGCTTCGGCGAAGGGAATGTTGAGCGGATCGAACCCGGCGACCGTTTCCCAGGCTTTGCGGCGGACGAGGATCGGACTGGAGAAGACCACGTCGGACCAATACCACTCCTTGCCTTCGCGGAGTGTCTTTTCGCCCCGCCCCATCTGGTCCCGCAGCCGCATCACCACCGGCGGGCTGAGGATGAATTCCCAAGGGGTCGGAAACTGGTCGCCGGACCCGGTGAACCGCCCAGCGTGCTTGTGGCAGGTGAAGCCGATCACGGCGACATCGTCATGCTGGTCCATGAACGCCATCGCCTTCGGGATCGCGTCGGAATTCTTCAGGAAATTATCGGTCTCGTAGATGAAGTAGCGCTGCACCGAGGGGTAGAGCCTGTTGGCCTCTTTGGCGGCCGTGTTGAGCCCGGCGCTGAACGAGGTGTCCTCGTCTTTGCTGGCCTCGTAGAGATGCACGGGCACGGGCGAAGTCCCGGCGAATTTTTTCACGAATTCGCGGCTTCCGTCCTTCGACCCGGCATCAAAGACGAGGATGGCCGTCGGTATTGGAAGGAGTTTCAGATTCTCTGCGAGGGTGCTCAGTGAGCCGTCGAGGAGATCGCAGCGGTTGAAGGAGTTGATGAGCGCGACGAGCATTTTGGATGGGGTTTTGGCCCGGGGTTAACGGTTTTTTGGGAAACATTGTTGAGCGGGGACGGGCGGAGAGGACTCTCTGCCGCATCGGCTCAGTCGTGGGTCAACGATTCGGAAGCGGCAGGCGCCGAAGCAGTCCGGCGACGGTGGAGCCGACGACCTCGATCGACGCGTTGCGCTGATACCAGTTCCACCCAGCCTCGGCCAGGTTGGCCAGGCCGGCCGAACGCACCCGGTCCACAATGAGGCGGATCTGCTCCTCTGAACCGTCGCAGGCCAGGAGTTCCCGACCCTCGGCGAGCGGATTGGCCTTCGTGGCCTCAGGGAGGATGGGCACACAGCCACTGCCGAGAGCGGCCATCAGGGCGCCGGATTTGCAGAGAAGCGCGGACGGATAATACGAAAGAAAAAGGTCGGACCGTCCGAGGAGCGCCGCTCCCTCGGACGCAGAGACGTCACTCGTTGCTGCTATCAAGTCGGAGGGAAGAAATGTCCTCAGCAGGCGCACATCGTCGCTCGGAGTTTCACTGGCGTCGGCTCCCTTGCCTACAACTCGGATTCCCGCCAGCAAGCCCTCGCGGTGGAGCGCCCGGAGCAGCTCGGTGTGTGCGCGGATACCGAGCCGCCGGGAGGCTTCCTGGCCAAAAGCAATCACACTGACTGGCCCTTGGTGGTGTAATGTGCGCACCTCGAGCGTCAGCGTCGGCAGGTTGCTGGGGATGGGCTGGAATTGAGTCTTTCCCGGTTGGATGGCCTCCAGCATACGGAACATCAGCGGCGTGCTGGTCAGAGCGGCATCGCACATCCGATGCAGTTCCGACACGAGCCGGCGCTGGATGAATCCGAGATAGAACTCGCTTTTCCAAGGCGGCCCCGAAGCCCACAGCTCGTGGAACACCACGATCAGACGCCGAGACGGCGAGGCGCTCTTCCAGCGTCCGATGGCCCGGTTGATCCAAAACGGCGTGCCGCGTTGGTGATAGCCGTAGCCGACGTAGTTCAGAATCACCGTTTTAGCATTGCCGAGCTTTCGGAGCAGCTCGTCGGCGGTGCGTTCACGGACGGCGGCGACCGGGAAAGGGGATGTCGTTCCTTCGGCCAAACGGGCCCAGGCCGGATCTCCCACGATTCCTCGGTTCGTGCAGCCGTGGGCCCGTCCCAGTTCCAGCGCGAGCAGGCGTCCGTAGTCGCCCAGGCCGTCGATCTGTGGCGCAAAGCGGGGAGTGATATGGGTCACTTCCATCATGGTTTCACGAGTCCGATGCGTCGGGCGATCTTCCGGAACAAGGCGCCTTCGCGGAGGTTCTTGCAGAACCGCTGGTGCGGGGCGAGGCCGTAGGGCGCGTAGAATTTCCAGCTTCGCCAAAGGTGTTGATAGTCGGGAGGGGTCTTTGGTTGGGCGGCGACCAATGCCTCCAGCTGGTCGAAGAATCGGGGCACGATCACGTCCGGGGCGAACCAGGTCTCCCATTCCCGCCGCGCGAGCTTTCCCATCGCGGCGGAACGGCTTTGCCACTTGCGCAGGATTTCTGGCAGGCGCGCGGCGTCATGTTCTGCGACGCGGATGGAAAAATCATTCCACGCTAGCCCAGAGGGTTCGATCCACGCGTCGGACAAGATCACCGGCACACGCCCGAGCGCCATCGTCTCGAAGAGCCGGTGTGACGAGCAGCCTAGACCCCGGGGGCAGAGGACGAATTCGCTGTCGAGGATCTCGTGGACGTAGTTCGTCTGGTGGTCGTCCGTCAGCTTGTAGAAAAGCTTCCCATCGAGTTCCGTCACCCGGGCGAAAGTCGACCATGCTTCGGAATGTTGAAAGAGCGCCTTGCGGACCGCAGCGGTGTTGCTGCCGCGAAACGAGAATAGCAGCGAGGGTCTGAAAGTTTCGCGTTCGTCGGCGAGCTTCTCGACAAAGGGATTGGGCAGCCCAAGCAGGTAGTTCCAGCTGACGAATCGGGGATCTGGCGTGTGATTCCAAGGGAGACAGGTGTAGACGCCAGGCAGGAAGCCGATGAAGAAATCCGCGTAGTTGTAGGCAAAGCATTTTTTAGGGAACCGGCGGATATGGTCCTCATTTAGCAGTAGCTCGGCATAGGACCGGTCCTTCCAGCAATTCGGTTCGAGATAGAGGATTACGTCCGCTTCGTCGGCCGACGCCACGATCTCGTGCCTGCGATGATCGCGGCTGTCCGCGAACTGTTGGGCGATCCTTGCGACGAAGGTGGAGCCTTCCCATGCATGGACCTTTGCGACGGGCGGATGGGTCAGGAATAATTTCAGAAAGGTGGTCGAAATATTTGATCTGTGAGCGATAGGTGCCGACGTCAGTCATCGAGATTTTTGCCAAGCGGTTCTGAGCAGCTTCGAAAGCCGCAATGTAAGGGGAGGAACAAGAGGTTTCCTAGGGTCGGAAATTAGATTGAGCCGGAACGAGGCAGTGGGGACGGGGGACCGCGCCCGCCCCGGGCCCAGTGGACCACGCCCTTGCGGTCCACTGGAGGCGCAGAAGGCGATTCCCCGCCTAATGCGTCCGGGCGCGTCCGTGTCCGGCGCAGGGCCCGCCGGACGGCAGCCGGGGCGGCCGCGTTCCCCATTCTTTTCCACTGCACCGTTCCAGGGTAGGCTCTCCGATAAGGGGGCGTATTGGCCATTATTTTTGATTGAGCTTCTTGATTATCCCACCGTGTGATCCGCCCCTGCTCGGAGATTGCCGGAAACGCATTTTAAATGAAAGACGCGCCAATTCCAACAATTGGACGATGTTGCAAATAGAGCCAGACAGACCCTTGGCTCGAAAAACGAAGGCTTCCGGGATCGTTTGTCTAAGAATTGTTTTGAATGCCGCCACTATGTAGCGGGTGGGCGGATGGTTTTGGAGATGCCCAGGATGCTTCGTCCAAAAGATTCGATGGGATTCGGTCGCCTTTCTGACGGCGGTTAACCCGCCGTTCTTTCGCCACGGATGACATACGGAGGCTTCCTTGGAGAAACGGATGGCTACGCCAATGGCATTCAATCTTTCGCGCAAATCCACGTCCTCCATTGCTGCATAGGGGAAATCTTCGTCGAAGCCGCCGATTTTTTCGAACAGAGACCGCTTGATCGCAAAATTGCAGGACCAAAGGTAGCCGCCCGATTGGTTGACGGGGGCCACTTCGTCCATCCGCTGTTTCGGCCTGTCGGTGTGTATAGAGCCCTCTATCACCTGGAGGTTTGGTTCTTCCAGAGCGAAACGCTCAAATGCGGACAAACAGCCGGCCGACGGAAGGCAGTCGTCATCGAGAAAGAGGAGCCATTCTCCCGTGGCGATGCTCGCGCCATGGTTGCGGTTTGCGGCAGGGCCACGCCGGGGCCCGGCCGTCCACTGCGCCCATGGAAACCGGGTCTTGATGAGATGCTCGGCCGTGGATTTTAGACCGTCGTCGGTCACGATCACCCGGTAGAGATTCGATGCCGCCGTCTGAGTTCCCGGAGCCAAGCGGTCGAGGCAGAGCGCGAGCTGCTCGTTGCGGTGGCAGGTGGGGATGACGATGGAAATCATGGGGGCGAAGGAACAGAACCGATGTCGAGCCGTGCCGTCTCACGGAAGAGCCGCTCGGTGAAACGGGCGGCACCCGTTGCGTCTAGATGGAGCGAATCGTGGAACTCCGTCGGATCGGTCACCCAATCGCCGGCCTCGATCAGGGCGGCATGTCGAACCTCGAGCCGTCCACGGAGCCATGCTTTATAGGCGGTCCAGGCGGGGCGGGCATAGAAAAGCCGACGGTGTTCCGGCGTCATGGGTATTTCGACGAAGTAGACTTTACACCCTATCCGGGTCGCGCTTTCGATGATGTCGTCGATGGCCGGGTGAAACGGGGCATTTTCACGGACAACGTTTTCACAATGGCGGGCGAACGCGTCGGAAGAGTCCGCCATGAAAGCACTGAATTCGTCCTTGGTTGCGCCGTCTTTGGCCTCGGGGTTTGAGGGCGCCGACTTCAGGCCGATCGCGGCCAATTTGCGGCGCAGTTCTTCGACCTTGCCCCAAAAGGTGATCCGTTCAGTGAAAAGCGGAACGTGGGACGCGGCCTGCATGAAAGCGTGGCCGAGCCGGGAGCCTGGGGCATGGTATTTTGCCGAGAGTTCGGGGTCGACGAAGTAGCCCATCGCCATGTTGCCTCCAAGCGCCCACCAGACCGAGTTGGTGTATTCTTGAAGCTGCAGGTCGAAGAACCCGTAGAAGATCCGCCTGGGATGGTTCCCGGTCTTCAGAAGCTCGTCCCACAGCACGGCGTGTTCTGCCGGGGTGGACCAACCGAGGCCGAGATTGACGGGCCGAGACGGGATTTTTCCGACGGCGGCCGTGCGGCTCCAAGCGGCCTCGGACACGCCCGCCCTGACAATCGAGTTGCCAAGGAACGCGTCGGTAAAGGCGGTCGAGGAATGCGCCTGGCGAACGATGACCCGCGGGACCGCGTTGCGCCCCATCCAGCCCACGGCCCTGTCCAGGCCCAGGAGCAGGATCACGGCGACGACCGCCGCTTGGATGAACGTCCGGCGCTCCACTCAAAAATCGATGTAGATGAACTTGGAGCTCTGGCCACAAAACAACGCGATCACACCCAGGAGCACCGCCCACCAGACGCCCCAGACCCAGCCGGGAAGATTGCGTCCCAACCAGACGGGCGCGTCGGCGGAGCAGCCGTTCAGGTAGTCGAGCAGTTCCTTCAAGCGCAGAAAGAAGATGTTCATCCGAGGAAGAGCCGTCGCAGGAAGAACGAGGCCGTGGGCAGGTCCATGACGAAGAAGGCCCAGCCGAGGTTCACGCAGACGAAGGTCGTGGCCCATCCCGCGTAGCGGCCCAGCAGTGTCGGCGATTTGTCGGTCGCTCCGGCCCGTTTCGTCCAGGCGCGATGGACGGCCAGGAGCACCCCGTGCCAGAGGCCCCAGACGAGGAAGTTCAGGCCGGCCCCGTGCCAGATGCCGCTCACCAGCATGGTGATCAGGAGATTGCCATAGATCCTAGGCGGAGAGACGCGGGATCCGCCCAGTGGAATATAGACGTAGTCCATGAGCCATTTACTGAGCGACATGTGCCAATGGGTCCAGAATTTGGCGATGTTGGTCTGGAGATAGGGCCAGTCGAAGTTCTCCGGCACCTTCAATCCAAACAGCCGGGCCGAGCCGATGGCGATATCCGAGTAGGCCGAGAAGTCCGCATAGATCTTGACGCCATAGGCCATCAGCCAAACCGGCAGGATCCAGCGTTCGGCTTGGGCGATGTCATCGTGGTTCAGGTGGTCGGTCAGGGCCGTCAGCAGGTCCGCGACCGCGAACTTCTTGGCCAAGCCGACCAGGATCCGGGTCATGCCGAGACGCCCATCGACCGCCCAGGCGGTGGAAGGCGCACGAAGGTTCGGCAGGAAGTCCTGATAGCGCTTGATCGGCCCCGCGACCATCGTCGGGAAGAACAGGATGAAGGCCAGATATTCGGAGAATTTCCCGGGCACCGTCTTGTTCTTCCAACGGTCCACCGCGTAGTGGATGAACTCGAAGGTGAAGAAGGAGATGCCGAGCGGCAGGAACGCGCCATGCCAATGCCAGGGGTTGTTCCTTGGGTTTCCCCCAAAGGGAAGCCCGGTGAAGAAATTCCAGTATTTGAAGATGCCCAGCGCCACCACCGCGACGACGACGCCGAGCAGGCACCAGCGCGATCCTGGGCGGTAGAGCCGGCTGATGGCCGATTCCCACAGGAACAGGAGCAAGCAGGCCGCGCCGATCCAGCCGGCGAGCGCGGTCACGGAAAAAAAGACGAAGAACGCCGCCCCGAACAGGCTCAACACCCAGGGCTTCGCCGCCGGTGCCGCCAGCCGGAAGCCGATGGCCGCCGGAAGCAGGAACAGGAGAAAATAGCTGAAGGTGTTGAAGATCATCCGGGCTCACCGCTGGGTCGTCCGTCGAGTCCGTCGCCAGCGCGAACGCCAGAATTGATAGTGGGGGCAGTAGAGACTTATGAAGGCGCCCAAGAGGTCGCGGTCCCGAAGATCGCGGTCTACCATGGTGCGGGCCGAGTAGGAAACCAGGCTGATGTAGCCCCTCCAGGAAATCGATTCGGACGTCCCGGCGTTCCAGCGCCAATAGCGTTCCAGGACCTGGGAGAGGGGATTGATCGCCGCAGTCATTGATTCAAGTTCGGAGTCTCGGACGACATCCCATCCGGCTGCTAGCAGTCGGTTTCCAAGTTCCGCGTCCTCGGTGTGCCGGAGAGCCGCATCGTAGTTGCCTGCCGCGAGGACGGCGGATCGACGCACGGTTGCCCCATTGGCCACAAGGCAGGCCCTGTGTTCCGGTCGTGGCGGAGGGGATCCCCTTGGTGGTGTTTTGAACAGATGTCGACCGCGCCATCGTGTGGCCGCGTTTCCTCCAGGTCGTTGGCTGAGCCGGCCGAATACGGCCGCCACGTCGGCGCTCTCGAACCATTTCCGAGATCTGCTGGAAAAATCAGGCGGCAGCACGTTGGTCGCGTCGCAGCATATCACCAACTCGCTTTCCGCCTCGATCATCGCCCGAGCTCGGGCGGCACCACGTCCAAGATTGGACGGCTGACGGAGCACTCTGACACCCGCCGCTTCCAGCAAGGACGCTCCTCCGTCGGTGGATCCGTCGTCCAACGCGAACACCTCGTCCAAAGGCGGTTGCTGCGCGCGCAGGGACTCCACGGCCGCGAGCACCGTGGGGGCATTGTTGTAGAATGGGACGTAACCGGAGAGTCTCATTTAGCTTTGAGGAGAGAGATTCCTTGCTGTCTTTGCCCGTCCTGCCCCTGGGGATTCGTCTTGGTCAACCTGCGTTGAAACAGCTCCAGGACCGCTTGGTGGACCTCGTCCACCCCGATCATCGTCATGCACTTCATTTCGTGCGGGCAGTGCTCGTTCTTGCTGGTGTGCAGCCAGCACGGGCTGCATTCGAGCTGGACGTAGAGGTTCCTGTTCCCCGAATAGCCGAGGCACGCGGCGGGACGAGAGCCGCCGTAGATGATGACCGACGGGACGTCCAGCCCGTTGGCCGCGTGCATCAGGAAACTGTCGGGTCCGATGTGGACCTTGGCCAAGGCGATCATCGCCATGGACTCGCGCTTGGTCAGCGTGCCGCCGAACGAGCGGACCCCGGGAAAGGCCGGTTCCTTGTCGTCGCCGATCTGGATCAGGGTGAACGTCTCCTGCAACCGGCGGACCAGTTCCTGCCAGGAGTCCATGCGCCAGACCTTCACCAGCTCCTTGCTCATCACATTGATCGAAACCACGGAAAGATCGACCGGTCCGAGACGATGGCGAGCGGCTTCGATTTCCGCCGGACGGAGATGGATCCGGGCCTTGTATTCGTAGTCGCGGATCCCCACCTGGCCCAGCGTCGAGGCGAGGACGTTCCCCTCGTTGGCCCGGCCGTCGAGAATGCCAAGATACTCGAACGCGAGATGGCAGAAGCCCTTCGCCCCGTTGAGCTCGTCAATGGCCGGATCGCACTCCAGGAGGTCGGGATTGCGGGTGATGACGTTCAATCGCAGTCGCGGAAAGCGGGCCTTGAGGGTCCGGCAGATCGTTCCACACATCACCGTGTCGCCCGGTGTGCTGAACTGGTCGACGACCGTGAGCCGACCGCCCACGCCGTTCAACAGCCAAAGATTCCGGAGGAGAAGCCGGTTTCCGTGCCAGGCGAACTTGGTTGAGAAAGACGACATCAAGAGGGGATTCAAGCGAAAAATTGCGAGATTGAGGAGACAGGCTCTACAAGTTCTCTGATTTCCGAACGCTACTGCAGGCCGCGTGTCCTTACGCGACGCTGGAACATTCTTTTGGGTGAGCAGCAGGCGGGACTATTCTCGTCGCCCGGGGCAGAAGGACCTTGTCGCCATCGAACACGCGATCAGCGCTATCAGGCGCTGCTGCATCGTCGACGAAGTCTCCCGCCACATCAAAGCCGGTTTTGCCGACCTTGCCATGAACATCGCCTACGGCCTCCACAACTGCCGTCTCGCTTCCCGTCCCGCCGTCTGAGCCGGCGCTCCGTCTTCCCTGTGTCTTCGACTAGGCCTCATTCAGCATAGAACCTATTGTGGAGTCGCCGTGGCGGAAGTAGGCCATCGCATGTTGCATTCATTCCTCAATCCTAGAACGCGACCGATGGAATCAAGCTTTGAGCGATCCTCCGATAGATCTGAGTTGGATGATTCTGGTTCTCAGCAAGCAACGAAACGCGCCGCGCCATGTCGTGCACTTGGGTCTCCGACATCAGGCAGATCCTTTCGATGGCATCGTTCCAACGTCCCGAGGTGACTAAGAGGGCATTAGATCCATCGACAAGGGGTAATGCTTGAAAAGCATCGGCGTCCGAAGGCGGGTGTCATGATGCGGCGTAGAGGGAGGCGAGGCGTGGCACGGCGAGGGCTTCCGTGAGCCGGTCGCGCAGGGCGTGGCGGAGCCAGCGGAGGAACTTCACGCTGCGCTGGGTGGCCCGCC
>JBBQXJ010000054.1:0-32753 GCA_038209745.1 Verrucomicrobiota bacterium
TTGGAACGGTCGTCGTTGGAACGGTCGTCGTTGGAACGGTCGTCGTTGGAACGGTCGTCGTTGGAACGGTCGTCGTTGGAACGGTCGTCGTTGGAACGGTCGTCGTCGGAACGGTCATCGTCGGAACGGTCATCGTCGGAACGGTCATCGTCGGAACGGTCATCGTCGGAACGGTCGTCGGCGGAGCGTTCGTCGTCGGCGGAGCGTTCGTCGGCGGAGCGTTCGTCGTCGGAGCGTTCGTCGTCGGAGCGTTCGTCGTCGGAACGGTGGTCGTCGTTGGAACGGTCGTCGTTGGAACGGTCGTCGTTGGAGCGGTCATCGTCGGAGCGTTCGTCGTCGGAGCGTTCATCGTCGGAGCGTTCATCGTCGGAGCGTTCATCGTCGGAACGTTCATCGTCGGAACGTTCATCGTCGGAACGTTCATCGTCGGAGCGTTCATCGTCGGAACGTTCGTCGTCGGAGCGTTCGTCGTCGGAGCGTTCATCGTCGGAACGTTCATCGTCGGAACGTTCGTCGTCGGAACGTTCGTCGTTGGAACGTTCATCGTCGGAACGTTCGTCGTTGGAACGTTCGTCGTTGGAACGTTCATCGTTGGAACGTTCATCGTTGGAACGGTCGTCGTTGGAACGGTCGTCGTTGGAGCGGTCATCGTCGGAGCGGTCATCGTCGGAGCGTTCGTCGTCGGAGCGTTCGTCGTCGTTGGAACGGTCGTCAGTTGGATGGTCCCCAACGCCGGCATTTGAGAGACGGGTGTTGATTGCGCTACGCTTTGCAACGGCAACGACAACTTGGAAACGGGCTGCTTATCGAAGGACGAACCACGAATCGAGGACGGCAAGCGCGAAGCGTTGGAAATGGTTTTCGGAGGCGCCGCGCTTTTGGAAATACCACGACCAAACGAAGCTCCGTCGATCGGCGTGGCTCCGGAAGCCGAAGCGCTCGTCGGGGTGATCGAAGAATCCGGCGGCAGGATCGATTGGATCGGCACCGACCAGACCAAACAGCCCGCGATGACTTCCATCGGTATATTAACAGGAGGCGGTGGCAGTGGATCTTCAGAGACCTTGGCAGGGGAGGTTTCCGTTTTGTCGGATCCAGCGGTTTCCGAGGCCAAGCCCACAGCCGCATCGGTGAATGACAGGGCATTGGGCGAACCAGGCTGGACGACTAAGCCAATGAAAGAGGAAGGCTCATTCGGTGGAGGTCCGCCCGGGGCGCTGCTTTCCTTCGCGAACGGGGAGCCCGACTGGAGGCGCCCCTCCACCATGCCGGCGAAGTCTCCAACCGGAGATTTCGGCGTCGGCAAAACGGGGGTGGAACCGCGGGCTGGTACTGTGACCGGTTCGAACGACAGTGCGGCGGCGGTCATGGGGTCTTGGGTTTAGCTAGTTGGGTCAGACGGAGGCGCTCGGACACTTGGGCCATGCGCTTGGCGGCGGCATCTCCCCTGCCCGCGATCTGGGTGAGGATCGGAGCCGACTGGGCGTCCTTCATGAACATCAGGACCTTCACCAGGGTGATGTCATCCAGTCCGCCCATGACCTGGGCCGCCGCTGCGGGATCCATCTGCCCGTAGTTCTTGGCGAGCTTCTTGAGGTTGGACTGCTCGTCCTGGCGGATGGTGATGATGTTGTCGTCCAAATTTTTCCGCATTTCTTCGATGTGGCGGGTGATCTGGCTGATCTCCTCCTTTTCGGATTTGAGGCGCGCGGCGTAGACATCGAGCTCCTTCTCCCGGGTATCCAAGCCGTTTTGCCGCTCTTTCAGCTCCTTCACCATGTCTTCCAGATCGGGATTGAAGAATTCCCACGAGGGTCCGCGCACATTGGCCGGAGCACGGTTCGTGGCCGAGACCACAAGCGGGGGCGGCTTGAAGCTGGACTTGTTCGCGAGCAATACGGCCGACGTGGTGCCCAAATAGAGCAGCCCGCCGAGCAACATCACCACCCAACTGGAGGACAGAATCTTCATCGGGGATCAGGCAAATTGCCCATGGATGTTTGGACCAAGCTGTCGCCGTGCCAGTTCGTCGAGCAGAGCCGCCTCCTCTCGCGCAGCGTCCCGGTCATAGACCGAGCGCTGACGATCATGGGCCTTGTCCACCGCTTCCCGCTGCTGTTTGGCGTGCACCAACGCCAACATGGCCTGCTGAAGTATCGTCTCCGCCCGGGCCAATACTTGTTCCTGACGGCGGATGGATTGACGGAGGGTGTCGTGAAAAACTTGCCGGAGCCGGAGCCTATCTGCCTGGCACCCGGCAGACATTTCCCGTCGGGTCTCGTCGGCCAGGGCATCGTGCTCACGGCCAAGATCGGCCAACCGTTGCATCGCTTGCTCCCTCTCCAACAGGGCTTTGGCATACATTTCCGTCGCGGCCTGCTCCTGCCGTTTGCGGAGGACATGCAGGGCTTCCAGAGAGAATTTGAATCGCTTCATAACGGGCGAATCCGTGGACAGCAGCCCTCGGGCCATGCTGCGCAAACGCTGAATTCTTCCTTCAGACAGCCAAATCTCCGATCCCTAGCACCTCCCAACCCCTCCCATTCCGTCGACCACGGATCGACTTTGGACTTTGGACTTCCGATCCGTCCCCTTCTAATCGCCGGCCGAAACCGTGAATTCCATCAACACTACCGATGTCGCCGTCATCGGCGGCGGCGCAGCCGGATTCTTCGGCGCCATCGCCTGCGCCGAAGCCCGGCCGGGCACCCGCGTCCAGTTGCTGGAGCGAGGCCCCAACTTCCTCGCCAAGGTGAAGATCTCCGGCGGCGGTCGCTGCAACGTCACCCACCACTGCCTCGATCCCAAGCTCCTCGCCCAGCGTTATCCCCGCGGAGGGCGCGCGTTGATCGGTCCCTTCACGCGCTTCCAAGCCATCGACACGATCAAGTGGTTCGAGGACCGCGGCGTCGCCCTGAAGACCGAAGCCGACGGCCGCATGTTCCCCACGACGGACAACTCCCAGACCATCATCGACTGCCTGATGGACGCCGCCCGGCGCTCGGGCGTGGTTCTCCGGCCAAACTGCGGCGTCGACCAAATCGAACGAATGGCCGATGGCGGCTTCCGCCTCGCCGTAGGCCGGGCATCCCTGCCCGGCAAGCCGGTCCTCCAGGCAGGCGAACAGATCCAGACGGCGGGTTCCTTCCCAAACTCGTCGGGCAGAGAGGTCCGGCCTGCGGAAACTCTCACCTGCCAAAAACTGCTCCTCGCCCTCGGCGGTTGCCGCGCCGAATCCGCCGCCGCGCTCGCGCTCCAGCTCGGGCATACCATCGAGCCGCCCGTGCCGTCGCTCTTCACTTTCCAGGTCGCAGACAAACGACTGGAAGGCCTCGCCGGCGTCGCGGTCGATCCGGCCACCGTCACCATTCCCGGCACGAAGCTGAAGGAAACCGGCCCCGTGCTCATCACCCACTGGGGCTTCAGCGGGCCGGGCATCCTGCGCGCCTCCGCCTGGGGCGCTCGCGAACTCGCCCGGCGCAACTACACTTTCACCGTCCGCATCAATTGGCTCGGCACCGCCACGTTGGACGAAGCCGTCGCCCGGCTCATCCAGCTCCGCCAATCCGACGGCGCCAAACTCATCCGCAACGTCGTCCTGCCTCCGCTCACCGCTCGACTCTGGGAACGCATCGTCGCCGTCTCCGGCATCCCGTCCGAGACACGCTGGAGCGGACTGCAGAAGCCCCACGCCCTCGCGCTCGCCAGGCAGCTGGTGGAAGCGGAGTTCCAGGTGACCGGCAAAAGCCTGAACAAGGACGAGTTCGTCACCTGCGGCGGCGTGAAGCTGCCCGAAGTGAACTTCAAGACCATGGAAAGCCGCGTCATTCCCGGCCTGCACTTCGCCGGCGAGATGCTCGACATCGACGGCGTCACCGGCGGCTTCAACTTCCAGGCCGCCTGGACCACCAGCTGGATCGCCGGCCGCGCAATGGCGGAAGCGTTCTCAACCACAGATGGACACAGATAGACACAGAGGGTTGGCCTGTAGCGGCGAACGGGACTCCACCGCCATTCAACGCCACCGAGAAGCTCTTCCACCGATCTGCTCCTGCAGCCTGGCCCATCCGCCGTGCCGCCTCCCCTTCCTTGAATCTGTGTTCATCTGCGTCCATCTGTGGTTAAACCCCTCCGCGTGCCGCCCCTGAAGATCATGCTCGTCGCCGGCGAGCCGAGCGGCGACCAACTCGCCGCCGAGCTCGTCACCGCTTTGCGCTCCGAGCTCGCGACGCGTTTTCCCGACCAAGAACCCGTGTTCTTCGGCGCAGGTGGACCCAAGATGGCGGCGGCCGGTGTCACCCTCCGGCTCGATCTAACCCAGCACTCGGTCATCGGCCTGATCGAGGTGCTGAAGCGCTATCGCCAGTTCAAACGCATCTTCGACGACCTCGTTTCCTATGCTTTGGAACAACGCCCCGACGTCGTCATCGGTGTCGACTTCGGCGGCTTCAACCTGCGCTTCGCCAAGGCGCTGAAAACGCGGATTGGTAGGGCGACGGCTCCCTCCGTTGGACAGGCTGACGACGGAGCGGCGAAAGCGGCTGCCGGACAAGGCCAAGGAGTCGCCGGAGAAGCCCCCTCATCGGCCGCAAGCACACCAGCGGCTCGGCAGGAGATGTCGTCCTACCTTTGGCGGCCCAAGCTCGTCCAATTCGTTTCGCCCCAGGTCTGGGCCTCGCGCCCCGGCCGCGCCGGGACCATCGCCGCAACCCACGACCTCCTGCTCTCGATCTTCCCGTTTGAGAAAGCCTGGTATGCAAAAAGACACCCGAAACTGAAGGTGGAGTTCGTCGGCCATCCCGCCGCCGACCGTTTCGCCGGTCAAGGTTCGACGTTTGGTGTTGAGCGTTACGGGTTGACTGTTCCGGACTCAAAAATCCGGGTTCTCGTTCTACCCGGCAGCCGGCTTTCCGAACTGAAGCGGCACCTGCCCGTCGTTCTGGCCGCAGCAAAGCAACTACGCGCCCAAACCGGCTGCGACGTGTCGATGGTGCTGCCCAACGAGGCGCTCACGGCCTTCGCGATGCCCTTCATCAAGGCCGTAGATTGCACGCTGGAAATCCAAACCGGCGGTCTCGAGGAAGAGCTCCGCCGGGCCACCGTCGCCATCGCCTCCACCGGCACCGTCACGATGGAGTGCGCCTACTTCGGCGTGCCCACCGTCGCACTCTACAAGACCTCCTGGAGCACGTATCAGATCGGGAAACGCATCGTCACCGTGAAGTATCTGGCCATGCCCAACATCTTGGCCGACGAGATCGTCTTCCCCGAGTTCATCCAATCCGCCGCCACGCCTGAGAACCTTGCCGCAGCAACTCTTGAGCTGCTGAACAATCCCCGCCGACGCCAAGCCGTGCAGGAGACGCTCGGCCGCATCGTCCGCTCGCTCGGCGAACCTGGTGCCGCCCGGCGCGCCGCCACCGCGGTGGCCGACCTTTTGTAGCCATCTCCTGCGTCAGTCCCGCTTCAGACCCTTCAGCGTCGCCATCGAGTCCGCCTCCGACGCGGGTTTGCCCCGTCGCCACTGCACGATGCGCGCGCCGCGCAAAACGATCCCGGCCTTGTGCCGCGCCGATTCTTGGACGCCCTCGAACGCCAACTCAAAGACCAGCTCCGGCTTCACCCCGAGAACCGGACCAAAGCGCCCGGTCGTCTTGGCCCGCACGAAAGCGTCCACCTCCTGGATCTCGGCGTCGGTCAGGCCGGATTCCGCCTTGGCCACCGGGACCAGTTCATCCCCGCGCCAGACGGCAAAGGTGAACTGCGTGAACAACCCGCTCCGCCTCTCATTGCCTTGTCCAGCGCCGACCAGAACGACATCGGCGGTGAACGGATCCACCCGCCACTTCCACCAGCCACCCCGGAGGCGCCCAATGCCATAGGTGGAACCGATACGTTTGAGCATCACCCCAGCCACACCGGATTCACGCGACCGCCTCCACTCCCTCTCCAGCTCGGCCCACGTGGAGAACGGGATCAAGGGTGAAATCCTCAGTCGCGACGACGGCTCCGCGATCTTGTCACCCACTTCGCCATCGCTTGAAGGCGCTTCTTCTTCTCCCGCGCTGAACAAGAGTTCCAACTGCTGCGAACCCAAATTCGAAGAGCGGTTCACGTCGGCGCGCCGCCCGGACTCCGCCTCGGCGACCACTCGTTCCATCTCTGCTCGGCGATCCTCCAGATTCCGTTCCCGCCAATCCGCTCCGCCGGATTCCAGGAGATCGTGGGCCATGAAGACGGCCGGACACTGGCTTTGGATGGCCGCGTCCATTCGTTTCCGACCGAGCCGTTTTTGCAGGTCCGAAAAGGTCCCCGGCCGGTCTCCGCGCCAGACCAGGACTTCCCCGTCGAGCACGATCCCTTTCGCCAGATGCCGCCCCGCCTCCGCCAGTTCGGGAAACGTTCCGGTCAGAAGCTCGTCGCCACGCGACCACAGAACCACCTCGGCCCCTCGCCGGATCAACTGCGCGCGAATGCCGTTCCACTTCCACTCGGCCCGCCAATGTTCGGCCGCGCCCAGATCGTCCGGCCGATGCTCCAGCGGCGACGCCAGGTGGAAGGAAAACGATCTAGCCGCTTCGCCCTCTGGATCTTCATCCGACAGCAGCTTTCTGAACACCTCGGCCGTCGGAGCCAGTTGTCCCGAGAGCCGATGCGCCATGACGGATTGGCCCACGCCCGCAACGTGCGCCAACGCACGAACGACCCAGGTCCGCGCTCCACCGACCGGGAGAAAGCCGGTCATGAGCTTGTTCCACACGAACCGCTCCGTGTCTCCCAGCTCCCGCCACGTCCGGATCACCAGACCACGCCGAGCTTCGTCGCTCATTCCGGCCATTGGCTGAAGCCGCTCTTCGACCAAGGACGACAGGCTCATCGTCGCCGCCCCGACCGTGCGATCCGTCGCGGCCGGCACGAGCAGCGCCATGGTTTCCGCCAGATCCCCGACCGCTGCGCAGCATTCTTCCACCAACCACCCGGGCAGCCCGGCGGCGGCGGCTGTCCATTCGCGAAGCTCACCGTGGGTGACCGCCCTCTCGTGCTTTCGCCCCATGAGAAAATAGACCGCCCACGCCGCGTCGGCCAGCGGCGTTTCCGTGAAATACCGTTCCAACGCCGCGATCTGTTCGTCGGCGCGGCGGGCGTCATCGAGTTCGCGGAAGAGCCGGGCGAAACGCTTCATCCCCGTTCCTCATTCTCGTTCTCACGGGGACGCGAAGGAGCGTGATCTCCGCCGGACCGCTTCTCCAACGGCGCCGCCTCCATCCCCTGCTCCGTCAGCCATCGAACCACGCTGGCGGAGGGGCCGTGCGTGACGAGGACCCGCTCCGCGCCGGTCAGCCGGATCGCTTCCAGCAGACCCGGCCAATCCGCGTGGTCGCTCAACACGAATCCTCGGTCGAACGCCTGTCGCTTCCGCGCCGCACGCACCTGCATCCAGCCGGACGCGAACGCGCACGACACGTCTCCGAATTTCCGCATCCACGGCGTGTCGAAGGCGCTTTGTGGGGTGATGACCAATCCACGTCCGTCCGCGGCCCGAATCGACGCCGCCTCCGCCGACATCGTCGTCGGCAACGGCACTCCCGCCGCGCGATACAGCGGCAAAAACGCCTCGACCGCGCTCTGCACGAAGATGGGACCGAGCGACGGATCGACGCCGGCCAGCAATCGTTGGGCTTTTCCGAGCGAGTAGCCAAAGAGCACGCTCGTGCGTTTCCCGGCTTGGTTACCGCGCCACCACGCGTTGATCTCGGCGAAGACTTCTTCCTGCGGACGCCAGCGGTAGATCGGCAGACCGAAAGTCGATTCCGTGATGAAGGTGTGGCAGCGGACCGGCTCAAAGGGGTCGGCCGTGGTATCGGGCTCCAGCTTGTAGTCGCCGCTGACGACCCAGACTTCGCCCCGATGTTCCACCCGCACCTGGGACGAACCAAGAATGTGCCCCGCCGGATGGAGCGAAACGCGGACCCCGTTGATCAACGTCGGCTCGCCGAACGCCACTCCTTCGATCCGCGCCCTTTTCCCGATTCGATGGCGCAGAAGATCCGCTCCCCGCGCTGCGCACAGATAGAGCTCGCTACCCGCCCGCGCGTGGTCGCTGTGCGCATGTGTGACCACGGCCCGAGGGACCGCCCGGCAAGGATCGACATAGAAATCGCCTGCCGGGCAATAGAGCCCGCAGGCGGTGTTCTGGAGCAGCGGCGGCATCGATCGGGGGTTCTGCCAGCCGATGATCGACTCGGGACAACCGCGCTGCGATCAGCCGAGCGCCGCCATCTGCTGTCGGCCGTCCATCATGTAGTCGAGGTAGCCTTCCAGACGTTCCTTCATCTCCAGACGGGGAACGATGGCGTCGATCAAGCCGCGATCCTTGAGGAACTCGGCGGTCTGGAAGCCGGGCGGCAATTCCGCCTGGGTCGTGTCCTTGATGACGCGCGCGCCGGCGAAACCGATCTCGGCGCCGGGCTCGGCGATGACCAGATCGCCCACGGTGGCGAAGCTGGCGATGACTCCCGCATAGGTCGGATGGGTCAGCACGCTGATGTAGGGGAGCCTGTTGCGGGCGTGATAGGCCAGCGCCCCACACGTCTTGGCCATCTGCATGAGGCTGAACATGCCCTCATACATGCGGGCACCGCCGCTGGCACAGACGATGATCACCGGCAATCCACGGTCCGTGCCCGTCTCGATCAGGCGCGTCAGCTTCTCGCCGACCACGGATCCCATCGAACCGCCGAGAAAGGCGAAATCCATCACCCCGAGCGCCACTTTATGCGTCCCCATCCTGCCGACACCGGTGATGACCGCATCCTTCAGCATCGGGTTCTTTTTGCGGCTGGCGGCCAGCTTTGCCTCGTAGGAGACGGCGCCGGTGAATTTGAGGATGTCCACGCTCTCCATCAACGGGTCCATCTCCTCGAAGGAACAGGTCTCGACGAGGGAATGGATCCGTTCGTGCGAGCCGATCGGGAAGTGGTAGCCGCACTCCGGGCAGACCTTGAGATTCTCGTCCAACTCCTTGTCGTAGATCATCCCGGAGCACTGCTTGCACTTGGTCCAGAGACCCTCGGGGATGTCCTTCCGGCGGCTCTTGGCCCCGCCGATCTTGGGCTTCTTGAGGAAGGTGGTGGCGTTCGCCGGCGGCGGCGTGACCGCCGGTTCGACGGTCTCAACACCGGGAACTTTCTTGTTAAAAAATGTCGTGGCCATGGTTGGAGGACGAAAGCTTCCTGCCGGCGCGAAGCGCCAGACCCGAAAGCGTGCCTAAGACGATAAGGGAGGCCGCCGTCTTGGCAACGACGGAGAAAGGGGGGGCCAATCGGTCCTTGACGCAGATTTCGCTCCGCGAGGAAGGCAGGGATACTGGTTTCACCTCTCGTAGAAATACACGCCCTGCCGCAATTCCTTGGCACCATCAGGACTGACATAGTTTGAATCTCCGATCTCGAAACCTTTGGCTCCGAGAAACCCGCTTCCCCAAACGACCCCAACCCAACCATTCGAGTTCATACCGTCCGGTGGAAACACAAAAACTTGGGGACCGAATCTTGGTGCCAGAGCCAGCAATTCGGGAGGAACATTGGTCTTCGATTGCGAGATCCGAAAACTTGTTCCGGCCGGATATTTCGCGACCAGGTTGGTCGCCCACGCTTGGAGATTGACGGCGCTCGCGGCCTTCTTTGCCCGGTTGTCGAAAAAGTGGTCAAACTCCCAAACAGGCCCAAAAGAATAGACCAGAAAACCCAATGCAATGAAGCCGACCGCAAGAACGGCAAACAGGACATTCTTCATTTGGTTCGTATGTGAGTTAGGTTGGGCAATTTCCAACAAGTGGGTTCAGAGACCATTCAAATCCCCCTCGCCAGCGTCCAGACCATCACTTCGGCCGCTCCCGCCTTCTTCAGGACCGCCGCACAGGCGCTGGTCGTCGCCCCGGTGGTCAGCACGTCGTCGATCACGACAAACCGTTTTCCCCGCAGATCCGGTTTGCCCACCAGCGCGAAGGCGCGGCGCATGTTGGTGGCCCGCTTCTCCCGTGAGAGCCGCGTCTGCGTGTCGGTGAAACGGGTGCGGCAGACCAAGCCGGCTTCGACCGGAATGGCACAGGCCAGAGCCAGTTGCCGGGCCAGTCGCTCGGCCTGGTTGAATTCCCGTTCGCGTTGGCGGGTGGGATGCAGCGGCACGGGCACGAGCGCGTCCCACCGTTCCTTGGCCAGCTCCGGCGCGGCCTCCCGGCGGAACAGGTCGGCGAGGAACGGTTCGTAGAAGAGATTGCCGTCGTATTTGTAGCCATGGATCACCCGCAGCAGAGCCGGAGTGGCCACCACGGCGGACCGCGCATGGCTGAAGGCCAGGTCCAGATCCCGGCAGTTCGAACACTCGAAGGCCGCCGTGATCTCCCCGGCAAACGGCAGCCCGCATCGCTCGCAGAACGGAGGCCGGATGAAGCGCACGCCGCCCTCCCGCTTCCAGCAGGCGGCACAGACATAGCCCTCGCCCCGCGTGGCGCGGCGCTCACGGCAGAGCTGGCACAGATCGGGGAACAGCAGCCCGGCGGCGGCCTCGATCCACGGTGTCGGAAACCTCACGCCTCCGGTTGTCTCCGCTGCCGCCGATTCCGCCAAGTCCGAAGCGCTCGTTTCCGCCTATTGCCAACCATTGCGTTTGGGCCCCAGATTGGGCCGGAGATAGGATCTTATGACTTTTGATGCCGCCAGCCTTTCCGCGAGCAGTGGAGCCCCACAGCGATTCGGGCCGTATTATTTGCAGGAATTGATCAACACCGGCGGGCTGGCGGAGATCTGGGTCGCCACCGCCAGCGACGACCGGACGTTCGCCATCCGGCGGCTGCTCGAGCCGTTCCAGACCGGCTTCTCCAATCGCGCCGCCCGCCAGCGTTTTGAGAGCGGCTGCGAGGTCCACAAGGCCGTCCACCACCACGAGCTGATCATCGGCTACCACGACCACGGCAAGATCGACGGCGCGCCGTATTGCCTGATGGAGTTCGTCGAGTCCTCCAATCTCAAGCTGCTGCTCGCGCGCCAGGATCCCGTCCTCGGCGAATTCGTCGGAAACATCCTCATCGACATGGCCATCGCCCTCGAGCACATGCACGACTGCGGCTACCTGCACCTGGACTTCAAGCCGGAGAACGTCCTCGTCTCCCGCAACGGCAACGTGAAGCTGTGCGACTTCGACCTGTCGCAGCCCAAGCCCGACAAGCCGAAGAAATCCTCCGGCATCTCCGGCACCCCGCTCTACATGGCGCCGGAACAGTTGCGCGGGGACGCCTTTGATCACCGCGCGGACATCTTTGCTTTCGGCGTCTCGGCCTACGAGGTGTTGACCGGCGAGAAGCCGTTCCCCGGCGAATCGCCAGAAGACATCCAATCCGCCCACGCCTCCGGGCTCCTCGATCCGATCCGCGAATTGAACCCGGACGTCCCCAAAAAACTGGAGGCGATCATCCACAAGTGCCTCTCCATCGAGCCCGACGACCGCTATCCCTACATGAGCGTGGTGGTGCGGGATCTCCAGACGGAGCTGTATGTGGACAGCCCGTAATGGAAGCCAGAACGAAGACCTTTCCTTCGACGTTCCGAGTTGAGCGTTGGAAGTTCGATGCTCCGAACCTCGGACGCTGAACGCCCAAGACCGCCTACTCCGACCGCAGCGCATCCACCGGCGCCATGTGCGCCGCTCGCCACGCCGGCATGAAGCCGGAGATGATCCCCGTCACCATCGCCACACCCAGCGCCAACGCGATGATGCCCGGAGACAATGCCGCCGGCAGCGCCATGGCCACGAGCAGCGTCATCGGCGCGCAGATGACCAGCGCGATCACGCCGCCCATCAGGCAGAGCAGCACCGACTCGATCAGGAACTGGATCAGGATCGTGCGGCGCTTCGCTCCGAGCGCGCGGCGAACGCCGATCTCCCGCGTCCGTTCCGTCACGGACACGAACATGATGTTCATGATCCCGATGCCGCCGACGAAGAGGGACAGTCCGGTGATGAAAAGCCCCACCGCCGCCACCGTTCCTCCGACCTTGTTGAAGTTCTGGATGAAGGCGTCCTGCTGGTTGATCGCGAAGTCGTTCTTCCCGCCGGGCGGAATCCGCCGAACCTTGCGCATGATCCCCTCCAGTTCCTCCTTCGCGTCGTCGAGCTGCGCCAGGCTCGCCACCTTGACGTCGAGCCGCACGTCGGGCCGAGACACCATCTGACCGGCCATGGCCGTGACCGGGATGAAGACCACGTCGTCCAGGCTGAAGAGCCCGAGGAACCGCCCTCGCTTGGCGACCGTTCCGACCACCTCGAAGGTCATGTCGCCCACTCTCAGCCTTTTACCAACGGGCGTGTCTCGCGGAAACATGCGTTCCGCCACGTCGTTTCCGACCACGCAGATCGGACGCGCCCCCGCCACGTCGGCCGCCGACAGAAAACGGCCTTCGGACATGTCCATGCCGCCGGTGATCAACGACTGGTCCGTGGTGCCGATGATCGTCACCATGCCGCCGCTGCGACGCTCGAAGACGATGTTCTCCCGTGCCATGATCGTCGGCGCGATCGCCTTCGCGAGCGTGGCCTGCCGCTCCACCTCCCGCGCCTGGGCGAGCGTGATCTCGGGCCGGTTGCGCGATTTCCGCCACTCCCCCTCGCCCATGAACCAGCCGAAGCGCTCCACGTAGACCACGTCGGTCCCGAGGATCGACATGCTCCGGAGAAAGGCGGCGTTCAGCCCGTTGATCGCCGTCGCCATCATCGTCACGGTCACGATGCCGATGACCACGCCGAGAGTGGTCAACACCGACCGCATCTGGTTCGCCTTTATCGCGGACCAGGAAATCCTCAGACCTTCCAGGATCTCGTTCCAGAAGCTCATGCTGGCAGCGGCGGCGGGCCGGGCGTCACGGGTTTCTCCAGCCGCTCGTCGGCTGCGATCAGCCCGTCGCGAATGCGGAGAATACGGCGAGCATGCCGGGCGATCTCCTCCTCGTGCGTGACGAGGATGATCGTGTTGCCCTGGCGCGCCAGTTCCTCGAAAAGCGCGAGGATCTCCACGCCCGTCTTGGAGTCCAGGTTCCCCGTGGGCTCGTCCGCCAGCAGGATGGACGGGTTGTTCACCAGGGCCCGCGCGACCGCGACACGCTGGCGCTGGCCGCCGGAAAGTTCGTTGGGCTTGTGGTGGATGCGGTCGGCCAAGCCGACGTTTGCCAAGGCCACCAGAGCGCGCTCGCGCCGTTCCGCCGGAGGGACGCCGCCATAGATCATCGGCAGTTCGACGTTGTGCAGGGCGGACGAGCGGGCCAGAAGGTTGAAGCTCTGGAAAACAAAGCCGATCTCGCGGTTGCGGATCTCCGCCAGCGCGTTGTCGTCCATGTCGTCCACATTGTTTCCGTTCAGCGTGAACCGGCCGGACGTCGGGGTGTCGAGGCAGCCGAGCAGGTTCATCAGCGTGGATTTACCGGAGCCGGACGGGCCCATGATCGCCACGTATTCCCCGCGCTCCAGATCGAGGGTCACATCGCGCAGGGCATGGATCGTCTCCGTGCCCATCTGGTAGCTGCGGGTGATGTTCTGGAGGGTGATGAGGCTCACGGGCGGGTCGTGCCGTTCACGGGTTTAGGATCCTCGACCTTGATCTTTTTTTCGTCTTCCAGCTCGCGGTTGATCGCCTTGAAACTGCCGGAAACGACAGACTGTCCCTCGGTCACGCCTTCGGTGATCTCGGTATAGTTGTCGTCGCTGATGCCGCGCTTCACCGGTCGCATCTTGGCGACGCTGTTCTCGTCGATGAAGACCACTTCGATCGGCTTGCGGGAGGGATCGTTCTTCCGCTTCTCCTCCAGCTCCTTCTCGCGGGGATCCTGAGGCTCCATCGCGGCCAGCGGGTTCTTCTTCGGTTCTTCCATGCCTTTGGGCAGGCGGGTCGTGACGCTCTGGATCGGCACCGTCAGGACGTTCGTCCGGTAGCGGGTCTCGATCAGCGCGGTCACGGACATTCCGGGCCGCAACTGGTCCTCCTTGTCCTTGATCAGGATCTTCACCTCGAACCGGATCGCCTCCTGGGAAGACGCCATTCCCGCGCTCTTGGCCGCGTTGGCGATTTCATAGACTTCGCCGGTGAACTTGCGGCCACGGAAGGCGTCCACCTCCAGCTTGGCTGTTTGGCCTTTTCCAATGAGAACGACGTCCATCTCGCCGATGTCCACCCGCGCCTCCATCGCGTTCAAGTCCGCGATGGTCATGATCTCCGTGCCGGCCATCATCGCGGTGCCGACGACGCGTTCACCCTTCTGGGATTTCAGCTTGGTCACCGTGCCCCCGATCGGCGCGACGATCGACGTCTTCAGCAGGTCCTCCTCGGCCCGGGTCACGGAGGCCCGCGCCATTTCGGTCTGTTGCAGCGCGGCGAGGAGCTGGCTCGACGCGACCTCGAACGACGTCTGGTAGTCCTGGAAGACGGAGTCGGAAACCAGCTTCTGGTCGTGGAGCTCACGGTTGCGGTCCATCTCCGCCTTGGCCTTGTCCAGGTTCGCCCGCGCGACGGCGATGGACGCCTCGGACGACTTGAGGCTGGCGACGGAGGAATTGCGGCTGGCCACGTAGTTGTCCGGACGGATCTTGAGCAGAAGCTCGCCCTTCTTCACCAATTGGCCCTCGATCACCGGCAGATCGATGATCTCGCCGCTGACCTCGGGATTGATCACCACTTGCAGGACCGGCTGCACCTTGCCCGTGGCGACGACGATCTCGGTCAGGCTGCGGCGGCCCACCTTCTCGGCCTGGACGGCCAGCGCCATATCCCGTGATTTGACATAGCGGAATGCGCCGTAGCCCGCGCCGCCAAGCACGAGAACCACCAGCACGATAAGCCAACTGTAGGAACGTTTCGACTTGGCCATGAAAGGGGACGTTCACGGTTCAAGGCAAACGTGCCAACTCCAAAAAGCCCGGTCCTTTCGAAAGACCCGCTCCCACCGTCGCACGCCGCCCTCCCCACGGAACGGAGCCGTCGCCACGAACGACACCACTGCGGATGTCGCCGCCGAAAATGGGAAAACCGGGTGTGGACGGTGATCGCCTTCGTCCGGTTCTTCTCCGCTAGGAAGCGAATGGTATCCACCCCCGATTCAATGGCCGCCACAGTCCCCGCACCGGGTGCTTGCGGTTGTCGCGAGCCATGGAGTAGGAATGCCTCTGTCGTGGGTTGGTGCCACTGGACGTTGCCACGCGTTTCACAAGGAAACGCTGTAGAAAAATGGGAAGCACCAACAACGGAGGACTGAAGACGGCTATGTAAGTCCTTAGCGATCAGGGTTGCGCGAGTGGCGAAATGGCAGACGCGCCAGACTTAGGATTCCATTTTTCGCGATTTCAAGAGGCTTCCATCCGTTGCTGAGACTTCAAGAGAATGCCCGTTTTTATTGGTCAAAATCAACTTCAAGCCCAGCCGTCGGCCCTTCCGGTGTTCGATGGCAAAGTGTAGCAAAAAGTGTAGCACGGACTGACGCGGGTTCTCGCTCCCTCTTCAGCCCGCCAGTGATGCCTTCCGGCGGACCCGCGCGCTCACGCGCTCTCCATGTAGGGACAAATCGGAGCAGGAACCGGCTGCGCGCCCCTGTGGCACCCGCGCTTCACACTTGAAACGTCGCACCAACAATCAAACTGTCGCGCCGCTGCCAGTGGGGCTGAATTCTCCAGTCGCCTCCTTGTGACAAGGAAAAGGGCCGATGCTTGCGCGTTCGGTCCACCACTTCTTGGCCTTTGGAGCTTCTTCGCCTCGCTTCGCCGCATTTTTGTTCCGAAGCCCCAAAAGCCGGGCCTCGATCTCAGCCAGATGATTCAGGGCAGCCGCTTGCGAGCGGATCGTGTCGGGCGAAGGGCTCTCTTCTGAATTGATTCGCCGTTCAAGACTCGCTCGGATTAGGTCCACGAACCGAGCCGTCTCGCGGAAATGCAGCTCCTGTCGGTCCTTCAGCCATCGCTCTGAAATCGCTCCGCCTTCAACTGCGGGCGGCATCTGAGGAACCGGTGGCGGTCCAGGCAGCAGCCGCTCCAGCTCACGCTTGGCGTATTCTTGACGAAGCCTGCTCCAACTCTCAGTTCCGGCACGGCGCTCGACGGTTCCTCGATTGATCCCGTGACGGAGAGCGAGAGCGCAAAGGCTGCCTTTCCCGGTTACATAGTCAGATCGGCACAAGGCCCACTTTTCCAGCGGTATCATACAACAATAATGCCGCATCGATGCGACAAGCCAAACCAACACTCGTCTTCAGGGATGAATCGGGTTGCTCGCTCCCTATCCAATACGGTTCCAGCTCTCTATTCGTTCGGTCCCGTCTCGACCGAATCGGATGCGACACCGGTGTCGCCCGAGGCCGTTCCGGTTCCAGCTCTGTAGCCTTCTGGACAGGCCCTGCTCGAACTCCGTTCCGTTCCGGTTCCGAGCTGGTCCCGTCCAGTTCATTCCTGTTCCCATTCTGTGTCTGTCTCGGGTTCAAGGCAGGGTAAACCACAGCGCCACACTCACGGCTCGGCGGCTTTCACTTGTCGGGCCGGTTGTTGCCCGATGGGCGGCAGCTCTCAAGAGCGCCGCTTTTTCGCAAGTGCCGAAAGGGCGTCTCTCCTCATGCGGTCCTGTTTGCGGATCACCATCCGCACGGACCGAGAGAGCGTCACCTGATCCACCGCGCCGTTGCGTTCCAGCGCATCTACGTCGTCCCGAATGGCGAACTTCGTGATGTAGGCGACTCCTTTCAGCAAGTCGCACACCGGTTGGATCTCTGCGGAACCCTTGGTCTGGAGCTTCCATTCACCGTCAAGACGCAGGCAAAGGCTACGGGGGTCGGGAGCCTTGATGCCGCCGACCAAGTAATGGAAGTGCAAGCGACCTCCTAAATCGCCGTATTCGCTGCGTAACGCGATCAAGAGACTGGAGTATGGCTGCCCTGTGATTTCGGCGATGCTCCGAAGATGCTGCCAAACCTGCCGATAGGAATGATTCGGACGGGGATTGGCCCCTTTGAAGGTCACGGCTCCATTGATGTCCCACCGGATTCGCTGCAACGCATACGCCTCCCCTGTAAAGGTCAGTTTCACGTTCCTTGCCCTCCGGCTCCGGGCGCTAAGGGCACCTTCACAATCTTCCCCCGGAGAATCGGCAATTCCCCTCCCATCAGGATGCCCGTCACGGCGATGATGACAGTTTTGTCCTTCAGGGTTCCCCAACGTGCGTGAGCGTCTTCCTCGTCCAGCAACAGTTTGCAGACTCCTTGGATGGCGTGCTCTGCGGGTCGGCTCATGTCGGCCACCAAGAGCGAAGATTCCTTCCTTGCGGGCTGCGTCCTGCTGCGCGGCCAGTGGTGGAACTCCTCCACCATTACATGGAAAGCGCCGGTCATCGCTGCTCCTCCTCCGCCGCGCCCCTGGCTCTGCGTTCCTGAGTCGATTTCAGCGCCGCGCCGGCTGGTTCCTTCGCCAGCTCACCACGCAATGCTCGCGCGTCGAACTCCGCCAGCGAGCGCATATCGACAAAACAGCGCCCGGCGATGTTTACCAGGCGGATGTCGCCACGTTTTCCCATCCGCCAAAGCGTCGTGTCGGAGATGCCTCGATCTCGGCAAACAGCCGACGCGGTGCGGAGTTTGGTTTGTGGATGAGCAGAGAGACGCTCTTCTACGGGTTTCATTTGGTGACATCCTACGACGGCACACAATTCCGTTCAGCGGAGCCGCTGAACGATCACCCTTCTGCAAACATACGGCTCAACGCCTTGGACGCCTTCCCGGAGGCGACCAAGAGGGCGCTTTCTGAGCTGTATAGGGGCTTTCCTTCGTCCGGATAATCAACCGCCTCGATCAAAGAATGAGCCTCTTGGAGAGTATGTAGTTTTGTGAGTCTCAACGCTCCGAGCTGGCGAAGATGCTCTTGGGCACTGGCCACATTCTGCACCTTCAGCTCGGGGCCGGGTCTCTGCCGTTTGAGCCACCCGGAAAACTCCTTTTTGATCGTTTTGTCGGAGCGTCCCCAATTGACAATGAACTTCACCTCTTGATGGACAATCCCGTCCACCCACACACGTTCAAAGTTCTGGTCCCACTGCGCCCCCGCTGGCAGAGCCCCCCACCCTCCTTTGGCCTCAACGATGCCGGGCGTAAAAATATGCCCCGCAGCACTGGCGCGGACCATTTCCTCGACCTCGGCATCGCTCATTGGGCACGAATGTGCTTGGATGTACTTCTGGCGCGAAATCTCTACGGAATACTCGCGGCCAAGGGTCCAAATCCATTGCGCCAGCCGTTCGCGCGCCTCGAAGGCGTGAAACATGAAGAGGTCGAAGGCATTTTTCCGCACCCCCTCCGACTCGATTTCGAGCCACGGCTTCTCCGGGAACGGAGGAAAGACATGGAGGAACCATTTCCCGCTTCGTGCGTCCATTTCGGGAAAGGCTCCGCCGGCCTCTACCCGCAATTGCATCCATTCGGTCAATGAGTTGTCTGTTCCTTGGGTTCCGTCACCTCCGTCAGCGAAAACTTTCGCTTTGGTTCGCCAACTGCCGTCCCGAAGCGAACCGATGAACTCCCTGACACTGTCTTTGCAAGATGCGGCTGTTTTCAGGAGCGCCCTGGCCGCTTGCATGATCCTCGGATTCTTCTCCCGCCAAGCCTCCACTTTTTCACGGAACGCCTTCGACTCCCGCCCGAACTCATAGAGCAGGCAGGTCTCCAATTCGTCTTCGGGCACGCGGTCAAAGCGCCATTCAGGATCGGCGATGACAGCGGCAGCGGGCCTCAATTCCCGCCTCCCGGACTTTCTTTTTCCTCGCTTCATAGTGGCAGCGTGAACCGGCAACGGGGATACGCGGAACAACCCCAGAACCGTTCTCCGACGTTTAGTCCTTTGCCTGCGGTTCTCAGCACCATGCGGGCTTCGCACTTGGGGCAGCGTTTCTCGGGATTGTTGAGATGGGTTTGAAGCTCCCCGTCATAGTCGAGGTCCAAGCTCGCCAGCAGAGAGAGGAGTTCCTTCTCGTCGAACAGCGTGACGCCGTTCCGTCCGGCCAATTCTTTCGCCTCTTGGGTGAAGCCGTTCAGCGTGACGAGCATTCCCGCGCCGACGCCATTGTCCTTCAATGCCCCGACGAATTCCCGCACCTGCCGCACGCCCACGTCCTGCCTTCGCCAGTGTTTGCATTGCACGGCCACGCGGTTGCCGCCCTTCTCCAGCATCAGGTCGATTCCTCCGTCAGGATGGGCTCCGCCCTTCCTCTCCACCGCATGGCCTTGCCGTCGAAAAACGTGCTGCATCAGCTTCTCGAACTGATACCAGTCCAAGGCCCGCAGCTTCTCTCGCCAGCGAGCTACGGTTGTCCCGCCTGTCTGCCCGTATCGGCCCAAGTCCCTCTGTGCGGGTTCTGGCAGAGTGGACCCTTCCCCCATGACGTTTCCCGAGCGAGGAGTCGGTCGGAGTGGCGCGAGGGAAGCAGAGTTGATCGTTGCTTGCCTTCGGCGGGACCGGAACCACCAGACCGACAGGAGAACCACGAAGCCCAAACCCATGAGACCGAGCGTCACCACCACCAAGATCGAAAAGATCGAGTTCAACCGCTCGGCCAAGCCGCTGGTTCCCCCGGCCAAGGCAGCCAAGAGCGCGACTCCGGCAATCGCCTTGGCCGTGTCCTCCGCGTTGTTCCTTCGTCGTCTCTCCATGATCGCAGGCGGGGGAAACATCCCCAACCCGTCGTTTCATCGGCCGAAGGCCAATGGTATTTAGCGCGGATCGAAACACCCTTGGGCGGCTGGTTTGAGGCAGCCGAATCGGCTCAAGCAGGAATTCAGAAGCTCCGACCCATAATTGGCCACGCTGCTTGTGTGAAACAAACAAGGGGAAGGCCCACAAAAGACCAAGCACATGGACTCCTACTCAATGACCGTTCTGGTTGCCTTGTTCATAGGGCTGATGGTGGTGGTTGTGCAGCTCGACCGACTGCGCCGTGACAGGGCACACCAACACGAACAGACCCAAGGTCTTTTCCAGTCTTTCGTCCAAGCAGTGCAGGGAGCGCAATCGAGGAGCGAGGCGGTTTTACAGGAGAACGTGCTTCGCGTGGTTGCCTGCGTTGAAAGCCTTGGGAAACAGCTTTCCGAGAAGATCGAAACGGCGTCCCAAGAAACTCAGCGGATTGACCAATCCATTGGGCAAAGCCAATTGGAACGAACGGAGTGGATGACCAACCGACTCCGCGAGGCACTTGGATCGGGCTTCAAATTAACCAGTGAAAGCTCCGAATCCCTTGGGAGCCTGCTCTCCGAAAAAATTGGGAAGGAAGCCGAATACATTCAACGGAGCCAGTCCGCGTTGGAGGCGCAGGGAGGAAAGATCATCAAGGCCATCCACGAATCGGGCGAGCAAGTCACGGATGAACTCAAGGAAGGCACCAAAGCCATCGTTGATCTCAAAGCGAGCTTGGAAGAGTCCGTCAATTTTGAGCGGAGGTAGCAAATGGCCGGAGTCTCCATTGTCTCCTATCTGCGTTATCTCCACGATGTAAACCGCAAGCTGCTCCAGCATGGCGGCCTTGAAAGCGTCCTCTACCGGAAACCGGCCAGCAAGAATCCCTGTTACCTCCAATTGGACCATCCTGATCCGGCCCGCCCACGGCACTTGCTTGCGACCTTGCGGCATATCGAGAACGCCGAAGCCAAAGGCTCCTTCTGGCGGCCATTGGTCGGGTTCGGTCTGATCGTCGGCCAGCTCGACACGCCCAAAGGCATCCGTCGCCTCTCCGCCCCATTGGCTTTTTGCGGTGCCAGTCTCGCGGAGGAGGAGGATCGGCCTTCCTCCGTCCAGATGATCCCGCAGTGGGATTCCATCACCCTCAACTACGACCTGTTGGCTTTTTTCCTGAAACAGGAAGCGGACGAGGAAGACACCAACGGAAGTTTGCTGCCCAAAGTCGGGCTCGACGCGAACACGCTTCGCGTTTTTACCGAAGCCGAAGAGGAGCTGGAACGTCACGCCTCCTCCGCGAATCCAGACCACCGTCTCACCCATGATGCTTTGTCGCAGACGATGAAATACATCCGCGACGGCGTGCCCGAGCTGCGCTCAATTGCTGTGCGCGGCGATCCCTATGACCATCGCCGTTTGGACAAGGAACTGGCCGAACTGACGCCACCGGTGTTCTTCGCGCATCGGTTCTTTTTCCTCGCGCCCTCGGCGGGCGAGCTGACCACGATGTCGGGACTCGCCACCCTGATCCGAAAGACTGAGAAGCCCAAGCCGAATGGACTTTGAGAATTCACTGTTGGCGAAATTGTTCGAGGGCGTTCTGGAAGGGCGCTCCGTAGAATTCAAAACCGACCTCTTGCCGGTCGCAGAGGTCCAGAAGGCCATCGCGCTTCTGCCTATCAGCCTTTCGTCCAAACAAAAGCAGGCCGTCTCCCGCGCTTGGACTCACGAGGTTTCCTACATCCAAGGACCGCCTGGAACCGGAAAATCGCACACGATCACGGCCATCATGTTGGCGGCGCTCTTCCTGAAAAAACGGGTGCTACTCGTCTCGCACAAAAAGCCCGCCATCGACGTGGTTTTCGACCGGCTCAAGGAATGTCTCGGCGAAGGCAGCGTCATCTACGCCTCCAACGACGTTGCCCAACGTCAGGCGATGCGCGGAACGCTGCAAAGCTGGCTGGATCGCGGGGACAATCTTCAATCATATGCGGAGCTGGATGCACTGCGCCGCGTTCGCAGCGAATACCGTGGGAAGGTGGAGCAGCTCAAGGCGGAGGTGGAAAAACTGGAAGGGTCGATCCGCAGCGCCCTACAGAGGGAACGGGACTTCTTTCACAGGCAGGAGCGGTTTCACAAAAACAGGACCGCGTATCTCACCCGTTTTGAAACGCTTGGGGGCGATCTCAATCTTTCTTTGTCGGCCGATGTCGATCTAGCGAACGCGCTCCTTCCCGAGATCGAGCTTCAACTGGGCGACGAACTGCACGCCAACGATGGCCGCATGAGCCGCAGTGAAACTCTGCGTCTCCGTCGCTTTTTCGTTGGCTTTGCCCGCCATTTTTTTGCCGATCACAAACGGCTTGAACCTGGACTTGCGGCGACAAACTACGTCCGTGAACACCTCGACCTGACCTGTGAATTCCAGAGCGCCAGTGTCGCCCGTTCTCAAGTAAACCCGGACTTTCTCAGGGCAACACGAACCACCCTCGCGAAAAAGCAGCACCAACTGGAAGTGCAGCGTGCGGCCTTGGCCAAGGCGCACTTTGAGGCACATGTTGTGGGTAAGCTCCGCGAAACGGCTGATGATGTGCGGAAATTCGCCGGCATGATTCGCCACGCGAACCCTGCACTGATCGCGGAGAAGATGGAGGCCATCCTTTTCCCCAAAGTCATCGAGACACTGCCCCTATGGGTCGGGCAAATGCGCCACCTCGGCGAGTTTCTTCCGTTCGACGAGGATCTCTTCGATCTCATCATCGTGGACGAGGCGTCCCAGGTGAACATCGCCGAAATCATCCCCGCGTTTTATCGGGGAAAACGCATCTGTGTCGTCGGTGACGACAAACAGCTCGGCCTGAACGCGGCGGGAGTGAACTTCGGATTCGGAGGGCAGTTCGAGGAACTCATCTGGCACAAACACTTCAATGGTTCCGGGGCGCTGTATTCACAGGCGGGCGAGCATTCGTTGTTGGTCAGCAAGCATTCGATCCTCGATTTTATCTGCTCAATGGACGACGGAAAGGTTCCAAAGACCACGCTTGACGAGCATTTCCGCAGCTTTCCGCAGCTCGCCTCCTTCACCAGTGAAGCGTTCTACAAAGCGGACGGCGGGCTTCGCCTGATGAAGGAAGTGCCGAAGAACCTGTCTTTGGAGTGCTTCAATTCGGTGGAAGTGGGCGGGGTCCGTGACGAGAAAACCAAGACGGTCGCCAACGAAATCGAGGAACTGTTGCGCTGGCTCACCAAGCTGATCCGTGGTCGGCACTATGAGCACGACCCGGCCTTGCGGGCGCATGGGTTCACCCACGAGCACCCGCCAACGCTCGGTGTGATCTCGTTCCTCACCAAACAGCGCGACGCCATCCGGGAACGGGTTGAAGAGGTCTTTTCACCCGACGAAATCAGGAACAGCCATCTGATGATCGGCACGCCGGAAGATTTCCAAGGCAACGAACGGGACATCATCTTCATCACGCTGGGCCTGGACGGAACGAGCCGCTGGGGGAAAGGCCACTACGAGAACCCGAACCGGTTCAACGTCGCCACGAGCCGGGCCATCCATTACACGCTGCTGATCTACGGCGGCATTCCGGCAAATGCCCGGCTCATCAAGTCCTACCTCGGCCATTTCGGCAAATCATGGCGAAGCAGAACTCCAGAGGAAGTGGCGAACGCCGCTTCGGCCAACGGGACGCCCCGGATCGGCGGCTATCGCTGGGATTGGAACCGGAAACTTCACCGGGAACTGTGCGAGTCCGAATTCGAGCACCGCGTCGCGGACGTGCTCGAACGGTTCGTGGAAGACCATGCGGGAAAGGCCAAGCTCCGCCTGTTCAACCAAGTGCAGGCCAGCCGCGCCTTGGGCGTCTCCAGTTGCGGGCAGAAGCGGCTCGATTTCGTCGTGCTGAACGAGGGCAACGGCGTTTCCGTGGCCGTCGAGGTGGACGGCCGGGACCATTTCACCGAGGATGGACGTTCCTACTCCGAAGCCCATTTGGAGCGCGTGGACGTGCTCCGTCGGGCCGGATGGCGCATCATCCATATCCCCTACTATCTCTGGTGGCGGGATGGCTGGCTGGACGACACGGCCGACCCGGAGTTTTCGCGGGCGGTGTCAGAATTGTTCAGCGACTTGCGGGAAGCCTTGGAACTCCCGAGGAAAGGGCGCAATGGCTCCTGAAACGCTCAGGATTGTCCTTCTGGATGACGGGCCGGACCTGCTCGAACTTTACGAGGCCGTTATCCGAACCTATCCATTTCCGACGCATCTCCAATTGTTCACGAACGGTCTTGAAGCATTGGAGGCGATGACACAAAAGCCTCCGCATCTACTCGTGATGGATTGGAATCGGGAATTCGACAACGGCGACATCATGCTGAAAGTCCTGGCGAAGCGGGGACTGACGTTTCCGGTGCTGGTTGCCTCCGGGTGGGCAACGGATGAACTCGTGCGCCAAAGCGTTGCCCCGTCTCAGACAGTCGCCCGGCTTCAAAAGCCCTTCGTATGCCAGGACTTCCTCGCCACCGTGGTCAGCCTGTTGTTCCAAGATCGGATCGCGAAACCGTTGATGCCGTCGGCTTGAGCTTGGATTTGTCGCGAAGACATGCCGCTCACTGCAATCCCGAGTGGGTGGGTTTTTCTTGGCGCACATCGGTTTTCGCATGTATCTCTCTTTGGCGTCTGACTGGTTTTGCCGATCAAATGCCGGACAACAAACCATGCCCTCAAAACGCCCCAAAATAGAATATCCGGCCGAGACCAAAGGGAGCCGGATCGCCGCCAAACTTCGGAAGGAAGCAAGCAAGCTGACGGCCGAAGAGCGGAAGTCCTATTTCGAGGAGGCGATGCAGATGATCTACGGGGGCACCAATGGCACGGTCCAAATCCGCAAGCCTTGACGTAAACGTCCTCTACGACTTGGCGTCGGAAGAGAAGTTCGCAAACGCATTTCTCAACGAACTCCGCTTTCATGGGTGGATTTGCCGCGTTTCCCCCACGGCGATCCAAGAGATGTTTTTCCATCACAAGAGGAAAACGCCTCCGCAGTTTGCCTTGGCCGAAAAGACGCTTCGGAATCTCCAAGCGTGGAAGATTGGCCCTTTCGATCTGGTGCCGGTCGGTCATGGCATCACAGAACAGTTCGTTCGCAAGCTGATCTACAAAGGCTTCTTGCCAGAAGACGAGGAAAACGACGGCTACATTCTGGCCGAAACGGCCTTGGTGGACATCCCGGTCCTTATCACTTCGGACAGCCATCTGCTGAATATCCCACGCAAGAGCCTGTCTGCGGAGCTGGATGCATCCGACCTCCCCGACGTTCAAGTTTTCCGTCCTGACCAGTTCCTCAAAGTCATAGGCTAATGGAAAAGACAAGCGTCAGCGACATAACAGGTTCTCTCTAAAAAATGGGTCCCATCCTCCGCCTGGTCTTTCGGGTTTCCCCCTCCCCCCCACCACTCCGGCCGGACGGGTCCGAACCCAGGCACCGGACCCATGCCGGTTCCGTCCGCAGGGAAAAAACGGATTCACCCTGCAACGGCGGAAGGAAACGGAACCACCGTCGGGCCGAAGTTGAGCCGGGCGGCTTGGGCTTGGGCGTGTTCGTTGCTTAGATGGCCATAGACCTTGCCGATCAACACGCCGCCGTCCTTGTGGCCCACCCAGCGGGCAATGGTCATGTAGTCAATCCCGCTCATCACCGCGAACGAGATGAAGTGATGACGGCAGTCGTGGAAGCCGAAGCCGTCCAGCTTCGCCGCCGTCCGCGCCAGCTTCATGGATTCCCGGAAGGTGTGGGCGGCTTGGTCCTTCTCCCCCCGTTGCGGACTGGGAAAGAGCCATTCGGAGTCCGGCGCGCGTCGGGCGTGCATGTCGCGCAAGTGCGCCTGCAAAGGCGGGCTCAAATCGACGTGCCGCGCCTCCCGGTTCTTCGTGTCGCCGTCCGCGCCGATGGTCACGAGTCGCCCGTTGAAATCGACGTCCGCCCAACCCACGCGCAAGGCTTCCTGCTCCCGTGCCCCGGACAGGGAGAGAAACCGGAGGTAGTCCGCCAGTTGCCGCCCGTTCTTGGACGCTTCCAGACCGGCCGCGCAGATGCGTTCGATTTCCGCCAAGGTGAAAAGCCGCCGGGATTTCTTCTCCACCCGCTGCCAAGCAACGTCCTCGGTCGGAAGCGTCTTCAAATACCCGTCCCGCTTCGCCGCCTTGAGGACGTGGCGGAGACAAACAAGGGCGAGGTTGCATGTCCTGGGCGAGCGTCGGGCGCGAAGGGTGTTCAGAGCGCCCAGAACATGGCTCGGCTTAATCTTGTCGAGCCGCAGATGCCCCAAGGCGACGCGCCAGCGTTCGTAATGGGTCTTCTCGGTGACGAGGGTGTCCCGCTTCTTCCCCGTGCCCGCCAGCAAGGGCAAATACGTATCCGTCAGGTATTCGTCGAACGTCGGGGAGCGCCCGACATGCCGCAGACGGTTCTCGTCCCGCTCGATGAGCAGCTTCCGAAGCTCCGTTTGGCCTTCAGAGGCGGTTGTCGCGGCCAGAGGCACCCAAGACAACTTCTTGCGCCCCGCTTCATCCTCGACCGTCACGCGGGCGTAGAACGAGCCATTGCGCCTCCAGAGCCCGCGAACCGGGTGCTTGCGGTTGTCGAGAACCTTGGAGTAGGAATGCCTCCGCCGTGAGTTGGTGTCACCGGACGTTTCAGTGCGTTTCACAAGGCAACACTGTAGCAAAAAGTGTAGCACCGACAACGGAGGACTGAAAACGGCTATGTAAGTCCTTAGCAATCAGGGTTGCGCGAGTGGCGAAATGGCAGACGCGCCAGACTTAGGATCTGGTTCCGCAAGGAGTGGAGGTTCAAGTCCTCTCTCGCGCACCAACCCTTCCAAGAATGGAAACCCCGGGGAAGCAGCACGGGGTCCGATTCCTGGACCCCTTCATCAAATTGTCACTCGGCTTTCCCGGATTCCACGGCAGTCTTTTTCCCGTGAACCCGTCGCCCGTTTCCCGTCGCCGATTCGGCAAGCTCCTCCTTGGTTCGGCTGCCGCAGGGTGGGCGACGGGGTGTTGGTCGCCGCCGAATCCGGGGCCGGCTGTCGTGGTCGCGGAGCCGGCGCGACCCAAGATGCCCAGCGGTGTGATGTCCGGCGATGTGACCCTGGGCGGCGCGGTGCTCTGGAGCCGGTGTGATCGACCGGCGCGCATGATCGTCGAAGCGGCGACGACCGAATCGTTCCGCAACTCCCGGCGCTATCGGGGCCCGATCGCCGCTCCGGAGCACGACTTCATCGCCAAGTTCCCGCTGCCTGCCCTTCCTCCCGGAGAACGGGTCTTCTACCGGGTGCGGTTCGAGGATCTCTCCGATCCACGCCTCGTCTCCGAGTCGGTGACGGGCAGCTTCCGCACGGCATCGGTTCAACGCCGCGACGTCCGCTTCGTCTGGTCGGGCGACACCGTGGGCCAAGGCTGGGGCATCGATGCTTCGCGCGGCGGCATGACGATCTATGAATCGATCCGCCGGATGCAGCCGGACTTTTTCGTCCACAGCGGCGACACGATCTACGCGGATGTTCCACTGAAGGCGGAGGTTCCCCTGCCCGACGGCTCCGTCTGGCGCAACCTGGTCACCCCGGCCAAATCGAAGGTCGCCGAGTCGGTCGAGGAGTTTCGCGGCAATCAACTCTACAACCTCGAGGATACGAACTTCCGCCGGCTCTGCGCCGAGGTGCCGCTCTTCGCCCAATGGGACGACCACGAGGTCCTGAACAACTGGTATCCGGGCGAGATCCTCGAGAACGCGGCCTACCGCGAAAAGAACGTCAGCGTGCTCGCCGGCCGATCCCGGCAGGCGTTTTTCGACTGCCTGCCCATCCGCGGCCAAAGCACGGACACGATCTACCGCACCATCGGCCACGGTCCGGAACTGGAGCTCTTCTTCTTGGACATGCGGACCTATCGCGGGCCCAACTCCACCAATCGCCAGGCCACCCCGGGACCGGAGACCGCCTACCTGGGAGCCAAACAACTGGAGCAGCTCAAGCGCCGGCTCAAGGCCTCCAAGGCGACGTGGAAAGTAATGTGCAGCGACATGCCGCTCGGACTCATCGTCGGGGACACCGGCGGCACGTTCGAGAACAGCTCGAATGGCAACGGCCCCGCCCTCGGCCGCGAACTGGAGATCGCGGATCTGCTCCGCTTCATGAAGCGCGAGCGCATCCGGAACGTGGTCTGGATCACCGCGGACGTTCACTACGCCGCGTCCCATTTCTACAATCCGGACAAGGCGCAGTTTCAGGACTTCGATCCGTTTTGGGAGTTCGTCAGCGGTCCGCTCCACGCCGGCACCTTCGGCCCCAACTCCCTCGACAACACCTTCGGCCCCGAGGTGCGGTTCACCAGCCTGCCGAAAAACCACCAAGGAGGGATGGGGCCGGCGGCCGGGCTCCAGTTCTTCGGGGTGGTGGATCTGAACGGAGAGACGAACGAACTCACGGTCAGCCACTACAACGCGGCCGGCGCCAAGCTCTGGTCGATCACGCTGCCGCCGGTGTGATTCTTGACGTTCGAGCGAGAAGGAGCGCGGACGGTCACGTCCGCGAGTTGGAAGCCAAGCACGACAGACTTCGCGGTGTCTGCGCTCGCTCCGGCATCGGGAGAAGTTACCAGCCTCGTTCTTCCGCTGATCCTCGCGGACGTGACCATCCGCGCTCCTTCTCGTCCAGGGCGCCAGCCTGCTTCCCGGGACAGGGCGCATTCATCATCGCGCCGGGTGCGGCTTCCTTGAGGTTGGGCGGCACTTCGGCTCGCAGCTCGCCGTGGGCCCATCGCAGGGGCATCGACCACGGTCAGCACGCGGCTGCCGGAGCCGAAGTCCTCCAGCGAAAGCCATTCTTTACCGGCAGCGGACCTCGGCGGCTGCCTGTCCGTGCCGGGCACGAGCCGATTGCCATTGCTGTCGAAGACAACCGCGTCGAACTGGGCGGGCTCCGCCTTGGAAAACTTTGGCCCATCCTGGGAGAATGTGAAGGTCCACCCAGTGGTGGCACCGATCGGCTTTAAGATCTTCTCCGCGGAGCTGGTTCGACCGTTTGTTCGAGGCGCCGGCTTCCGTTTTGGTTCCCTGCCGCGAGGCGTCGGTCACACGCGCTCCCAGCCTTTTCCTTCGTAGACCGCCTTGGGAAAGGCCATGGGGAAGAAGATCTCCGCCAGCATCTCGACCGAATCGACCAGCCGCGGCCCGGGCCGATTGAAGTAGGCGTTGCCGTCCACGATGAAGACCTGACGCGCTTGGACCGCGGCCAAGTTCTTCCAGCCGGGACGATCGGACATCAACGCGATTTCCTTGCGCGTCCGGGCGCGATCGAATCCGCAGGGCATCAGGAGCAGCACCTCGGGATTCGCCGCCCGCAGCGGCTCCCAGTCGAGCCACGGAGAATGTTCGCCGGCTTGTCCGAATAGATTCTGCCCTCCCGCCAGCTCCACCATTTCCGGGATCCAGTTTCCCGCAGCCATGAGCGGCTCCATCCACTCGATGCAGGCCACCGTGGGACGATGGTCCTGCTGGCAGACACGGAGGAGCACCTCGGCGACGCGCTCCTTCAGCTTGCGGATCGCCTCCCGCCCTTCGTCCGGCAATTGCAGCGCCTGGGCCACCGTCCGGAGATCGGACCACAGGTCCGTGAAGCGTTTGGGGGACAGCGCGACGACGGAAGGTTCCCACCCGATCTCCCGGGCCAACGCGGCCCGCAGATCCTCCTCCGACACGGCGCAGACCTCGCACTGGCCCTGGGTCAGAATCACGCCCGGCTGCAGCCGGCGGAGCAGCGGCACCTCGATCTCATAGAGTGAAAGCCGCTTTGCCGAAGCCGACTTCACTTGCCGATCGATCTCGGCGCTCGATGCCTCGGGATCCAGGCGGGCGCGGGTGCAGACCGGCAAGGATCGAACCTCCGGCGGGAAATCACATTCGTGGGAACGTCCGATCAATCGGCTCCGCATCCCCAACGCGCAGACCATTTCCGTGTTCGACGGAAGGAGAGACACGACTTTCGGCGGCAACGGGGGCGGCTTCATCGCGTAAGGGCATACGGCCAGACCACGCCGCGAGCAAGAATCCGCTGGTTCCAAGCTGCCGCCCGGTCAAGCCGCCGCCTCAAGTCCGATCGGGAAAGCTCCCGGTCTGGGGCGGTCTCTCCTCCCCGCTCTGCATCAGATCCACCACGCCGGTATGGGTGATGAACCAAAAGACCAACCCCGCCGTCGTCATCAAGACCGCCGGTCCGAAAAGCGTCATGGGCCCGAACCGGCCTTCCGCAATCGCGCCCGCCCAGCCACCGACGCCGAACGACAGGACGAGCCCACAGAGGAACGCCAGTTTGTAGCTTTGGATCTGCCGATGCCGCACCCAATGGCCGAGCATGACGCCGATGTCCGTCACCGTGCCCGTGACGTGCGTCGTGCGGATCATCAAGCCGCAATAGCTGCTGCTCATCGCGTTTTGTAGACCGCAGGCCAAGGCGATCAGCGGCAATCCAACACCCCTCGATCCGTCCATCAGGAGAATCGACGCCAAGGCGAGCGCCGCTCCCTCCACCACCATGACCACGCCGTAGGCCCGACCCGGAATCAGTTTCCAGGCTCCGACGACGATGCCGGCCAGCATCGCGCCCAGCACGAATCCGCAGACGATGCCCACGGAGGACGCCACATCGACCCAGCGTTCCGCGGCGGAATCGATGCTCAGATGCGACACCGTGCCGCTCATGTGGCTGACCGGACTGTGGAAGACGCCGAGCGCCGCCGAATTGACGAAGCCCGCCACACAGGTCAGCGCCATGGCTCCGGGAACGAGATGGCGGACCTTCCGAAAAGCTTCCTTCGGACTGATGGGTTGCGGATGGGAATACGGCATCAATGACATCCGATCCGATGTCGCCCTCCAGCATGGGGATGCCGGTCGGCTCCTGCAAATCGAGATTCGACGCGAGCCTTGCTCAGACCCTCAAAACCCCGACACCGAAGTTCAAACTCGATTTCCAGGCCAAATCGCGATTCCACCGGACCCTGCGGATGGCGGCTGCGTTCCCCTCCCCCAGCAAGCTCATCCGGATCGATGCCCTCCGCGCCCTCTGGCCCGTTCCGGTCTCGCAGAAGACCGCGAGTGAAGAACCCGTGCCGAACGGACGCAACCCATGGGTCAGCGAAACCAAACCCCTGTCGCGCGCGCCTCGGACCGTGGGCCAACACCTCCACTCACGTTCCGCTCCGCGCCGGTAATACCCCACCCAACAAACCCTGCCGGACCCAGCCTCACCCTTTGACAAACCTCATAGGCGCTGCAGCGCATTGTTAGGCGCTGGTGTCATGGAAACTCGGTGGTGGTTGGCTGTTGTTTTCGACGGTCGCCGATTGCGCGATGACCTCCAAGCAACCGTAGTGGTCAAAATAAACTAACATATGGCGAAGGTCGGGCTGCAAGCGTTCCCTCTCTGTGGCTCGCGACTGTAACTCCCGAATCCAAGAGGAGTCGGGCTCCTCTTGCACCTTGCTGTATGCCCCGATCATTGCCTCGGTTACACACGGGTCTGGAGCGAACCGCACCGCGACACACGAATGGAATCGAACACGAGTCCAACTGGCGTCGCTGTAATACCACAGATCCAGCGAGCCGAGCCGAAAAAGGACGACTGGTGCAGAGTCGCAACCACCAGTGCTATTGGAAAGCTGAATTGGAAGCATGGTGTGCGGAGACGCCTAACATTGTTATAGAGCCGCGCTGCGCGCGGCTTATCCCGGCCGGTTGCAGCCTAGCTCCTTCTTCTTACTGGTGATTGTCAGCGATTTAGGGCAAAAGGCCAGTGAAAAGATGCAGCCTAACTCGTTTCCTCCGTCCGATGGGCCTCCGCGTCCGCCCCGAGAGGGGTTGGTGCCCAATCCCAAGCTGCGGTTCATGGACCCGTGCCGGGAGGTGATGCGGTATCGGCTGCTGGCCAGGCGGACGGAGGAGTCGTATCTCCAATGAATCAGGGGGTTCATTGTTTGGAGCGGCAAACGGCATCCGCCGGAGATGGGGCGGTGGAGCTCCGGGGGAGGTGTCCCGGAAAGGTAGGGCGACGGCTCCGGCCGAGCCGCCTGGCGGCGAACTCCTTTCTTGAATGCGATTCTGGCAACTCCGGAGCGTCCCGCTGTCGCCAGAGCGGCGGTCCCGACGGCAGAAGGCGCAACGGCGGCTTGGCGGGAGCCAGCGCCCGACCATCGGCTTGGCTTCGCCGTCGCCGCGACGATCATTCTCGTGAGGTCGGATGAATGAAAGACGGGCGGCGGTGGCGTTTTTGGAGCATTCCGGAGTGGCCAGAGGAGCGGTTCCGTCGGCAGCGGATCAAACTGCGGCTTGGCCGGAGCCGTCGCCCGACCTTTTGCTCCGGTTAAAGCGAACAACGCCCCGGTTAAAGCGAACAATGCCTCGGTTAAAGCGAACAACGCCCCGGTTAAAGCGAACAACGCCCCAGTTAAAGCGAACAACGCCCCAGTTAAAGCGAACAATGCCCCGGTTAAAGCGAACATTGCTCCGGTTAAAGCGAACAACGCTCCAGTTAAAGCGAACAACGCCCCGGTTAAAGCGAACAACGCTCCGGTTAAAGTGAACAATGCCCCGGTTAAAGTGAACAATGCTCCAGTTAAAGTGAACAATGCTCCAGTTAAAGTGAACAATGCTCCAGTTAAAGCGAACAACGCTCCAGTTAAAGCGAACAACGCTACAGTTAAAGCGAACAACGCTCCAATTAAAGCGAACAACGCCCCGGTTAAAGCAAACAAGGCTCCGTTTCATGCGATGACTGGAGCAATTCACGCGGCGTTTCTTGCCGGGTGGGCTAAATTTGCCGGGGAGTTTGTGACCGGCTGCACAACCGATGTGCTTATCATCAGCGAGTTACGGTGGTGGCACGCTTCAAGTAGTGGTGGGGGGCAATAGCCCGTGCGTCGTTCTCTGATGGAGTTGTTCTTGGTCGGGGAG
>JBBQXJ010000055.1:0-32469 GCA_038209745.1 Verrucomicrobiota bacterium
GTTCCGACGACGACCGTTCCGACGACGACCGTTCCGACGACGACCGTTCCGACGACGACCGTTCCGACGACGACCGTTCCGACGACGACCGTTCCGACGACGACCGTTCCAACGACGACCGGTCCAACGACGACCGTTCCAACGACGACCGTTCCAACGACGACCGTTCCAACGACGACCGTTCCAACGACGTCCGTTCCTCTGCCGTCGCCCGAGTTAGTGGTCTTTGGTGCGACCCAGGGAGTCCGAATCGGGGAAGGTCGTGGGCCGTTTTCAGCCCGATCGGTTGGGATGTCGTCTCCGAAAGCAGCGTTCTCGGATCCGATGGCGCCGCCGGATTTGATGGCGGCCGTGGTGGCGACCATCGACCGAGGGATGCAGAGCGTTACACGGGACGAAATGGCTGGATCCGGGGGCGAGAGGGACGGCAGCCAGACGCCGGAGCATCCGGAGCCATCGATCGCGCGCGGGACCGTGAACCGTCGGCTTGAATCCCGTGCCCTGGATCGGCCCGGGAATCAGTTGGTTTTTCCGGCTGGCATATCGACTGCTCGTGAGTTGAGCAGGATGAATACTGCGCCTCAGACGGTCGAAACTGCCGGTCCAACCGGCAATTTTGTTCCTGCTACCCCTCCAACTTTGCCGGTTAGGAGCATTGCTCCCAAGTCGGTCGACGCGAGCGTGGAGTTGCTGCCCAACGGCCTGCCTACTTCTTTTGTCGCGCTCTCGATGGCCGCCGATGTTGCGTCCGTTCAAGGGGCCGACCAGATCCGGCAGTTGGATCGCATCGAAGCGGTGGAACGGATCAAGTCCGTCGTCAGCCACGAAGTCGAGGTGCTCAAGAGCGCCGGCGCCGGTTCGCTTGCCGTCATGCTCCGACCCGATCCCGAGACCGAACTTTTTGTCCAGATCACCCGTACAAGCCATGGGTTCGACGCCTTTGTAAGGGTAGACAAGGGGGACGCCGCCGAGCTGCGCCAAGGATGGGACCGCCTTCAAGCCAGTTTGGCCGGCCAGCAGGTGCGGCTGCTTCCGCTGCAGTCCTCCGATTTCAACAACCAGCCGCAGCGACAGCCGGCGCAGCACGAGAGCCAGAACTTCGCCGAGTCCCGCGGCGAGTTCCGGGAAGGTCCCGGATTCGGCCGCGAGCAGCGCGGAGGCCGGGAAACGCGCGAAGACCGGAACCCGCTCCCGCAGATGACCGGCCGTCCCTCCCATCGTCCGGCCCTTGCCCGGAAGGGGGAATACGGTAGCGGACGCTCCTTCGAAACCTGGGCCTGAACCCCGCCGACACCACACGCCATGACCCCCGCCATTTCATCCAACGACGCCGCCTCCATCGACCGGTTCAACGCCGAAACCTTCGCGACCGCGCGGAAGCCGTCGGACACGCTCAACCAGAACTCCTTCATCAAGCTCCTGGTGACCCAGCTCCAGAACCAGGATCCCAGCGCGCCGCTTTCGAACAACGACTTCGCGCAGCAGGTGACGAGTTTCAGCACGCTCCAGTCGACCCAGAGCATGCAGACCGACATGTCATGGCTCCGTTCCAGCTCGCTGATCGGCAGCACGGTCGATGTCATGCCCGGCAGCAGCACCAATTCGGCGGACATGGTCTCCGGAGTCGTGTCCAAGGTGTCGCTCGTGGACGGAGTTCCGCAGATCGTCGTCAACGGCCAGACCTACAAGATGTCCGAGGTGAAAAACGTCCGGCTCCCCGATCCCAAAGTCCAGCAAACGGCGGTTCAAACATCCGCCACCCAGATTCCAGTGGCTCACAACAACGTCTCCTAAAAAATCGACCTATGATTCGCTCCCTTTCTTCCGCCGTCAGCGGACTTCAGAGTTTCCAGAACCAGATTGACGTCATCGGCAACAACATCTCGAACGTGAACACGACGGCCTACAAAGCCGCCCGCACCGAGTTTTCGGATGCCTTCAGCCAGACTCTCCGGGGATCCGCACCGGCCAGCGCTTCCGGCTCGGGACTCACCGCCATCCAGGTCGGCTCGGGCGTCAGCACCACTTCCATCCACAACATCGACACCCAAGGCGCTCTCAGCCGCTCCGGAGTGACCTCGGACATGGCGATCGCGGGCGAAGGCTACTTCTTGGTCAAGGACGCCCTCAGCGGCACCACCTACGCCACCCGCGACGGCACGTTCCATCTCGACGCCAACAGCTACCTCGTCACCTCCGATGGGCTCCGTGTCCAAGGGAACGACATATCGGGCGGGGTCAGCACCGTCGGCGATATCAAGATCGACGCCGATGGTAAGACCAACGCCGCCGGCGTCCCTCTCGGCGTCCAGGGCTGGACGGTGGACACCAGCGGAGACATAAACGTGGCTCTCTCCGACGGCATGTCCAACTTCACCCGGGGAAGCATCCTCCTGCAGAACTACGCGAACCCCCAGGCGTTGATGAAATCGGGCAACAACCTCTATGCCGGACTCGCCAACGCCAACCCTGTCAGCGCCCCTGCTCGCGCCGGAACCGCCGGGCTGGGAACCGTTGTCTCCGGCGCGCTGGAGCTGTCGAACGTCGATCTCGCGAAGGAGTTCTCCGACCTGATCATCGCGCAGCGTTCGTTCCAGGCGACCTCGAAGATGATCACCACGAGCGACGAAGTGCTCCAGGAGCTCGTCAACCTCAAGCGCTAACGTTCCCTTAACCGCACCCAAGGCCCATGTCCGAAAACAAGGAAGAAGCAAAAAGCGCGGCCCCGGCCGCGCCGGCGGCCGGAGGCATCAAGCCCATGCTGCCGCTCATCATCTCCGTGGTCCTGATGCCGGTGCTGGCCTATGTGATGACGGCCTTCGTTCTCGTGCCCCAGCTCAAGTCCGCAGCCGGAGCCGCTCCGGCCGGCGCGCACGTTGAAGATCCGGCCGGGGAGGGAGGCCATGGTCCGTCCGCCGAGAAGGCTCCTGCGGGCCACGGCGCCGCTCCTGCCGGACATGGAGAGACCGCCGGCGCGCCCACTCCCAAGGGCGCTCCCAAATTTGCGATCCAAAGGATGATGGTGAACCTCGCCGGCACGTCCGGCGCGCGCATCCTCATGACCAGCCTGACCCTCGTGGGAGAGAAGAGTAATTTCACCAGCTTCATGGAGGAGAACAAGGACAAGATCCTGGACGTCGCCAATGGGACGCTCGGCTCCAAGACCATTCCCGATCTCGAAAAGCCGGGTGCCCGGAACCAGCTCCGCTCCGAGCTCCTGACCGTCATCAACGGCGCCCTCGGCGGCGACGTGGTGAAGGAGATCTACATCACCGAGATGGCCATCCAGTAGACGGCCGTTCCAGACCCACCACCGCCATGGATCCGGCCCAGGAAGAACAAGAACAGGACCAGCAACAGGCTGAAGTCCTGTCCCAGAACGAAGTCGAGCGGCTTCTCGCCGAGGTCTCCGTCAGCGACCACAGCGTTGTCGTCCATCAGGGAGGCGAGCAGAAGAGCCTTTTGGCCAAGGAGACGATCCAGCCCTACGACTTCCGCAACCCGGTCTTCCTGTCGCAGGGCGATCTGCGCAGGCTCCGCCTCCACCACGAGAACTTCATCAAGAACCTCGCTTCCCGCCTCTCCATGTATCTGCGGCTCGAGGTGGGCTTGCAGATGTCGAAGCTGCACACCATCCCGTTCGAGAAGTTCACCGAAGGCCTCAATAATCCCGGCTACATCAGCGTCTTCAAGGTCGAGCCCCTGCACGGCCTCTGCATCCTGGAAATGCACCCCCGCCTCGGCCTCACCATCGTCGATCGGATGATGGGTGGCCCCGCGCACTCCATCAACCACGAGCACGATTTGTCGGACATCGAGCACGCCCTGCTCGAACAGGTCGTGCAGCTCATCATGACCGAGTGGACGGGGTCCTGGGCCGAATTCCAGGAGCTCCGCCCGAAGATGGTCGGCACGGAGAACAACGGCCGTTTCCTCCAGACCGCGCCGCACGACACCATCTTTCTCGCCATGACGCTCGAAGCGCGCGTCGGCGACTGCATGGAGCAGATGCAGCTTGGCATCCCGTTCCACACCTTGGAGACGCTCATCCGGCGCCTCAGCCAGAACATCGACTCCCATCTGGAGGCGCCTACGGTCGCGGGCGGGCCCGTTTGGAACCACCGCTTCGACGACGTGCCGGTGCCCGTCACCGCCGAGTGGCAGGATCTTGAGCTCACCGCCGGCGCGATCGCCCGTCTGCAGCCGGGCGATGTCATCAAGCTCGATCCCTCCATGTCGCGGGAGATTCGCGTCCGCCTTTCCCAGATCACGAAATTCAACGCCAGTCTCGGCGTGCAGGACGGCCGATGGGCCGTCGAACTTTCCCAAGTCCTCAAGAACCAATGACTCCCATGGATGCTGTTTCCCCCAATCTCGACGTGCTGATGGAGGTCCCGGTCAAGGTCACCGTGGAACTCGGCTCCTGCATGATGCCGATGAAGGACGTCCTCCGGCTCGCCGCCGGTTCCGTCGTGCAGCTCGACAAGGTGGCCGACGCCCCCGTCGACCTCTACGTCAACCATCGGCGCATCGCCGTCGGCGAGGTCGTCGTCGTCGAGGACCAGTTCGGCATCAAGATCACCAGGATCCTCGGCTCGAACGAGTGAGCCTCCGCCCATGTCCTTTTCCCGAAAACTGGTCCAGTTCGTCTGTCTCGCGTTGCTGGGCGTAGCGGCCTCCGCCGCCGACGGGACGAACGCCGTGCTTCTGTCCGCCGCTCCCGGGCTCGACTCCCCGGCGGCCCCGACTCCGGGGTTCGACGCGGGCGAATCATTCGTGCGCGTCTTCGGTGCGCTCATGGTGGTGCTCGCGATCTTCTTCGGCGCCGTCTGGTTCTACCGGAACTGGCAACGGGTGATTCGCCGGAGCCAGGGCGGCGTCCGGTTGAACGTCATGGAAGTCCGCTCGCTCGGGAACAAGCAGTCGCTGGTGGTGATCGGTTACGGTCCGCAGCGGATGCTTCTCGGCGCGACTCCGTCCGGTATCAGCATGCTCACCCATCTGCCGGCCGAAGAGGCCGCCGAAGCCAGTCAGGACGTGGCGGCTCCGGCCCTGCCTCCGGCGTCTCCGAGCTTCATGGAGGCCCTCCGGCAGGTCGTCGCAAGGAAAGGGCCATGAACCGGTCCACCTTCCATCGTTGGTTCGGGCTGGGCTTGCTTCTCCTCGCCTTCTTCGCGGTTCCGGTGTCCGCCCAGACGCCGTCGCCCGCGACCCCCGCGAGCGGGATTCCGACCCCCTTCGGGATCAAAGTCAGCATGAACGGGGGCGAACAAGGGCAGGACGTCGACTCCGCGGTCAAGTTGATCGTCATCATGACGCTCCTGACGCTCGCCCCGTCGATCATCCTCCTGATGACCTCGTTCACACGGACGGTCATCGTGCTTTCCTTCGTCCGCACCGCGCTCTCGCTCCAGGGCGCCCCGTCGAACCAGATCATCGTCGGCCTCTCGCTCTTCCTTACCTTCTTCATCATGGCGCCCACCTGGGAGCGCATCGACAAGGAGGCGATCACGCCCTATCGCGCCAAGGAGATCACCAGCCAGCAGGCGATGGACCGCGCCGCCATCCCGATAAAAGCCTTCATGCTCCGGCAGGCCCGTCCGAAGGACGTGGAGCTCTTCATCGAGCTGGCCAAGCTGGGGCCGACCACCGTCCAGGACCTTCCGATCAAGGTCGTCGTGCCCGCGTTCATCATGAGCGAGCTGCGCACGGCCTTCCAGATGGGCTTCCTGCTCTTCCTGCCGTTCATCCTCATCGACCTCGTGGTCGCCACCGTCCTGATGAGCATGGGCATGATGATGATGCCTCCGATGACGATTTCACTGCCGCTCAAGATCCTGCTCTTCGTCCTGGTGGACGGCTGGAACCTGCTCGTGAAGTCCATCGTGATGAGTTTCGGAACCTGACTTATGACCCCTGAAATGGCGATCGAACTGATCAAGAACATGGTCATGCTGGCCGTGTCCATGGCGGCGCCGCTGCTGCTCGCGGGCATGGTGGTCGGCCTCATGGTCAGCCTCTTCCAGGCCGTCACCTCCATCCAGGAACAGACCCTGACCTTCGTCCCCAAGGCGCTCGCCGTCCTCGCGGTCCTCATCATATCGCTGCCCTGGATGTTGCGGAAGGTCTCTGAGTTCACCGTCCAGCTCATCCAGAAGATGCCCGACATGGCCAAATAGAGGACGCATGGATCCGGCCCTCTTCAACTGGCTGATGGCGTTCCTCCGCGGTGGTTCGATGCTGGTCGTGTTTCCCGTCTTCTCCGCGGCCCAGGTGCCGGTGCGGGTCCGAATCGCCTCCGCCGCCTTTCTTGCCTGGTTCGTCTGCGACCCATTGGGCGGTCCCACTCCCGGCAGTCATGACTTGCTCGGGCTCGTCGGGACGATGGCGGTCGAAGTCTTCGTGGGGCTCGCCCTCGGCTTCAGCGCGCGGCTGTTCTTCTACGCCCTCGACATGGTGGGCGCGATCGTCACGGCCGAGATGGGATTGTCCCTGCAGTCGACCATCAACCCCATGAGCGCCACTCCCGGATCGACCGTCGGAACGCTCCTCAACTACGTCGCCGCCGTCATCTGGCTCTCGCTCGATCTCCACCACTGGCTCCTGCTCGGCTTTCGACGCGCCTACGAGCTGTTGCCGATCGGCGCGGCGGGTCTGGGCACGTGGACCGCCGACGAAATGATCCGCCGCACGAGCGGCACCTTCCTGATGGCGCTCCAGATGACCGGGCCGATCATCGCGGTGTCTTTCATCATCTCCCTCGTCTTCTCCATCCTCGCCCGCGCCGTGCCCCAGATGAACGTCTTCACCGAGAGTTTCAGCGTCCGTGCTCTTGGCATCCTCGCCACCTTCGGGCTGACCCTCCACATCGCCGCCCAGCACATGGTCAACTACCTCAACCGGCTGCCCGAAGACTTTCTCCGGCTCGCCGCCATGATGGCGCGCTGAGAGTTCTCCCGGTAGCCACCGGGATGGATCCGGAATTCCCGCCGAAAGAGCCGGTTGAAGAAAGACAGCTGGTTGAACCCGTTCCCCAGAGCGATGGCGCTGATCGGTTCCATCGTGTCGCGCAACGCCCGGCAAACCGCCTGCAAGCGGACCTGGTTCAAGAAGGTCGAGAACGGTTTCCCCGCATGTCGTTGGAACTGTCGCGCGAAGGTCGCCCGGCTCATCCCGGTCAACGCGTGCAGATCCTCCAACCGCACCGCGTCGCGGTAGTGCGCGAGGATGTAGCTCACCGCCCGGCGGATCGCGTCCTGATGCTCCACCGTCCCGGCCAGAGCGAAGGCCCTTTCGGAGAGCGGATGCAGTTCCCGCTCCGGCGCATCGGACAACGTCCCGAGCAACCGGATGAACGCGGCGAACTGTTCCAGACCGCCCAGTTCCGCGAACTGCTGGATCTGTTCGCGGGCCTGCCGCGCTGCTTCGCCCCTTAGATGCAGTCCTCGCTGGGCGCGCTCGTTCAGCTTTCGCAGCGGCCCCGCCGTTTCGCCGATGTTCCACAGCCCATGGTCCAGAGGGAGGTCCCATTGCAGCGACACGCCGGCCGAAGCGCCCCGTGGATGCCAGCAATGCGGCACGTTGGCCCCGAGCAGCACGAGGTCTCCCGGTTCAAAAAGCTCGATATGGTCCGCCACGAAACGGGTTCCGGCGCCGCGTTGGATCAGCGTGAGCTCCAGTTCCCGATGATAGTGCCACTCCTCGCCTCGGCCGTGCATCGGCTTGGTTCGACCGGGGGCTTGGACGACTTCGATCCGGTCGAGGCTGCGGCTCCAACGCAGCAGGCGAAAGGTCTGGCCTTCGGCCAGCTGGATGTCTTCGCGGGGAGCACGCACGGCTGGCACGATCCTCCGGATATGGGGCACCAGGCAAGCGTGGCGATGAGGCGATAGTGCCAGCGGTTGAGCCCCGAGGCGTAGCGCGGGGGAAGTGTTTCGGCCATCGTATAACCATCAAATGAGCGCACCCATTCAATATCGTTTCTCCTTCGGCCCATGGAACATCAGCGAAGGAGCCGATCCTTTCGGTCCCGAAACCCGCAGACTGTTCGACCACGAAACCAAGTTCGCCCTCTACCGCCCGCTTGGCTTCGAAGGCGTGCAGTTCCATGACGACGATGTCGTGCCGGGCCTCGACCAGATGTCCGCCGCCCAGATCCTCGAAAAGGCCGGAACCGTCCGGGCCATGTTGGGGAACCACGGACTCATCCCCGAGTTCGTCGCGCCACGCCTTTGGTTCGCGCCCCAGACCGTCGATGGCGGCTACACCTCCAACTCCGCCAGCGACCGCCAATACGCCCTCGACCGGACCCTGCGCTCCATCGACATCGCCCGCGCCATCGGGAGCAAGGCCATCGTTTTGTGGCTCGCCCGCGAAGGCACCTACCTCCGCGAAGCCAAGAACGCCGTCACCGCCTACCAGCGCCTCCTCGAAGCCATCAACCGGATGCTCGCCCATGATCCGGAGATCGAGATCTGGATCGAGCCCAAGCCCAACGAACCGACCGACCAGGCCTACGTGCCGACCATCGGCCACGCCCTGACGCTCGCCTACGCGTCGAACGATCCCAAGCGGGTCAAGGGATTGATCGAGACGGCCCATGCGCTTCTCGCCGGCTTGGATCCTTCGGACGAAATGGCCTTCGCCCTCGCCCACGGCAAGCTGGCCAGCGTCCATCTCAACGACCAGAACGGCCTGAAATACGACCAGGACAAAAACTTCGGCGCCGCCAATCTGCGTGTCGCCTTCAACCAGGTCCGGGTGCTGGAGGAGAACGGCTACGGCAAGAACGGCGAATTCGTCGGCCTCGATGTGAAGGCCATGCGGATCCAAACCGGCAGTCCCGTCACCAGCCACTTGGCGAACAGCCGAGAGATCTTCCTCCATCTGGTCGAGAAGGTCCGGACCTTGAACCGGGACACCGAGCGCGCCTTCATCGCCGACCGGGACTACGAAGGGCTTGAACTCTTCATCCTGAAGCATCTCATGGGCGTCCGCTAAAATGACCTGCGTGAAACGTGCATCGACCTTGGCAAAGCTTTTGGACTGCGGTGGCTCGACACCGCTTTGGTGCGGCGTTTTGGGTCGGATCGGCCACACCAAAGCGCCGTCCAGCCGGCGCACTCCAAGGCGTTCCTTGACAGTTCGTCCACCCTCCTGCTTTTCCATTCTTTGAACCGCCCCACATGAAAGCCTTTCGTCTCAACCGCCTGTTCAACGCCAAGTCCGGCCGCTGCTTCGATGTCGCCGTGGACCACGGCTTCTTCAACCAGCCCGGCTTCCTCACCGGCATCGAGGACATCCGCAAGACCGTCGCCACGCTCGTCGCCGCCGGGCCCGACGCGATCCAGCTCACCACCGGGCAGGCGCGGCATTTGCAGAATGTTCCCGGCCACATCAAGCCGCGCCTCGTCCTCCGTGTGGATGTCGCCAACGTCTATGGCAAGGAACTGCCGGACGCGCGCTACAGCGCCATGCTGGACGAAGCCATGCTCCAGGCGGTCCGCCTCGATGCCGCCTGCGTCTGCGTGAATCTCTTCCAGATTCCCGGAGCGCCCGAGGTCACGGAGCAGTGCATCGACAACATCCTTCGCCTGAAAGTGCAGAGCGACCACTACGCCATGCCGATGATGGTCGAGCCGCTCGTCTTCCGGCCCAATTCCGAGGCCGGCGGCTACATGGTCGACGGCGACGAAACCAAGATCGTCCACCTCGCCCGGCAAGCCGTGGAACTCGGCGCCGACATCCTCAAGGCCGACCCGACCGACGATGTTTCGCGCTACCACAAGATCATCGAAGCCGCCGGTGGAATCCCCGTGCTGGTGCGTGGCGGCGGCAAGGTCAGCGACCGCGAAATCCTTGTCCGCACCCAGGGCCTGCTGGGACAGGGCGTGAGCGGCATTGTCTATGGCCGCAACATCATCCAGCACGCGAACCCGGCCGGCATCGTCCGCGCCCTCATGGCCATGGTCCACGACGGTGCCAGTGTGGAAGACGCGTTGAAGATGATCGCGGGCTGAGGGTTCAACCACAGATGGACACAGATGGACACAGATCCAGCAGGACAGGCTTCCAGTCTGTTCCGAAGTCTGTGCGCGTCCAACTCCTGGCGCCGGCCGGAGGAGCGCGGACGGTCACGTCCGCGAGTCATCCGAACGACGTGGATCCACCGGGGGAGGGGCTCCTTCTAAATGGATCGACTCTTTCCGGCTGTCACCTTCCGATCATCTACCCCGAAGGGTTGGCAGAAGGTAGCCTGGGGTCGAGTTGCGCACAGCGCGACGACACCCCCGGCAGGTGCCTGATGGGAGATCGACCCCGGCGGGGTAGCAGGCCGCCGGGATATCGGGACGGTTCTAGCACCCCTTCACGGCGCGTTCTGCTGGAGGCGCATTTCCGGAGGTATCGCGGCGCTCAACCTCCGGCTAACGTCTGCCAGTCCTTTGGGCTGAGGGCATGGAGCATTCGTGCGTTTTTTTCTTCTGCGTTTTCCGCGTCTTCTGCGGTTAAAGCATCCTGCGCCTGAAACCTGAACCGATGCCCAGCTTCCCCGAATCCCTCGCCGCCATCGTCGGCGCCAAGAACGTTCTGACCGAGCCGGAGGATCTGATTCCCTACGGCTTCGACGGCACGGCCGCGCTCAAGGGCAAGGCCAGCGTCGTCGCCTTCCCTCAGAACACCGAGCAGGTCGCCGCCTGCGTGAAGCTCGCGGCGGAGCAGGGGAAACCCATCGTCACGCGCGGGTCCGGCACCGGGCTCAGTGGTGGCAGCGTGCCTTCGCCCGACGCTGTCGTGCTCTGTCTGGTGAACCTCGATCGGATCATCGAGATCGACCCCGCCAATCTCACCGCCCGCGTCCAGTCCGGCGTCATCACCCAGAAGATCGACGAAGCCGCCTCCAAGCATGGGCTCTTCTATCCGCCCGATCCGGGTTCGATGAAGATCAGCACCATCGGCGGGAACGTGGCCGAGAATTCCGGCGGATTGCGCGGCCTGAAATACGGCGTCACCCGCGACTACGTCATGGGTTTGGAAGTGGTCCTGCCCGACGCCCGGATCGTCCGCCTCGGCAACGCCTGTGTGAAAGATGTCGCGGGCTATTCGATGAAGGATCTCTTCATCGGTTCCGAAGGTACTCTCGGCATCATCACCGAAGTGCTGCTCAAGTTGCTGCCCCGCCCCAAGGCCCGCCGCACCATGCTGGCCGTTTATGACCGGATGGAGGATGCCGCCCACACCGTCTCGGCCATCATCGCGGCCCAGATCATTCCCTGCACGTTGGAGTTCCTCGACCAGATGACCATCCGCTGCGTGGAAGACTTCGCGAAGATCGGGCTGCCGACCGATTGTTCGGCTCTTCTCCTGATGGAAACGGATGGCCATCCCGCCGCCGTGGCCGACGAAGCCGCCCGCATGGTCGAGATCGCGCAGGCCAATGGCGCCCGCAGCGTCGTCACCGCCCAGGACGAAGCCGAGGCGCTCAAGCTGGCCAGCGCCCGCCGCAGCGCCTTTTCCGCCTTGGCCCGGATGCGGCCGACCACGATCCTGGAAGACGTCACCGTGCCGCGCAGCAAGCTGGCCGAAATGGTCTCCTACATCGCCCAAGTCGCAGTGGAACATCGGCTGCTCGTCGGCACCTTCGGCCACATGGGCGACGGCAACCTTCATCCCACCTTTCTTACGGACGAACGCGACGAGGACGAAATGAAGCGCGTCCATCACGCGCTCGACGCCATCGTGGAAAAGACGCTGGCCTTGGGCGGCACGATCACCGGCGAACACGGCGTCGGCTTGGCCAAGAAGCCTTGGCTCCGGCGCCAGCTCGGCGACGCCAGCTACGAATTGATGCGGCAGCTGAAACAGACGCTGGATCCAAAGCGGCTGCTGAATCCGGGCAAGATGTTTGACTGATTCGTATGGCCGCGACGCTCAAAGACCTCGACTACCGCGTGCTCCAACAGTGCATGCACTGCGGCCTGTGCCTGCCGGCGTGCCCGACCTACGACACCACGAAGCGCGAACGGAACAGCCCGCGCGGTCGCATCGCCCTGATGCGGGCGGTGGCCGATGGCGACGTCGGTATCACCAAGTCCTTCGCGGAGGAGATGAGCTATTGCCTCGGCTGCTTGGCCTGCCAGACGGCGTGTCCGGCCGGAGTGAACTACGCCGGACTTTTCGAGACCGCCCGGGCCGACATCGAGCAGAGCGGAATCAACCGGGCGCCGCAGCGAAACTTCTGGCGCACGCTGACATTGAGGGGGCTCTTCATGCACCCGCGTTTGCTCCGGTTGGCGGGACTGGGTTTGCGGATCTATCAGCGAACCGGGTTGGACCGGTTGGTGAGAAGGCTTGGGCTGACGCGGCTGCTTCCTGCGGATCTGCGTCGCATGGAACCGCAGACGCCCCGCATGGCGGCACAGTTTTCAGACAAGGTCATCCAGCCCAACGAAGCGCCGGCGCAGCCGCGCTACAAGGTCGCGATGCTGACCGGCTGTATGCAGGACCTGATGTTCTCGGACATCAACCGCGACACGGTGGACGTGCTTTTGGCCAACGGCTGCCAAGTCCATACGCCACCTGTGCAGCCCTGCTGCGGTTCGCTCCACGCCCACAACGGGGAACGCGAACTGGCCCGTGAGCTGGCCCGTCGCGCGCTCGATCTGCTGCCGCCGGAGAGCTTCGACGCCATCATCACGAACGCCGGTGGCTGCGGGTCGCATCTCCGGCACTACGCGACGTTGCTCGCGGACGATGCGGCCTATGTCGCCAGGGCCAAGGTCTGGGACGCGAAGGTCCGGGACATCCACGAGTGGTTGGCGCAGATCGGTTGCCGCGCGCCATTGGGCTCGCCGTTCGAAGAGCCGACCACGATCACCTACCACGACTCCTGCCATTTGGCCCACGGGCAGAAGGTCGTGCTGCAACCGCGCCAGTTGTTGCGGTTGTTGCCGGGGGTGACGCTGGCGGAACTGCCGGAGAGCAACTGGTGCTGCGGCAGTGCCGGCGTCTACACGATCACCCAGCCCGAGCAGGCGGCGGACTTGCTGAAGCGCAAGATCGGCCACGTGCTTTCGACCAAAGCCACGCTTCTGGCCACGGCCAATCCCGGCTGCCATCTCCAAATCCTCAATGGCCTAAGGGACGTGGATTCGCCCATCGAGGTGGTGCATCCGGTGTCTCTGCTGGCGCGCGCGTATCGGCGGGAACAGTAGGAAGGACATGGCCGGTTTAACCACAGATGGACACAGAGGTTGGGAACAGAATCCCGGCCTCTTTTCCTTGCGATTGAGCCGTTGCGGGACGGTCGTTCGGTTTGTTTTGAGGCTGGATTCCCATCTGTGTCCATCGGTGGTTGTTCGTTGGGCTAATCGTGAATTGGTGCTCCTAGTATTATGAAAGAACTCAAAATCGGTCTCATCGGCGGCGGTCTCATGGGCCGGGAACTGGCGGCGGCGATAGGGCGTTGGTGCGCGCTCGTCGACTGCCCGGTGAATCTAAAACTGACCGCCGTCTGCGACGTGCAACCCGTCGTGCGGGACTGGTTCAAGCGCATCCCGACGGTCGAACTGTTGACTGGAGACCATCACGAATTGCTGAAGAGCGATGTGGACGTCGTCTACGTGGCCGTGCCGCATCATCTCCACGAAGGGATCTACCTGGACGTGTTGCGGGCGGGGAAAGACCTCTTCGCCGAGAAGCCGTTCGGCATCGACCTGGGAGCGGCCCAACGCATCCGGGACGAAGCGGCGAAGCTGGGACGGTTCGTGCGTTGTTCCAGCGAATTTCCCTTTCTGCCGGGCGTGCAAAAGGCGTGGAAGTTTCTCCGGTCGGCCAAGCTGGGGCACGTGCTGGAGATCCGCAGCGGGTTCTGGCACGCGAGCGACTTGGATCCGACGAAGCCGGCGAACTGGAAACGCATGACGCAGTTCTGCGGGCAGATCGGCGTCATGGGTGATCTGGGCATGCACGCCTGCCATGTGCCGTTCCGCCTCGGCTACCGCCCTAAGCGCGTCTTCGCCCAGCTCCAGAAGATCTACACCGAGCGGCCCGACGGGAAGGGTGGCATGGCGGCCTGCGACACCTGGGACAACGCCATGCTGCATTGTGAGACGGAGATCGACGGCCGGCCGGTGCCGATGCGGATCGAGACCAAGCGGCTGGCGCCCGGCGAGATGAACACGTGGTTCCTGGAAGTGCTCGGGACCGAGCGCGGCGTCCGCTATTCGACGAAGGAACCCAAGACCTTCTGGCAATTCGAGCGCCGCAAGGAACAGGTCTGGGAACGCTACGACGTGGGCCATTCCGAAGGCGGATTCCCGGTCGTCACCGGCGGCATCTTCGAAGCGGGCTTCAGCGACTGTTTCCTCCAGATGTGGGCGGCGTTCGCGGCGGAGCGGGAAGGATTGCTGGGCGATCGTTTCGGCTGTGTGACGCCGGACGAGGCCGTGGCGAGCCACGAGTTGTTCGCCGCCGCGTTGCAATCGCACGCTGAAGGACGGGCTGTCCGTCTTGACTGACCGAGGGATCAAAGCGACGCCGGTGTGGCCGTCTGAAGTCTCTCGCACACCGACGAAACGGCGTGATGGAAGGTCGCGATCTCGTAGGGTTTCTGGATGAAGTCGATGAAGCCGTCCTCGTCCCGGCAGCCTTGGATGGTTTCGCGTTCGTAGCCGCGGGTGAGGAGGGCTTCTAGGTCCGGGCGGATTTGACGGAGGCGGGCTTGGGTCTCGATGCCGGAGATGCCGGGCAGGGTGAGGTCGAGGACGGCAAAGGTGATTTCGGCGCCGTGGTGGTTGAAGACCTCGACCGCCGATTCGCCGGTCGGCGCTGCGACGACTTTCAGGCCGATTTCTCCGAGAAGTTTTTGCACGAGCATCCGGATGCCGTCCTCATCTTCGACAAGGAGGACCGTGCCGGTGCACGGATTTGCTGGACGGGTGGATCTTTTTTTTCGGCGAGTGGGCCGTCGTGCTGCACGGAGTCTGGTGGTGACGGCGGCGCCGGGAGCAGCACGCGCACGGTGGTGCCGTTTTCGGGGACGCTGTCGACAAAGAGAGCTCCGTTGTGTGCCCGGACGATTCCCATGGTTGCGGCCATGCTGAGACCACGCCCGACAAACGTGGTGGAGAAGAACGGATCGAACATCCGCTGCCGCACTTCATCGAGCGTGCCAGCGACATCGTCCTTGACCTCGAGGGCCATGAATCGCCCCGGCGTCACAGGTTGGTCGGTGCGATTGCCGGCCAAGGAGGATGGGTCGAATTCGCCGTCCCCGACGGAGACCCGGATCGTGCCGCCTCGATTTTGAATGGCCTCAGCGGCATTGATCAACAGGCTCTTCAGCACCTGGGTGAGCTGGGATGGATCCACCGGAAAATCTGGAAGATCGGAGTTGATCCGCAGATCGCCGCAGACATTGCGGGTCAACGAAGACTGGACCTGTCGGAGGGTCTCGTTGACGAAGTTGTCGAGATTGACCGGCTCGGTGACGAACGGTCTGCGGCCCGAATAGGCGAGCATCAGCCGGGTCAGTTCCGCTGAGGGCTCGCGGATCTCTTAGTGGCGCAGGGAGCTGTCCTTTTGGCGGTTGAACATTTCATGCTCCAACATTTCGCCGTTTCGGAGTCTGACCAGGTTCCGTTCGATTGTTCCCGGTGGATCGTTGCTGAACCGTGCAAAATGGACTTCGATCAGTTCTTCACGACAGAATCCCATCGAGCGACAGAAGGCCGGATTGAGGTCGCGAATCGAGCCGTTGAGATCAAGAAGGATGACGCTCGATTTAAAAAGTTTTAAAAGGTTCTAGTGGAGGGGCTTCTCGACGGATTTGTGGGAAGACGTCGAGGCCGTCCGGCTGGAGGAATCTTCCGGATTTCGAGTCGGCGAAGTTGGATGGTCTCGATTGTCCACGGTTCTTTCAGTTCACCCCATCGGGAGCGGCCGTCCGCAACAGCCTGCGACTGGCCGAGGGACCGCAACGTCAACGGGAAATGCAAACTTCGTTTATGGGACGGCGGCGGAACCGGGAATTGATTCCTCGCACGGGCTGGTCACAAGGTAGGAGGCGTAGCCGCAGCTGGAACTGGATTGCACCGGGTCCCGCCAATCCGGCTAACCCTGCCCGTGAACAAGAGCGAAACAGTTGAGCACAGCAGCCACCGGATCGAGCTGGACCTCCAGGCCCAGCCCGATGATACGACTTGCGGACCGACGTGCCTTCACGCGGTCTATCGGCATCTGGGAGACGACATTTCCCTCGGGGAAGTCATCCGGAGGGTCCCGCGACTGAAAGGCGGAGGCACGCTGGGAGTGTTGTTGGGACGGGCCGCGTTGAAACGTGGCTACAAGGTGACGATCTACAGCTACAACCTTCAGATCTTTGATCCAACCTGGTCGAGTCTCTCTTCCGAGGATTTGCGGGAGCGGTTGAAAGCACAGGCTCGAGCCAAGCGTTCCGCCAAGCTCAAAGAGGCTTCCCGGGCCTATGTGTCGTTTCTCAAGATGGGCGGCCAGATCAAGTTCGAGCTGCTGAGCGGCGCCTTGATCCGCCGGCTGCTGAACCGGAACCTCCCGGTCATCGCAGGATTGTCCTCGACGTATCTCTACGGGTGCGCCCGGGAATTCGGTCCGAACGACGATTCGGACGATATCCGGGGAAATCCCGCCGGGCACTTCGTCGTGCTTTGCGGCTACGACCGGAAAGAGCGGGAAGTCGTCGTGGCGGATCCGCTCCACACCAACCCCCACTCCCCGGCGCGGAAGTATTCGATTGGCATCGACCGCGTGATCTCCTCCATCCTCCTCGGAGTCCTCACCTACGACGCCAATCTGATGATCATTGAAAAAGTGGACGGATCGGCCAACGAAGAATCTCATGCCTAGCTTGATCGTGGTGAATAATCCGGAACGCTGGCCGTTCCAGATCGACATGCCCGACGTCGAAGTCGTCGCCGCCCGTTCCTATCTGGTGGATGCGCGCTACACCGACATGCGCCACGTCCGGGTCTACAACCTGTGCCGCTCCTACCGGTATCAGTCCGTCGGCTATTACGTCTCGCTGTTGGCCGAGGCCCGTGGACATCGGCCCCAGCCGAGCATCTCGACGATCCAGGACATGAAGTCCTCCGTGGTGACGCGGATCCTCTCCGAAGATCTCGATGAACTGATCCAGAAATCGCTCGCGCCGATCAAGGGAAGCACCTTCACCTTGAGCATCTACTTCGCCAGAAACATGGCGAAGGCCTACGACCGGCTCTGCCTCCACCTGTTCAACCAGTTCCAGGCGCCGCTGCTGCGCGCGCATTTCGTGAAGAACGAGGAACTCTGGGAGCTGAAGGACATCACGCCGATTCCGGCCTCCGAGATCCCCGATTCCCATCGGCAGTTCCTGACCGAGATCGCGCGGAGCTATCTCGCGGGACGACGCCCTTCGCTCCCGCGCAAGAGCGTTCCCCGCTACCACATGGCGGTGCTCTACGATCCGACCGAAGCCCGCAAGCCCTCGAACCCGAAGGCCATCGAGAAGTTCATCGCGGCGGCCGAGGAGCTCGACGTCGAGGCCGAGATCATCACCCGCGACGACTATTCTCGGATCGCGGAATTCGACGCCCTTTTCATCCGCCAGACGACGAGCGTGGACCACTTCACCTTCCGGTTCGCCAGCCGGGCCGAGGCCGAAGGGTTGGTGGTGATGGACGATCCCAAGTCGATCCTCCGCTGCACGAACAAGGTCTATCTGGCCGAGGTGTTGGACCGGCACGGCATCCTCGCGCCCAAGACCCTCATCGTGCACCGGGACAACATCGACGAAGTCTGCTCCCAGCTGGGTTTCCCGGTGATCCTGAAGCAGCCCGACAGTTCGTTTTCCCAGGGCGTCACCAAGGCGAAGTCGCTGGAGGAATTCCACGCCCAAGCCGAGCAGCTTCTCGAAAAGTCGGAGCTCTTTCTGGCTCAGGAGTTCATGGCGACCGACTTCGATTGGCGGATCGGCGTGCTCGACGGCAAGCCGCTCTATGCCTGCAAGTATTTCATGGCGCCCAAACACTGGCAGATCATCCAGAATCTGGCGGACGGCGACACCGACTATGGCAAGGTCGAGGCGCTGCCCGTTGAGCTCGCGCCCGTGAACGTGGTGCGGACCGCCGTCAAGGCCGCCTCGCTGATCGGCGACGGCCTCTATGGCGTGGACCTCAAGCAGGTGGGCCGCCAGTGCTTCGTGATCGAGGTGAACGACAACCCCAGCATCGATGCCGGATTCGAGGACACGGTCATGAAGGACGCCCTCTACGGGCGGATCATGGAGACCTTCGTGCGCCGGCTGGATCGTCGCCGTGAACGACGCTCCGACGACTGAGCAACCGACCCCGATCCGTCCTCGATGAAGACTCCCGATCGATCTCTCTTCGCCTGCTTCGGCGTGGAGCTGGAATACATGGTCGTGCGCGACGACTCGCTCGCGGCCGTTCCTTGGAGCGACCACGTGCTGGTCGGCCCGACAGGGCGGCCGGTCTCCGACATCGATCGTGGCCTGCTGACCTGGTCCAATGAGCTGACAGCCCATGTGATCGAGCTGAAGACGACGGATCCGGTGGGCGGCTTCGATGGATTGTCGGACGCGTTCGCTGACGAGGTGCGCGAGGTCAATCGGCGACTGGCCAAGGACGGGGCGCGGCTTCTCCCCACGGCCATGCATCCGTGGATGGCCCCTAACGAGTCCAAACTCTGGTCCCACGAATTCAACGAGGTCTACCAGGCGTTCGACCGCATCTTCGACTGTCGCGGCCACGGCTGGTCGAATGTCCAGAGCGTCCACTTGAACCTGCCGTTTTCGAGCGACGAGGAGTTCGGCCGGCTCCATGCCGCGATCCGTCTGGTGTTGCCGCTGTTGCCCGCGTTGGCGGCGTCATCGCCGATCGTCCAGGGAAAGTTGACAGGCCTTCAGGACAATCGCCTCGCGTTCTACCGGTCCAATTCGGCGAAGATTCCCCGTCTCTGTGGCGGCGTGATCCCCGAGCCCGTCTTCACCGAGGCCGACTACGACCGGGAGATCTTCCAGCCCATTCTCCGGGACCTCGCCCCGCACGATCCGGAAGGCGTCCTCGAGGCCGAATTCTCCAACTCCCGCGGCGCCATCGCGCGGTTTTCCCGCCAGAGCATCGAGATCCGCCTGCTCGATATCCAGGAATGCCCGGCGGCCGATCTGGCCATCCTGCGGGTCGTGGTCGCGCTGCTTCGGGAACTGGTCGCGGAAGCGAGGCTTTCGCTCGACGACCAGCGGGGAGCGTCCGTTGCCGCGCTCGGCCCCACATTCGATGCCTGCGTGGAACAGGGGGATGCGGCGGTCGTCGTTGAGCCCGTGCTTCTGCGGGGCTTTGGGTGGGAAAGTGCGTCTCGTCCGACGGCGCGCCAGCTTTGGGGCTGCGCCATCTCCCGCCTTGATCCTGCGCACGGCGCGTCCGAGATGGAGCAACTCGCGCTCAAGACCTATCTGCGTGAAGGAACGCTGGCGCGGCGAATGACGGCCGCGTTGAAGGGGGACGACGGAGAGGCCGGCCAACAGAAGCTTTTCCGAAGGCTGGTGCGGTGTTTGGACGAGAACCGACCCTTCAGCGGCGAGGAACCCGGCTGAGGCTTCGGGCCTATAGTTCCTCGGCGGGATTGAAGAACAGCCGCGCGTAGACGTAGGCGATCACTTCGCCGCTCACCGTCCGGAATCCTTGGCTCGATCTCCACCAATGCGCGGGGTCGTAGTCGTCGGGCGCGACCGGGAGGATGCCCACACGGATCCCGTCGCCGAGCGCCTTCGCGAAGAGCATCCGTGAGCGACGGCAATGTGGGCCGACCGAGACCAGGTTGATCTCCGTGGGCGGGACCGACTCGATTTGGAACCGCTTCGCCAGGGCCACCGCAGAAGTGTAGGTGCGGTCGCGGCGGACAGGTGGGGCCGGGACGGCTTCGACTTCCTCGGGCTTCATGCCGAGACCGATCAGCGTGGCGGCCCCCAGCTCCGCATGCGTCTTGTATTGGGAGAGGGGCGCTCCTTTCTCCAGCGGACCGCCGGTCACATACAGCTTCCGGTAGCCGCCGTGCCGGAACTCCGCCTTGGCCGTCGCGAAGGCGGAATCCGGATTCCAGCCCTCGATCACGAGCACTTTGGCCGGCACAGGATCGTTGATCGCGAGGAAGGGGTAGACCGACCTCACCGACGCTAGGCAAAAGGCGGTGGCCAAGACGCAGACCAGCAGCCAGACCCGCCAAGTGGGAACCAGACATGACCGGCGTAGGAGCAGGCCGCGATAGGGTTTCGGAGGTTTTTTGGCCTTCATTTCCGGGGTGTCAACCGGGGGCGGGAACCTAGACCCGGTCATCGAACTTTGGGGGCGATCACCCAAGGAAGGAATGGCGGAGAGAGGGGGATTCGAACCCCCGATAGGGTTACCCCTATGCAGCTTTAGCAAAGCTGTGCCTTCAGCCACTCGGCCATCTCTCCACCTAAATCTGCGGTCGTGGTGCACCCGTCAGGACTTGAACCTGAAACCCTCTGATTCGAAGTCAGATGCTCTATCCAGTTGAGCTACGGATGCTCAGAAAACTTCAGGTTTCTGGGACCACTTTCGCTCTGCCGATCTTTGACGGCGTCCCTTTCGGTGGGACAAGGTTCCGTCAGAGTCCGGTAAGCGGACTGGGAACCTATCGAGCCGGTGTTTCCGAAGTCAACGGAGATGTTGAACCTTCAGTCCCGGAAATTGACGAAGCCCAGGGCAACGGGGAATTCGTGGCCCCGGATGGCTGCGATCACAGCCTGGAGATCGTCGCGATTCTTGCCGGTGACGCGGATTTGTTCGTCCTGGATCTGGCAGGTGGTCTTGAGACCGAGGCCCCGGACGAACTGGCTGACGAGTTTGCCGTTCTCGTGGTCGATGCCCTGCTTGATCTTGATCGTTTGGCGAGCGTGGCCCAAGGGCGAGAGGTCGGGTTCGGGGCGGTCGATGCTCCTGGGATCGATGTTCCGCTTGGTCAGCTTGTTGACCACGATCTCCTCCAGCGCGCGGATCCTGAAGGCGTCTTCGGCGATGAGCTTGATCTCGTGCTTGTCGAGGGTGATCTCGGCCTTGCTGCCGCGGAAATCGAAGCGGGTGGAGAGTTCCTTTTTGGCTTGGTTGATCGCGTTCTCGATCTCCATCGAGTCGACCTTGGAGACAATGTCAAAGCTGGGCATGGACAGAGGCTAGGACCGGGCCCGCCGGCTGCCAACGGGAAAGCGGATCACGCGGTCGGAACCGGCGGAGGCAGCGGCGGGGGAAGGGGACGCTGGAGAGACCAACGGGTGGGAACACTGTCCGAGCGCGAGGCCTCGGCGCGGAAGCGGGTATAGAGACGGGTGCGGGCCCAACGAAGCCAGGCGAGATACGCTATGGCCTGGAGGACCAAGCTGGGCAGGACCATGAGGAGCTGCTGAAGCATCCGCGACATGGGATCGGAAGTGGCGCCGCTTCTGGCGAACCAGTCCATGCCGACGTAGCGCATCAGGACGAACATGCCCACGGGACCGGCGACGCCAACGGCGACCGACGTGACGATGACCACGAGGAGGAAAGTCCAACCGACTGCGCCGCCGACTTTCTGCGAGGTCAACCCCTTCCACATGCCCACCCAGACACAGGCGGAGGCGAAGAGAAACGTGCCGATAGCTTCGGCGGCCAGGCTGCCCAGCATGGAGACGATTGCATAGACGAGGGGTTCGGTGGGCCAGCTCATGAAGAGCCGCATTCCGAACCCGGGCAGTTGGATTCCCGCTCCGAGCACCGTCAACCAGACGACGAATGGGCGCAGCGCCAACCAGAGTGTTCGGACGATGTCCCGATCTTCCACGGGAGTGGTCAGCAGGATCTCCATTTCTCCGGTTTGTCGGGCTTCGGCGTAGGTCCGCGCGGCCACGTAGATCAAGACCAGCGTGGACGCCAAGCCGGCCAGCGCCAGCGGCAGGAAGACAATGGACAATGTGCCTAAAACCGGTCCGCCCGATTGCATCAGGGACGGCAGCTTGGCCAGAAACCCCAGACCCATCACCGACCAGAACCAACGACGGTTTCCGGCCCGGCGCGCTACGACCGCCCCGAGCGTGTGCACGGCATCGGTCGAGGTGGTTTTGGCGCGCGCGGTTCGAGGGCTGACGGTCGCGGGGAGCCGGATGGGTTCGTCTTGGCGCCAGGTTCCCTTTAGTCGCCACGCCGCGACCGCGACCAGCACGACGGAGATCGCCGAGGATGCCAGTTGTCCGAGCCAAAAGCTGTTCGCCGAGGAGGCGTAACCCGAGTCGCGGGCCAGAATGAGGGCGGCGGCGGGACTGGCCGCCCCGGCCGGGCTGAGGTTGTTTCCGAACTTCGACCAATCGAGCGACTGCACTCCGAGCTCGATGAGCAGCGGCAGGATGAGCAGACCGATCAACCAACCGGTCGCCCGCACGATCGCCGCGATGCCGTCGCGGCTCCGGACGGAACCGATCAAGCCGCAGGCGAGCGAGAGGGCCAGCGTGTTCAGGAGCACCACGGCGGCGCGAAAGACTTCGCCGAAGGTGACGCCCCCCAGGATCAACGGAAACGCCAACACCGGGATGACCGCGATCAATCCGTAGAGCGCCGTCAGGCCCGCGCCGGAGAGCTTGCCCAGGAGCACGTCGAGGCTGGAGAGCGGCGTGAGGAAAAGCAGACCCAGCGTCCCGTCCTGTCGCTCCTCGGTGATGCCGAGCGCCGAGGTGCGGATGCCCTCGAACAGGCAGAAAATCATCAGGCCGTAGAACAGGATCAGGAAGACCGCTTCGCCCGACTGGCCTCCTCCGCCCGTCAAGCCGACGACCAGGAAATACAGCGCGATGACCACGAGCGCCGCCAGTGTGACCAGCAGCCGCATGCCCCATGTGCTCAAGGCTCGGCCTCGGATGAGAAGTTCACGCTGGAGGATGACCCACATGGCGGCCGGAGGTTCGCAAAGTCCCACCGCCCGGCGCAATGGTTCAGTCCTCGGCCACGAGAGGTTCCGGCGATGGATTCGAAGCGAGGGCGGCTTGCCGGGATGGAAGCAGCCAAAAGCAGGCGACGGCTCCGAGCGTCAGAAACGCCGCTCCCAGCCAGCAGGCCGCGTGGAAGCCATCGAGAAAGCCATGGGACAAGGCCTGCCGGATGGCCGTCTCCGCCAGTGGGCCGAAGGTTTGACCGGCTCGGTGCGCGACCTCGGCGGCGGCGGTCACGGACCCTTGGCAGAGCTGGAGGGTTTCCGGGGGCAGGGGCAGATCCGCCAGATCCGAGGTCAAGGTCTTGGAGTAGAGGGATGCGAAGAGGCTCCCCATCGCGGCGACTCCGAGGGTTCCACCGAGCTCACGGGCGGTGTCGTTGACGGCCGAGCCGATGCCGGACCTTTCACGCGGAAGTCCGGCCATGATGGTGTCCGTGCCCGTGGAGTTGACCAAGCCCAGACCCAGACCCAGCGGCAGCATTTGCAGGACGATCCATCCGTAGGCGGTGTCCGTGCCATTCGCCGTGGTCAGCGCGCTCGACAACGCCATCAGGGCCAGACCCGCCGTGATGACGCTGCGATTGCCCCAGCGTCGCGCCAGATAGGGAGCCATCGGCGCCGCGAAGCCGGTGAACAACGCGAAGGGCATCGTTCGCAGACCGGACTCGAACGCGCCATAGCCCCGGACGAGCTGGAAGTATTGCGTCACGAGGAACACCAGGCCGAACAATCCGAAGAACGCGGCCGCGATGCCGCAGCTGCCGCCGGCGAAGGTCCGATTGCGGAACAACCGGGGATCCAGCATCGGCTCCGGACAGCGCCGCTCCCACTTCAGGAACAATGTCAGGAGAACGCCGGAGGCGGCGAGGCAGCCCAATGTCCGTCGATCGAGCCATCCGACCAACGGGGCCTCGATGACGGCGAAAGTGAGGAGACCTACGGACAGCATCGAGAGCGTCGTTCCTCCCAGATCCACGCGGCGCGCGGTCGGGTCGCGGGATGGCGGCACCCAGAGGAACACCCCGAGGCCCACGCCAAGACAGAGCGGGACGTTGATCAGAAAGACCCAGCCCCAGGATGCGTGTTCGAGGATGAACCCGCCGGCCACCGGGCCGATGGCGACACCGAGGCCGCTCATCGCCGCCCATGCGCCGATGGCCCGGTCGCGCAGGCGTGGTTCAGGGAACAGGTTGACGATGATGGCGAGCGTCGCCGGGAAAATGAGCGCCGCGCCGACGCCCATCATGGCTCGCCAGAAGATCAAGTTCGGTGCGGTCGGGGCTCGGCCGGCGATGGCCGAAAACAGGGCGAAGAGCACCAGGCCGATCACGAGGATGCGCTTGCGCCCGAAGCGGTCGCCGAGGCTCCCGGCCGCCATCAGCAGCCCGGCGAACACCAGGGTGTAGGCGTCCACGATCCATTGCAGTTGTCGGAGGGTCGTACCGCCTCCGAGTTCCCGCAGCAGCGTCGGCAGGGCGATGTTCACGATCGTCCCGTCCATGACGATGATGCAGACGGAGAGGCAGAGGAGCGCGAGAGCGGGGCCGCGACGCGGGGACTTGAACGGAGTTGAGCGATCCATTTGGGGCGGTCCTGCGATCACCGACGTTCCAGAAGGAGGATTTCCAGCATGCCTCCAAAGCAGTTGCGGGCCGCTTCCACATCGAAACCGTGCCGCGCGACCTGCTCCCGCAAGGCTTGTCGGTCGGGGAACTGGCGCAGGCTTTCCGCGATGTAGGCGTGCTCGGGACCGCCGTGGAGCAGGCAACCCCACAGACCACCCCAGAATTTCAGCAGATAGAACTGGAGCGGATGCCGCCAGCGCGCCACGGGCTTGGAGAAATCGAGGAACGCCGCCCGGCCGCCCGGGCGCAGGATGCGATGGACTTCGCGGAGCGCATGGTCGAGCACCGGAGCGTTCCTCAGTGCATAGCTGCCCGTGACCAGGTCGGCCCAGCCGTCCGGAATCTCCGTGCGGCACATGTCCCGGCTGCGGAACTCGATGTTGGAAAATGTGCGGCGGGCGGTCGCCACTTCGATCATCGCCGGAGTCAGATCGATGCCCACGACTTCCCCTTTTGGAAACCGACGGGCCAGCTCAAAGGCCACATCGCCCGTTCCGCAGGCGAGGTCCACGCAACGGGGTGAGGGCGAATCGGGCAGCATCGAGACCAGCCGTCGTTTCCAGGCCTGGTCGCGGCCGAGCGACATGGCGCGGGTGGCCCTGTCATAGTCCGTCGCCACGCGGGTGAAGAGTCCTTCGTTGTAGCGGAGCTTGCTCTCCGGAGTCTGGATCCGCTCCCTGATTTTCAGGATGAGATTCATGGGGTCATTCGAGGGCGAGCCACGACCGGGAGGCGCGATCCAGGGTGCAGCCCGGGATCGTGAGCATGGCGAAGTGGGGCGCAAGGCGCGGTTGAACGAAGCGGCTAAACAGCACGCGTTGGATGACGACACGGCGGACGAGCGAAGCCATCCGCCCGCGCAACGTCCCCAGCCACATGCCGCGTTCCGCCCGGGTCGCGGCGACCTCGAACGCGGCCCGGCGTATCCGGTCGTAGGCCGCGAAACTGGAGGGAAGCGTTTCCGGTCGTCGCAGCGCGCGCGGCAGGATCTCGGCCAGCATTTCGGCATCCGCGAAACCGGTGTTCATCCCTTGTCCACCGATCGGGCTCATGACGTGGGCCGCGTCCCCGGCGAGGACGATCCGGCCGCTGTGATAACGTTCCACGACCATCCGCTTTGCACCGAACGTGCTGACGAAGGGGTCGGGTTCGGCGAGCAGATCGTAGCCCGTGAGCTGCTTGATCTGGCCGACCAGATGTTCGGCGGGAGACTCGCCCGGCTTGAGACGGTCTATCTGGAGGATCCACCGCCGTAGACCGCCCGGCAGCGGAAAGGATTCGACCGACCCTTCAGCGGTGAAGAAAAGGCGCGCTTCTTGGCCGAGATCGGTCTGGTCCCGAAAGTCCGCCATGATGAAGCGTTGCGGATAGGTTTTCTCACGCACGGTCAGACCCGTCGCCTCGCGCACCAGGCTCCGGTGTCCGTCGCAGCCCACCACGAACCGGGCCTTCACGGTGAAGCTTTGTTCAATGGTCGAAGCGCGGCAGCGGGTCGTGACCCAGTCGTTGTCTTGCTCCAATCCGGTGAACTTCACTCCGTCGCGGACCTCGACGGTGGGAAACTGCCCGAGATGGTCGCGCAGGATCTCCATTGTCTTCACTTGGGGAATCGACAGGAAGAAGGGGTATTCCGAACGGATCGCGGCGAAGTCGAGCCGGCCGAGTCTGCGGGAAGCCTCGTGTACTTCGGCGTGTCGCACGGGCACTCCGGCGTCTCGCAACGCAGTGTCCAGACCGAGCGGCTTGAGGATCTCCAGCGAGGGCGGCGTGACGCCGATCGCCATCGAGCCGGCCGGCGGACCCGTGCGCTGATCGCACACCATCGTCCGGACCCCGCGCGCGCCCAACAGGTTCGCGAGCAACAGCCCGATCGGGCCGGCGCCGACGATCAGAACGTCGGTCGAGAACGGTTCATCGGGGCGGGTCTCCATTTCAATCGACCGTGGAATCGGGGCCAAGGTTCATGGCTTTTTTGAGGGGTCTCCGGGCAACGAAACATTCTTGTGAACGGTGACGTCCGCTTCGAGGCGGACCGTGTCTCCGACGCGGATGAAGCCCAGCACGGAGGGCGGCTTCAGGCCGTATTGCTTGAGGGAGACGTCCCAAGCCGCGTGGAATTGGATGTCGGAATCCGTCTCCAACCAGTGGGTCACCCGGACGGGAAGGGCGGTTTCTTGGGAGCGAATCTTCAGACTGAGGACCGCATTGGTGCCGGCCGGCCCCGGAATGGGCGCGGCCGAGACCGTCCCGTGCAGCACCGGATAGGAATTGGTGTCGATCATCGCGTGCATGTTGCGGTCCCGCTTCGTCTCGGCGGTCGCCATCAGGCCGGCGCGGACGTCCGCCTCGGCGGTCCAGGTGTTGTTCGACAGGATGAGCTGGAACGGCTGGGCCGGGAGCGTTCCTCCGAAGTCGTGGAGGGTGGAGGTTGCGGAAAAGCGGATGACGGCCTCGGCCGGCCAGCGGTGCGGTGGCTTTTCAGCCGGCGATTCTCCGCAGGCTGCGGCAAGGCCGAGGGAAAGGAGAGCCGCAGCGGCCCATCGGCGTTTACCGGACTGCTGAGTGAAATGCGATGGCCCGTGCATTGGACGATGCCTAGGATCCAGCGGAAGCCGATTCCGTTCAAACACCACTTGTTACGAATTCGGGCGGGTCTTCCCGACTAAACTTCCGCCCAAATCGGCCAACGGCACCCGGGTGTCCTTCGAAGCCGGCTACCAGGAACTCGTCGGTCGAACCCTTCATCTCCAGTTTCAAGCCGGATTCCGCTCCCGAGCCAGAAAATGCGTTCTGGTCCGATTCACCGGGGACGGAAAAGTAGAGACCAAGGAAGGGGATCCCGCCGAACCTCAGGTGAAATAGAACCGGGTCAAATGGAAGAACACCGGCGCGGCGAAGCAGAGCGAGTCGATCCGGTCCATCATGCCGCCATGGCCTTCGATCAAGGCGCCGTAGTCCTTCACGCCGCGGTCGCGCTTGATGGCGGACATGACCAGGCCGCCAGCGAATCCGAGGCAGGTGATCGCGAGCGACATGCCGGCCGATTGCAGCGGCGTGAATGGCGTGATCCACCAGAGTCCGGCACCGATGGCCGTCGCCGAGGCGATTCCGCCGATGAAGCCTTCCCACGTCTTGTTCGGGCTGACGGTCGGAACCATGCGATGGCGGCCGAGCGTTTTGCCCCAGACGTATTGGAGCACGTCGCTTATCTGCGTCACTGCCACGAGGTAGAAGACCAGCTTGGCGTTCTGCCCTTCATAACCGGCGATCTTCAGCGTCATCAGGGCAGGGGCATGGCTCAGACAGAAGACGCAGACCATGAGCGCCCACTGGATCTTAGCGGTGCGTTCGAGGAACCGTTCGCAGTCGCCGGCCAACGCGCTGCGGACCGGGATGAAAAGGAACACGTAGACGGGGATGAGGATGCTGAAGAGGCCATACCATTCCTCCGCGATCATCCAGTATTGCAGGGGCGTGATGATGAAGAAGGCCCAGAACAGCGTGCGATGATCGCCGGGCCGCGTGGGCGTGAGGGTGATGAACTCGCGCAGCGCGAGGAAGGACGCGAGGCCGAAGAGGACGAGCAGGCCGGTTTTGCCCACGAACAGCGAGCCCGCAAAGACGGCGGCGATGACCCACCATGCGGCGGTGCGGGCGTTAAGATTGGCCACCGTGGCGCGCCATTTCTCGTCGCCGGGCCGTTTGGCCAACCGCCAGCCAATGACGCTGGCCACGAGGAGGATTCCTAGGACGCCGCCAAAGAGCTTCAGCAATTGGGGGTCGAAGGTCATGTGTTTCGGAGGTTCCAGACGGCGAGACGGGCGCGCTCGAGGAAATCGGGTTTGGTTTCGCCGGAGGCCAATCGGAGAGGAGCGCCCAGCGTGAGGCTGCAGAGCGTAGGGACAGGCAGGCTTTCGCCCTTGGGCAGGACGCGGTTCAGGTTTTCCAGATAGACAGGGATGAGTTCGACATCGGGCTTTTGCTTGGCCAAATGGTAGAGACCACTCTTGAACGCTTCGGGTTCGGGACCGCCCTTCCGGCCGCCCTCGGGAAAGATGATCAGCGAATCGGTCGTGCCCATGGCGGCGATCATGGCGGTCAGGGGATTCGTGCCGGCCGTGACCTTTTGTCGTTCGATCAATATGGCGTGGAAGACGTGGTGGGCCAGATAGCGGCGGATCGGGCCCTTTTGCCAATAGTCGCGGGCTGCGACGGGACGCGTGGTGGTGCGCAGACTCGGAGGCAGCGCGGCCCAGATGACCAGAGCGTCGAGATTGCTGGTGTGGTTGGCGAAGTAGATGCGTTGCCGTGGGACAGGATCACAGCCCTGCCAATGGGCGCGGACGCCGCAGAGCAGTCGCACCGTGCCGGTGAGAAGCAGCGAGGTCATTGGGACTCCAGTTCACGGACAATGCGTCCGGTGCGGCGGAAGACGGTGACCAGGCCGCCGGCCACGACAATTCCCAATCCCAGCGGCAACGCTTTGGCCGCATCCGTCCACCACGGCGACGCGGCGGCGATCAGTGCGGCGACGGTCATCACGGCCATGCGCTGTTGCTTGGCCATCGGTCCGCAGAAGTGTTGCGACGAGCCGGCTGCGACGCCCATTGCCCTGACATAGGCCGTGGCCACCGCCAGCACCGCCGCCAACCAGCCGAGTGCCGGCATTCCCACCACTTGGATCGGCAGGGCGTAGCCGGCGCCGATGAAGACGAACGCGTCGGAGAAGCGGTCGGGCAGTTCGTTGAAGACTTCGCCGGACCTGGTCTTGAAGCCGCCTTCGATCGCGACCATGCCGTCGAAGAGATTGCAGAGCAGCCGAAGCTGCATTCCGGCCGCCGCGCCCAGCAAGCAAACGATCCAAGCCGTGGGGCTTTCCGAGCGGCCGCCGAGCCAAAAAGCCAAGCCAGCTAATCCGCCGAAGACCGCACTGAACACCGAGATGATGTTCGGCCTTGCGCCGGCCTTGACCAGCCTGCGGGCGACCGCTGCGGCCCAACTTGTGTTCCGGGCGGCGATTGGGCGGCGGGAAGCCTCGTTTGGGTTCACGAAGGCGGACCATAAAGACTCCCAGGCGGGACACAATCCGACTTTGAGCGGAGTTCGGAACACGGCTCGCCGCTCCTTCCATTCCGGGATTCTGCGCCCGCAACAACGTCGGCCATTGTGCGCCGGACGTCCTGTGGCAGTCTCTCGGATATGACTTCTACGAAAGCCTATTCTGCCCAGACCGCCACGTCCGCGCTTGCACCCTTTGTGATCCAGCGGCGCGACCCGTTGCCGACCGACGTGCAGATCGAAATCCTGTTCTGCGGCGTCTGCCATTCCGACATCCACCAGGCCCGCAACGAGTGGCAGAACACCGTGTTCCCCTGCGTGCCCGGACACGAAATCGTCGGGCGGGTCCTGAAGGTCGGCAGCGGAGTCAGTCGGTTCAAGGCGGGCGATACCGTGGGTGTCGGCTGCATGGTGGATTCCTGCCGCACCTGCCCGAGCTGTCGCCAAGGGCACGAGCAGTATTGCGATCAGTTTGCCATCTTCACCTACAACGGCCAGGACAAGCACTCCGGCGGAGTCACCTTCGGCGGATATTCGGACAGCATCGTGGTGGACCAGGACTTCGTGCTGAAGGTGCCGGCGAATCTCGATCCTGCCGGCGTGGCGCCGCTGCTCTGCGCCGGCATCACCACCTTTTCGCCGATGCGGCACTGGAAGGTGAGCAAAGGCCAGAAGGTCGGCGTCGTGGGCCTGGGTGGTCTCGGCCACATGGCGGTGAAACTGGCCCATGCGATGGGCGCACACGTCGTGATGTTCACGACCTCGCCCGGGAAGGTCGAAGATGCGAAACGGCTCGGGGCGGACGAAGTGGTCCTCTCCAAGAATCCCGACGAGATGAAGGCGCACGTCGGCAGCTTCGACTTCATCATCGACTGCGTCTCGGCCGAGCACGACATCAACGCCTACCTCGAACTGGTGAAGCACGACGGCACGATGACGCTGGTGGGCGCGCCGGAAAAGCCGCTTCCGCTGGTCTCGTTCAACCTGATCCTCAAGCGCCGCAACCTGGCAGGGTCCTTGATCGGTGGCATCGCCGAGACGCAGGAAATGCTGGATTTCTGCGGGAAGCACAACATCACCTCCGACATCGAGATCATCCCCATCCAGAAGATCAACGAGGCCTACACCCGCGTGTTGAAGAGCGACGTGAAATACCGCTTCGTCATCGACATGGCTTCGCTGAACGGCTGAGCGAGCCGTCGGACTGGGTAGCGGAGGTCGTCCCGCCTCCCGGAAAAAAACGCCGCTCCCGTCAAGGGAACCGACTGTGTGGATGGTCGTCCCGATCCGCCGGACTGGAAGCCATGGCACCAAGTCGGGCGCGACGCCGGCAGCTGCTTCGCGCAACCCCCAGCGGCTTCCTGCCAGTCCTCAGGGCTTGGATCTACGGCTGGGCCTTGATCTGCCTCGTGATCTCGAAGGCGAGGTCGAGGGCTTCCTTGGCGGAGGCGCCGCTGACTTCGGGCGTCAGTTTCTCCCGGACGCAGTTCACGAAATGCTGGAGCTCGAGCTTCAGGGGCTCGTCCTTGTTGATGGGGACGGGCTCGCGGACGATGCGTTTGCCGCCGAATTCGCTGACCACGGTGGCGCTGCTGCCGGCCAACGCGAGGAGCTTGGCGATGGCGGAGCTTTCGTTCTCCCCTTCGCGGGCGATGCGGTAGATGAAGCCTTCCTGGGCGCGGTAATCGAGGGAGATGTAGCTGGGCTGGTCGCCGCCGCTGAAGACGCGGATCTTGCGCATCCGTTCGGCGCTGACCCGGCTGACGGTGAGGTTGGCCACGCAGCCGTTGGCGAAACGCAGGCGGGCGTTGGCGATGTCTTCGCTGCGGCTGAGGACGTTGATGCCGACGGCGTCCACATTGACGACGGGCGACTTCACGAAGGCGAGGACGACGTCGAGGTCGTGGATCATCAGGTCGAGCACGACGCCGATGTCGATGCTGCGGGCGGGGAAGGGGGAGAGGCGATGGGTCTCGATGAAGCGCGGCTGGGTGGCGACTTCCTGGAGGTAGCGGAAGACGGGGTTGAAGCGCTCGACGTGGCCGACCTGGAGCACGAGGCCGTGGCTGCGGGCGCGGTCGACGATGGCCGTCGCCTGGTCGGCCGTTTCGGTCATGGGCTTTTCGACGAGGACGTGCTTGTGGGCGGAGAGCAGTTTCTCGGCGATTTCAAAGTGGGTGACGGTCGGGGTGACGATGCTGAAGGCGTCGGCGGCGGCGACCGCTTCGTCGATCGAGGCGAAGACGCGGGTGCGGACCTTGTCGGCGACGCGGCGGGCGTTTTCGGCGGAGGCGTCGTAGACGCCGGTGAACTCGACCGCGCCGGCGGAGGCGAGTTCGGCATAGATGCGCGCGTGTTCCTTGCCGAGAGAGCCGGTGCCGATGACCGCGACCTTGATGGGTGAAGGCATCGCCGATGATGGGAAGCGGATCGGCGAGGTGTCACGCGGATTGTCCGGCGCGACGTGTTCCGGTGATGGTGGCGGCAAGCGGTCGGTCCGCTGCGGAGGGTTGGCGTCTCGCCGACCGCGATTCGAGCGGCTCCGGCGAAAGGAGCCGGTGGTCAAGTTGGACGTCCTGCCCGGCCGGGCTGGATGTTACGGCTCCCCGGCTGGAGGGGCGCCCGCTACTTCAAATCTGGTTCCTCGCTGTTTTCAGTGGGTAGAGGGTAGGTCGAGGCGGCCGGCGGTGAAGTAGAGCATGGTGATGAGGTTCTTGGTGGAGCGGAAGCCGCGGGCCTTGCGCTTGACGGCGGAGAAGACGCTGTTGAGGCCTTC
>JBBQXJ010000056.1:0-32460 GCA_038209745.1 Verrucomicrobiota bacterium
GGAAGGCCTCAACAGCGTCTTCTCCGCCGTCAAGCGCAAGGCCCGCGGCTTCCGCTCCACCAAGAACCTCATCACCATGCTCTACTTCACCGCCGGCCGCCTCGACCTACCCTCTACCCACTGAAAACAGCGAGGAACCTCAAAACGATGCACGGTCACGGCTTGGCCTCCGCCGGGTTTTTCCGGCTGCGGAGAGATTCAAGGGCCGGATATAGGTCCGCCAAGGTCCCTATCTTCAGGGCTCGTATTTCCTCTATGGCGTCGAGGTAGCCGGACGTGGCCCGTCCACCGACGAGAATGGAAACGCTGGCCGGGAGAAACTTGCGCAGACTCACCAGTTCCCCCGCGAGAAACGGGTCGTCGTCCGGATACACGATGCTGAGCAGCACCGCGCGGGCTCCGTTCAAGCGCACGGCGCCCGCGATCTCCGCCGCCGGCAGCGACGTGCCCAGGTAGGTCACGCGCCAGCCCTGGTTCCGCGCCGCGGCCGCCACGATGATGGCGCCCAGTTCGTGCAGCTGCCCTGCCGGAGTCGCGACGATCAGCCCCGGAGCCGTGTCGGACGGGGCGAATGGGCGGGAGGTGTTCCACAGGAAAACGCGGATGGCGTCGCTGGCGAAATGTTCGTGCGCGATGGTCAATTCCCCCGCGCGCCATCGCGCTCCCACCTCGACCGTCAGAGGAGCGATCACGTGCCCCAGCATCGCCTGATGCCCCAGATCGACGAGGGCCTCCGAGAGAAGCCGATCAAGCTTCGCTTGATCCATCCGGACGATGGCCTCCACACACTCCGGTCGGATTCGGTCCGCCAATACTTCCATCCGGGGACGACCCACGACCGTCGCGGGTCCCGCGTCCGCCGGCTCGATCGAGATCAATTCCCGCAGGGTCTCATCCGACAGCCGCGCGATGTTGGAGATGCCGTGCCCGCCCTGAGTCGCCCGCCGCAGCAGCTTCAGCCGCTCGACCTCCTCCGAACTGTAAAGCCTTCTATTGGAATCGGTCCGGCTGGGCGTAACCGCCCCATAACGCTTCTCCCATATCCGGATGACGTGGGCATTGAGACCGGTCTGTTGGGCGACGGCTTTGATAGTGTGAAGGGCATCCGACATAGGCGATCTGACTTAGACAAATTTTGAACGGTTAACCGGGTAGCACTTCGGATCCGCAATGTAAAGGGACCCGGAATTAACCAAATCGCCAATGCAACCCACTGAATCCATGCCGATTCGATACATGTTAAACAAAACTTTGACAATCCATTTGAACATAAACAATACTTAGACAGTCAGACAACGCGAACCTCAAACCTCACTCGCCATGTTCAACAAAATTCCCCTCAGCTCCAATTCGGTAATCCGGACTCAACCCGCTCTTTTGAAGGCCGCTCCTAGATTGAGCCTGCCCGCCCAAGCACGACTGCTCTCCAAGGCAACCTTGGACCCAGTGCGGAAGCCCGTCGCGGTAGCGAAGACCCGGCCCAGCCGAACTGGCAAAGTTCGTTCGACCAACCGACTGAGTCCAGTCACGTCCGGCTTCCGAACCCAAGCGGTCGAGGCTTTGCCGCCGATCATCGTGATGCGGGACCCGATTCCCGTGACCCGTCAGGAGGAATCCTCCAAACCCGCTGTCCGCGCCCCCTACGACTCCGATTCGTCCCTCAGCCTCTACATGCGCCACGTCGGTGAAGTGCCCTTGCTGACCATCGCGGAGGAGATCGCCCTGGCCGCCCGGATCAAGGCCGGCGACGACATCGCCCGGGAACACATGATCCGCGCGAACCTCCGGCTCGTCGTGAAAATCGCCCGGGAATATGAAAACCTCGGTCTCCCGCTGCTCGACCTGATCAACGAAGGCAACATTGGTCTGATGAAGGCGGTCGAACGCTTCGACCCGGCCAAGGGGGGCAAGCTTTCCACCTACGGTTCCTGGTGGATCAAACAGTCCATCCGCCGCGCCTTGGCCAACCAGTCGAAGACCATCCGCCTGCCGGTCCACGTGGTCGACAAGCTCTGCAAGATTCGCCGTGCCGCCAACCTCCTCCACGAAGTCCTCGGCCGCGACCCGACGGATGACGAATTGGCCGTCGAGATGAACATGCCCGCTTGGCGAATCGCGGAGATGCGGGCCGCCTCGGTCCGTCCCGCCTCTCTCGAAGCGCCACTCGGGGACGATGATTCGTCCCGCCTGAGCGATGTCGTCGAAGATCAGAACGCCGTCGATCCGTTCCAGGACCTCCAGGACAAGTCGATGACCCACATGGTCCTCGATTTCGTGGAGGAACTGCCCGAACGCGAAGCCACCATCCTCCGTCGCCGTTTCGGACTGGACGGAGACAAGGAACAAACGCTGGAAGAGATCGGCCAACGTTTTGGAGTGACGCGGGAGCGCATCCGACAGCTCCAGAACATCGCACTGGCCAAACTCCGCCGGATGGTGGAGAAGATGGAGTCGTTTGGCGAAGCGGCTTGAAGCGCGATTCGAGCACCACCACCACTCCCATGGTTACGCTCATCTTCGGAGGCACCGGCGGCATCGGTTCGGAACTCGCCCGGCAAATGGCGGCTTGCGGCGACACCGTGGTCGTGGCCGGCCGCAGTTCAGAAAAGGTCGCATCCATCCCGAACACGACGGGCATCGTTGGGCGGGTGGTGGACGCGACCCGCTCCGACGCCGTGGAAGAATTGATCCGCTCGACCGTCGAAGAACATGGGCAACTTGACGCGGTGGCGAACTGCATCGGTTCGCTCCTTCTAAAACCCGCCCACCTGACGACGGACGATGAATGGGTCGAAACCCTGGCCACCAACTTGACGACCTCTTTCGTCATCCTCCGCGCCTGCGTCCGCCAGATGATGAAACAGCGTTCTGGTTCGCTGGTGCTCCTGGCTTCCGCGGTCGCCGAACGCGGCATGGTCAACCATGAGGCCATCGCCGCGGCCAAAGGCGGAGTCGCCTCGCTCGCCCGCTCCGCCGCCGCCACCTACGCCCGCTATGGCATCCGGGTGAACTGCATCGCGCCGGGTCTTGTGCAGACACCGCTCACCCGATCCATCACCGAAAGCGAACCCAGCCTCAAAGCCTCGGTCTCGCTGCACCCGCTCGGACGCATCGGCCAGCCCTCCGAAGTCGCCGCCGCGATCCATTGGTTTCTGCGACCCGAGCAGGGATGGATCACCGGCCAATGTCTCGGGGTCGACGGAGGCCTGTCCACTCTTCAAGCCCGCTGAAAACACACCAAAGTCCATGAGCAAAGAAGCCCTCATCATCGGCGCCGGTCCCGGCGGTCTGGCCTCGGCCATCCTCCTCGCCGCCGCAGGTGTCCGCACCCGGATCATCGAGCGTCTGCCAGTTGTAGGCGGGCGCACCTCGTCCATCGAAGCCGACGGCTTCAAGTTCGATCTCGGGCCCACCTTCTTCCTCTACCCGCGCGTGCTGGAGGAGATCTTCGCCGCCGCCGGCACGACCCTGGCCCGCGAAGTCGAGATGGTCCGGCTCGACCCCCAGTACCGCATCATGTTCGGCAGCGGCGGACAGATCGACGCCACCCCGGACGAGCAGCGCATGGCCGCCGAAATCGCCAAGCTCTCGCCCCAGGACGCGGGCGGTTTCCGGCGCTTCATGGACGAGAACCGCGCCAAACTGAAAGCGTTCGAACCAATCCTCGAATCGCCCTTCGTCGGCTTCAAGGACCTCCTCAATCCCAAGCTGTTCAAAGCGCTCCCATTCCTGCATCCGACCAAATCCCTCGACGGCTACTTGGAGCGCTTCTTCAAAGATCCACGCGTGCGGTTGGCCTTCTGTTTCCAGTCGAAATACCTCGGCATGTCTCCGTTCCGCTGCCCGAGCCTCTTCTCTATCCTGTCGTTTCTGGAATACGAATACGGCGTCTTCCACCCCATCGGCGGCTGTGCGGCCGTGACCCAGGCCATGGCGCGCCTCGCCGAACGCATGGGCGTAGAAATCCATCTCGGAGAACCCGTCGAAGAGATGCTCTTCACCGGGAAAAAAGCCACCGGCGTCCGGACGTCCAAAGCCTCCTACAAGGCCGACGCCGTGGTGGTGAACGCCGATTTCGCCCGGGCGATGAAGTCACTCGTGCCCGACGCGCTCCGCTCCAAATGGACCGATGCCAAGCTCGCGAAGAAGAAGTACTCCTGCTCGACCTTCATGATGTATCTCGGCGTGGACGGCACCTTCGACCTGCCCCACCACACCATCCACATCTCCGGCGACTACGAGAACAACCTCGAAGACATCGAGAGCCGCCACGTCCTCAGCGAAGACCCCTCGTTCTACGTCCAGAACGCCAGCGTGACCGACTCCTCACTGGCGCCCAAGGGCCAGAGCGCCCTCTACGTCCTCGCACCGGTCACCCACCAGCACGGCAACGTCGATTGGCAGAAGGAGACCCCGGGGTTCCGCGCGCTCGTGCTGAAGCAAATGCGCAAAGCCGGCTTCGAGCTGAAGCAAAAGAACATCAAGTTCGAACGCGTCATCACGCCCAATGACTGGGAAAACCGCTACCAGATCTATCGTGGCGCCACCTTCAACCTTGCGCACAGCATGGATCAGATGCTTCTGATGCGTCCTCGCAACCGTTTCGAGGATCTCGAATCCGTGTATCTTGTCGGTGGCGGCACCCATCCCGGAAGCGGCCTGCCCGTGATCTTCGAATCCGCGCGCATCTCCACCCGGCTCATGCTCGAAGACTTCGGTCTCAGTACCGCCAAGCTCCGGGCGCCCGCTGCGAAAGCACCATGCCCGTTGTCATTGGAAACCGCTTAAGCCCATGAACGCCGCAGCTGATCCGGAAAACCACCATGGACACCCGTGGGCCGAACCGACCAAAGCTGTGGCTGGAAATGGAAATTCACCAAATCCCTTACCCGGCCTCCGGCCACCCTCTCTCCGTCGGACGGGGAGAGGGCAGGGTGGGGGCCTGCGGCGACTCGTTCGAACAGACTCCTTTTTTCAGAACGGTGATGAGCACGCCTTCGGCGGAACGGCAGCGCAGCCCCACCCGCCCGGTCGGGCTGCGCTGCCGCGCAGCGCCGGCTTCAACTCGCCGCCGGACCAGGCAAAGGTCGTCCTCCTGGCAGCCCGCTCGGCTCAAGCAGCTTGGCGCACTGTGGCGATCCAAGACCGTCTCGCCATCGTGCGTCGCGTCCGCCATCTCATCGCCGAACGCGCCGACTGGTTGACGGAAAGCCTCGCTCTTTCCCGCCCACGTCCTGCCGCCGAACTGATCACCTCCGAGATCATTCCGCTCGCCGAAGCCTGCCGCTTCTTGGAGCGGCAAGCATCTCGTCTCCTCAAAGCCCGCAAGCTGGGCAACGCAGGACGGCCACTGTGGTTGAGTTCCGTGCAGACGACCGTTTCCCGCGAACCGCTCGGAGTCGTTCTCATCCTCGCGCCGTCGAACTACCCGCTCTTCCTCGCCGCGGTGCAGACATTGCAGGCGCTGGTCGCCGGCAACGCCGTGTTGCTCAAACCGGCCCCCGGCTGCATCGACGCCCTGCTCGCTTTCCGCCAACTTGCCGAAGAAGCCGGACTGCCTGCGTCGCTGCTCCAGCTCCTCCCGGAAAATCCGGCCGCCGCTCGCGCCTTGATGAAGCTAGGCGTGGACAAAGTCGTGCTCACCGGCTCGGCCGAGACCGGCGCCACCATCCTCGCCGAACTCGCTCCCACGCTCACCCCGGCCACGGTGGAACTCTCCGGCAGCGACTCTGTCTTCGTCCGCTCCGACGCCGACTTGGATCTCGTCGCCCGCGCCTTGACCTTCGGCCTCCGTCTCAACAACGGAGCCACCTGCATCGCTCCACGACGCGTCTTCGTCCCCCACGAACTGCTGGCCGCACTGGAAACCAAACTCGCAGCGGCGCTTGGCGAGCTGGGACCTCTTCCCATCAACGAGCAAACCTGGAGCAAAGCCGCCCCGCTCATCGATGCCGCCCTCAGATCCGGCGCCCGCTATTTCGCAGGAAGTGGTAGGGCGAAGGCTCCCGCCGAGCCACCCGCCTCTGGTTCCAGAGCCGCCGATTTCGAACCCGGTTCCCCTCAAGGCGCCTCGGCAGGAGCGTTGGCCCCACCGTTCGGCCCCATTCTCCTGGCCCACGTCCCGCCCGCCGCCGCTCTTTTCCGCGAAGACCTCTTCGCCCCGATCCTTTCGTTGGTCCCGGTGAGCGACGACTCCGAGGCGGTGCGCTTCGCTGCCGAGTGCCCCTACGCGCTGGGAGCCTCCATCTTTTCCCGCGATGAATCCGCCGCCAGCGCCTTGGCCAACCAGGTCCGCGCCGGCGTGGTCACGATCAACGACCTGATCGTCCCGACTGCCGATCCACGCATTCCTTTCGGCGGACGCGGCCGTAGCGGCTTCGGCGTCACGCGCGGGGCGGAAGGCTTGCTGGAGATGACCGTTCCCAAAGTCGTCGCCGTGCGACGCTCCCGTTTCCTTCCGCACTTCGACGCCCCGAAGCCCGGCGACGCGGCGCTCTTCACCGCGTTTCTCCGCCTGTCCCACAGCGGCGATTGGTCGTCGCGTTTGAGCGCCTTGCGCCAAGTCTTCCACGGCTTCCGACGGCGCGACCACGACCCGGACGCGGCACCGGTCAAACCTTCAACCCGAAAGAATCTCCCATGACCTCCAACACCCACGACAAAATCGGCGTCATCGGCTCCGGCCTCGGCGGATTGGCCGCTGCCTGCACCCTGGCGGCCCGCGGCTATTCGGTGGTCCTCTTCGAGAAGAACGACTGGCTCGGCGGCAAGGCGGCGGAACATACCGACGCCGGTTTCCGCTTCGACATGGGTCCGACCATCCTCACCATCCCGTCGGTTCTGAAGCGGATCTATCAAGAAGCCGGCCTGCGCTTGGAGGACCACATCGATCTGGTCGAGCTGGATCCCCAGTGGCGTTCGTTCTTCAGCGACGGCTCCATTCTCGATCTCCACAAGAACACCGACCTGATGTGTCGGAACTTGGAGCGGTTCGCGCCGGGCAGCGGCACGGCCGAGGGTTACCGCAAGTTCCTCGGGCTCTCGGAGAAGCTGGACGACATCTCCCGGCGTTTCTTCTTCTGGAAGTCCATCGGCGGCATGCGCGACATGTTCGACGCCAAGGCGTCCTTCAAACCGGGCGTCCTGAAAGACGTGCTCACCATGCGCATGGGTCGCACCGTCGGGGCGACCGTGCGCTCCCATGTGCCGGATGCGCGCGTGGCCCAGATGGTCGACCACTTCACCCAGTACGTCGGCTCTTCCCCGGACGCTTCGCCCGCCGTGCTCTGCGGCATCGCCCACATGCAGACCGACGAAGGCGTGTGGTATCCGATGGGTGGCACCCGCGCCGTGCCCGTGGCTCTGACCAAGCTGGCCCGCAGTCTCGGAGTCGAGATCCGCACCGGCACCGGGATCCAGCGCATCCTCAACGACGGCACCCGCGTGACCGGTGTGGTCACGGATTCGGGAGACACCGTCCCCTTGGCGGCGGTGGTTTCGAACTGTGATTCCGTCCGCACCCACCGTGAACTGCTCGCCGGTGAACCCGCCGCGAAGAAGTTCGAAAAACGTCGAAGCTACGAAGCGGCCTGCTCCGGGGTGGTGCTGTATCTCGGCCTGAAAAAGCGTTACCCGCACTTGCTGCACCACAACTTCGTCTTCTCCCGAGATCCGCATGAAGAGTTCGACAGCATCTACCGGCAGGGCGAACCCGCGCCCGACCCCACCGCCTACGTCTGCGCTCCGGCGATCACCGATCCCGGCGTCGCCCCTGATGGATGCGAATCCCTCTACGTGCTCGTCCACACGCCCTATCTCCGGCCCCACCACGACTGGAAGAAGATGCTCCCCGCCTATCGCCGCGTGATCCTCGACAAGCTGGCCAGCACCGCCGGTTTGAAGGATCTGGAGGCGAACATCGTCACCGAGCGCGCGCTCACTCCGCAGGACATCCACGACCGCTACCGCGTGCTCAACGGCGCGATCTACGGATTGGCCAGTCACGGCCGGTTCTTCGGCGCATTCAAACCCGGCAACCGCAGCAACGATCTCTCCGGTTTCTACCTCGCCGGCGGCGCGGCCCATCCCGGGCCCGGCATGCCGATGGTGATGATGTCCGGCTGGATCGCCGCCGACGCGCTGGACCAGGACGGGAAAGTCCCCAAGGCGCCCCGCGCCCCCAGTGAACAATTCAGCGAAGCGGATGCCGTAGCCGCGTAAGGACCGTCGATGGCCGCACACGCCCAACCGAATCAGACGAGCCACCCCCGCTCAGTGGCACAGGCGCTGCCGCCTGCCGATTCGGGCGTGGGTGCCCGGAGAACGGCCAACGGCGAGGACGGCTGTGCCACTAGGCCTCCGCACGTCTCGCCTTGGCTGCTGAATTGGTTCGGCCGTTACACCGCCCACTACCTGCGCAGCCACTTCTCCCACGTCTGGCTGGCAGGAGAGGTTCCCCGGCTCGAAGGCCGACCCGTCATTGTCTTCGCCAACCATGCTTCGTGGTGGGACCCGCTCGTCTGCCTCCATCTGCATCGCAAGTGCTTTGCGGACCGCCCCGCCTTCGCTCCCATCGACGCAAAGGCTCTAGCGCGATATGGAATCCTCGGGCGGCTTGGCTTCTTCCCGGTGGAACAAGACTCCCGACGCGGTGCCGTCCAATTCCTCCGGGCCAGTCAAGCGATACTGGCCGATCCCGACGCCATGCTCTGGCTCACACCCCAAGGAGAATTCCAGGACCAACGCGCCCGACCCTTGCGCTTCAAGCCCGGTCTCGCCCATCTCGTCGGAAGGCTCGACGCCGCGCTGCTCGTCCCCTTGGCGATCGACTATTTCCACGGTGTCGAGCGTCTGCCCGAGGTGGCCGTGCGTTTCGGCGAACCCATCGAGGTAGCCTCTGAAGGAACGAGGCGGATCGAGAGCGGACGTCCGGCTCGTCACCTCGGCGGCTACTCGTCCTTTGAAAACGCTCTCGAACAGACCCAGGACCAACTCGCCGAGGATGTGATGCATCGATCCACCCGTCCTCTCTCGTCCCTGCTTTCGGGTCGCAGCGGCATCGGCGGGATCTACGACCTCTGGCGCCGCGCGAACGCGACGCTCCGGGGCAGACATTTCGAGGCGGGCCACGGAGATCTGTTGAAATGACGACGCTGCTCCTCATCTGCGCGGTGCTGGCGTTCATTCCCGTCGGACAGTTTCTGGTCAACCTGTTCTGCTATCGACCGCTGCCGCTCCCAAAAGGTGGACCGGCAGGTCCGTCCTGCCAGGCCGGTGGGGCCGCCTTGCCGCGCAGCCCTGACTTCCCCTCGCCACAAGGCGAGTCACCGGCCGTATCCGTCCTCATTCCCGCCCGCAATGAAAGCGCCTCCATTGAAGCCGCCGTCCGATCGGCCTTGATCGACCCGAATCCCCACCTTGAAGTCGTGGTGCTCGACGATCATTCCAGCGATGACACCGCCGATATCGTCCAGCGGATTGCCGTCGAAGATCCGCGCGCCGTGCTCCACCACGCGCCTCCGCTTCCAGCCGGGTGGTGCGGCAAACAGCACGCCTGCCACGTGCTCTCCAGACTGGCGCGTCACGAATGGTTTCTCTTCATGGATGCCGACGTCCGCCTGGCTCCAGGATCCGTGGATCGCATGGTAGACTTCGCCAATCGCCAGAAAGCGGACCTGATAAGCGGTGTTCCGCGACAGCTCACCGGAACCTTCTCCGAACGGCTGCTGATTCCTCTGATCCACTTCGTCCTTCTCGGATATCTGCCGATGCTGCTCATGCGATTGAGTCGGGCACCCGCATTCGCCGCCGGCTGCGGTCAGCTCTTCCTCACCCGCCGGGGGGCCTACCGCCTCAGCGGAGGCCACGCGGGCATCCACTCGTCTCTGCACGACGGGCTCAGCCTTCCCGCTCTGTTCCGCGTCGCCGGGTTTCGCACCGATCTCTTCGACGCCACCCAGGAAGCCGTGTGCCGAATGTATCGAAGCAACGCCGAGGTCTGGGCCGGGCTTGGGAAAAACGCCACCGAAGGCCTCGGCCATCCCGCACGCATCCTGCCGATGACCCTCCTGCTCATCGGAGGCCAGGTGCTCCCGTGGTTTCTCCTGCCGTGGAGCTGGCAGGCCGGAGACGCCTGGTGGCGCTTCAGCCTGTTGGTGGTCGCCCTGCCGCTGGCGATCCGCCTCATCGCGGCCCGGCGCTTCCGGCAGTCGCTGCTCGGGGCCCTCCTCCATCCGCTGGGCGTGGCAGCGCTCATCTGGATCCAGTGGTGCGCCCTGTTCCGACAGTGGCGCGGGCAGCCGCAGAGCTGGCGCGGGCGGATCTATCCTCCCGTCGTCACCACCTCCAAGGCAGGTTTGATCGCGCCTTCACCCATCGCCCCGTGCGACCCTCCTCGGCTGTGAATCCCTCCGCTGTCCGACTCAACATACTGCGTCTCGCCACGCTTCTCTGGTGTCTGGTTGGAATGAGGGTCCAAGCAGAAGCCCCTCCAAAGCCGGCTCCGGATCGATTCCATCCATTCCAACTCCCGGACCAGTTCCGCCACGCGCACGTCGTCGTGTTCACCAACGCTCCGCTCCAGCTCCTGACCGTCGCGGACCAGAAAGGGGCCCGCGGAATGGACGGATGGATCGAAGCCGTGAAAACCCGCTTCGGAACGAACCTCCCCATGATCGCCGTGGCCGATGTGTCCACGGTGCCGCGACTTCTGCGCGGCTTCATTCGCGGCAAGTTCGTCGATCGCTACCCGTATCCGGTGCTGCTCGATTTCACGGGCGACACCATCGCCGCGTGGAGGCCGCAGACCGGCCAGCCGAACCTCTACCTCGTGGCAAACGACGGGAAAGTGCTCGGCCGTTTCGTCGGCCACGCTACGCCTTCAAACACGGATCCGCTCCTCAGCCTGATCGAAACGCAGCGTGTGGACCCAACGGCCGAAACCAACGCTCCACCGAATTCTGTCCGCAGTTCCAAGCCCTAGCCGGACGGAGGTTCCCCGGGTCGGACGTCGTTCAAATCCCCGGCGAAACCCTGTTGGCGCAGCGCCTCGTAGAGCGTCAAGGCCACACAGTTCGACAGGTTCAGGCTGCGCGCCTTGGGATTGAACATCGGGATGGTCAGCCAGCGATCGGGGAACCGTTCCAGGAGCGCTTTGGGCAGGCCCGCCGTTTCGCGACCAAAGACCAGGTAGTCGTCGGGACCGAACTTCGCCTCGGAGTAGCGCGTCGCCCCCTCCTGTTCGATGAACCAGAGCTTCGCACCGGCAGGCAACTCCGCCTCGAAAGCCGGCCAGTTCGACCAACGATGCCAGACGAGGTGCCGCCAGTAATCCATGCCGGCGCGCTTCAGCCGGGAGTCGTCGATCTGGAATCCCAGCGGCTCGATCAGATGCAGCGTGGTGAACGTCGCCGCGCAGAGCCGGGCGATGTTGCCGGTGTTGGGCGGGATCTCCGGTTCGACAAGGACGACGTGCATGGAGATCGAAACGGATTTAGCCGGGCAAAGGCGAACGCCCGGGAGAACAACCCCAGACGGACCCAACTGGACCTAGATGCCCGCGCCTCTCGGAGTCCATGAATTTGGCGAGTCCATGGTGCGGACACGGCTGAGACGGGCAGGGCACTCCTGCGAATTTCAATCTGTGTTCATCTGTGTCCATCTGTGGTTTCCCTTCCGAAGGCCATCGCCCTATTCGCCGGTTTCGTTCGGGTCTGCGGATTGCGTGCCCTTGGCCTTCTTCCCGTAAAACACCTTCCACAAGACAAGCCCGTGCGCTGGCGCGGTCATTCCGGCGAGGCGGCGGTCCCTGCCTTCGAGGATCTCGCGGATGTCAGCGGGTTGGATGCGGCCTTCGCCGACCTGGACGAGCGTGCCGACGATGCCGCGGCACATTTTGTAGAGGAACGCGGTCCCGCGGATGACCACGGTGTGAAGCGGACCGGTGCCGCGAATCGTGACTGCGGTCAGCGTGCGGACGGTGTGGGCCGTGTCGTAGTCCGGATTGGCGCGGAACGAGCGGAAGTCGTGCGTGCCGACGAAGTGTTTCGCCGCCGCGCGCATGGCCGCCAGATCGAGCGGCTTCTTCACGTGCCACGACTGTTTCCTCAGGAGCGGGTGGTGGGCGGCGTGGTTCCAGAGAAGGTAGCGATATTCCTTTCCGCTGGCGTCGAAGCGCGCGTGGAAGTTCTGCGGGGGATGCGACGCCGCCAGGACCCGGACGTCTTCCGGCAAGTGCGCGTTCACCGCCAGCACCAGCTTCGTCGGCGTCATCCGCGCCTCGGTTTTGGGCACCTCGAAGTGGACGACCATGCCAACGGCGTGGACTCCGGTGTCGGTGCGGCTGGAGCTGTGGACGCGCGGTCCGCAGGAAAAGAGCTTGGCCAACGCCTTCTCCAGAATCTCCTGCACGCCCGTGCCAACGACCTGCATTTGCCAGCCTTGGTAGCCCGCGCCGTCGTAGCCGACGGTCAGGCGGTATTTGACGCTGTCCATCATCGCCCGATCTTCCGAGGTGCCCGTCTTGGGGCTGTCTCCAGAGAGCAACCACGGATTGACACGGTTGGACCCAGTTGGAGGCGTCTCTCCAGGAAGACGAACCGGAAGCTCGCCACCAAACCATCAGCCAGCGAAGTCGCTACTCCCATGATGTGTGTTCATCTGTGTCCATCGGTGGTTGAAACCCGCCGGTTCAGACATTGCCGCCGATGGCGTCGAGGTAGCTCTGGAGCAGCAGCGCGGCGGCCATCTTGTCCACCTTCTCGCGCTTGTCCTTGGTCTTCACGCCGCGCTCGCTCATCAGGCGGTTGGCCTGCACGGAGGTCAGGCGCTCGTCCCAGGAACGCACCGGAATGGGGATGATCTCCTTCAGCACGATGATGAACTGCCGGACCTTCTCGGCGGCAGGACCGTAGCTGCCGTCCATGTTGCGCGGCATCCCGACGACGATCTGTTCGACCTCCTTTTCGCGGATGAGCAGTTTGAGCCGATCGACGAAAGCATTGAATGGCTCCGCTGGAATGAACTCCAGCGGATGGGCCAGCATCTTCAATTCGTCGCTAACGGCGACGCCGATCCGGACGGTGCCGTGGTCGAGGGCAAGAACGCGCATGGCGGGACGCTAGCGGCCGGGCGAAGGGGTTTCCAGTCCGGTGACTGGAGAAGTCATTTCCGTTGTTGCGACCCAGCGGCCTCAGCCGCTTCACCAGCCGCCGCGGCTGCTGGGCCAAACTTGCGCAGCACGGCCTTCGCTCGCTGCCCCAGGCCTAGCTCTGCATGTTCCATGAACTCCACCAATTGTGGGACGCAGTCTTCAGTTCGACTCGGGATGACTTCCATCGCCATCACCGCAACAGAATGGCGGTATTCGGATTTGGTCCGGTTCAAGCCTTCGGCGATGAAAGACACAGCGGGAGAAGCGGCTTTGTTTAGGTTGACCAAGACACTGACTGTGTTCGCCCACTGCGCGTCATCGATGCTACCCTCCAATTCGTCGATCAAGGTCTGGATCGGCTCGTTTCGAATGCGAAACAGGGCGCCTCTCGCAAAAATCGGCAGATTCAGGTCGCCGTCCGATCCCGCCAACGCGACGGCTCTCTCCAAAGCTGGAATGGCCACCGCCGCCCTCGGACCCAACCGACCCAATCCGATCGCGGCTTCGGCACGATGATGAACCTTCATCGGAACCCGAATGCGCCAATTCCAAGCCGCCTGTTGAAGCCAAATCATGGGGCCAGAAGGCCTCCATTCCACCTCGTCGATCAGCCACCTCACGGCCCGATCATCCATCTCTGAAAATGCAGCCAAAGCTTCTTCGTCGGCATCCGAATTGACCCTTTCCCGCTCGATCCAGTGGCTGATCGGCTGCCCACGACAGACCGGCTCGGAGCGTGAACGCACGAACCAAGCCCCGGCTGCCACAGCGGCAACCAAGGCGATCAGCGCTAATGTCCGTCTGCGTTTCATGGGAATTTCACCTCGGTGTTCGGCGATTGAGGGAGGCTAAGGCGCAGGCCGTAGGTTGGCGAGCGGTTGGACGGGTGGGGACGTTTCGCCGAAAAGTCCCCACCTACCGCCGCAGGTGGTGCGAGCGGAGCGTGCATCTCGGAGTCTGGCCGACAGGCGGAGATCCTCCCTGCGGTCGTCTCGCGCCGCTCGATTCTGGGACGGCTCGGCGAACCGTCCCTACCTTTCGTCGGTTCAGGCAATCGCCTTCATCACCTTCGCCGCCGCTTCCACCGTCGTTTCGATGTCGGCCTCTGTGTGGGCGGCGGAGATGAAGCCCGCTTCGAACTGGGACGGAGCGAGGTAGACGCCGGCTTCGAGCAGTCCGTGGAAATACTTCGCGAAGCGTTGGCGGTCGGCCTTCATCGCGTCGGCCAGATTGTGGACCGGCCCATCGGTGAAGTAGCCGCAGAACATGGAGCCGATGCGCTTGAAGGTGACGGGCACGCCGGCGGACTTGGCGGCGTCCTTCATCCCGGCTTCAAGCTGGGCGCCGCGCTGTTCCAGGATCGCATAACGATTGCCATCCTGGAGTTCCTTCAACGCGGCCAAACCGGCGGCCATCGCGAGCGGGTTTCCGCTCAAGGTGCCGGCCTGGTAGACGGGGCCAAGCGGCGCCAAGTAGTCCATGATCTCGGCGCGGCCGCCGAAGGCCCCGACCGGGAGACCGCCGCCGATGATCTTGCCGAAGCAGCTCAGGTCGGGCGTCAGGCCGAAGAGCTGTTGCGCGCCGCCCGGGGCCAGCCGGAAGCCGGTCATGACCTCGTCGAAGACGAAGAGGGCGCCGCTCTCACGGCAAAGCTTGGCCAGCAGATCGTAGTAGCCGGGTTTGGGGAGATAGAGGCCGGCATTGCCCGGGACGCCCTCGACGATGACGCAGGCGATCTCGCGTCCGCGTTCGGCGAAGAGCGTCGTGATGGCGCCCTCGTCGTTGTAGGGGAGGACGAGCGTGTGTTTGGCCAGATCGGCCGGGACGCCGGCGCTGTCGGGATGGCCGAAGGTCAGCGCACCGGAACCGGCTTTGACCAGGAGCGAATCGGCGTGGCCATGGTAGCAGCCGTCGAACTTGACGATGGTGTCTCGCTTGGTGAAACCGCGGGCGAGCCGAATGGCGGACATGCAGGCCTCCGTGCCGGAGCTGCAAAACCGCACCTTCTGGACGCTGGGGACGAGTCCGCAGACGGCCTTGGCCATCTCGACCTCGAAGGGGTTGGAAATCCCGAAGCTGGTGCCGTGTTCCGCCGCCGCTTTGATGGCGTCGATGATTGGCTTGGCCGCGTGACCGAGGATGGCGGGGCCCCAGGTGCCGACGTAGTCGATGTATTCATTGCCATCGACGTCCCAGATGCGGGCGCCCTTGGCGCGATCGACGAAGAACGGCGTGCCGCCGACGGCGCGGAAGGCGCGAACGGGCGAATTCACGCCACCGGGAATGTAGTTCAGGGCTTCGGCGAACAGGGCTTCAGATTTGGCATGAGACCGCATGGGCCAATGATAAGCACCCGGGAGAAAACAAGAAAGAGGCGAACCGCAGACGACGCGGAACAGGCGGATCTCCAATCTGCTTGGCCCGGGTTTTCAGCCGCCCAGCTCCGGCGACGAATCCCGGCGGCTCACTGCCAACCCAGCAGCCGGCCGCCCTGATAGGTGATGAAGGCCAAACCCCAGGCGAGGACCAGCATGTAGGCCCATTGGAACAGCGGCCATTTCCAGGAATTGGTCTCGCGGCGGACGACGGCCACGGTGCTGACGCACTGGAGCGCGAAGACGTAGAAGACCATCAGCGATACGGCCAGCAGCGGAGTATAGACCACGGTGCCATCGGGCCGGGTCTGGGACTTGAGCGTGTCCTCCAAGGTGGACATTCCTTCTTCCGAATCGTCGCCGCCGAGGTTGTAGACGGTGGACATGGTGCTGACGAAGACCTCGCGGGCGGCGAAGGAGCCGATGATGCCGATGCCGATCTTCCAGTCGTAGCCGAGCGGTTTGATCAAGGGTTCGATGGCGAGGCCCATCCGACCGGCGAAACTATAGCGGAGAAGTTCCCCCGCCTTGGCGTGGTCCAATCCGCTCAAAGTCTCGACCAGGGCGGCTTCGGCGACGTTCGTGACGGCTTGATCGGCGGTGAACTTGGTCCGCAACGCGTCGAGCTTCTGGCCGAGATTGATCGCGGAGACATCGGGCAGCACCGATTGGGCGGCGGCAAGCCGCTGCGTCTCGAACTTGGTGTTGATCTCGGTGCTCTTCGGATAGGTGGCCAAAAACCACAGGATGATGTTGATGCCAAGAATGACCGTGCCGGCGCGTTTCAAGAACATCCGCGAGCGGTCCCACATGTGGCGGAGCACCACAGAAACCAAGGGCCGTTTATAGGGTGCGAGTTCCATGATGAGCATGGGCGGTTCGCCTTTCAGGATGCTGCGTTTGAAGACCCACGCCATGCCCATCGCGCCGACGATGCCGAGCAGATACATGGCGAGCATGGTCAGCCCCCTGAGATTGAAGATCCCGAGGAAGTTCATGCCGGGAATGCAGGCGCCGATCAGCAGGGTGTAGACGGGAAGACGAGCGGAGCAGCTCATGAGCGGCGCGACGAGGATCGTGGCCAGGCGGTCCTTGGGGCTCTCGATGGTGCGCGTGGCCATGATGCCGGGAATGGCGCAGGCGAAGGAGCTGAGCATGGGGATGAAGCTCTTGCCGTGCAGGCCGACGCGGCTCATCACGCGGTCCATGAGGAACGCGGCCCGCGACATGTAGCCGGTGTCCTCCAGCAGGGCGATGAAGAGGAACAGGAGGATGATCTGGGGCAGGAAGATGACGACCGCGCCCGCGCCCTTGATCACGCCGTCCACCAGGAGGCTGTGGAGATCGCCCGGCGGGATCATTCCACCGACCCAGTTCCCAAGCTTGCCCTGGGCCCATTCGATGGCGTGCATCGGATACCCGGCCAGCCAGAAGATGCTCTCGAACATCAGGAACATGATCCCGACGAAGATGAGGGAGCCCCACCATTTGTGCGTGACGATGCGGTCGACGCGGTCGCTGAAATTCTCGCCCGGCGGAGGCGCCTCGGTCGTGACGGCCTGCTGGATGGCCGCGACCCGCGCGTAACGGGCTTCAATGGCGACCGAGCGCCAATCGGCACCGGCGGCTTCCAGTCGCTTCCGAGCGTCGGTCACCGCCCGGACGATCGTATCCGAGTAGTGGTCGGCGTTCTTGGCGAGGAGCTTTTCATCGGTCAGGACCAGCAGCGCCTCGGCGTCGGCGGAAGTGTGGCGCTGGGGAAACTGTTTCTGGAGCGCGGCGGAGACCGTCTCGATTTCACGTCCGAACGCTTCCGGCAATTCGCAGAAAGTCCGGGGAATGGTGCGTCGAGTGCCTGCCTTGGCGGCATCGCGGATCCGCCTTTTCAGCTCGGGAATCCCTTGCCCCTTGCTGGCGACGACCGGGAGGACCGGAGCGCCCAGAGCGCTGGACAATTGCTCCGGATCGATCTCGTGGCCGTTCTCCACGGCCACGTCCATCATGTTCAACACGACGAGCGTGGGGTAGCCGAGCTCGATGACCTGGGTGGCGTAGTAGAGGTTGCGCTGGAGGTTGGAGGCATCGACCACGACGACCACGAGCTGCGGCGCGGGGACGTCCTTCAAGCGATGGAACATCACGTCGCGCGAAACCTGTTCGTCGAGCGACTGCGGGCTGAGGCTGTAGGTGCCGGGAAGATCGAGGATGACGACCGGTGATTCCCCCGATTTTCCCAGCAGCCGGCCTTCCTTCCGTTCAACCGTGACGCCGGCGTAGTTCCCGACCCGGGCGCGCATCCCGGTCAAGGCGTTGAAGACGGTGGTCTTGCCGCAGTTCGGATTGCCCGTGAGGGCGACATACGGCAGGGCAACGCGTCCGGATTTGGCGCCGGCGCCGTGGGTGGGAGCGGACGGGCTCATTTCACGAAGACGAGCGAGGCGTCGCTCCGCCGCAGGGTGAGATGATAGCCGCGGACTTTGATCTCTACGGGATCGCCCATCGGAGCGAACCGGACGAGTTCGACCGGCGTGCCGACGAGAAGGCCCATCTCCATGAGCCGCGGCTTGTGTTCGGGCAGGACCCGGATTTCGGCGACGACGCCGGCACCGCCGAGGGGCAGGTCGGTCAAGGGTTTGGATTCAGCGGCCATGTCAGGCGATACGACGGGGGATGGTTTGGACGAGGATCGTCTCCGCCAGCGCCATGCTCAGGCCCAGCCGGGCATTGCACACCTGGCAGATGATGCTGGCGTGGCGGCTCACGAGGCGGATCGTCTGGTCTTCCGTGAAGCCCATCTCGCGGAGTCGGCGGGTGGTCTCGGGCGCGGCCGTGAGCTGTTTGACCCGAACCGAAGTGCCGACAGCGACCTTGCTGAGCGGGCAGAGCTCGCCGTGCGGACAATCATCCGGCGTCTGGCAGCAAGGTTCTGGGATCGGTTGGCTCACAACTAGCAAGCAAGGTCCGGGAATCGGGACCGGGGCGCAAGCGGAGGAATTGTCGGTGGCCTGCACAAGGCTATCGGCGGATTGCGGTCCGGTGCGCAAGCCATTGAACATTCAGGGAGATTCGGGGAACTGAGCCGTCGCGGTCGCCGGCCAAAATGGTCCGGCGCTTCAGGGAATGACTTCGTTGCGCTTCTGGACTTCGCGGCGGAGTTCTTCCCCGCGCTCCGTTAAGCGCTTGCCCCGCGCGGCCTCGAGGACGCCGATGAGTTCGGCGGCCTCGACGAGGCGGGTGAGCAGCACATGGCTCGCGCCGGCCGCGTAGAGCTCGGGCACGTCCTTGATCAGCTCGGCGTGGACGACGATTTCTGCGGTGGCGTTGAGTTCCCGCAATTGCCGGAGCAGCCGGAGATTGGAGGATCCCTTCAGCAGCGTGTTCGGCAGCGTGCAGAGGATCATCTCGGCGGTGGCGATGCCCGCGTGGATGAGCGTGTCGCGTTGGCTGATGTCGCCGTAGATCGCGCGGACGCCGCGGCGTTTGAGCTCGTGGTGGACGTTGGGATTGAAGTCGATGACGGCGAGCTCGCGGACGGCGTCGGGCTGGGTGCGCTGGAGTTCCTCCAGCAGGGAGCTGGCGGTCCAGGAGAAGCCGAGCAGGAAGACCTTGGCCCCGCCGTGGCCGTGGGCGCCCGCCTCGTCGGCCGCGTGGCCTTCATTCGTCTGGCCGATGTCCTTCAGGCCCAGGGAACGCATGAAGCGGAACCCGATCGGGAGGAGCTTGTCGCTCCGGTTGACCCCGAGGGTGGCGAGCACCGCGAGGATCACGAAGGCGTAGCTCACCATTCCGAACAGGCCTTCCCCGATGTGGTGCGACGCCAGCCCCATCGCCACCACCACGACCGACAGCTCGCTCAGCGCGGTCAGATGGATCGCGGGCAGGAGACTCGCCCGGAGCCCCTGTTTCAAAAAATAGAGGGGCAGACTGACCGTGATGAAACGGCTCACGATGACGAACAGCGCGATGACGAACGCCCAGCCCAGAACGCTCCATTCCGGCTGGGGAATCTGCATGCCGAGCGCCACGAAGAACAAGGTGATGAAGAAATCGCGGATGGTGGTGACCTTGGCCGCGACATCCAGCGTGTAGGGAAAGGTGGAGATGGCGACACCCGCCACCAGGGCGCCCATTTCCCGGGACAAGCCCAGCCAGGAAGCGCCAAGCGCCACCAGGAAACACCATGCGAGCGCCCCGACCAACACCAGCTCGGGCAGGCGCGCGAAGGCGGAGAAGATCTCCGGCAGCACGTACCGGCTAAGAAGCAGGGCCACGCCCACCAGCACCACCACCTTCAGGAGCACGGCACCCAGCACGGCCAACGACGGGTCGTTCAACTGCGGCTGGAGCGCAAAAAAGATGATGGCCAGGATGTCCTGCAGCACCAGGACACCGAGCGAGATCCGGCCCGGAAGCGTGTCCAACTCCCGCCGTTCGTAGAGGATCTTGATGATGATGACCGTGCTGCTCAGCGTGGCCGCCACCCCGAGATACACTGCTTCCAGCGAGCCGGAGTTCATCTTGAATCCGCAGAGAAGGAAAAACCCCACCCCCAAGACCAGGGTCCCCAGGATCTGCGTCGCTCCCGTGACGAGGATCGGCCGGCCCGCGCTGATGATCTTCTTCAGGTCGATCTCCAGACCGATCATGAACATCAAGAGGAGCAGGCCGAGACTGGCGATCGTTTCGACCGAGTGACGGTCCTGGATCAGCTCGAATCCCTGCGGCCCGATCACATAACCGGCCACCAGATACGCGAGGATCAGCGGCTGCTTGAGCTGGTGCGCCACGACGGACGCTCCCCAAGCGCATAAAATGCACAGTGCGACGTCGTTGACGAGACTGGGATGGTCCACCGGCCGGGACAGTAGCCATGGCCGCAAATCGGAGGGAAGCGTTCATTGGACCGATCCGTTCAAAACCATGCGCGTCCACCGCAATCCGTTTTCCGGTTCCCTGCCGCCGCGCTTCAGGTTTCAATTCCACGAGCATGGCGCACATCCACGAACAGATCGATTTCACCGTCGCCATCTTCGTCGTCCAGAACGCGAAGGTGCTGATTATCCTGCATCGCAAGCTGGGCAAGTGGCTCCCGCTCGGCGGCCACGTCGAGCTGGACGAAGATCCGGAGATCGCCGCCCTGCGCGAGGCCAAGGAAGAGAGCGGCCTCGACGTGGAACTTCTCGGCGAACGGCCGCCCACGACCGAACCCGGCACCCGGGCCCTGATCGCCCCCCGCTTTCTCGACATCCACCGCATCAGCGACACCCACGAGCATATTGGCATGATTTATTTCGCCCGACCGACCGGCGGCGACCTGTCGCTGGCGGAGGAGGAGCACCACGACATCCGCTGGGTTTCCTCCGAGGAGCTGGACGCGCTCCAGCCCCCCATGAGCAAAGCCGTGACGTGGTATTGCCGGAAAGCCATCGAGGAAGTGTCCGGCGTTTGAATCCTTCTCGCCCTCGACCTCGTTCTCCTTCTTGAACGAACCGAGAGCGCGGAGGAGAACAGCAAGGCTCGATGGCCGAAAAATTTCCCTGTTCCCCCGCCCGCCAGCCGCTTAAACCACCCCACCAATGTCTATGCTCGCAGGAAAAACCGGTATCGTCTTCGGCGTCGCCAACAAGCGCTCCATCGCGTGGGCCATCGCCCAGGCCTGGCACAAGGCCGGAGCCAAGCTCGCCTTCACCTATCAGGGCGAACGCCTCAAGGACAACGTGGAGGAGCTCGCCGGCACCTTCGGCCCCGACACCCTCCTGATGCCGTGCGACGTCACCAAGGACGAGGACATCGCCACCGTCTTCCAGACCGTCGGCGAAAAGTTCGGCAAGCTGGACCTCCTCCTCCACAGCGTCGCCTTCGCCCCGAAGGACGCGCTCGAAGGCCAGTTCGTGAACACCAGCCGCGAAGCCTTCCGCATCTCCCACGACATCAGCGCCTATTCGCTCGTCGCTCTCGCCCGCGGCGCGGCGCCTTTGATGACCGACGGCGGCAGCATCGTGGCCATGAGCTATTACGGAGCCGAGAAAGTCGTGCCCCACTACAACGTCATGGGCGTGGCGAAGGCCGCTCTCGAAGCCAGCACCCGTTACCTGGCCTACGATCTGGGCACGAAGAAGATCCGCGTGAACTGCATCAGTGCCGGCCCGGTCAACACCTTGGCCGCGCGCGGCATCTCCGGTTTCGGCGAGATGATCAAGCACTACGAGGCCCATTCCCCCCTCAAGCGCAACGTCCTGCCCGACGAGCTCGGCGCCACCGGCACGTTCCTCGCCAGCGACGGCGCCGCCGCCATCACCGGCCAGGTGCTCTACGTGGATTGCGGCTATCAGATCATGGGCATGTAGGCCCGCAAAGTTCCCCTCGTGGTCGATCAGCGCCGCATCCGCGCCCATTTGGCCCTCATCGGACGCTTCGTGAAGTAGCACGGGTCCTAGCCCGTCACGGCCGCGGCCAACCGCGCCAGCACCAAGGCACCATTTTTCGGAATCCGCGCGGTCGCCAGCTGGGCCACGAATTCGACGGACAAGCGAGGCATTCGATGCACGCGTTCCGGGCCGAGCCGTTCCGCCAACATCTCCCCGTTCGTCCGCGCGACGACGTCCGTTCGTGACGGCTCCATCAACACCAGCTGCGCCGCCCTCCGCGCACCGGGGGACAGTGCCTCCCACGTCAGCAGGACGTGGTTGAGGACTCCCAGTCGGTTTGCGGCCACGACGATCGGCACCGCCTTCAGCCGCGCGATCAACCCCCGTGCGTCGCAGCCTTCCGCCAAGGGGCTGAGCAGCCCGCCCGCTCCCTCCACGATCAGGACTTCCCGGCCGAGACCCGAGTTCCTCAAAAACGCAGTCGCTTCTCCGAAAGTGACTGGGCAACCGGCCCGTCGCGCCGCCAGCAACGGGGTCAATGGCTCGCGGAAATACCAGGGATTGACCGCGTCCAAGGACAATACCGGGGGTCCCTCCTCGTCCCGTCGCTCCTGCCCTTGGGCCGCCCACAAAGTCTCGGCGTCATCGCGAGCACCGGAGCAAAACGGCTTCACCGCCAGGACATCGGTGCCGCGCTCCCGCAAGGTCCGGGTGAGCAGCACCGTCAGGACGGTCTTGCCGACGTCGGTGTCGGTGCCGGTGACGAAGAGATTCAATGGCATCGTGTCGAGGATCGAATGCTTCAGTTTGGAACGCCGCAACGCTTCGCCGACATTGGGAGACCGTCCAGCGATCATCCGGCTTCACTCCCGGATCTTTTACGGGCAGGGATGTTCCGCCGACCGAGGGTCGCAGACCGTGACCGCCAGCAGGTAGTCGAGCCAGGCCCGGCGCCGGAATTCGGCCGCGGGAGGGCCGTCCCAACGGTGCTCGATGAAATACGACGCGTCGTTGCCCTCGATGTAGAGCAGGAGGCTTTCAGTGCCCTCTCCCCCGGGCAGCGTCGACTCGGTCCGCCAGGCAATCCGCCGATACCCGTTGATCCGCGCCTCCGTCAGCACGGTGCTGCGAAAGGCCAGCCGAGGCCGTCCCTGGGCATCGGCATCGGCATCGTGGCGGAACAGGTCGGGCGGCATGACTGCGCGGGAACGCCGCACGCTCAGCAGCATGGATTCGCCGGCTCGGTGCCAGCGTTTTAGCGTCGCCTCCGCGTTCCGCTCCGTGGTGACGCCCCATCCACCTCCAGGGAGGTCCTGAGGCAAATGGATGGTTTCGTATTCCAGGCCCGAAAGCGGCGCGGGCCGGTAGGCGCACCCGGCCAGGGCAACGACCAAAGACAACAATAGAAAGGCGTGTTTCATCGATGAACTCGACCGGACCGCCACACGGTCGGAATCCCGACCCCATCGTGCAAACGCCCGGCAGAGGAGAAAGCTTGGAGCCTTCTCCCGCCAAACGCAAAGCACGGAACGGGCCCCCGAGCTCTCAGCGCATCCGCCACCAGGCCGGATCGAGCGAAGGGAAGAGCGCCGCGTCGGTCACGAGGGAAGCGGCTTCATCAGGACGTCCCTCGCGCCAGAGCGTCTCCAGTTTCCAGAAGGTCTCCAGGTGATGGACGATGCGTTGCCGGGCGTAGTCCGGGCTGGTGCCGGTGCGGAGGATGAAGGGCCAGTCGCTGGCCTGCGCCAGCAGCAGTTCGCGGCCGGCGAACTTGAGCAGCGTCCAGCGGGCCGCATCGGTTTCCATCGTGCCGGAGGCCATCTCCGTCATTCGCCGATCGGCCGGCCGCAGATGTCCCTGGACCCAGGCGTTCCCCTCGTTCAGCCAGAGGCGCCAATAGCCGTGCTCGCCCCAGCTGGAAGCCGCCGGATGGGTGAGCGCCTGTTCGGGATGCGCGGCGAGAAAATCCGTCGGTGTCGCCAGATCCAGCCCGCGCTCGGCGGCGATCCGACCGACGGCGTCGAGGAACTCCGGCCCTTCGAACCACCAGTGCCCGAACAATTCGGCGTCATACGGGGCCGTCACCAGCAACGGGATGTCAAGGCGCCCGGCCGCTTCGGCACATTGGGCGAGGCGCCCCTCCACGAAGTGCTCGGCATGGACCCGGACCCGCTCCAGCGCCACCGCGCGATCATAGGGTTCCTTCGCGTCGGTCGGGCCGGTGATCCGGGAATACTTGAACCCGGTGAAGCCGCGGATGCCGGGCGCCGGCAAACAAGCCTCGACATAGTCCGCATCCAGCTCGAAGCCGATGTCGTGGTAGAAGTCGCGATAGACGACATCGCCGGGATAGCCCGTCTCCCGGCTCCACACCTGTCGGGCGGACTCCGGATCCCGTGCCACCACCGCCAGACCTTCCGGGGTGATCGCCGGGGCCAGATGAAGCGCCGGTGGCAACGGGTCCGCATGGTGCAGACCGTGGGTCTCGAGCACGCACCATCGGAATCCCGCCTCCCGCACCGGCCGCTCGACTTCGCGGCTGTAGCTGCATTCCGGCAGCCACAGCCCCTGCGACGGCTGCCCGAACCAACGCCGGAACTCGGCCTGCGCCAGCTTGGTCTGGGCGCGCAACGATCCCGGTTGGTCGGCGAGGAACGGCAACAACCCATGGGTGCCCGCGCAGGCGATCATCTCCACGACTCCCGCTTCCGACAGCGCGCGAAACGCCTTCAAAACCTCCCCGCCGATCTCGTCCCAAAACGCGGCCATCCACTGGAAACGTTCCTGGTAGAAGTTCGCCACCTCGTTGACCGGTCCCAGCCAGCGCGTGCGGAAGGTCTCCTGCTCGGCGAGGTCCACGCGCGCCTCGAGCCAGCGCCCGAAACGTTCGCGCAACAATGGATCCTCCAGCATGGCTCCAAGCGTGGGGGAAATGGAGACGGTGATGCGCGCGGGCAAGTGGTCCCGGGCCCAGCCTCCCAGCACCCGGAGCAGCGGCAAATAGGACTCCGCCACAGCTTCGAAAAACCAGCTCTCCTCCAGGAAGCGCTCATGTTCCGGATGTCGCACCCACGGCAGGTGCGCGTGCAGGACCAGGGCAAGGGAGGGGCGTCTCACTCCGGGAACATGCGCCACTGGAAACCGTTCCGGGAATGGAAAATTGTTGGGGTGGATCCAGCCAAGAACGGGTCAGCCATCACGTCCGGATTCGTCGTCCGAATCCAGCAGCTCCTCCAACGACTTTTCCTCCACTTCGTCGAACTGCGCCGTGAACCGGTGCGCGAGCTTGCGGGACCGCCACAGGAGCACGGCCCCGATGATCATGACGAGGAATTCCAGCGGGACAACCCAGGCCCGGGTGGCCACCGGGGAACGGGCCATCCAGTTCACCACGTCGCCCGACAAGAGCATGAACCCCGTCAAAACCAGACCGATCGCCCCCAACCGGATGAGGAACAGGGCCGCTCTGCAGTAAGGATTCACGGCTCTGCTCTACCCCGAAACCGCGTTGTCCGCCAGCGGCGGCCGCAGCGCCGGATCATGCGGGTGCACACCGATCCCACCCCGGCGCTCCGTCGCCTTTTCCAGGTGGAAGACGACTTCCCGCGGACTGTAGCCATCGGCCGCCGACGCCTTCACCGGCAGCGTGAAGGAACCGTCCGGCAGGCTGAAACGAAAGCTGAACGAACCGTCCGGCCGCAGCCGCACCGGGCGACCGTCGATCGTCACTTTCGCATCGCGTTCCGTGGAGCCGTAGACCACGACCTCGGCGTTCACCTTGAACCAAAAGTCGCGTCCCGCTTCTACCGGCACCGGCACGGCGGCTCCGCTGGAAATCCCCAGTTCAAGACTCGTCGGCGCCTGCTTCGGAGCCGCACCGACACCCGGTGGAATCGCGGGCCCGGGACCGATCAGCATCTCCGACGCACCCGCCTGAACCGGCGACCAGGTCGCAGTCACCACGGGCGGATGCCACGGCGCCGAAGGGGCCGGAGCGGCGGTGGAGACCACCCAGCGTTCGACTGGCGGAGCGAGACGGATCCAAGCCGGCAGCATCGCCTCCACCGGCACCGGACTCAGCGCCGGGGAGATGTCGACCCTCGCCATCTGCGGAACACCAGGCCGCGCTCTTTTCGAAACCGGGGGCGCGATTTCCGGAGGCACAAACGCGACCCGCGAGCGGGCCAATTCGCGCCACTCCAGCTCCAGCGTGATCAGACCCAGCACCGCCCGGTACGCGGTGCCGGAAACCGGCGCCGGAATGAACTCGTGCCGCCGTGCCGGATCCACCGGCAACTCCACCACCATCGGGCCTTCCGATTCACCCCGGAAGATCCGCAGCAGCACCTGGCCGCGGGCCGACGCGCGTTGAGCTTCGACGATTTCGTCCACCGAGAAATCCCATCCCGCAAACAGCGTGAATGGATCCCGTGCGATCAAACTCAGCTCCCGGGTGCCGTAGTGCGGGGGCAACGTCGGAGCGGGCGTGGGCTCCTCGGCCACAACGACAGGCTCGGGCTCGGCTTCGACCCTCGGATCTGGTTCCGGATCCGGCGGAGGGGGGGCAAAGCGGACGACCCACTCCGGCGGCAGCGTATCGTCCTCCAGGAGGATCTTGGGCACCTGGAGATGGGCCGGCAGCTTCTTGGGAGCGTGGGCCGGTTTCAGCGCAGGAAGAACCGCAGGGGGAACAATGGCAACAACCGCGGCCGCCGCTGCTCGGGAAGTCGGCTTTTTCGGGATTCCGGCGGAAGCCGAAACGCCCACGAACTTTGCGGGTGGCTGCGCAGCGGCTTTCACCGTGGCCGGTGGAGTGGCGACCTTCTTCAGTGGCGGCTTCCGGGGCGCAGGTTTTTTGGCGGTCGACGCGGGAGGAGCGTCGGACTTCTGCGGCGGTTTTAGGGTCGCTTTGTGAACCACCGGCTTCGGGGCGGCGGCGAGTGGTTTGTCGGCGGAGGGTTTGGACGCGGTTTTTTTCTTGGAGTGCATACGCGGGCCGGAAGAGCGGGACGGAAGGCGCCTGAGCCGGCCGCAACTTAGTGAGACCCGACCGCCGGGGGCAACGGCAAATTCCATGGGCTGAAAAGCGGCCGGCTCGCGCGGTGGTTGAAGATGGGAGTCCGCCACGATCTTTCAACCAAAGGAACCGGATCAGCAAAAAGGCGGAGCCTAAGCTCCGCCTTTAACTTGGGACCCTGGACTTCAAGCTTGGGAAGCGCCGCTCAGCGCACCCGGGCCAGCAGCCAGGGCAACAGCTCGGCGATGGGCAACCGCTCCTGCTTGCCGTCGTCGCGATGGCGGATCGTCACGGTGTCCAACAGCTCAGGCTTCTCGCCGAGGGTGTCGAAGTCGATCGTGATGCAATACGGCGTGCCGGCTTCGTCCTGACGGGCGTAGCGGCGGCCGATGGCGCCGGCCTCGTCGTAGGAGGCGTTCATCTGGCCACGGAGCGACTGGAAAACCGCCCTGGCCTTCGCGACCATCTCCGGCTTGTTCTTCATCAGCGGGAACACGCCCACCTTGATCGGCGCGATGCGGGGATGGAACTTCAGGATCACACGGGTCTCGCTCTTGCCCTTGTCGTCGGTCGTGGTGACTTCGGAGAAGGCGTTCGAGAGCAGCGCGAGGATCAAACGGTCCACCCCGGCCGACGGCTCGATGACGTGCGGGATGTATTGGCCCTTGGCCAGTCCTTCGGCGTCTTCCTTCGCGTCGGCCTCGGCCTTGGCCTGGTCCACGCCGGCCTTCACCAGATACTTCAGGCGGGCGTTGTAATAGCGGTCGGAAAGCTCCTTCTTCTTGGCGTCGTCGAGCTTGGCCCAGCCGGTGCGCAGGTCCTCGTCGAAGACGCCCATCGTCTTGCCGGAATGGCGCTCGTGCTGGCTGAGATCGAAGTCGCTGCGGGCGGCGATGCCTTCCAGTTCCTGCGTGCCGAAGGGGAACTTGAAGAGCAGATCGACCGTGGCCCGGGCGTAGTGCGCGAGCTCCTCCGGCTTCTGCCAATACTCTTCCAGCGACGTGCGGGGCAGACCGATCGCTTCGTAGAAGGCGATGCGTTCCTCGACCCAGTATTTGTGCCACGCCTCCCAGCCCCAATCGGGTTGGGGAGTGATCGGTGGACAGTTTTCAGTCTCCAGTGAGCCGGACGGATCACGGGCCTCTGGATAGTGCCCTATTCTCCCGCAGATGGCCTCGACGGCTTCGTCGGGCTTGATGAAGAACTCCAGCTCCATCTGCTCGAACTCGCGCGAGCGGAAGATGTAGTTGCGGGGCGTGACCTCGTTGCGGAAGGCCTTGCCGGTTTGGGCGATGCCGAACGGCACCTTCTGGCGCGAGGTTTCGTGGACGTTCTTGAACTGCACGAAAATGGCCTGCGCGGTCTCGGGCCGGAGATAGGCGACATCCGCCTCCGTGGCCGTGGGGCCGACGTAGGTCTTGAACATCAGGTTGAACGGGACGGGTTCAGTCAGCTCAGCCCCATTCTCCGGGTTGAAACCCTGTGAATTTTCAACCTTTTCAGCTTTCTCCCCAACCAACACCGGATCTTTGATCCCCCGGGATTGATAAAATAGAACCGCAGTCTTCCGGGCGGATTCAGGCGGTTTCCCGGGTGTAAGCAGCACTGAAAACTTCTGGCCCGATTCCTTACCAGCAACAGTCGTGGCAAATAACTGATTGCCGAACGGCCGATCGGAGGCGAGGTCGACACCACCACCGGTAGATGCTTTGCATTGCTCAAAATACTCACGATCAAGAGCGCCGGCGTAGCGGTAAACCAAGCCGCTCTGCGGCTCAACTTGGTCCGCACGGAACCGCTTCTTGGTCAGCAAGCAGTCGCACATCGGATCGCTGAAGGTGTCCACGTGGCCGGAAGCGCGCCAGATCTGCGGCGCCATGATGATGGTGGCTTCGAGGCCGACGACGTCGTCGCGCAGGCGGGTCATGGTGGTCCACCAAGCGTCCTTGACGTTGCGCTTCAGCTCGGCGCCCAGCGGGCCGTAGTCCCAGAATCCCTGGATACCGCCGTAGATCTCCGAAGACGGGAAGATGAAGCCACGGCGTTTGCAGAGGGAGACGATCTTCTCCATCTGCTCGTTCTGTTTCGGTTCGGCCATAAGACCGTGGATGTTCCGCCGGCCCGAAGCCGAGTGTCAAGGCGGCCACCGGTCGCAAAGTGCCGCTTCGCAATTTTACCCGGAAGGGGAGAGCGACGGCTCCGGCCGGGCCGCCTTGGGGCGATGAGGCTTTCTGAACGACCACACTGGCGACTCCGGAACGAAACGGAGTCGCCAGTGTGGCCTCCATAAATCCAGCAGATCCTCCGGCGGTTTGGCGGGAGCCAGCGCCCTCCCGTTCCCGCTTCACTCGCCCTCGGCGTTCCAGAGGAGCTCGATCGCCAGAGCGGGCGTGGCGGCGGTCATCAGAGTACGGCGCAGCTTGGGATCGCGCAGCATCCGGCTGATCCGCGCGAGCAGGCCGAGGTGGATGGTGACGTTGGGCGCGGCCAGGAGGAAAATCAGGTGGGCGGGCTGTCCGTCGATGGCGTTGAATTGCAGTCCGGCGACGTGCCGCGCGAAGATCACCGCCGGCTGGCTGACCAGGCCCACCAGGGCGTTGCGCGAATGGGGCAACGCGATGCCATCGCCGATACCCGTGCTATGGAGCTGTTCGCGCTCGATCAGCGCCTTGAAGAGCGTGTCCTGTCCGGCCTCGTCGCCGGCAAGGTCCGGCACCATCTCCACCATCTTGCGGAACACTTCGTCCCGGCTGTTGGTGACAAGGTTCATCAGTTCTTTGCTGGTCACGAGGTGGTCGCTGAGTCGCATAGGATGGGATTTTGAGTGGAAGGGGCTCTGAGTTAGGAGAAAATAGGGTCTTCGGCGAGGGTTCCAAGCAAATGTTCCCGTCCGTCCCCACCAGCTTCCCAGTCGTGCCTCGACTCCCGTTCCGCGACCTTCCACGCTCATTTCATGATTCAGCGTTATTCGCGCCCCGAGATGCGCGCTATTTGGACCGACGAGAACAAGCTCAAGATCTGGCTCCAGATCGAGCTGCTCGCCAGCGAAGCCCTCGTCGCCGACGGCGTCGTGCCCAAGAAGGATTTCGCCAGGATGAAGGCCGGCGCCGACAAGTGCTTCGCCGACACCAAGGCCCTGACCGAGCGCGCCAAGGAACTGGAGAAGACGCTCAACCATGACGTCATCGGCTTCACCACCGCCGTCTCCGAGCAGATCGACGATCCGGCGAGCCGCTGGCTCCACTTCGGCCTGACCAGCTCCGACATCGTGGACACCGCGTTCGCTGTCCAGATGGTCCAGTCGGCTGACATCCTCATCCAGGACGTCGAGACGCTGCTGCCCGTCATCGCCCGCCGCGCCAAGGAACACATGATGACGCCCTGCATCGGCCGCAGCCACGGCATCCACGGCGAACCCACCACCTTCGGCCTCAAGCTCGCGTTGATGCACGAGGAGTTCGTCCGCGCGTTGTCCCGCCTCAAGCACGTCCGCAAAGTTGTCGCGATTGGAAAGCTCAGCGGTGCCGTCGGCACCAACGCCCACTTGTCTCCGAAAGTTGAGGCGGCCGTGTGCAAACACCTCGGTCTCGCGCCCGCGTCCATCGCCACCCAGGTCGTCCAGCGCGACATCCACGCCGAGTTCATGAACTGCCTCGCGCTCATCGCGTCCGGCTTCGAGCATTGGGGCGTCGAGTTCCGCCACCTCCAGCGCACCGAGGTGCTGGAAGCCGAGGAGCCCTTCGCCAAGGGCCAGAAAGGCAGCAGCGCCATGCCGCACAAGCGCAACCCCATCACCTGGGAACGCCTCACCGGCCTCGCCCGCGTCATCCGCGCCAACGCCATTGCCGGCATGGAGAACGTCGCCCTCTGGCACGAGCGCGACATCAGCCACAGCTCCGTCGAGCGCATCATCTTCCCCGACTCCTGCACGCTGCTCGACTACATGTTCGGCCTGCTCACCCGCCTGATGGACGGCCTCCTCGTCTATCCGGAGAACATGAAGAAGAACCTCGGGCTCAGCCTCGGCATGTGGAACAGCCAGACCGTCCTCCTCGCCCTCATCCGCAAGGGCCTGACCCGCGAGGACGCCTACGGTCTCGTCCAGCGCAACGCCATGAAGACCTGGGAAGTGAAGCACGCCGGCCGCGACGACGCCGACTTCCTCGAAGTCCTCAAGTCCGACGCCGACGTGGCCCAGCACTTCAAGAAGGGCGAACTGGAGAAACTCTGCTCCCTCGACTTCCACCTGAAGGAAGTGAAGAACCGCTTCAAGAAGCTCGGACTGTAAAAGTCCGACCCGATGCTCCAAGATTTCGCCACCCATGAAGGAGCCAAAGCCAGCCCAGCCCGTGCCGATGGAGCGGATCGAACGGCTCATCCATCTCGTGCGCGGTGAGAAGGTGATGCTCGACGCCGATCTGGCGGAGCTCTACGGCGTGACGACCAGTGCGCTGAACCAAGCCGTCCGCCGCAACGCCTCCCGGTTCCCGGACGATTTCATGTTCCGTCTGAGCAGTGACGAAGCGGAAGTGCTGCTTCGTTCAAGATCACAGTCTGTGACCTTGAAGCGCGGACAGAACCTCAAACACCTCCCCCATGCCTTCACCGAGCAGGGCGTGGCCATGCTCTCCAGCGTCCTGCGCAGCGAACGCGCCGTGCAGGTGAACGTCGCCATCATGCGGGCCTTCGTGGGCCTGCGCCGGATGCTGGCCGACAACCGCGCCCTCGCCATCAAGCTGGCCGAAATGGACCGCAAACTCGAAGGCCACGACCAGGCCATCCGCTCGCTCTTCGACGCCATCCGCGAGCTCATGGACCCGCTAACCAAACCTAAACGGGAGATGGGCTTCCATGCCGGCAAACCAGCCAGGCAAAAATGAACCCAGCGACAACCCCGGGGCTTCGAGATGGGCGAACCGGAGAAACTCTGCTCCCTCGCCTGCCTCCTGAAGGAAGTGAAGAACCGCTTCAAGAAGCTGGGGCTGTGAGCAAACTCAAGTAACGAACAAATGACCAATCTTGTTCATGAATTCACTGGGAAGAGTGTTTCGGAGCTAAAGATTCCCGTGTTTCTCGGGATTCTTGGCCTAGCCGGCCCTTTGCTGACCTATTTTGCCAGAAGATGGTGGGAGAGCCGAAAACCACTATCTGCAAATGCGAAGCGTCTTTTGAATCGGATCAAAGGCGATCCGACGCACGAGGCAAAGGGGATCACCCTTCACTTTGTGATAGGCCGTATGAACTATTGGTCCTATCGCGTGCTTGAATCCGATTCGACTGAGCTTGGAATGTTCTACGAGATCGATGGTGACTACCTGAAAGTGTGCAAAGCAGTTGAAGAATTGGTTCAAGCCAACAAGCTCCAGCTAGACCCCCAATCTCATTCCGGGTTGAAGATATACAGCCTCACTTAAGGGGACTTCCAAAAACCGACCTTTTTGGAAGCGGGGCGTTGAAAATGGAAATGGGAAAGCAAAGGGGAAGACCCGGGGTGGCCCGATGGAAGGGAGCGGCTGGATCTGCGAAGGACGGAAGGGGGTCGCGAGGTGT
>JBBQXJ010000057.1:0-31367 GCA_038209745.1 Verrucomicrobiota bacterium
CAGGTATCATCGGACCTCACCATGCCATATCCTCCTTCAGCCACTGCAATCAGCGAGGAACCGAAATTACGCTGCATTGTTGCAGGCCATGGGGCACAACCCGCAGCAAGTTTCGGCGCAGTTGAACGCGGTCGGGCAGCCCTTCGGCATCCAGTTCGGATCAAACACTTGAACCATGCCCTACGACCTCTTCATCAGCTACTCGCGGCGTGATAACGAGCACGGGCGCATCACGCAGCTTGTCGAGCGCGTCAAGGCGGACTTCGCTCCGTTCGCGAAGCGCGAACTTGTGCCGTTCTTTGATCAGCAGGAAATTCACGGCATGTCGGACTGGCGGCAGCGAATCCTTCAGGGACTCCGCGAATCGCGCCTGCTGCTTGCGTGTCTTTCGCCGGCGTATCTCCAGAGCGAGTATTGCGAGTGGGAGTTTGTCGAATATCTCAAATACGAGATCGGCCATCTGCACGGCTTCAATGGCGTCGCGCCGATTTATTTCGTCCAAGTTCCCGGCTGGGACGACAAGGACTTTGATCAGAAGTGCGCCGCGTGGATTGCCGAGTTGCGCCGCCGCTAGAACTTCGATTTACGTCCGTGGTTTCACACCGGCGAGGACAGCCTGCGCGAAACCGCCGTGCAGGAGCGCATGGGCAAACTCAACCGCCAGATTGTCCAGACGATCACGCGCGGCGAACGCGCCGAAAAAAGCCTCGGCAACGTGGACGCGCACAACCCGCACTTCATCGGTCGCACCGCCAATCTGCGGATGCTGCGCGAGAACTTCGTCCAGCCCGGTCACATCGGCGTCGTCACCGCCGTCAATGGCGTCGGCGGGCTGGGCAAGACCGCCCTCGCCATCGAATACGCCCACGCCTTTGCCGACGAATACGGCGGCGGACGTTGGCAGGTGCGCTGCGCGGGCAAGGACGACCTGCGCCTCGCCCTCGCCGAACTCGCCACGCCCATCGGCTTCGAGTTCACCGACGACGAAAAGAAAAACGCCGACCTCCAGTTCGAGCGCACCCGCCGCGAATTGAAGAAGCTCGCCGACGCCCGCGCGCCGCACCACTGTCTGCTCCTCCTCGACAACGTGGACCGGCCCGGCCTCCTCGACCCCGCGCAAGTCGCGCGGCTCAACGGCGGCGACTGACTGCACGTCCTCGCCACCACGCGGCTTGGCGAAAACGAACTGCACGGCGCGCACCTCGACCGCTCGTTCCTGGCCGTGGACGAACTGCCGCCCGACGACGCCCTCGCGCTCATCGAGAGCTACCAGCCCGACGGACGTTTCCGCAGCGAGGCGGAACGCGACGCCGCGCGCGAGATGGTGCGGCTGCTCGGCTGCTTCACCCTCGCCGTGGAATCCGCCGCCGTGTATCTCGGCCAGTTTGCGAACGAAGTGACCTGCGCCGCCTTTCTCACGCGGCTGAAAAAGGAAGGGCTGGAAGGACTCGACACCGCCGCCGAATCCATCTCCGCCTCCATTCGCAACATGGACTTGTTCGAGAGAAAATGGTTAACTCAGAGTTGTCCCCTATGAAACGATTACCCGTCTATCTCCTTCTCGACTGCTCGGGCTCAATGGCTGGTGAGCCGATCCAAGCAGTCAAAATGGGCCTGAAGCAGCTGATCGACCAATTACGCAACGATCCTCATACCGTCGAAGCGGTTTCGCTTTCAATAATTACGTTCAGCGATTCAGCACAACAGGCGGTTGCCCTAACGGATTTAGCGAGCTTTCCCGAACCGGATTTGCAAGCAAGTGGGCCGACCGCGTTAGGGTCAGCCCTTCGGTTGCTAAAGGAGTGCATTGAGCGTGAAGTCGGGAGGGCGAGCGGCACACAGCAAAGTGACTGGAAGCCTCTCATCTTTCTGATGACCGATGGAAGGCCAACGGACGATTGGGAGCAAGAGGCTGAGAATCTACGTCTGATGCGGCTCGGTAATATCATCGCTTGCGCTGCCGGAGATGCTGCGGATGAGCAGTTGCTAAAGCGCATCACGGACTCGGTAATTAAATTGAATGACTTGCGAAGCGACACGCTGGTGGGATTCTTCAAGTGGTGCTCCAACTCAATCAGCAAGGCTTCACACTCGGATGTGTCTGCCCCGCATATTTCTTACGAATACGATCGGTCAGGAAGATTGGCGTCACTCTCAAGAAGTAGCGCGGACTTTTCCTACGATTACGAAGCTTCCGCCGCTCGACTTAGCAAGCATGGCCACGATCACACATCGGAAACCCAACCGCCATCTGCGGTCAGCTCTAGCCCGCAAAAGCATGAGTCGCAGACATCGAAAACTGACAAAGTGCATTTCTTGGTTGCCTCTCCGCCTGCCGCCCCACCGGGAAGGAAATTCATCGTGGATGTTTGGGCGCACTTGGAACGGCAACGTGCAGAGGTTGAGCGCCGAGTCCGGCAAGCACGTCCTCAAACTGACTTGCCTCCCGTGATTCGTCCGAAAGGGCCGTTCAAAATCGAGCGCGGAACAAGACTGTTTGTCCGCTTGAAATTCCAAGACCTCCATGTTGATCCGCCGGAGGATGTGATCCTCTGGGAAGGCGAAATCGGCAACGCATCATTTGAAGTCGCCATTCCAACTGAGATTACTGAAGGAGTGAAATGCGGCTTGGTGACCGTTCACTGGGAGGGCGGACTCCAAATCGCAAGAGTTCCTCTCCAGCTTCTCGTCGCCGCCAAGGCCGTTCCGGCTGCACCAACGACACAACCGCTTCATCATATCCGCAAAGCCTTCGCGTCGTATGCCAGCCCAGACCGAGACGAAGTTATTGGACGAATTCAGGGGATGCAGAAAATCGCGCCTGACCTCGACGTGTTTCTTGATGTTGTAAACTTGAGGTCGGGTGAGGATTGGGAGAAGAAACTGTGGCAAGTCATTCCTGAGAGCGACGTTTTCTACCTGTTCTGGTCTGCGGCTGCGAAAGCATCGCCGTGGGTCGAAAAAGAGTGGAGATGCGCGCTTAACAGCCGTGGCGAAGAATTCATTGATCCCGTGCCACTCGTTTCTCCCGAGGAGGTGCGTCCGCCAGATGAATTGAGCAAAAAGCATTTCAACGATTGGATTTTAGCGTATCTGAGAGAAAAGCCGAAAGGCGAGTAGTTACACGCGGCGCAAGCAGGGCCACGCCGGGCTGGCTGAACCTATCGACCGGAGAGTGGCAGCGACCACGGCAAAGCTGCTCGGGGACATCCATCCGCTGGCCATCCATCGCCGCAACAATCTGGTGCTCACCCTCATCCTGCTCGGAAAGCTCGAGGAAGCCCGCCAGATTCTCGCCGCGAACTGGCGTCTGAACGCTCCACCCCACGCCAACACCACCCCGCGCCTCGCCTTCCTCCGCCACCTCATCGCCCTGCTCGAATCGCAACCGAACACGCCCTTCCTCGGCCAGCTCAAAACCCTCCTCACCGGCCCCGAACTTCCCGTGGCCAGCGACGTGGCTATCCCGTAGGACATCGCCTACTTCATCGAGTAATTGAAACCCAAACTCGGCGAACCAGGCGCCGAATTCCTCGCCGCCCTCGTCGTTGCGCTGAACGACCGCGCGCGGCTGCCCGACCTCGACCGCTTCCCCGAATGGCGCAACCAGCCGCCCGTCCCGCTCGACACCCCGTGGCCTGATTAGGTTTTGATGCCCATGTGTTTTCGGTCCCCGCGTTCAAAGGCCGAGCAAATCACGAAGCGCCGTTTTGACTTCCTCCATTTGACCTTTTGTAAGCGTGCCCAAGCGGCGGGCGAGCTTGCTGCCGTCAAAACTCGCCAATCCTTGCACATTGACCGCAGACTCCTTGGGCAGCCAACGCGGCTTGCCGAGATGGACTTCGCCGCGCTGATGACGAATTTGTGAAGTCAGCGGCGCCACGATGACCAGCGCACGGGCATTGCGAGGCTCGTCGGGCGCGAGCACCAGCACCGGACGGCTCTTTTCAATCATCCCGAGTTCAGCGAACCAGACTTCACCCACGGCCGGCTCAATATGCGCCATAAGCCTTGGTCCATTCGCCGGCCTGTTCTTCAGCGTCGCGCAGCGGCTTCGGCTGCAACGACACGGCAAACGGCAAGGCTTTCCGAATCTCGATCTGTGCGAGCATCAGGTTGAACGCATCGCCCGCACTCAGGCCGAGTTTTTGCAGCACGGCATTGGCCTTCTTGAGCCGGGAGTTGGAAACGGTGGTTTTGAATGTCGTCGTTGCTTGAGACATGCCATGACGATGCCTAGTCGAGCGCACTTGGTCAACGGCCGCCAGATTCTCGCCGCGAACGGCGTCTGAACGCTCCACCCCACGCCAACACCACCCCACGCATCGCCTTCCTCCGCCACCTCATCGCCCTGCTCGAATCCCAACCGGACACGCCTTTCCTCGGCCAGCTCAAAACCCTCCTCACCGGCCCCGAACTTCCCGTGACGCCAAATGTGGCCGTCCCGTGCGACATCGCCTACTTCATCGGGCACCTGAAAGCGCAACTCGGGGCGCCGAACGTGGAATTCCTCACCGCCCTCGTCGCCGCGCTGAACGACCACGCGAAGCTGCCCGACCTCTACCAGAACGCCGCAACCAAACCGCCCAACCGGCTATGCCAATGAGTTCACCAAGTTGTTTTCGCTTCTCCAGCCGTCCAAGCGCTTCATCTCCGTCAGCTACCACTTCTTGCTCCCTTCCGCCTTCAATGCCCCATTGCCGAGCGGGACATATCCCGGCACAAAGGTCGCGCGGACGAGAAGCCAGCCAACATCATGAACAGCGCCGAACCGTGCATCTTCATCAGCTACAGCCACGCCGCCCAGAAAAGGCGATTTTGGAAGGCGCGACTACTGGAGCGTCTGGCCGTGTTTACGCGTCAAGACCTGGTCGCAGCGTGGGACGACACGGCGATTCTCAGCGACTGGCGTTGGCGCACTGAGATTGAGAGCCAAATCCATCGCACTACCGTCGAGACTTTTGCGAACTGAATTACCATGAAAGGTCAGTCGACCAACCCTTCTGCGCCGCCCCAAAAATTGCGCCACAGGGCATTTATCAGCTACTCGCACGGGGATGAGAGGGAGTTTCTGGCCGTAAGGACGATGCTGGGGCGTCTCGGATTTGAGGACTCATCCGATCGGAGACTGAGTGCAGGCAGCGGATTCACGGAACAGATCCGGATGCTTATCACGCATTCCCACGTGTTTGTTCCCATCCTAACGCCACAATCACACAAACGGGGTTGGGTGCATCAGGAGATTGGGTTTTCGGTAGCGATGCGGATTCCGGTGGTGCCAGTCTGCATTGGAAGCCTCCCCGAGGGGATGATTAAGATGAATCAGGCCGTCGTTGTGCGAAGGACTGGGAGCGATCTAGAAGCCAAGTTGCGGAATGTGAACTTCAACTCGCTTATCGAGGAATCCGGCAAAGGCGGATTTCCGCAAATCTCCTGCGCATTGAGGCCGGAGGAACGAGCCAAGATGATCGAAGAGAGTGCCGACGACGCCCGTCGCTGCATCGGGGCTCAGTTCATACGCTATTCAGCCGGACTGACCTCCTTCAGTCTGCCAGACGAATCGCCCGAGCACGACTCGTGGACGGCCCGTTATGCCGATGCGCCACGTAGCCGTTTCGCGTTCGAGTGGTTTCGGCGGGAGCGCCAGGCGTTGGAGAAGCATGCAAGGAAAGCGGGGTGCCGGCTGCTGATCCACACAGGCTTCGACGCGGACAAGGATTACGGTCCAGGCGCACAACACACGCGGCTACGGATTCTGACTGATTTCTTGGAGTCAGTGAATGGAAAGGTGGAAGCCTTCGTTTCAAAACAAGTCAACAAATCCTCGGTGCTGTTCGTGGGGGACTGGATGTTGGCGGAGTCCCACGCCCTGCGGCCGGTGCTTGGAATTCAACACACTTCCTTCACAGCCCACGCCCCAGCCATTCAACGTCGGCTTGAAGAATTCGACGGAGATTTTCTGCAACAACTGCACGAGGCGGGCATTGATCCGCTCGATTCCCGCCGAGTAGCGATACGGAAGTTGAAAGCGCTCCTCAAGTCGGCGCCACCTCATCCGCTGTGGCCAAGAAAGCAGACCGCCAAACGAAAGCGAGCCGACCGATGAGGACTAATCCTCAGATGAACCACCTGAACGCTTTGCCAATTCTGACTCACGAGAGCCAGGTTACTGCGATGCATCCGACCGGCTCCTATTCGCTGAACATCCTTTCACGAGGAAGTTCCCGACAGGAGGACCTCGCTGCCGCCGGAGACCTCAGATCGGCAAGTTTGTCTTAGAGCTTGCTCGGACCGAACCAACGAAGCCAACGAGGTGCGAGACGATGGAACCCGTCCAAAGGCAGATTGAAAGTAGCGTGGCCGTTCCGGCGGACTCGGCCGGCCGCGCTGTGCTCCACTTGTTGAGCGATGAGCCGTTCGAGGCACTCAACGCGCTGGCGCACCTGGCCTCCCCGGGTCCGGACCACGACAAGACAAGGTTCGTCCCTTGCAGGGCGTCTGACGATGGTCCGCTGAAGCATGATCCTTGCTGCTCCGCGCTCGTGCGATTTGCCGAGGCCTTGAGACGCCTCGAATCCATCCGCGAAACGCTAACTGGATTTGGGTGGGTGGAACGCGCTTTGCAGCTTTTTCTGACGGTCCACGTTGGCGATCCCGACTCGCTGCAGGCACTGCAAGGAATGGCCTCGTGGAAGCAAGAGCGGCCACCTTTTGGCCCGTCCGACGACATCGTCATTTTGGCCGGCGGGAGCGCGCCAGAATTGGAGGACGCCATGGACCAGCTGCGGCCGCATCTGCTAAAAGCCTTTGCCGGTCTATCCATCAAGCTCGTCTCCGGAGGCACCCAGTCCGGAATCAGCCGACTGGCAGGCGATATTGCCCAGGATTCGCACCGGGCCATCACAGGAATTGGATACCTTCCAGGTTCGATGCCACCTGGCGCGAAGGAGGAGGTTGACGGCCGCCGCTTCTCGATCCGCGTCAAATCAACAGAAACGGAGTTCACTCCAATGGACCCGCTCCAGTTTTGGACCGACTTCATGGCGGCGGGGCTGGTCCCTGCGCGAGTCAAACTTCTCTGCTACGCTGGAGGGAGGATTTCCCGGACCGAAGTAGCCATCGCGCTGGCGATGGGTGCCCATGTGGCCGTCATCTTGAATCCTGAACTGTCCGAAGATCGCCGGTCTGTTGATCCGGATTGGCAGCATCACCCCCGCCTCATCACCCTGCCGATCGAAGCATCGGCTATTCGCACGTTTCTCAGGGCAGATCTTCGGCAATCGGGAGGCATAAATCGTTAGTCAACTGTCAGTAAAACTGCCAGTAAAAGTAGTTCCAGAGCACGACCGAGCTGTAGCGGAGCAGTGCGAAAAAGGACTTCAAATTCCGCTATAACCGTCTAATATGGAGACAGAAAGAGCCGCTTTGCGGACCGATTCCGGCCTCAGCCACCACTTCCATCCCATTGATTGGGAAAGGATTGCAGAAGCGGGACCGGCGACTGTCTGTGGAAATGTCAGTGGATTCACCGGCCAGAGAACCCCCTTCCCGGACTCCCCGACCCCTCCCTGTCTGCTCGCCGACCGCACGTTGACCGTGCGGGCCGTGGGTCTGGTTAGCTCTTCGACCAGAAAGACAGCCCACGAAACCACGGTTCACCCTCTTCCGCCGAGGCCTGGTCTACTCCTCGCAGGACAAGGTCACGGGCAACCAGGCCAGTCTGCGCACCCACGACCGGTCCGAGGCGGGCTCCATGATCCATGCGGCCAACGAAGCCGTGCGTCAGCCCTGCCTCAACCTGCGCATCGCCCAAACCTATCTGGCGGCCTCGGATGAAAAGATGGCCCGTCGTACTTGGCAGGACGTGATGCACGAATTCGTCCTGACCAAGGCCGAGAACAGCCGGCCCTACTGCCAGCGCGGGGTGGACGAGGCGGCCTTCGATCCCCTGCGCCCGCTGAAGGTGGTCCCTCAGCTCCCATGCCCGGGCTCGGCCCGAAAACCGAACAACAAAGTTTTTCGGGGAGTCGTTTTCCCTTCGTCGGCGGAGAGCGTGGATTGCTGAGGGATTCCCTGGAGGACCAGCACAGGCGCTACGCCGCGATGACCTATCCCGAGAACCGGGTGCGGGTCGAAGAGTCCATCATCCCGACCGTCGACTCCCGCAGGGCGGTCTCTGGAGGCAGGCGCTGTCCGGCGTCCGATGCCGACGACGTGGTCCGGGAGATCCTGATCAAAATCCCAACGGCGATGCCGCGAGCCCCCCGTGGTCAAAGCCGGGCAGTCCATCGGTTGGTGCTGGCTCGATCAGCCCACGGGCTTTGAGACGGACGATGATCGGGTCTTTCATTTCATGGGCGTAACGCAGGAGGGTCGAGTCCCGCCCGTGATGGATGATCGCTTCCATGACGGTTCCCCACACGCGGCCCGGAAGCTCCGCGTCACGGGCGGAGAGGAACACCCGGCCAAGGGCAAGAGAGTCATGGTGGGGGCGCGCTCGGCGTCGTTCATGGCGGCGAGCAGTTTCTCGGCTTGTTGCCTGTGGGAAGTGTGAAGAGTCTCCCGCTGTTGGGTGATGCGGCGATGCGCGTAGAACTGGGTTCCACGGCGAACGAGACGGAATGCTGATTTCATGACGGTCGATGGTTTAACGACCGGCGTGTTTTCCCTGACCGAGTTGCGGCGGAGTTGTTCCTTCGTCCTGCTCGGTTTTCAGCGCGTTCCGAGAACGGACACCGGAGCGGTGTCGTTTTTGGTATCACCACACGTCGATGGTCCGGAAAACTGCATCCAAATAATTGAACGACAATGGTCCAAAATTTCGTGCGCACGCTCCCGCCAAGCCGCCGGAGGACGCGATGAAGCAAGGCAGTTTGCTCAGGCGACTCCGGGGCCTTCATTCGTCGCCCATGATGCCGGTTTCGAAAGATCGTTCGCCACGAGGCGGCTTGGCGGAAGCCATCGACCTACCGCCTGCGACCCTTGGGAATTCCATTCCATGAACTGGAGCTTCGCCTATCTCGTCAGCGAATGGCTGATCCGCCTGGCCATGCTGGTCTACGTGCCCCAGCAGCGCTCCACCGCAGCCACCCGCACCTGGCTTCTCCTCATCTTCCTCTTTCCCCTGCCCGGCCTCGCGCTCTACGCGTTGATGGGACGGATCTACGTGCCGCGGCAACGCATCGAACAACAACGCCGCGCCTCCAGCCGCATCCGTGAAGCCCAAAAGGGCCTCGATCCCCAGCTCCACATCCATCCCGATCTACCGCCCCATCTCCAGCCGCTCGTCCAACTCGCGACCACCCTTGGCGACTTCGAACCCTTCGGCGGCAACCAGGTCGAACTCCTCGCCGACTACGACGGAGCGATCCGTCGCCTCGTCGAAGACATCGACGGCGCCCAGCGACACGTCCATCTCCTCTTCTACATCTTCGAGGCCGACGCCACCGGCCACCGCGTCGCCGATGCCCTGATCCGCGCCGCCGGCCGGGGGGTGAAATGCCGCGTGCTCATGGACGCCGTCGGTTCCAAAAAGGGCCTCGCTCGCCTCGGCAAGGAACTCCGCCAAGCCGGCGTCGAACTCCACGCTATGCTCCAGGTCGGCCTCTTCCGTCGCAACGCCTCCCGCTTCGACCTGCGCAACCACCGCAAGATCGCCGTCATCGACGGTGAGATCGGCCACACCGGTTCGCAGAACCTGGTGGACGGAGATTTTGTGAAGGGCTTCCCGAACGAAGAACTCATGGCCCGCGTAACCGGCCCGATCGCCACCCAGCTCCAGGCCGTCTTCGTCACCGACTACTTCTTCGAGTCCGGCCAGACCCTCGACCGAGAGGCGCACTTTCCCGTGCTGGCACCGACCGGCACCGCCATCGCCCAGCTCCTGCCCAGCGGTCCCGGCTATCAGCGCGAGAATTCCCAGGAACACTTCGTCTCCCTCCTCTATGCCGCCCGCCGCCGCGTCGTGTTGACCACGCCCTATTTCATCCCCGACGAACCGTTCCTCCAGGCCATGCACTCCGCCGCGCGGCGTGGAGTGGAAGTCGTGCTCATGCTCTCGGCCCATGCCAACCAGCGTCTGACCCAGTTTGCGCAACGCGCCTTCTACGACGAGCTGCTGGAAGCCGGCGTCGAGATCCGCCTCTATCTGCCGGGCTTCCTCCACGCCAAGCACCTCACGGTGGACGACGACATCGCGGTCATCGGCTCGACCAACATCGACATCCGCTCCTTCGCCCTCAACGCCGAGATCAACCTCGTCCTCTACGACCGCGACGTCGTCCGCCGCCTCCGCGAAATCGAAGACCGCCGCCTCGCCGAAAGCGACCGCCTGACCCTGGCAGATTGGAGGAAACGCCCCGTCACGACCCGCGTGCTCCAGAACATCGCCCGGCTGGCGGACTCGCTGCTGTGAGCCACTCCTCGTCTTGGGCCTGACCCGTATCAACAATCACCATGGGCTCAACGAAAAACACCCGTCGGGGGCCGGCCTACCAGCACGCGGGATTGCCGACGGTGTCCGCAGCGGGGTGAACAATCTGAATGGGCAGCCAAGGGCCAAAGGCCCGTCGCCAATCCAGCCCGGGGCATCGCCCTGGGGAAACTGCCGGCCGAAACAAAACGAAGCCCTGGAAGGGCGTTTTAGTTCGCTCCTTCAGGGCTCCGCTCCTGGCCGTATCGTCGCCTCCGGGGCGATGCCCCGGGCTTTTTTATGGCCGCACCTTCGGCGCTCCGAACATCGTGGCCAACCATCCGCCTTCGCTTCACCCGAGTTTCCAGCCCTTGCGGTATTCGTGGTGGATGAACTTGTCGGCCTCGGGCACGCCCTTGGCTCGCAGCCGCACGGCGTCCCACTCGATCCGTTTGCCGGTGCGGAAGGCGATGTTGCCGAGCTGGCCGATCTCCGTGAGCAGCCCGCCGTAGGCGAACGGCGAGTTGGTCCGGCCGAGCGCCGCGAACTGCGGCATCGCCAGGTTCTCGCCCTTCACGGCGCGGATCCATTCCTGATGGTGCCCCACCGATTCCGCCAAGGTCTCAGCCGGCATCGGCGCGTCCTTGAAGCGATCCTCCGGCAGGAGCAGATGCCGGCCGTAGTCCGAAAGCAGCATCCCCTTCTCTCCGACGAAGAGCGTGCCGCCGCCCCATTGTGACAGGTCGGGCAGTCCCGCCATCTGAGGCCGTCCAGAACCCGAGTGCCAATACATCGTGACCGCTCGACGGAAGCCCCGGGCCGGGAATTCGTAGCGCACGCGCATCGCTTTCGGAACGCAGTTCGCATCGGGCGTCGGCCCTTCGGCTTCAATCACGGTCGGCAGAGCGAGGTCGAGCGCCCAGACCGAGAGATCGATGTGGTGGCAGCAGAAGTCGCTCAGCGTGCCGCCGCCGAAATGCCACCAGCCGCGCCAGTTGAAGGGCACCCATTCCTTGCTGTAGGGCATCCAGGAGACGGGGCCCACCCATTGGTCGTAGTCCAGCGTCGTCGGGACGGGTTCGGCGGCGGGCAAAGGCTTCAGCGGCCATTCGCTGCCGGCCCAATGGTGCACCTCGCGCACCGGCCCGATGACGCCCGCCTGGATCTTCTCGACCACGCGGCGGTAGTTCGCGCTGGCGTGGATCTGGTTGCCCGTCTGGGTCACGACGCCGGTCTTCTTCGCCACGTCCAGCATCCGGCGCATTTCGGAGACTTTGTGGGTCAGCGGCTTCTCGCAATAGACCGGCCGGCCGCTCTGCATCGCGGCGATGGCGATGATCGCGTGGTTGTGGTCGGGCGTGCTCACCACGATGCCGTCGAGATCGTTCCGGTCGATCAAGCGGCGGAAGTCCGACATGGTCGCCGCCTTGGGGAACTTGGCCGCCGCCCCGGCCAGCCGCACCGAATCCACGTCGCACAGCGCCACGATGTTTTCGCCCATGACACCCGCCAGATTGTCACCACCACGACCCGCCACACCGATGACGCCGAGGTTCAGCTTGTCGTTGGCCGAGAGCCGGCGCATCGGCGGCTTGGGCGAGCTGCAGCCGGCCATGATGCCGGCGGTCAAGAGAGCAGTGTTCTGGAGGAACTGGCGGCGGGTGATGTGCATGGCCCATGGTTGACCCACTGGACCATGGGTGAAAAGCCGCTCGGCCCCGCCCGATTCGGGGGGACTGCCACGTTGAACAAGGGTTTCCAACGCGTCAGCCCAAGAGCTGTTCCCAATCCTCGGTCTTGAACCCCACGACGCCGCTTTCCTTCGTCAAAACAAAGGGCCGCTTCACCAGGTTCCCGTTCGACCCCAGCAGGGCCAACGCCTCGGACTCGGTCATCGTCGGGAGCTTGGCACAGAGGCCGAGCGCCCGATAGTCCAGCCCGGACGTGTTGAAGAGCTTGCGGATCTCGCCGCCGTAGAGGCCGAGCATCCGCTTCAGCTCCGCCTTCGTCGGCGGCTGCTCCCGGATGGGAACGACCTCGTGCGCGACGCCGCGTTCTTTGAGGAACTTCAGCGCCTTGCGGCACGTGTCGCAACCGGCGTAGGCATATACTTTCATCATGTGGACCCGGAGCCTGCCGTTGCGGTTTCACGGAGCAAGTAAATCGGCTATGTGGCCGAGGGTCTCGGCAAGGTCTTCCACATCGGACACGCCAACCTCGGCGATCCGGCTTCATGGAGCGTGCCTTTCTGGAAAGAAGACGTCGTCGCCTACGCCCTTGCGGAAAGCGGCTCTCCCGCTGGCCCCACCCGGGAAGAGGCTTTCTTCGCGAACGATTCCAGGAAGCCGGTCAACGATCTGCCGAAGGGTGCCGCCTGGGAATCCGCCGACGTGCCGGACGAAGCCTATCCCGACGGCGGCATCCCGCGGAAGCGATCAAACGCCTGCAAGCGGCCAAGGCGTCGCCCGGGACGCCGTTATTCCTCGCCGTCGGTTTCGTGAAGCCCCATCTGCCCTTCTGCGCACCCACGAAGTATTGGGATCTCTACGACCGCTCGGCCTTCAAGCTCGCCGATCGTCAATACCCGCCGGATGGCGCTCCGTCCTATGCGCCGCAGATGAACATCGAGCTCTACGACTACCAGACCGATCCAGAGGAGACGCGAAACTTGGCTTCCGAGCAGCCCAAGACCGTGGTCAAACTCCGCGCCATCCTCGCCACCCAGCCCGAGGCCAAGCCGCAGTGGCGCGCCCGCTGAGCCGCGGATGCCGTGTCGCTTTTTCGGTGGCGGGCGCTGGTAGACTATGTTCATGAAGACCCTTGTGTCGGCGCTCAGCGAAGAGGAAATGACCATGGCGTGGGAGCGGAGGGATCCGGACTATGACGGGCTCTTCTGCTTCGCGGTGAAGACCACCGGGATCTTCTGCGTCCCTTCCTGTCCATCACGCCCCAACCGCGCCAACATCGAGTTTTTCCCCACGACCGGGGCCGCTGTCCGAGCCGGCTTCCGCCCGTGCAAACGCTGCCACCCCGAACTCGCCAACGGCCAGCCTCCCGAATGGATCTCCACCCTGATGCGCCGGGCCACCGGGGCTCCGGATCAAACCATCACCGCCGCCGATCTGCGCGCAGAAGGCATCGCGCCGGAGCGCGTTCGCCGATGGTTCCAGAAACACCATGGAATGACCTTCGCCGCTTGGTGCCGGGGACTGCGATTGTCGGAGGCTTTCACCCGGATCCGGCGCGGCGATCCGATGGACGACGTGATCCTCGGGCACGGTTTCGATTCGCACAGCGGCTTTCGCTCCGCCTTCACCAAGGCCTTCGGACACCCGCCAGGCCGATCAGTCGACCGTGAGCGGCTCGTGGTCGCTCTCGTCGAAACGCCGCTCGGCCCGATGCTGGCAGCCGCGAGCGACCACGGGGTTTGTCAGTTGGAATTCGCCGATCGGCGCGGTCTGGAACGGAGCTACGCGGAGACGCGGCGCCGGTTCCGCCTGCCCATAGTTCCCGGCGACTCCGCGATTCTGGCGCAGCTACGAAAGGAGCTCCGGGAATACTTCGCGGGCGAACGGCGGGAGTTCCACCTGCCGGTGGTGCTCAAGGGAACCGCCTTTCAGGAACGCGTCTGGTCCGAACTTCGCCGAATCCCGTTTGGCCAGACCGCCAGCTACGCGACAATTGCGCGGAGGATCGGTTCGCCGACCGCCTTTCGCGCCGTCGCGCGGGCCAACGGAACCAATCGCCTCTACTTGCTGGTGCCGTGTCATCGCGTGATCGCGAAGGACGGCAGCCTCAGCGGCTACGGCGGCGGAGTTTGGCGAAAGCAGCGGTTGCTCGATCTGGAGCAATGCGTTCAGCGCGGCGAATCCGCAGGACCCGCCGGAGCGGACCAGAGCGTCCGGACCCCGTAGATCAGCTCCTGTCCGCTGACCGCACAGCCCATGCCGGCCACCGTCGCTTGCCCGTGCCGCCCATGGGGAAGTGTTGCCGTGAGGCTCGGACCCAATGATCTGGCTCGCGCTGTCGAATATCCGCTCGATCAGCGAGGCCCGACCTCAGAAAGGTCGCGGCTGTTTGAACTGCTGGGGACGGGGGCGTCTGCGAGACGTGGTCAAGGCCGGCCGGAGATTGCCACCTTCCCGGTTGCCGTTGACCGATTCCCTCGTTTCCTGGGAACGCGGCGCGGATGGGCGGCCGCCTCCGGGACGCTGGCCCGACCGATTGGGTTGCTGGGGCCGCCCTTGACCGCCGCCACGGGAGGGTCCGCCCTGGCGCCTTTGTCCACCACCCTGTCCACCACCCTGTCCGCCACCTTGTCCGCCACCTTGTCCGCCACCTTGTCCGCCACCTTGTCCGCCACCTTGCGGGCGACGTCCACCTTGTCCCTGCTGCGATCTTTGCGGCGGCCTCTGCTGTTGGGTGGCCTCCGGTCGATTCGCCTGGGGATTTGGAGTAGAAGCGGCTCCATAGTCGAAGCCTTCGGCCCGTTTGCGGACAATTCCGCGGCCGATGAACTTCTCCAACGTCCGCAGTTCCTGTTGGTCCTCCGGCGTGACAAAGCTGATCGCGTCGCCCACCGCGTGGGCCCGGCCCGTGCGGCCGATGCGATGCACGTAGTCCTCGGCCTGCATCGGGAAATCGAAGTTCACCACGTGGGAAATTCCGTCCACGTCGATGCCCCGAGCCGCGATGTCCGTCGCCACCAGGACGCGGACCGCACCAGACTTGAAGTCTTTCAACGCCCGCAAGCGCTGGTTCTGCGACCGGTTGGAATGCAGCGTGCCGGTGCGGATGCCCTTGATCTCCAACTGCCGCGCGATGCGGTCGGCGCCGTGTTTCGTGCGGGAAAAGATCAGCACCATGTTCATGTCTGGCCCGTTCAGGAGATGCGCTAGAAGCGCCGGCTTCAGATGCTTCGGCACCTCGTAGACCAACTGGGTGACGGTCTCGGCGGGGTTCGACCGCCGGCCGATCTGGATCGTCTTCGGTTGATGCTGGAACTCGTGCGTGAGCCGCTCGATCTCCGCGGAGAGCGTCGCCGAGAACATCAGCGTCTGGCGCTTCTGCGGCAATGATCGGACGATCTGCCGGATCGACGGGAGAAAACCCATGTCCAGCATCCGGTCCGCTTCGTCGAGGACGAGGTGCTGGAGATTCGAGAAGTCGGTGCAACGCTGGCCCATGAGGTCGAGCAAACGGCCCGGACAGGCGATCACGACATCCGTGCCGGCGCGCAATGCCCGAATCTGGGGACTCTCGCCCACGCCGCCGAAGACGGTCGCGACCGTCACCGTGAGGTGCTTCGCGTAGGCCAGCACATTCTCCTCGATCTGCACCACCAGCTCCCGGGTCGGGGCGACGATCAGCACCTTGGTTCCCCGGCGCTGCGATCCGGCCGCCACTGCGGCCATCTGGGAAAGGATCGGCAAAGTGAACGCCGCGGTCTTGCCGGTGCCCGTCTGGGCGATGCCGATGAGGTCGTGCCCGGCGAGCACATGGGGAATGGCGGCCGACTGGATCGGCGTGGGCTCGGTGTAGCCGGCCTCTTGGACCGCCTGCAAAATTCGGGCATCAAGCCCCAGACTGCTGAATGACATGGGCGGGGACTGTAGCGGGGAGCCAACCGTTGGCACGCACCAAAATGCGAACCCGAAGCGGTCAGTTGCCTTTGACCGCGACTTCGTGCCATCCGCCCCCGAGCACTTTGACCAGCTGGACGGTGACACTGCGGCGCATTCCTTGGACGCGGGCGTTGTTCCGCTGGAACTGGAGCGCCGAGCGGTCGGCGTCCACGACTTCGAGATAGCTGGAGGTACCGGCATCGTAGCGCGCCCGAGCGATCCCGGCCGCCTTGCGAGCCGCCACAAGCGCACGTTCGGTGGCCTCTCCCTCTTCTCCGAGGAACTTGAGCGCCGAGAGATTTTCCTGAACTTCAGCGAACGCGACCAGGACCTGCTGCCGGTAGTTGGCGACGGATTCGTCGTAGGCCGCCCGGCTGCGGGCGAGGTTCGCGCGGCTGCGCCCCCCCTGGAAAAGAGGCAGCGAAAGACTGGGCCCGATCGACCAGGTGTGGCTGTCCCACTTGAAGAGCGTGTCCAGATCGGCGCTGAGGAATCCCCCGGAGCCGGTCAACCGCAGCACGGGAAAGAACGACGCCTTCGCGATGCCGATCTTGGCGTTGGCCGAAGCCAGGTGGCGCTCGGCCGACGCGATGTCCGGACGACGTTCGAGCAGTTCCGAAGGAAGTCCCGCCGGAATGGCCGGCACGTCCGGGTGATAGTGCCCGAAATCCTCCACGCTGAATTCCGGAGCCATTACGCCGACCAGCACCGCAATGGCGGCCGAGATCGAGGCACGGCTCTGATTGAGCGACGATAGCTCCGCCTGGGCCGAGGCGAGTTCCGTGTCGGCCCGCGCTAGATCCAGCTCCGTGGCGGTGCCCGCATCGACGCGCGACTTGATCAGGTCCCGCGCCTGTTGGCGCAGGGCGATCGTCTCCCGCACGATCCCGCGCTGGTTGTCGGTGCTGCGGAGGGAGAAGTAGTTGTGGGCGATGTCCGCCTGGAGAGCCAATTGGACGTTGCGGAAATCGGCTTCACTCGCGTCGGCGTCGGCCCGGGCGCTCTCGAACGAGCGGCGGACCCGTCCCCACAGGTCGATCTCGTAGCTCAGATCGATCGGCGTCCTGAACGTGTTGTAGGTGGCGTGGCCGAAGTTCGGAAACTGGTTTGGCGAAAGCCGGTCCCGCTGTACCGCCGGGTCGAAGCTCAGCGCGGGAAAAAACTCGCTCTTCGAACTGCGCGCCAGGGCACGGGACTGGTCGATGCGCGCCACGGCGGCCCGCAACGACTGGTTGTTCGTCGCTGCCCGGTCTTGGAACTCGTTCAAGGTCGGATCGTTGAAGACCGTCCACCACGCCCCCTTCGGTTGGTTGTCGCGCGGCGCGCCCTCTTTCCAGGCGCCCATCGCGACATCCTGGAAGGCCGCCGGTACGGCATTCGTCGGGCGTTGATAATCGGGTCCGATCGTCAGCGGCCCTCCGTGGGTGCTGCACCCTGAGACCGTGAGCAGCAGCGCCAGCGCGGTCACAGTCGTGACGGCGACGCCGGTGCCGGTGCCGCCTCCATCCTTCTTTTTCGGTGTCTTCGCTTCGTCTTTCTTCCAACCGATCGACATCAGCACCGAATAGAAAACGGGCGTGAGGAACAGGCCGAAAAGAGTCACCCCGATCATCCCGGCGAACACGGCCACACCCATCGCCCGGCGCATTTCAGCTCCGGCGCCGTGTGCGCTGACCAACGGATAAACCGCGGCGATGAACGTCACCGAGGTCATCAAAATCGGCCGGAGGCGCAGTCGGCAGGCCTCTATGGCCGCGTCGAACGGAGACAGGCCCTCGTCCTGTTTCACCTTCGCGAACTCGACGATGAGGATGGCGTTCTTACAGGCCAGAGCCACCAGCACCACCAGTCCGATCTGGGTGAAGATGTTGTTGTCGCCCCGGCTCAGGTACACGCCGGCGATGGCGAAGAGCAGACAGAGCGGCACCACCAGGATGATCGCCAACGGCATGCGGAAACTCTCGTATTGCGCGGCCAGCACCAGGAACACGAGGAGGATGCAGAGCGGGTAGATGTAGATGGCGGAATTGCCGGAAAGGATCCGCTGATAGGTCAGGTCGGTCCACTCGTAGGCCATGCCCTTCGGCAAGGTCCGCCCGGCGATGTTGCCGATGATCTCCTCGGCTTGGCCCGAGCTGAATCCAGGCCCCGGATTGCCCATGATTTCGGCGGCGGGATAGCCGTTGTAACGCATCGCCCGATCAGGGCCATAAGACGGCGTGACCTTCACGAGCGTCCCCAGCGGCACCATCTCGCCCTTGTCGTTGCGGGTCTTGAGCCGGGTGATGTCGGCCGGATCGTCGCGGAACTGCGCGTCCGCCTGGGCCACCACCTGATAGGTGCGGCCGAACAGGTTGAAGTCGTTCACGTAGAGCGATCCAAGATAGACCTGCATCGTATCGAAGAGGTTCTTCAAGGGCACGCCCTGGGCTTTGGCCTTCTCCCGATCGATCTCGGCGTCAAGCTGCGGAACATTGATCGTGAAGCCCGAGAAGACGCCGGCCAGGGCGTTGGTCTGCCGGCTTTGTCCGACGACCGCCTGGGTGTTCTGGAACAAAGCGTCGTAGCCGAGACCTGCCCGGTCTTCGACGTAGAGCTTGAAGCCGCCGACCGTTCCCAAGCCGTTTACCGCCGGGGGCATGACCGCGAGGATGAAGGCGTCCTGGATGACCGCGAACTCCTGGTTGAGGCGCGCCGCAATGGCCGGCCCGCTCAAGTCGGGTGAGCGCCGATCTTCAAAGGGATCCAGTCCCACGAAGACGATGCCGGCGTTCGGAGCCACGCTGAAGCCGCTGATGCTGAGTCCCGGAAACGCGATCGAGTCGTGGACGCCGGGAACCTTCAGCGCGATGTCGGTCATGCGGCGCAGGACCTCGTCGGAACGGTCGAGCGAAGCGGCGTCCGTCAACTGGGCGAAGGCGACGAGGTATTGCTTGTCCTGCGTGGGAACGAAGCCGCTCGGAACCTTCGAGAAGCTCCAGCCGGTGAGGACCAAAAGACCAGCGTAGAGCACCAGCACGACGACGCTCTTCCGCAGGATGCCGGTGACGCTCCGACCATATTTTTCGGCCGACCAGTCGAAGAAGCGGTTGAAGGGCCGGAAGATCCAGCCGAGCAGGAGATCCATCGTTTTGGTCAACCGATCCTTGGGCTCGTGATGGCCTTTCAGCAGAACGGCGCAAAGCGCGGGAGACAGCGTCAGGGAGTTGAACGCCGAGATCACGGTCGAGATGGCGATGGTGATGGCGAACTGTTTGTAGAACTGGCCGGTCAACCCGCTGATGAAGGCCGTCGGCACAAAGACCGCACACAGCACCAGCGCGATCGCGATGATCGGCCCGGTGACTTCCTCCATCGCCTTCTTCGTTGCATCCAGCGAGGACAGGCCCAGGGAGATGTTCCGTTCCACGTTTTCGACGACGACGATCGCGTCGTCGACCACGATGCCGATCGCGAGAACCAGACCGAACAGCGTCAGGTTGTTGATGCTGAAGCCGAGCGCGAGCATCACCGCGAAGGTGCCGATGATGGACACCGGCACGGCGGCCAGCGGAATGATCGACGCACGCCACGTCTGGAGGAACAGCGTGACGATGAGCACGACCAGGATCACGGCTTCGAAGAGCGTGTGGACCACGGCGTCGATGGAATCCCGGACGAAGACGGTCGGGTCGTAGACCACGGAGTATTCGAGGTCCTCGGGGAAGTTCTTCTTAAGCTCCTCCATCGTCCGGCGCACGTCCGTGGAGAGTTGGAGGGCGTTCGCGCCGGGGGACTGGAAGATCGGGATGGCGACAGCGGACTTGTTGTTCAGCACGGAGCGCAGCGAATAGCCGGACGCGCCGAGTTCCAGCCGGGCGATGTCCTTGAGGCGGGTGCGTTCACCGTTGGCGCCGGTCTTGACGATGATGTCGCCGAACTCGCCCACGTCGACCAAACGACCCTTGGCGTTGATCAGCAGCTCTGTTTCCACGGGTTTCTTGACCGGTTGCTGGCCGATGGCGCCCGCGGCGATCTGGACGTTTTGTTCCCGGATGGCGGCGACGACATCGCCCGCCGTCAGACCACGGGAAGCGGCTTTGTCCGGATCCAGCCAGACGCGCATCGCGTAGTCGCCCGAGCCGAAGAGCTGCACGGAACCCGCCCCTGGAATCCGCGCCAACACATCCTTCACCTGGAGCGAGGCGTAGTTGCGAAGATAGATCTCATCGTAGCGGCCCTTGGGCGAAGTGAGATGCACCACCATCGTCAGATCCGGCGACTGCTTGGTCGTCGTTACACCGAGACGGCGGACTTCTTCCGGCAGCTTCGGCAGCGCCTGCGCCACGCGGTTCTGCACCTGGACCTGGGCGTCGTTGATGTCCGTCCCCAGTGCGAAGGTCACGGTGAGCGTCATCACGCCGTCGCCCGTGGCTTGGGAGAACATGTAGAGCGAATGCTCCACTCCGTTGATCACCTGCTCCAGCGGCGCGGCGACGGTCTCGGCGATGGTCCGGGGATTGGCGCCGGGATACACCGCCATCACGACGATGGTCGGCGGCACGACCTCGGGATACTCGCTGATCGGCAGAATCCGCATCGAGATCAGCCCAACGAGGAGCGTCACGATGGAAAGCACTCCGGCGAATATCGGGCGGCGAATGAAAAAATGGGAAAAGTTCATGGGATCTACGTCCGCGTACGGGGACGTTTCAGGATAGTTTTCAGGGAAGAATCGCGGTGGCGTGGCTCAAACCACCCATGCGATCCGATGGGCTCAGGGATTGGAGGCCTGAAGCTTGGCTTCTGTCTGCGGTGTCACCGTCATCCCGGCCTGTTGCACCCGCTGGAGTCCGTTGACGATGATGCGTTCACCTGCTTCGAGGCCTTCGCGGATGATGCGCTTGCCGTCGATGCTGGCCCCGATCTTCACGGCCCGGTAGGCCACGGTGTTCGACGACGTCACGGACCAGACGAATTTCTGGCTCTGGTCGGTGCCGATCGCGCGGTCGCTGATGAGCAGCGTCTTCAGCGGCGCACCCCTGGGAATGCGGACCCGGGTGAACAAACCGGGGATCAAAAGCCCGTCGTCGTTCTGGAAAACGGTGCGAACGAGGATGCTTCCCGTGTTCGGATTCAGCTCGTTGTCGATGGACTCGATGTAGCCCTTGCGCGGAAAGCCCGTTTCATCGGACAGCGCCATTTCCACGGCGACCCGGCCTTCTTTGTTCTTGGGCAACTTGTCCTCGAGAGCCAGCCGCTTGAACCGCAGCATCGTCGCCTCGTCGACGTCCGACATCACGTAGAACGGATCGACGGAGACAACCGTCGTGAGCAGCGTGGTGGCACTGTCTACCCCGCTGACGTTGTTGCCCAACGTGACCAGGGCGCGGCTGACCCGCCCGTCGATGGGCGACTTCACCTGGCAGAATTCGAGTTCCAGGTTGGCTGAATTCCGTGCCGCTTGGGATGCCGCCAAGGCCGCGCGGGCGTCCGCTACTTTATAGTTCCGCGTATCGGCCTCCTCCTTGGAGATGGCCTTCGATTCGAGCAGGCGCTCTGTGCGGCCGGCCTCTCGTTCGGCGTTGTCGAGCATGACCTGGGCACGCTGCAGATCGGCTTCGGCCCGGTTCAAAGCGGCTTGCCGAGTGCGCGGATCGATCACGAAGAGCACTTCGTCCCTCTTCACCTTCTGACCGGATTGAAAGCGTATCTCCTGGATGTAACCGGATACGCGGGGACGGATCTCGACGCGGTCGACCGCCTCGGTGCGGCCCACCACTTCGTCGTATTCGACAAGTTCACGCTGCTCGACCCCGGCTACCGTGACGGTCGGTGGCGGAAGCGCGCCCCGATTGGAGGCATTGCCCTTTGGCCCGCAGGCAACGAGGAACAACGGAACCGCCCCGAAGGCGGCGATCTTGCAGATGCTGGAAACGTTCATGGTCTAAATTTTAAGCAGGTTGAAGGTGGTGGCTTTTGAGGAGGTCCGTTCAGGCGGCGAAGGCCATTTCGATGCCTTCTTCCCACAGGTTTTGCTGACGCTCTTCCCAGTGCTGGACGGCGGCGATCTTCTCCTCGGCGAGCAACGGGAAAAGCAAAGCCGGATAACCGCTCTGCCAAGCCAGCGCTTCGGCCTCGTTCAACGCCAGATGGAGATGGTGGCGACGACTGCTCCGGTCTCTCGGCAAGCCGCCTTCGATCTCGCTGCGGATCTGCCTTACGACCACCTCCTCGGGTCGGGTCGATTCCTTCCACTGCACCGGAACGATTCTGGGAATCTTGATGATTCGATTCATAGCAAGTCGCCTTAAAGAGTAGTTGTCTGTTTAGTAAACAATTGCGTGACAAAAAAAATCAAACTTCGACCAGCACCGGCGGTTTCACACCGAGGATCTGCCGAATCCCCATCGACATGCCTTTGAGCACGTTCAAATCGTTGAGGATCCGGGCTTGGGTCATCATTCCCTCGCTGTAGGCAAACAACATCTGGGACGTTGCCTTGGCGTCCGACGCGGTGATGGCTCCGACGGTGTGGGCCTCTCGAACGGCGGACTCCAGATACATCACCCACAAAGCGAAGATCTCCTGGATCTTGACCCGCAGTCCCGCCTCCAAGGTGCACACTTCAGAACCAAGCGCAAACAAAGGGCATCCAAGCACATAACCGAACCGCTCCTGCTTCTCCCGCTGTTCTTCGTAAAGGTAGTCGCACAACCGGTCGAACCGTTCCAAAGGGGGGACCGCCGGGGAAAACATTCCATCCCAGATCGGACGCTTTTCGCTCAATTCCAAATCCAGCGACACACCGGCCAACTCGGCTTTGGAATCGAAGAAGTAGTAGAAGCTGCCTTTTTTGACGCCCGCCTTCTCACAGATCTGGTCGATCGTCGTGCTGCCGTAGGAACCCGTCCAGATCAACTCCCGGACGGCTTCCAGCAAACGTTCTTTGGCATCACTGACTCGACCCATAAATTTCAAAACAGAAACTATCGAATTTGACCATTCGGTCAACAAACATTGTTCAACCGCTCTTTTCGAGTTTGACGAAGACGTGGCCAAGACTTCGGAAGCCCACTCTGACCGACCGGATGTTTGTAGTCCCTGAAACCTTCTTCCGCAGTTGGTGATCAGATCACGGTGGAATCCCGGCCGACTTTCAATTGAGCCAACACCCCTTGCGCCCGTAGCCTTGCGCCATGGCGCTCGACGTGGACCAACTTGCCCAAGCCCTAACCGCCCTCGGTTGTCCGCCGGAGAAATCCGGTGAGATGGCCGCGCAGCTGGACAAGCGCGCACACCAGCTCGCTGCCGAACGGAATCAAACGCACGACGAAGCCATGACGCACCTGCTCAAGCTCATGTCCCAGGGCTGGGCCGCCGCCGGCCGGGTCAACCCTTCGCTCTGAACCGGCTTCGTCCGTAGACTCCCCTTCTCCACCGCCCGTTCGCCCATCCCATCCATGCTCAAACCCTGGCCCCTCGTCTCCTCCAAGCCCGTCGGAGATTTCCGCATCTTCAGCATCCGCACGGATCAAAAGATCAATCCCCGCACGGGAAAGCCCTGCAACTTCTTCGTCATCGATTCGGCCAACTGGGTCAACATCGTCGCCGTCACTCCCGACGATCATCTGGTCATGGTCGAGCAGTTCCGCCATGGCACGAACACGATTGAGCTGGAGATCCCCGGCGGCATCATGGATCCGGAAGACGCCTCGCCCATCGAGGCCGGCCTGCGCGAGCTCCGCGAAGAAACCGGCTATGAAGGATTGAACGCCCGGCTGCTCGGCGACGTGGCCGCGAACCCCGCGATCATGAGCAACACCTGCTTCACCGTCGTGGTGGAGAACTCTGTGTCGAAGCATTCGCTGAGCTTCGATGGCGGCGAAGACCTGATCACCAGGCTCGTGCCCGTGGCCGACTTGTCCCGATTGGTCGCCGAAGGCCGGATCAAGCACCCGCTGGTCATCGTGGCGCTCTTCCAGTTCGACTTGCTCCGGCGCGGGATCAAGAAGGTCTGAACCGTAGCTCCTGAGGCCAGGAGGCGGGATTTCGATCCTCTTCAGCGGCTCGCTTCCGCCTCGTCGCCTCGGCGGCACCCCTGTCTCACAGCATCGTTCCACGCAGGATGCGGTAGGCGATGTTGAAGTAGATGATGAGGCCGGTGACGTCGACCAAGGTCGCCACCAAAGGCGCCGACGCGACGGCGGGGTCCATCCGGACCATCCGCAACAGGAACGGCAGCATCGCGCCCACGACGCTCCCGAAGAGCACCACCCCCACAAGACTGAAGCCGACCGTCAACGCGACCAACAGGAAGTGCGGCCCGTAGTCCTGGAAGCCCACCTTCTGCCACATCCAGATCCGGCAGAATCCAAGCACGGCCAAGGACAGGCCGAGCATCATTCCCGCCGCCAATTCCCGCCGGAGCACCTTCCACCAGTCGCGCACCGACACGTCGCCGACCGCCAGCGACCGGATGATGAGCGACGTGGCCTGCGAGCCGGAATTGCCGCCGCTGGAGATGATCAACGGCAGAAAGATCGACAGCACGACCGCCTTCGAGATCTCGCCTTCGAAGTGGCCCATCGCCGTGGCGGTGAGCATTTCCCCGAGAAACAGCACTGCCAGCCAGCCGGCACGTTTCCGCACCATTTTCATCAGTCCGATCTGCAGATAGGGCGCATCGAGGGCGTCCATGCCGCCGAGTCGCTGGATGTCCTCGGTGGTCTCGCGTTGGGCCACGTCGAGCATGTCGTCCACCGTCACCACGCCCAGGAGGACGCCCTGTGAATCGACCACCGGCAGGACCGTGACGCCGTATTTGGTGAAAGCCGCGACCGCCACCTCCTGGTCGTCTTGCGGATGCAGCGGGATCAACGTGCCCTCCATCAGATCCGCCACCGGCGTCGTCGCTTCCGCCACCACGACGCGGTTCAACCGGACCCAGTCCAGCAGATGTTCCGCGGCGTCGACCACGTAGAGCTGGTTCAAGGTGATGCCCTCGTGCTCCCGGCCCACTTCCCGCAGCCGCTGGAGCACCTGCGCCACCGTCCACCCGTGCTCGATCGCCACGTATTCCGGCGTCATGCGGCGGCCGACCGAATGCCGCGGATACCCGAGCAGTTCCGAGGCGATCTCCCGCTGTTCGGGGGAAAGCAGACCCAGCAACCGCTGCGTCGCCTTCGCCGGCAATTCCTCCAGGAAGGCCGTCCGCTCGTCCGCCGGCAGGTCGTTCAGGATGTGCGCCACATCGGCGTCGCCCAGCGCGCGGACCAGCGACTCCTGGCAGCCGTGAGGGAGATGCTCGAAGACCTCGTTCGCAAAATCCTTCGGCAGGATCCGCAGCAGAACGGCCATGTCCGCCGGGGTGAGATCCTCGAGAATCTCGGCCGCATCGGCGGCGCGGAATTCCGCGAGGATCCCCCGGAGCTGGTTGAAGTCCCGCCGGAGGATCAGTTCCTGGAGTTCTGGACCGAGGAGATTGCCGATCATTCGCCCGCGAGCAGAGCCGACGGCGGCTCCGTTGCCAAGCCGGAGTCCGCCGGATCTTCACCCGGCTTCAAGGCTGCGGCTTGAGGTAGGTCCAGGCGATGTCGTCGGCCGGGTTCTTCGCCGTTTCCCGAGCCTTCGGCTTGGAAGCGAGGATCCCGTGATCGTCGCTTCCATTCGGCCCCAATGAATAGACCAGGAAACGCCCATCACTCGTCGCCCGATAGACCAGCAGTTTCCTGCTGAAGGGATCCAGCGGAACGCGTGGCATCAGCGCCGGCACCAGCTCGTCCAGCGACGCCGGGTATTTCCCGTGGGCGAGTTTGAACCGCTCCAATGCGATGGCCGTGCGCACGACGTCCATGCCCGCCTGAGCTGCGCTGGCCTTATCGCTCGCCTTTTTAACCGCCGGCACGAGCAAACGGGCGAGCATGTTTCCGGGACTCCGGGGTCCGAGGTAACTGACTTCGTCTTCCGTTTGGGATTCCTCTCCGTCCAATTGGCCTGCCCAAGATGAAACCTCGTGGGTCGAAACACCTTCGAATGCTGTCGTTCCATGCTTCAGCATCTCGTCGTAGAATCGGTTGATCGCGATGACGTTTCGATAGGCGATGAAGCTCACGAGCCGACGGTTCGGGAAAGAAGGGAGATCCATCAATCCGACCATGTGGGCATCGTTCCCCAGAAATGTCTGCAACAGCCCGTAGGTTCCCAACACCCGCTCCCCCTCGAAATCCCATCGCATTGTCGCGTTGAAATCCGTCCGGGAAAGAGCGGCGTCGAGCCGTGCGAGCTGGGCCTCGTTCCACGATCCTTGCCGGAGCCCCTCCCAGATCGCCTGATTCATGATCCGATTGACCGCTATGGCAACTAATCCGCTGATCAAGGTAGGTTCCTCGGCCACCACTTCGCCGATGCGGAGACCCACAAGCACATCGTCCAGCGCTTTCTGCGGTTCTCCCGCCTGAACCTCCGCCGACGCCCGGAGGCTGAAGAGTTGGGACTGTCCTCTCATCGGTCCCAGATGCGGCAACAACGCCGCGAAGGTGTCTTCATAGCGGATCGGAAACCGCGAATGTGGGCGCTTCGCCGCCTCGGTCAACTCCGCCAGTTCCTTGTCCCAGTGCTTCATCGTCTCCAGCACACCGGCTGCAGTATCGGCACGCGCCACGTGGTTCGACATGTCCTTGTCCTCGCGGAACGCCTGCTGGATCGCCGCCATGTTGACCGTCGTTTGACGTCGCCAATCGCCCAGATCCTTCTCGTCCACCCGGGGCAGATGCATCGCGTTCAGCCGGTCGAAGGCCGCCTTTTCGTCAGGAGTCCGGGGAGATCCGTATCCGAAGAAGGATTCCGCCTGCCGATACAACGGTGTGGCCGCGAAGTTCTGGTCATCGGGAATCGGCGGCGGCGTGATCTCCTCCGGTGTCAGCTTAACCCCCGCCGCGACCAGTTCCCGCCGATAGCTCTCCCACGCCAGCTTGGCGCGAAGACTCGCCACTCCCGCCACTAGCACCAAAGGCAAGAATACCGCTAGGACGAGCACATAGGCCGGTCCGACCAACCACCGCAACCACCACGGCAGCCGCGACCGCGAGGGCTCCGCGCCGCCCGCAGCCGCCAGTGCCGCCGCCCGTCGATTCCACACCATCCGCGTGAGCGTGCCCCAGATGAGCGAAGCCGCGAACGCTGGCCAGAAGCCGTATTCCAAGGCCCACCAGGCTGTTCCTCCTCCCATCACCGGAGTGATGGACGCGCAATAGACCACCGCCCAGATCGTCCCCAGCACCAGCGCCTTCGCGAAGATCCGGCCCCAGCCGTAGCGCTCTCGCGGATCCGGCCGCAGCCGCAAAAGCCGGTTCAACGTCCAGCGCCGATCCGCCATCGCCAGCAACGTGGCGCTCAATGTGTCTTTCAGTTTCATAAATCAAACGGTCAATGAGGTAGGGCGCTGGCTCCCGCCAAGCCGACGGAAGATCTCCTCGGGACGACCAAGCTCCACGGGCCACTCCAGTCGGTTCCTGATTGGCCGGAGATGCTCCGGCCTAAGTGCGACTGGCCAAGGCGGCTCGACCGGAGTCTTCACCCGACCGGCCACCCGCTCAGACCCAGCCCAACGCGACATCGTTGGTGCCGGATTGGTTGAGCTGGCGACGCGGTCGATTCTCGGCCGGCCTTGCGGTTGACGCGGGCCCCGGACCTGGAGCCGCCTCCTCCGTCAGTCCCAGTTCCCGCATCAACGATTCCCGCGACGCCATCAGGTAGATCGCACCCTCGATCGTCGGTCCGTCCCGGAGGGAACCCCGCGCCACGCTCACTCCGGATTCCGCGCCATCGGCCAACGACCAGTTCAGACCCACCGCCAGCAGGACCAACGCCGCGACCGCCGCCCACTCGGCCGGCACCGCTCGCAGCCAATCCGGAATCCATTCCAGCCAGCCCGCGAAGGGCCGCTGCTCCCGTCGAACCGTCTTCGGAGCCGACGACGCCGTTGCTGGTTCCTCCGCCAAAGCCCGCGCCAAGATCTCTGCCTTCCACCCGGCGGGCGGCGCCTTCAGCGGCGTCCCCAGTATCCGACGCTCCAGCGCGTCGGGTTCGATTGGGACATTGTGATCGTCGAAGTTCATGGGCGTTTTCCTAGCGGATCTCGTCGTAGAGAGGACGCAGCCGCGTCCGAAGTTTGTCTAATCCGTAGCGGTAGCGGCTGGCCGCCGTGTTGGGCGACAGATCGAGCGTCTCCGCGATCTGCTCGAAGGTCAGGCGCTCCCACAGCTTCAGATGCACCACCGCGCGCTGGTCTTCGGGCAATTCTCCCAACGCCTCCGACAGCTCGGCCCGAAACGTCGCTTCGTCCGGATCATCCGTTCCGGCGAAGACCCCCAGAGTCTCCGTCTGGAAGACATCGTTCCGCCGATTCCGCGTTTCCCGACGCCGGGCGGAATCCACCACCAGATTGTGCGTCCAGCGCAGGAGAAAAGACCGGGGTTCCCGCACACCCTCCAGCGCGTCCGGCTGCCGGGCCAACCGCACGAACACCTCCTGCAGCACATCCCGGGCGTCGGCCTCCGAGCGGGTCAGATTGAGCGCGAAGGCATAGACCGGCCCGGAATGGGCGTCGTAGAGCGCTGCGATGTCGACCGGGTCGGGCATTCGGATGGTTCGACCAAGAAGACGCGGCGAACTCACGCATTTGTCTAGAGCTTGTCTCCGAAACCTCGGCGCCACCTCCCTTGGACCTCGCTCCCGATCCGGCGATCTCCGCACGGGTCAGCCCGCATCCAGTGATCAGGGACTCTTCGCCAACCGAAAGCCCGGGGTGTGCCATCGGGTCCGCTCCGGCCTATGCCTCGACCGGGCCGTCATGGATCCGCCAAGATCTTCTTCAGCCGCTCAACTTCAGCCGGCGGCATCTGTTTGAAGAGCGCCTTGAGCGTGCGATTGCCGACCATCTTGCCGTCCCGCCGGTAGAGCCAGTCTGAGATGTCCCCCTCCGGTATCTCGAGCCGGTCGCCCAGCTTCACGCTGGCGACCGTGTCCGGATCGTTGTTGATCGTGCCCATCGTCTTCCCGTCCCGCCGCTCGATGTCGGTCACCCAAAAGTGCTCCACCCCTTTCTTGTCCGTGATCCTGACCTTGAGAGCAAAGTCAGTCTCGCCGCGCTCTCGCTTCTCAAAAATCTGCCAGAACTTTGGAAGCGTGGCGCGCGCCTCGGAAATGGCCGCCGTCATCTCCGGGTCGTCCTCCGCGACGCCGACCACCTTGTCCCGTTGCGAGCACGCCGGCAGCGACGTCAGCAGCGCTGCGACCAGCACCAGTCCGATTCGTGGCTTGCGATTCATTTTGACGCGGTTCGGATGAAAAAATGAGACACCGCCAACCGGCAGCGGTACTACGATTTTGTGAAGCCTGTGGAAGTGCCGCCCATGACTCAACGGCCCGCCGGGGTGGCGGTTTGCCTCGCATGTCTGGTTCGGCCTTGCTTGCCGGGACAACCAAACGACACCCGGTCGAACCAAGTCCTCTCTGCAAGAAGATCGGAACACAACGAAGCCCCTCCGCAAGGAAGGACGGAAAGGAAAGAGCTTTTAGCGAGACCGCGAGCGCGAGAACCCGAAACAGCCGGAAGCCTCTGTCGTCAGCGGAGACAAACCGCTGCCGCGCGCGCCTCCGGCCGTGTGCCAACACCTCCACTGACGCTCCGCTCCGCGCGGCGAAACCCTCACCGAATAAAACCTGCCGGACCCAGCCTCACCCGTTGACAAACCTCATAGGCGCTGCAGCGCATGGGTAGGCGTTGCGGATGTTGGGAACGATGTGCTCACTCGATAAGCATATTTGATGGAGCTTTGTCGGTCCAATAAAGCTCTACGTCGGCGACTCCGGTTGCATCGGTGAGGTCGTCGCGGCGGAAATGGAAGTGACTGCGGTGCTGCTGGAGAGCCTGAAGTCGCTCGATAAGCAGGACGATGTCCGAATCGGTGAGACCAACTTGGATGCCGAACCATCCTGTCTTGAAGTCTTCGAGTGCGACGTTCATTTGCTTTCAATCATGGATGGCGCGAAGGCCGCCTAACGACCCAAGCTCAGCGACGGCGGCCACGAGGCGCGCCGATTGCAACCGCGATGGCCCGCCGCCGTTAGATGCAGCGCAGGGTTAGCGAACCAACCGCCTCGAAGGCGGAGCAATGACGTGAAGAGCTTTCTGGCAGGGTTCCACTGTCTGTCAGGCACTTGCGCGACCAGCTCTTCAGGAGGCGCCGTTCGTGGATTCGGTTGCAGCATGGAAAGTCAGTAATGCCGTGACTGAGCGACTACCTGAAACTCGTCCTCATACAATATCATTCCTGGTCGTTCGGTTCTCAGCATCTGCACTGGTTGGTCGTATTGCTCAAGGATGGCGATGAGGTCTCTGAACTTGGAAATCATGTCTCGGGCGGAAGCCTTGAACCATGAAATTGCGTCCGGCGACCAATCCTTTCCGTTGAACGGCGGACAAGGAAGGTGTGCGTTGAGCCACGAAAAGATCTCTTCGACATGTTCAACTTCGTAAGCGGGGAGCTGTCCTCTGTCCCTCAGTAACCGAAGAGAGGTAACAACGCCGGTCTGATGCTTCGGTTCCTCGCGGTTCGTGCCGACTACGAAGCGAATGTAAGTGCTTTTCACGGGAGACGTGACAAGTCGCCTAACGACCCAAGCTCAGCGACGGCGGCCACGAGGCGCGCCGAGTGCAACCGCGATGGCCCGCCGCCGTTAGATGCCATGAAGGGTTGAGGAGCCTGGCCGACGGGGCCAAGCGTTGGTTGATGAAAACATATCTGCTCCGACCCTTCATGACACCCGCGACTCAATCCTCCTCCCCCGCCGTCGGCAAGCCCGCAGTGCCGCCCAAGCAGCCCCTGCTCTCGCCGGTCGTCGATCCGACGCGGCCCCGGCTGTGCCTAGGGCTGGACGTGCATCTGGAGTCCATCGTGGCGGTGGCCCAGCGGGACCAGCGGGACCACGGGGGCCGCAGGCACCGAGGAAGTTCACCCGGATCCTTCGGCTGGGGCGGCTCCTTCACCCGCGAACAGATCGGCAGCTCCACCGGCTGTTGTCCCGGCGAACACAGTTCCGGAGGGAAACGGCGCATCGGCGCCACCGACCGGATGGGCCACAAGGCTGCGCCTTGACGCCAGTGCGCTGCGCGCGAAGCGCAGTGGCCCTCCGCTAGGAGCAGGAGCAGGAGCGGGTGCGGGACGATCTCCCGACACGATGAGCGCGGCGACACCCGGTCGAACCAAGTTCTCTCTGCAAGAAGATCGGAACACAGCGAAGCCCCTCCGCAAGGAAGGGCGGAAAGGAAAGAGCTTTTAGCGAGACCG
>JBBQXJ010000058.1:0-30974 GCA_038209745.1 Verrucomicrobiota bacterium
GCTCGGTCAGGGAGAAGAAGGAAAGCTCAGAGGGACGAATGGTTTCGGACACGCGTTCTTGGACGAAAATCCCGCCCTGCTTGCTCAATTTCAACGACTGTTTCTTTTCTGGAAAATCGAGTTTCTGGAAGTCCCCTTAACCAAAATTGGCCAGTCGTTTGCGGGGAGGAGCGGGGTTCCGGCCGCGCCTTAGATCTTCACCCGGAATTCCTCGCCCTTCTTGATGGAGAGAGCGAATCCGGCCATGAGATCCGGGATCATGATCAGATCCTTGAGGTTTACGACTTCCACGGGGGAGTGCATGTAGCGGTTCGGCAGGCTGATGAGCCCGCTGGGAATACCGCCGCGAGTCCAAAAAATGACATCCGTATCAGTGCCGCTGGTGGCGGAAGTGGCCTCGTGCTGGAGCGGGATCTTCTTCTTCGCCGCGACCTCTTCGATGCGCGCGACGACCTCCGGATGGTTGGCGCCGCCGTGGGTCACGGCCGGTCCGCCGCCCAGCTTGATCTCGCCGTGCATGGCTTGGTTGATCGTGGGGTAGTCGGTGGCGTGGGTGACGTCGACCACGAGGGCGACATCGGGCTTGAGGGAGTAGGCGATCTGGCGGGCGCCGAAGAGGCCGGTTTCTTCCATGATGTTCGAGACGGCACAGACCTCGACGTTCAGCTTCTTGGCTTGGTCGGAAAGAAGTCGAAGCGCCTCGGCCACGGCCCAAGTGCCGATGCGGTTGTCGAAAGCCCGGGCGATGGCGAGGTCGCCGCGCAGCATCTCGAACTCGTCGACCAGCGTGATCATGTCGCCGATGCGGACGAGCTTCTGCGCTTCTTTCTTGCTGGAGACGCCGATGTCGATGAAGAGCTCGTGCATGTGCGGCAGCTTCCGGTCGTGGTCCACCTTGGTCAGGTGCGGCGCGACGTTGCCGACGACGCCGCGGATCGTGCCGTCCTTGGTGTAGATGTTGACCCGCTGCGCCTTGGTGATGGCTGGGTCGATGCCGCCGACCTTCTTCACGTAGAGGAAGCCGTTCGAGTCGATGAAGTTGACCGTCATCGCGATCTCGTCGGCGTGGGCCGCGAGCATCAGGCGGGATCCGCCGCCTTTGTTCAGCACCGCGACGCAGTTTCCGTAGGCGTCGGAGAAGGTCTCGTCGGCGAACTTGGCGACATAGTCCAGCCAGACGCGCTGGCCCCGGGTTTCGTAGCCGGTGGGGCTGGGGGTGTTGACCAGGGTCTTGAGGAACTCGAAGGACTTGTCTCGCATGGCCGCAAGGATAGTCACGGGGTAGGGCGTGGAGCAAAATGTTCTTCGCCGAGGATGGATCCCGAGGCCGTCGCTGCTACTGTGGTCGAGTGCGGAAACGACTTTGGCTCTGGTTGGGCGTCGCCCTCGTCGTCGGGGCGGCGCTGGCCCCGCTGTGGATGCTGCCCGGGTTGGTCGCGCTGGTGGATTGGAAGTTTTCCTCCGTGCCGCAGATCGCTTCGGCCGATCTCGCGTCTTGGATGGAGGATACGAATCGGCCGCGACCCCTGGTGCTCGATGTCCGCGAACCCGAAGAATACACGGCCGGCCATCTTCCTGGCGCGGTCCGCGTCGATCCTTCGGCAACGGCGGAACAACTGGGGCGGATCCTGGGCGAAGATCGGCCGATGGTCCTCTACTGCTCGGTCGGCTACCGCTCGTCGCAGCTCGCGGAAAGGCTGGAGCGGGCCGGTGCGACCAACGTCGCCAATCTTCGCGGCGCGATCTTCCGGTGGGCGAACGAAGGGCGGCCTCTGGAGCGGGAAGGCGGGCCCGCTTCCCGGGTCCACGGCTACAGCCGCGTTTCGAGCCTGATGCTGCGGCCGGATCGCCGGGCTCCGTTTCCCGGCGACCCGACTCCGGCCGGCGATTTGATCGGGCGGTTCCGCCCGGTTGTGTCGATCGGACTCTTGCTCGTCTTGCTGCTCTGGGAATCGGCCGCGCCGTTTTTTCGGTTCTTTTCCGGCCGGAGAAATCGCGCCTTCCACGGTGGTCGAAACGTGCTGTTGGGACTGATCAACGGCGTGGTCTCGGCCGTTGCCTTCACCGGCCTCTGGCTGGTCGCGGCCAACTGGGCCGCGGCCAACGGCGTTGGGCTCATGAACGCGCTGAGCCCGCCGGGTTGGGTCCATGCGGTCGGCGCCATCCTGCTGCTCGACTCCTGGACCTACTGGTGGCACCGCTTCAACCACAGGTCCCGGTTCCTGTGGCGTTTTCACCGGGTCCATCATTCGGATCCGCACATGGACGTCACCACGGCCAATCGTTTCCATCTCGGGGAGATGCTGGCCTCGGGCCTTCTGCGTGTTCCGGTGATCGCGCTGATCGGAGCGCAGTTTTGGGAGATCGCGCTTTATGAATTGATGCTCTTCTCCGTCGTCCAGTTCCACCACGCCAACATCTGGGTAGGCGACCGCGCGGACCATTGGCTGCGGGTGCTGATCGTGACGCCCGCGATGCACAAGGTGCACCACTCCGTCTGGCAGCCCGAGACGGATTCCAACTACGCGTCGCTGTTCTCGATCTGGGACCGGCTCTTCCGCTCGTTCCGTCTGAATCCCGCGCCCAAAACGATCCGGCTGGGTCTGGACGATTTCTCGGACCCGGACCAGCAGACGTTGGGAGGAATGATGGCGATTCCCTTCGAGAACGATCCGAGACCGACCGGCGATGAGCGCGTGGAACCGAAGACCGACCGGGCTCGCTCCTGAACCATCCGAATCGCGTCCGGCGGGAAGTTCAACCGCCGGCTCTTTCTCCGCCATGGCCTGTTGGTTCACCGCTGTCGAGTGGAGAGAAGTCTGGGCTTCGCCGACCCCGATGGATCACGGGTTGTTGGCGGAGAGCGGCCAAAAGATAGGCACTAGCACCATGGCCAGGATGAACAGAAGAATCGTGAGAGGCCCGCCGACGCGGACAAAGTCGATGAACCGATAGCGGCCGGGACCGTAGACCATCAGGCACGCGGGCTCCAAGGGGGTCAGATAGGAGCAACTCGCGGCCACGGCGATGATGAGCGCGAAGGGGCGCGGGTTCAGCTGAAGGAGGTTCGCCGTTTGGATGGCGATGGGGACGACCACGGCGGCGGCGGCCTGGTTGGACATCGGCTGGGTGAGCGCCACCGTCAGGAGGAAGAAGCCGGCTAGAAGCCACAGCGGGGAGTGTCCGGAGGCGATGCCGGTGATGCCGTTGGCCAGATACTGCGCGGTGCCGGTTCCGGCCATGGCTTCGCCGAGGCCGAGCATCGAGGCGATGAGGATGACCACCCGCCAATCGACCTCGCGATAGGCGTCGGACGGCGAGACGCAGCGGGTCGCGAACACCAGGAACGCGCCCAAGAGGGCGGCGACGGGCAAGGGCAACAAGTGGACGGAGGCGACCGCCAGCGAGGCGGCGAAGATCACGGATGTGCGGGCCGCCTTGCCGCGGTCGAGCCGGTGGTCTTCGATCGCGCCGAGGACGCTGCACCAACCGTCGTCGCGGAGGGCGGCGACGTTGGCGCGGTGGCCTTGGAGCAGGAGCACGTCGCCCACGCGCAGGCTGATGTGGCTGAGCTTGCGGATCAGGTTCTTCCCATGGCGGTTGAGGCCGAGGACCTGGAGGCCGAAGCGTTCGCGGAACGCGAGGGACTTGAGCGTCTGGCCGATCAGCGGCGAGTTGGGAATGATGAGGGCCTCGACCAGGGAGGTGTCTCCGGAGGACAGACCCGGATCGGACAGCGTCGCGTTGGACCGGATCTCGATCCCGGCGGTGTCCTTCACCTTGAGGACCTCTTCGCGCGGGCCTTCGACCAGGAGGATGTCGCCGGCTTCGAGGACGAGGTTGGAGCGAGGCACCAGATACTCGTCATTCCCCCGGACGACGCGGATAACGGTGAGGTCCAGCTCTTGGCCGAGGCTGGCGGACCGGAGCGTCTTCCCGGCCAGTTTCGACTTCGGAAGGATGAGCACCTCTGTGAGGTAGGAGCGGATGCCGAAACCGTCGATCAGGCCGTCCGGGCCGGCGCGTTCCGGAATCCAGCGCCGACCGATGAAGAACACGTAGAGCAGGCCGACCACGGCGATGGGGATGCCCACTGGGGCCAGCTCGAACATCCGCATGGGCTTCAGACCGGCCCCGGTCATGAGGCCGTTGACCACGAGGTTCGTGGAGGTGCTGACGAGGGAGACGGAGCTGGAGAGAATCGAGGCGAAGGCGACGGGCATCAGCAGCCGGGCGGGGGACATGCCGGATTTCGCGGCGATGCCCATGACCACCGGGACGAAGAACGCCGTGGCGGCGGTGTTGCTGATGAACGCGCTCAACGTGGCCACGGCCAGCATCACGAGGAAAAGGAGCAGATCGGGTCTAGTGCCGGCCCGCCGCATGATGGTGCGCCCGACGATGTCCACGACGCCCGTTTTCAGCATGGCGGCGGTCATGATGAGCACGCCGATGATGACGATGACGGTGTCGCTGCCGAACCCGTTGAAGGCTTTCTCCATCGGCAGCAGACCCGTCAGGATGAGCGACAGGAGAAGCCCAAGCGCGACCACGTCCGCCGGCACCCAGTCGAAACAGAACAGGATGAGGGCGACCGACACGAGCAGCAGGAGCAGCGCGATTTCGAGGGTCACAGCGTGAGGGTAGACAGAAGGCTTCGGCGATGAACAGGGTCGAGAAGCGGAAACGGGTCTGCGGGGAAACATCGACCTCGGGGTCACTGATTCCGGGGCAGCGTTCCTCTCGTCCCGATCACTCGCCGGGGTCATTTGCCTTCGAGGCCACAAGAGCGCTCGACTTCCAGGACTTGCCGGTTGGAGACGGGGAGAACAATCGAAAGGTTGGGTCTGCGATTTTGGAGACCGGTTTGGGGTCCTCGGGCGACATGGACTGAATGATTTCCGGGGTAAACCAGTCGGGGAAAGGTGACGCGATGAAACTGTTCCGACGCTTTCGCTATCCGCTGCTGTTTCTGGTGGTCCTCCTGTTTTGCTCGGTGATGATCGTCCGGCAGTTCCAGCGCAACGTCTCCAAGCATGTGGAGCGGCGCGAGGCGTTCATCCTCCTGTTCGTGAAGGGCTATCGGACGGAGGCGTTCCGGCTGTATGAGCGGCTCTTGGGGGAGGTGCCGACGATGTCGAACGACCAGTTGCTGGACGACTTCCAGCGAACGCTCCAAGTGGTCAACGCGGTGGACAAGAGCGAGAACGGCAATCTCATCTACAACTACCATTGGGAGGTCAGCAAGCAGATGGAGGTCAGGGCGGTGGACATCGTGGATCGCGCCAAAAAGCTGGCGGCAGAATGATCCTTTGGAACCGTCGGCTGCTGCTGGCGGACGCTTGCGGAGGCGGGCCCGGGCTCCTAGATTCGGCCGATGAAAAGCGTTTTCACGGGTCCCGTCTTCGTTGTCCGGGACAACATCGATACGGACCAGATCATTCCGGCCCAGTATTTGAACCTGATTCCCACGATCGCCGAGGAGTATGAAAAGCTCGGCTCGTTCGCGATGATCGGCCTGCCAGATGTCCAATATCCGACCCGGTTTGTGGAAGAAGGGCAGATCGACTCGAAGTATCCCATCATCATCGGTGGCCGGAACTTCGGCTGCGGCAGCTCGCGCGAGCATGCTCCCATCGCCATCGGTTCGGCCAACTGCGAGGCCATCGTGGCGGAGAGCTTTGCCCGCATCTTCTTCCGCAACTGCGTGGCCACCGGGGAACTGTATCCCTGCGAAGCGATCGAGCGGCTGTGCGACCTCTTCAAGACCGGGGACGAAGCGACGCTCGATCTGGACGCCCACACGATCACGCACCTTGGGACCGGGAAATCCTATCCCATCAAGTCTCTGGGCGACGTCCGGCCGGTGGTGGACGCGGGAGGTATTTTCAACTTCGCACGCGAGGCAGGAATGATCGCAAAGAAGTAGGCCTTCCAGCCTTCTGCCAGGAAAAGGAAAGCCGCCGGTCACGAGACTGGCGGCTTCTCCTTTTGCGGGGGTGCGAGCAGTGGCTCAGTCGTCTTCGAGACCCACGTCGAGGATCTGGGCCAGGTGGATTCTTTCCCAGGCCGCCGACTCGGCTTCGATCCCATTTTTCGGCGAAAAGCCTTCTGTGACGGCGCGAGCCAAGAGGACTTGGGCCAGGGTCTCCAGGAGGCTCGATTGATGGCAGCGACGGAACCGCCGGAGGCTGGTCACGGTGATCGACCGAGCCGGCAGCAACCGGAGCAGTTCGGGGTCGTCGACGGCGCGCAGAAGGACCTCCGATGAGGCGAGAAACCCGTCCGCGTAGCAGCGCACGAGCAGGATGAGGAGATTGGCCGTTTCCACTGCCTGTTCCCGGGAGGGGCACGGTTGGTAGGAGGGCCGGACATACGTCTCCACCCGGGACGTCGGTATTGCCGGCCTCGCCCTGCGTCCAAGTCGAATGTTGCCCAATACCATGGGTCTAACTTCGACTGTGCGCGTGACAGGAATGTGTCGATCGGGCGAAGAGCCGGTGGCGTTTTAGGGCTGGAAAGCGGGCCGGATCAGGCGGCGATTCCCAGGTCTTCGTAGATACGGGAGTTGAGTTCCAGGCCGCGCTTGTGATGGATGCGGATGCCGGGAAGGCCATTGCAGATCCAGGCGACGACAAGGCGGTGCCGGGGATCGGCGAAAGCACAGGAGCTTTGCACGCCGCCGTGCCCGAACGACTCGTCGGAGGCGTGGCGGCCGAAACCGTAGGGAACCGTTTCAGCGCCGTAGCGTTGCGAGTTGATGATCAGGCCGTAGCCGAAGTCGATCTTGTGCTTGAACGTGTCGTCGAAGAGTCCTTCCCGTTGGCGGCGGGTGAGGCTGTCGAGGGTCGACCGTTGGAGCAGCGGACTGGGATTCGCCAGAAGGGCCTCGTAGAATCGGCCAAGGTCGTGGATGGGGCCGCGCAAGAACGCGCCGGGGCGGAGAATGGCAGCGGAGGCCGGGGTGTTCCAAAACGGATGGGGATCAGTCGTTCCCCGATCCGTGAGATGCATCCAGCCGAGGTTCTTCTCCAGCGATGGAAACGATGCGGGAGGAATGCGGACGTGGCTGTCGGTCATTCCTGCCGGGGCGAAGACCTTCTTCGAGATGTAGTCTTCAAACGGCTGGTCGGCGATCCGTTGAACCAGTTCCGCGAGGATCGTCCAGCTGGAATGGGTATGGTACCCGGCCTGGGCGCCGGGCCGGGCACCGGGTTCTAGGGGGGATTCGTAGATTTGGCGGAGGGTGTCCGGCCAGGAGGTGTCTTCCGGGACAGTGTCGGCGGAGCGAAAGCCGCCCGTGTGGGTGAGGAGATGGCGGAGTTCGACGACGTCTTTGCCATGCGCGGCGAATTCCGGAATCCAACGTGTGATCGGCGTGTCCCAGTTCAAGCGGCCTTGTTCGACCAACTGGGCCACCGCGACGGCGGTGATGGGTTTCCCTGACGAGAACCAGAGATTCAGGGTGTTGACGGTCATCGGGCTCTGCGGGCACGCGTCGCCGAGGGCCAGATCCAGAAGCGAGTTCCCCTCCATCGAAACATAGAGCTGACACCCCGGGTGCCAGCCCAGACGACGGCATTCGTTCAACCATTCCAGGGTTCTTGGGAAAGCATCGCTAAATTTGGACGTCATTTTTCGTCGAGTGGAGATTCTGTGCTCAGGTCCGAACTGTTGGCCCGGGAGGCGACGGTGCAAGTCTAGGGTGGAACGGGTTCTGCATGCAGCAGGTGGCCTTCAAAAAACTGCAAAAACGAAACGAACAAATGACTCCAACATCGGGAGTGGAAAAACTAAGCAGAAAAGAACCTGAAAACAGGAAGGTTCCGCTCCCGGGGCCGGTCCGATTGGGGGATGGGCCGCAAGGCACTTCTCATGGTCAGATCGCTCTTGGGGCCCTTCGTCTGGGTGTTGTGCTGTGGTTCTTGTGGTGGCTTTTGGGCCGTCATTGAGAAGCCGCATCCGGATCTGCGGGAGCCTCCGGGGGAAACCTCGGGGGTTTCCTTTTTTTGGCGACCGGCTTTGATGGAGGCGATGACATGCCTGCAGCGAATCTTGTCCGGATGGGGTCGAGCCCTGCTGCTGGTCGTTCTCGGGTGGGCTGCGGCGGGCTGCAGCCACGTGGGCTATTACGCGCAGGCTGTTTCGGGCCAATGCGGTGTCTGGGCACGGCAGCGCTCGGTCGAGTCGCTGCTGGAGCGGCCCGACACGTCCCCGGCGCTGCGTCGGCAGTTGGCGTTCGCGGTTCGAATTCGCGAGTTCGCGCGGGACGAGCTGCATCTTGATTCAGGAGGCTCCTACCGGCGTTACGCGGATCTCGGGCGGGACTATGTTTCGTGGTCGGTGACGGCGGCTCCGGCGTATTCTTTGGAGCCGAAGGAGTGGTGGTATCCGGTCGTGGGGAGCCTCAGTTACCGGGGTTATTTCCGAGAGGATTCCGCGCGGGTTCTGGCCAACAAACTTCGAAGCGAAGGCTGGGACGTCTCGGTGGGCGGGGTGACGGCCTATTCGACTCTGGGCTGGTTCTCGGATCCGCTCCTCAACACCTACATCTTCGACTCGGAAGTGCGGTTGGCGGATCTTTTGTTCCACGAGCTGGCCCATCGCCGTTTCTTCGTGGCGGGCGACACGGAGTTCAACGAGGCCTTCGCGACTGCCGTGGCGGCGGAAGGAGTGAAGCGTTGGTTGGAACACACCGGGGATTCCAATCTGGTCGCGGCCGTCCAACGGCAAGAGCCGCGCGACGACGCGGTCCGTCGGGTGCTGCTGGCCGGGCGAAACCGCCTGAGCGCGCTCTATCGGGAGACGGCGGAACCGACGGCTCTCCGAGATGGCAAGACCCGGGAGTTCGAGCGGATCACGGCCGAACTGCGGGATTTGGCCACCGATTGGGGCGATGACCGGGCCGTGGAACCGTGGCTTCGCGCTCCGTTGAACAATGCCCGGCTGAACGACGTGGCAACGTATTACGAGCTGGTCCCGAAGTTCGAGGGTCTCTTGCGCGATTGCGGCGGCGATCTGGAATCCTGGTATCGGCGAGTGGAGAAGATCGGGGAATTGGGCAGGGTCGAGCGAAGGAGCGCGCTGATGGAGCGGACGGAGCGGTTCTCGTTGCGCTGAAGCCTCGGCAAACCAACGAGACGCGGTGTTTGCGCGCCCGGGCCTAACGGTTACCGTTCTGTCGCGATGCAGAATTCCGGCGACAATCCGAACGACCCCAAAGCCACCATGCTGGGACTGGTCAAGGTCATGGAATGGTCGCTGTTTCTCGCACTGGGAGTCCTGTCGGCCTTGATCGGTTCCGTCCGCGAGTTGTCCGAGGATCACAGCCTCCAGTTCAACCTTTGGACGGTGTTGGCGCCGGCGATCGTGCTGACCCTGAACCGGCTGTTTTGGCGACACGTCAGGAGGCGGATTCAACGGGAAGACTTCGGGCCGCAGGGACCGGGTGGCCGCAGTTGATCGCGGGAAATAATCAGCGTGTCTTGCGGGCAGTAATTGTCCGGCTAGGAGAGCTTTCACCGAGGCTGCTGCGGTTGGTCGACTGGGACGTTCTCCGGGCGGCCAGCGGAACCCGGGCTTTTTCAGCGGCGGCCCGTGACGCGGCACGTCCGCGAAGGGGGCGGAAAACCTGGCGGGCGTAGGGATGGAGGATGGCTTCCGGCGGAATGCCGGCCACGTCCAGTGAACTGCGGGTCGCGATCCAGAAGTCCTCCACGATGGCGGCCTGCTGTTCGGGATTGAACTGGCGCAGGTCTCCCTTGTTCCGTTCGAGGGCGGCGACGGTGTAGCGATGGGCGGCCCCACGTCCGGCGGGCTCGCTGCCGGTGACCGCGCGCAGCGGTGCGCAGACGGATTGGAACAGGTAGATCGGACCGGACTGGACACCTTGCCACACATGGACCAGCTCATGGATCAGAGTGGCGAGAAAGTTTTGGTCGTCGCGATCGCTGTCCGCCTTGGCGAAGTTCAGCAGGTACATCGTGGTGAACGGCGTGCGTGCGTTGATCCAAGTGGCGACTTCGGATGGGATGGTGCCGGAGGCGATCTTCACGCGGTTCAGATCGATGGAGGACCCGAAGATGATCTCGGCTTCCCGGCGCTCCGGGTCGTTCAGGTTCCGGTAGCCTCCCCAGATCTCGAAGAAGACGGTGACGGCTTGGAAGAGCGCGGCGGGACCGGTTTCATCGGCGGCCTTGAGGATTTCCAGCGGACTTCGGCCGAGGGCGACGAGTGCTTCGATGAACCCCTTGCGGTAGCTTTCTTGGACATCCGTGAGGATCGAGCGCACCGCTTCTGTCAGGCGCAGGCCGATCTGCAATAGTCCCTCAAGCGTGGTGCGGGTCGCCTCGGGCAGGCTCGTGGCCACGGCCATGAGGATCTCCCCCTTCGCAATTCCCGCGCCGATCATCGCCCTGAGCAAGGACTGGAAGCCGAAGCGGGTCAGCTTCAGTCCTTCCTTGAGGAGGGAGGCAAGCGATTGTCCGCTCCGGAGCAGGGCGGACAGGAGGACGCGGGCGGTTTCCGGGGATTGGCGGATGAGGAACTCGAGGATTTCCGTGGGCTTGCGACCAGCCGCGAGCAGGGCCGCCACCACTTCGCGGACGACGCTGGCGGATTCCAAGATCACGGCCTCGAGGATCTCCTGACATTTGCGGCCCACCTGGAGGAGGGCATGCACGGTTCCCCGGGCGAGCTCCGGAGTCATGTTGGCCACGGCGGCGAGCATGTCCCTCAGCGGACGGCCGGCATCGAGAACGCCTTGGACGACCGCTTCGAGAATGGCGGGAGATTGCGAAGCGGCGGCGGCGAGGACGGCTCCGACGGTCTGGCCGATCTCCGAGAGATTTTGGGCCACGACGCGGGCGGCGGCAGGGCCTTTGTGCGCCGCGAGCGCGACAATCTCGGAGAGGCGTTTGCCGAGGTCGATCAGCGCCTGGAGGACGCTCTTCACGGTCTCGGCGGGCAGGACGACGGCCCACTCGATGATCGGGGCCATTTCGTGTCCAGCGTCGAGCGCTCCGTGGACGAACTTCTTGAGGACGAGGGATCCGTGATCGGCGGCCACGCAGAGAATCTGGGGAAGAGGACGCCCAGTCTTCTCGAGAATCTCGATGAAGTCTGCGACTTCATTGATGGCACGGTTGGCGATGTCGTTTACCACGGCGCCGAACAGCTCTTCGTGGTGCTCGGTCGCGGCGGCAAGATTCTTGGCGACGGCCGCCAATTTGGCATCGGTGCCCTCGATCATGAGGGTCACCTCGCCGACGAGGCCCTTGCTCTTCTTGGGACTGGCGGCGCGACCCCGGGTCTTCTTGGGCCGGCCAGCGGCGGAACGTTCGCGGACCGTCTTGCCGGCGAGGCGGAACCACTCGGCCAGACCCGTTGCGGAAAGTCCCTCCGCGACATAGTCCTTGGCGAAGAGCTTGGTTTTGGCCGGTGAAAGCGACGCCATCTGATGGGCCAGGAGCAACTCGCAGCCGGTTTCTTTGTAGGCGCGCAGGACCGCTCGGCGGGCGGCGTGTTGTTTCGGGGTCAGCTCGGCGGCCCACTCGATCAGCTTGTGCGAGTTGGCGAGGGTTTTTTCGCGGGCCAACCCGCCGTCGAGGAGCCCCGAGGCGAGAGCGGTGGTGTTTTCCGGGGAATGGCGCCACGCGGCGGCGACGGCCAGAGCCACTTGCTTCTCGCCGAATCCACTCTTTCGCCAAGACGCGGCTGCGTTCTCGGAGGTGGAGAGATCAAATTTCGTGATGTCGAACTTCACGGCAGGCATGGGCGTAAAAATGCAGAAAAAATTCCCGAGGTCCTTTAAGACCTGAGCCGAAGGCGACTGTCCAAGTCAAGGCATCACTCCGCCATGGCACGCCGAGAACGAAGGCCATTTTGGGCAAACCATTGGCAGGATTGCCATTGCGACATCCGTTGTCCGCCGGTCCACTGTTGGGTCGATGCAAAAGCTGGATCTGTCCAAACACGGGATCACGGTCACAGAGGTCTACCGCAACGTCGAAGCGGCCCCGCTCTACGAGGAGGCGCTCAGGACCGAGGTCGGCTCTTCGATCAGCTCTGCCGGGGCCCTCGTTGCGCTCTCCGGCAAAAAGACCGGTCGCTCTCCGAAGGACAAGCGCATCGTCCGCCATCCTGCTTCGGAGTCCGACGTCTGGTGGGACCAGGTGAACTTCGCGATGGACGAGCATTCGTTCCACATCAACCGGGAACGGGCCAAGGACTACCTGAACACCCGCACCCGACTCTACGTGGTCGACGGTTTCGCCGGATGGGATCCTCACCATCGGATCAAGATCCGCGTCATTTGCTCCCGGCCCTATCACGCCCTCTTCATGCGGGTCATGCTGATCCGTCCCACCCGGGAAGAGTTGGCCGTCTTCGGTGAACCGGACTACGTGATCTACAATGCCGGCCGGTTTCCGGCCAATCAGCTGACCAACGGCATGACGTCCAAGACCTCGATCGATCTGTCGTTCGAGGAAAAGGAGATGGTGATCCTCGGCACCGAATACGCCGGCGAGATGAAGAAGGGCGTCTTCACCATCATGAACTATCTGATGCCGAAGGAGGGCCTGCTCTCCATGCACTGCTCGGCCACGGCCGATCCCGCCACGGGCACGTCGTCCGTGCTCTTCGGGCTTTCCGGCACGGGCAAGACCACTCTCTCCGCCGATCCGAAGCGCCGTCTGATCGGCGACGACGAACATGTCTGGAGCGACACCGGCATCTTCAACATCGAGGGCGGCTGCTACGCCAAGGCCATCAACCTGAGCGCCGAGAAAGAACCCGACATCCATCAGGCGCTCCGCTTCGGCGCGGTCCTGGAAAATGTCGTCTTCGATCCCGAAACGCACGTGGTGGACTATACCGACATCTCCATCACCGAGAACACCCGGGGAGCCTACCCGATCGAGTTCATCCCCAATGCGCAGATCCCCTGCGTGGCCAGCCATCCGACCGACATCGTCTTCCTCACCTGCGACGCCTTCGGGGTCTTGGCGCCGGTCTCGAAGCTGTCGACCGAGCAGGCCATGTATCATTTCATCTCCGGCTACACCGCCAAGATCGCCGGCACGGAAGACGGGGTGACCGAACCCCAGGCCACCTTCTCGGCCTGCTTCGGAGCGCCTTTCCTCGTCCTGCATCCGGCGAAGTATGCCGAGCTCCTCGCGGCCAAACTGAAGGCGCACCCGGCCAACGTCTGGCTCGTGAACACCGGTTGGACCGGCGGTGGCGCCGGGGTCGGGTCGCGCATCAAGCTCCGCTTTACCCGGGCCATGCTCGACGCCATCCATGCGGGTGATCTGAGAGACGCTCCTACCCGGGTCGATCCGATCTTCGGGGTTCGGGTCGTGACGCGTTGCCCAAACGTGCCGGACGAAGTCCTCGTGCCGTCCGATGCTTGGAAAGACAAGGCCGCCTATGCGGCGGCCGCCGAAAAGCTGGCCGGACTGTTCATCGCCAACTTCAAAAAATACGAGAACGGTGCCGATCCGGCCGTGAAGGCGGCGGGCCCGACGATTTGAGGGGGACGTTCGGCTGGCTCACTTGTCGGCCAGATGCAGACCTGCGGTCAGCCACGCGGCCACCGATAGTCCAAGCGTAATGGCGAGAAGCCAGTGGTTCAGCCGTGGCGGCGTTCCTCCGGCCCGGCGCATGGGCCGCCAGAACCATCCCAATCCGGCGCCCGCGAGGAAGCCTGCGGTGTGCCCGATCCAGTCCGTGCCCGCCTTGGGTGAGAACCCATAGAAGACGAAGAGCAGAACGGCCGGCGTGACCGTGCGGACGAGCAACGACAGGGACAGGTTCCGCAGTTTACCGGCGGGGGCGGGAGACGCCGCCAGCAGACCGATCGCGCCCATGACCATTCCCGAAGCTCCCACCGCCGAATACTCCGGGGGATAGACCATCCAGCCGGCGAGATTGCCCAGGATGCCGGCCAGCATCACCGAGAAGAGCGCGACCCCCGCGCCCCAGAGCCCCATCGCCACGCCCACGAAGAGATAGCCCGCCATCAGGTTCGAGGCCAGATGCCCGCCGTCTGCATGGAGCATCGTCGCCGTCAGCAATCGCCAGACTTCACCCTGGGAGACACCGGACTCCTGCATCTTTCCGGCGGCATAGAGACCCGGAATCCGTGCGGACACCGCCGCCATCACCGCCATCACCGTGACCCATCCCGTGCTGCCCCAGTGGAAGACCAGCGGCGTGGATGGGATTCTCCTTTGCCAACGCCAGCGTCGGTTCTCCTCGCGATACGTCCCGATGGCGGCCCGGGCGGCGGCGGCCTGTTCGCTCGGCACCACGAGCGCGAAGGTTCCATCCGGGGTTTCGACCAACGCTCCTTCGAGCCCTTGGCTGGCCAGCACCAGGCTCCAGTCCATCGCCTGGCGACGATTCCGCACGGGAATCATGTCGGCTGATGGCTCCGAAGTGGTCTGGCTGGGATCCATTGGTGTGTCGGCTTTTGGCCAGAGTGGGCTTGTCGTTCCTGAAATTCTGCCGACGAACTAGGCCTGCGACCGACCGAGGCCGGGTGGAACTTGATGTGCCATGAAGTTCATCGTGGTCAAATGTTCCGCCGGACTGGTCCGGGATCCGCTGAAAGAAAACTTTTTACCGTTTCTCGCCGCATGACTGTTATCTAGCCCAACTGTCGCGTCCAGTTCACTCCGGAAGACGTCGCGTTCCTCCTCAAATCCCTGAGCCGCCATGGCTAACAGGAAGCGAGTCTCGCCCGCCTTTTGCTCGATCCCGATTCGCTCGGCCAGCTGCTGGACCGCGAAGCGGTCCTGCGCGGCGGTGCCCGGGCGCTTTGAGGGGGACGGTCCGGCTCCAGTGCGCGTTCCCCAAAGAGGCGCGGTGGCGCGCGCAGTCCAAAAGCTTCGCCACTGATATTGGCCGATCCGTTGTTGTGAGGTTGTAACCCCGATGCGGCCACTTGGGGTTGGACCCTGCTAAGAGTTGGAATGAATCGGCTTCTTGATCGCCTTGAAACCGCGAACGGAGTGAAGCCCGAAGATTAGGCCGCCTAGTATAAACAAGCCCGGCACACCTGGCTCGGGGATCGGCTGAGTCGAGAACCGTATCGAATCCACGGCGAGGGAGGCATTGTCGATGTGGGGAATGCCGGAAAAGAGGGTGAAATTAAGTTCGGCAGTCTGTCCCGCCAAAGTGTGAATATCGGCCCCATAGAGCGTGAAGTTGCCTTTATTCGAGAGCGGCACGAGTGACAGGGCCTGGCCACCAAGTTTCACGGCGAATGACGTGGGTGGTCTCCCGTAAGAAAACAACGCATCAAACAACAATGATTGTGAACCGTCTGGAACGACCCCGGTCTGCGACAGCGTAGCGTCTGCCGGTTGATCGGTGGTTCCGAGCCTCACGCCCGCTTGGAGAAGCACCGCATAGCTACCTTGCCGAACATAGAATCCGGAAGCATACCCAGTGTCCATCAGGCCGATCCCGGATGAATCCAGAAACTTGTTGTCATACAAGGCCCGGACCTCCCGCGTCCCGTCGACAGAGCCGGTCCATCCAGGTAGCGCCGAAGAGAGCTGGACGCGCCCGTAGGGATCTCCGGGAACCGGAACCAGCGACGCCGATTCGAAATCAAGGTTGATGAAGCTGCCTTGGGCATGTGCGCTTCCGGTCAAGAGGCCGATAGCAACAAGAAGAATTGTTCCCCACTGATTATTCATAGCCATACCTCTACTGCGTCTCCCCCTTGGTCACCCGGAGGAACACTTCTTCCAGGCCGAGTTCTTCTTCGCGGAGGCCGGTGAGTTTGTGGCCGGATTTGACGAGGGTTTCGGCGATGATGCCGGGGTCGGCGTCGTGGCCGGCGAGGGTGACTTTCAGGCGGCCTTCCTCCACTACGGCGGTGCTGATGGCGGGCACGGTCTTGAGCAGGGCGGCGGCGGTTTCCATGTCCGGGGTTTCGACCCAGAAGACCCAGCCTTCGGAGACCCGGTCGCGGACGCCCTGGACGGGGCCGGAGTAGATGAGCTGGCCGCGCTCGATGATGGCGCAGCGGTTACAGAGGGTCTGGAGTTCGCTGAGGATGTGGGAGGAGATGATGATGGTTTTCCCCAGGCGCTGGAGCTCCTGGAGGATGGCCATCATCTCGATGCGGGCGCGGGGATCGAGGCCGCTGGCGGGTTCGTCGAGCAGCAGCAGATCCGGATCGTGGATGAGCACGCGGGCGAGGCCGATGCGCTGCTGCATGCCGCGGCTGAGCGCGCCGATGAGCGCGCCTTTCTTTTCGGTCAGGCCGACGAGTTCGAGGACGTCGCCGACGGTCTTCTCGCGCTTGGCGGCGGGCAGACGGTAGCAGGCGCCGAAGAAGTCGAGGTATTCGGTGACTTCCATGTCCTTATACACGCCGAAGAAGTCGGGCATGTAGCCGATCTTGCGGCGGACGGCGTCGGCCTCACGGACGACGTCGGAGCCGAGGACGCGGGCGGTGCCGGCGCTGGGTTGGAGGAAGGTGGCGAGGATGCGGAGCGTGGTGGTCTTGCCGGCGCCGTTGGAGCCGATGAACCCGAAGAGGTCGCCGCGATGGACGGTGAGGTTCAGGTTCGAGAGCGCGGTCATGGACCCATAGGTGCGGGTGAGTCCGATGGTTTCGACGGCGGGAACCGGTGGCAAGGGAGGGGCTACGTCAGACATGGTCTTTGGAGGCGGAGTTTTTTGACCGCAGATTACGCGGAAGACGCGGAAAAGGGATGGAACGGCGGAGGCACGATCGACTCGACCGGGGCCTTTGCCTGAGCGGAGCGCGGAGCATCGCTCAGCCCGATCTTGGGAAGGTTCTCGCGGAGCGATGCTGCGCGCTTCGTGATCGGCCCGCTGGCTATTCCGCAGCGTTCCGGAGATGCCATTGGAGCCCGCCTTTCATTCGACCGTCTTCCGGGCGGCTCGGCGGGAGTCGTCGCCCTGCCTTTTCCAATTGATGGATTGGAGGTCATCGGGTCAGGGCGTGGTTTTCAACGGCACGGCGAGGCGCCAGAGAGTTTGGCGTTGGAGCAGGGCGGCCTCGAAACGTGGAACCAGCGGTCCAGGGACGGGCTTGGAATCCAGAGCGATGAGGACGGCGTAGCCGCGATGGAGCAGAGGCGAGAGGTTGAGACCTTCGACGGGGGAGAACTGCGGGTTTTGCGGCATGTTCGAGTTCAGTTCCTCCACGAAGGAAACCGAGAGGAGAATCGATTCCGGAGATTCAGCGGCGTTGCCGTAGTCGCGGTTGAAGGAGGCGCGCCGGGACTGCATGGCCTGCTGGATGGAGCCGGCGTGGCCCCGGACCTCGCCCGAGAGGGAGCTGCCGTTGCGCTGGAGGGTGCCCGTGGCGCTGCTGCCAGCGGTGATCTCGCGGACGTCGAGGAAGCTATCGCCAATGGCGAGGCGGACGGGGCCGATGGTGTGGTCGCCCTGGTTGCGGATGGTGTAGGTCCAGCCGGTCGGCACAGGCGCCACGGTGAGGTCCAGCGGCGGGGTGCCGGTATCGACCCAGTCCATGACGAACATCTGGCTGACCCAGACGGGGACGGAGACTTCGCCCTTGAACTGGTTGCCGTTGATCTGCACCTCCGAGGAGCCTTCGACTCCACCGCCGAAGAAGGAGGAGGATTCGTTGCGGAAGGCGGTGAACTTCCGTTCGCCGGCGACAGGGTATCGGTCGTTGGCGGGGGAGTAGATGGTGCCAAACGTTTTCCCGACGAAGACGGCCTGCTCACCGCGGGGCTGGATGTCGACGACGGTGATCTCGTTCCACTCGGTCTTGCCGGCGCGAAGGGAGTAGCCGGTGATGTAGATGACGGCGGAGAAGGCGGTGACGTAGGCCGGGAAGGTGATCCACGTGAGCATCGGGCGCTTGAGCCTGCGGATGAGGAAATAGTCGACCGGCCCGATGATGACGACGTAGGCGAGGAGGAGGAGGAGCAGCCAGCCAAGGGAGAGCTTGCGGATCTGCTTGGTCTCGATGACCGCGCCGATGGCGCCTTCGATGGGTTGGCGTCCGTAGCGTTGAAGCTCGGGACCGGCGTAGAGGCTGATGGGGGCTCCGACGAGACGGGTCCAGAACCAAGGACGGCCGGTGAAGGAGAAGAAGGGTTCCCGCTCCGGATCGAACAAGAGGGTGGTGACGCGGCCTTTGCCGCGATTTTGGGCGAGGATGAGGGGTGTGCCGCCGGAGGCCAGTTGAACCACGGCGGGATCGGCCCGGGAGACCACGACCGGAAGTGTCTTGGCGAGGAACTCGGGGTCTTCGGCCAGCTTGCGCTTCTCGCTGAACGGAATGGCCTTGGCGGGGCCGCCGCCGCGCTCGTCCGCTTCGTTCCATTCGGTCTGGAGCGCGAGGCACCAGGTGTTGAGAGCCGGACCGACCGCGAGGGTTTGCACGGTCTCCAGCTGCGCCGGCACGAGGCTGGCCAGCCACGGGGTGGCGGTGACCTGGCCGATCTGGTCGATCCCGATGATGAGGTGGCCGCCGGACTCGACCCAGGTCAGGAGTGCATCGACCTGGGGCGGGCGCAGGGCGAGGGCGCGCTCCGTGTTCAGGTAGAGCGCGCTCATGCCCTGTAGGGCGATCGGGTTGTCGGGGAAAAGCTCCGGCTGAAGGCGGACGGCGGTGGGCTTCAGGTCGGCGTTGCGATCACGCGGATCCACGAAGACCGGCATGGAGGCGGAGCTGCGCGGCATGGCGGCGAGCAGCGGCACGTCCGACTGGAGGACGCGGAAGGACTGGGTGACGTTCTCGGCCCGGACCTTGTTGCGGATGTCCCGCAAGACGACCCGCCACTCCGGATTTCGGCTGCCGGCGTAGACGGGGATGACGACGCGTTTGCGGGTGTTCGTGGGGAGATCGATGGGGAGACGGATCTTCTGGTCCGCCCCTCGCTCGGGGGAAACCTCGATGACGCCGGCGAAGGCGGGGCCGTTGTTCTGCACTTCGCAGACGACGGGGAACCAAGCCCCTTCGCGGGCGTAGTCGGCGAATCCCGAGAAGACGTCGAACTGGAGCGTCTGCTGGGCACGGCCCAGCAGGGGAATCGCCACGGCGAGCAAAAAGGCTAGGCGCCGACAGAGCCGGAACGCGGCGTTGGAACCCCATCCGGTGACGATTCGATCATGTGCTTCGCGGCCTCCCATAAATGGTTTCCGTTTTTATGCCCGACCGCCCGGACGTGTCCAACAGAATGCGGCCGGGATCGCAGGCGCTGTGTTCCGGTCGTGGGAAGATTGAAATCCGCACCGGACGATCGACTGAACCGAATCCATGCAGAAGGAACGAAGGGGGTGGGCAGCCGCCCCGGCTGCCCACGGGCGCGTCGAGACACACCCTCCGGTGAATGGGTTCGGTCGCCTCCAGTGGACCGCGAGGGCGCGCTCCTCATTCCAACTGCCTTGTTCGGGCTGAAAGGCTAGACGGAGACGGACATCCGTTGGAGATGGCGGTCGAGGACTGTCTGGAGTTCGTCCATCCGCACGGGCTTGGAAAGGTAGTCGTCCATGCCGGCAGAGATGCATTTTTCGCGGTCGCCCTGCATCGCGTTGGCGGTGAGCGCGACGACGGGGATCCCGGCCGTTTCGGGAGAGGCTTTCAACTGCCGGGTGGCTTCGTAGCCGTCCATGTCCGGCATGTAGCAGTCCATGAGAATGAGATCGTAGGGAATGCGGCGCACCGCTTCCAAGACCTCGAGACCGTTCGCCACGATGTCGACAGAGTGCCCAAGTTTCCGGAGCTGTCGCTCGCCGACCTTTTGATTGACCATGTTGTCCTCGGCCAAAAGGACACGGAAACCTGACTTGTTCCGCTGGGTCGCGGTGCCTGCAATCTGGGCTGCTGGAGCGCTGGATCCGACCTGGGCGGTTTGGAACAGGGCCGCTCGGAGCTGGTCCTGCTTGATCGGTTTGGTCAGCAAAGCCGACAGCCCGGCTGCTTGGACTTCGGCTGGATCATGCCGGGCGGAGAGCGAATCGAGGCCGATGATCCGGGTGGACGAGATCGAGGGGTCGGACTTGATCGAGCGAACCAAGTCGAGGCCGGACGAGCCAAAGAGGTGCAGATCGACCACGGCGACTGGGAAAGGATCACCGGCTTGGGCGGCAGCCCGGAGGAGGGAGAGGGCTGCGTCGACGTTCGGGGCGCTTTCTGCGTCGCGGGCGCCGAGCGCGACAACCTGTTTTTTGAGGACGTCGCGGGCGATCGCGTGGTCGACGACGACGAGGACCCGCCCCGATAGCAGGGTGTCGCGCTGCTTCTGACCGGCCGGAGGCTGCGGGCGGCGGCCCAAGCGGACGGTGAACCAGAAGGTCGAGCCTTGGCCCGGTTCGCTGATGACGCCGATCTCGCCGCCCATGAGGACCGCGAGTCTACGGCTGATGGCTAGGCCGAGACCGGTGCCGCCGAATCTCCGGGTAGTGGTGGCGTCGGCCTGTTCGAACGCCTGGAACAAACGGGACTGAGCCTCGGCGGCGATGCCGACGCCGGTGTCGTGGACCTCGAGCCGGATGAGGGCGTCGGTGTCCGTGGCCTCGACGCCGCCGACCGTAAGATGGACGCCGCCGTCGTGGGTGAACTTGACGGCGTTGCTGAGGAGGTTGAGCAGGATCTGCCGGAGGCGTCCGGGATCGCCGCGAAGGGCCGTCGGGGTCTCGGGAGGGATCCAGGAGGTGAGCTCCAACCGGTTGGTGGAGGCCTTCTCCGCGACAAGGTCGAGCGCTCCTTCGACCACTTCCCGGAGGTCGAGGTCGAGCACTTCGAAGTCGAGTTTTCCGGCCTCGATCTTCGAGAAGTCGAGGATGTCGTTGATGATCGTCAGCAGGGACTCGCCGCTGGTCTTGACCGTGGCGGCGAAGTCTCGCTGGTGGTGGGAGAGTTCCGTGTCGAGCAGCAGGTTGGTCATGCCGATGACGCCGTTCATCGGCGTGCGGATCTCATGCGACATGTTCGCCAGGAACTGGCTCTTGGAAAGGTTGGCTTCCTCGGCGGCGGCGCGGGCCAGTTCGAGGTCCCGGTTGAGGCTGGAGAGTTCGTCGGTCTTCGCGGTGAGGTCGGCGTTGGTTCGCTGGAGCTGGGCGCTTTGGCTGATCAACTCTTCGTTGGCGGATCCGAGCTCCGCGGTCCGTTCCGTGACGCGCCCCTCCAGTTCGTCGTTCAGGCGTTCCATTTCCAGCGCCGCCCGATGACGTTCCTCGATGTTCTGCTGGAGCAGCCGATTGGAGCGGTGGAGGCCCACGATCCAGCCGGTCCCGGCGACCATCGCCACCAGGAGCCACGCGCCGATCCAAAGGAGGCGTCGCTGCGTCCACCAAGCGGGAGCGGTGAGGACCTTGATGTCGGCCGGGGACCGGAGAAAGATCCGGAACGAAGGGGTGCCCGATCGATTCTCGGAGATTTCCTGTCCGATCAGGACGCCGGTCAGACGAAGGACGGAACCCGCTTCCGGCAGAGCGGAGTCGTCTTCCGGCAGCAGCGCTTCGAACGATCCGGAACCGTCCTTCAGGAGAATCCCGTTGAGGTATCCGTGTTGTGAGGCGCCAAGCATCGTTCCTTCGACCGTGACGAGGCGCGCTTCAAATTCACTCGGATCGCTCTCGTAAAGCGTCTGGTCGATCTTGACCGGAACGACCGGGGCGTTGGTCGCGGTGGGATCGACGCGGAAGATCGCGTTTTCGAGGGCCGGCGCGGAGCTGCTGGAGTGGGGGAACCCCGCGGCTCGGACGTGGCTGCCGGGCTGGGGAACAACGCGTCCAGAGGTGTGGACGAGGACGCCACCGGATTGGTCCTGGATCCAAAAACCGGTCCCCGGGCGCACATAGGTCACTTCACCTTCGACATGGACGGCGTGGCCCAGTTGGCGGGCCAGATCGAACTTGTAGATGGCTTTGATTTCGCGGCGGGCCAGGGAGAACGGGTTTTTGATCCCTGGTTCGAGAACGACCACCGACTCGGCGCTCAGTCCGTGGATGATGGCGCCGACGAACTGGTTCCGGCTGTTGAAAAGGCTGGCGGCGACTCCGGCCACGGAGACCTTCGCGTCGATCAGCCGCATCGGCAGCCTGGCGGCTTCGGGTTGGTCGAGCGTGAAGCGGAACTGGCCGTTGACCGACGCGATGTCCAGGGTCGCTTCCGTGTCGGAGTAGTGCAAGGCGCGAACGATGCCTTCGGTCTTGACCATCTGGCTGTCTTCCTGGCCGGTCAGAAGCTGCTCCACGGCGATTCGCTTGGGCCGGGGCAGGGGCGCCCGGCCCAACGAAACGAGATTCGTGGAATGGATCGTCGGAGCGTATTGCCCCGGGCCCGTGGTTCCTTGGACACGAAGCAGGGTGCCCGCTTTTATGTTGTCGGCGGTGCCGGTCGACGGGAACACAAAGATGCCGGCCGAGGCGTCCTGCACGAAAAGCAGTCCGAGGGCGGAATACGTGGCGACGGCTTGGAGATCGACCCCGAGGCGGGGAGGGTCGAGGGCCGGGACGAGCCGGCGGATCGCCGCGATGTCGAGGGCGGATTCCCCGGGCGCTGAATTGGGCCGCGTGGCAATTTCGGCCGGCAAGTTCACGCTCCGGATCCGGACATCGTTCAGCACCGGCTGGGAATTGGTCCAATCGAGAAAACCCGTCAGGTCGACCCGGTCGCCGTCGAACAGTTCGCCGATGTCGGGGCCGGAAACAGTCAATTGGCCGGTGCCGTCATCGACCAGGAAGCGATCGTTGGTTTGTTTGAACTGGCCGGCGAGATGGACCTGCGGTCCCTCGGCCGTTTGGTGGGTTGATTCGATGAGCGACGCGATACGGGACAACGGCGGAGTGGGTGAGGGATCCGCATGGGACGACACGATGTCCGCGGCGTCGTTCAGCCGGAGATCGGCGGAGGTGGCCCCCAGTTTTCCATAGGTATAGGAGACCGTTCCTTGGACTGCGACGACCTTGTCGACGAAGTCCAAAGCGGTCTTGCCCTGTCGGTTTTGGATCAGGACGTTGAAAGAACGGCGCCCGGTTTTCACCGCGAGATTCAATCGATTCCCGTCCGTTGTGCCGGATTGAACGACACTGTCCAATGAGACGTATTGGGCGTTGACCTTCCACCCCAAGAGTTGGTCGATGGTGATCGGTCGCGGCTGGTAGGGGCCGAACTCGGTCGCGACGACGAAATTGGTCGGGCGAAAGGGACCAGATGAGGTCACCCCTTCCAGAACGACGTGCTGGCCCGGCTTGGCGACGAAATGCTCTGGCGGATAGACGAAGGTGGCGTCGCTCTGGTCGACGACGAAAAGGAGACGGTATTCCGGGTCGAAGTGGTTGACCATGACCTCCAAACGCACTGGATAGGCATTCGATTCGGCATCGTTCCGGTCCAAGCTCCAATACGCATCGATGGTCGCAATCGGTTTGGCCGCAAGCGCGTGGAACGACGGCGCAAGCAGGGAAACAGCAAGCAGAAGTCCCTTCAGCGCTTGGGCGGCGAGGGGCCAAATGGACTTCAAGATGGAATGCGACGGCATCGTGGCGACGGGGTCTCAGCAATGTTTCGTGAAGGGACATCGGACAAAACGCCTTTTGCCATGAGGCCAACCACAAAAGAAAACCGGCTCCTTGGACCAAGGAGCCGGTGGCGGAATCGGGCCGTGTGGGAGACCTGTTTTGACTTATTGGGCGAGAAATCCTCCGTCCACGGCGAGACTCAGGCCCGTGATGAAGCTGGCTTTGTCGCTGGCGAGCCAGAGGACGGTCTCGGCGACCTCCTCGGGCTGACCAAACCGGCCGACGGGATGGAGGCTCTTCATGTAGTGTGCGGCGTCCGACTCCGGACCGCCGGCGAAGCGGTTGAACATTTCCGTCTCGATCACGGCGGGTGCCACGGCGTTCACGCGGATGCCCTGCTTGGCGAGTTCCAGGGCGGCGGACTTGGTCAACCCTTCCACGGCGTGTTTGCTGGCGATGTAGATCGCCGCGCCGGCCATGCCGATGTGACCGGCGACGCTGGAGGTGTTCACGATCGCGCCGCCGCCGCTCTTCAGGAGCGCGGGGATCTCGTGCTTCATGGAGGAGAGAACGCCCCAGACATTGATGTCGAAGGTGTGGCGGTAGTCCGCCTCCGAGGAGTCGGTGATCGCGCCCGTGTGTTCGATGCCGGCGTTGTTGAACGCCACGTCGAGCCGGCCATAGGCCGACACGGTTCCGGCCACGAGCGCGGCGATCTCCGCCTCTTTCGAGACGTCGGCCTTGATGAACTTCGCTTCACCGCCGGCGGCGTGGATCAGGCGGACGGTTTCAGCCCCTTCGGTCTCGCGGCGACCCGAGACGACGACCTTGGCGCCTTCTCGGGCGAAGGCGATGGCCGTGGCGCGGCCGATGCCGGAGGTGCCTCCGGTGACGAGAACGACTTTGTCTTGGAACAATTTCATGAGGATTCAGTGGGTTGAGGTTTGAGATTTTTCCGGAAGCGATTGGAGCAACGCGTCGAGGTCAAGGGGAAGGGTGGACATGGCCAATCCGCCGTCGGCGGTGCGGGGCCATTCCACGGGCGGACGATCCCAGCAGAGCTCCAATCCGTTCCCATCCGGATCGTGGAGGTAAAGCGCCTGACTGACGCCGTGGTCGCTCGCGCCATCGAGCTCGATGCCCGCTTCGATCAATCGAAGCAGCGCAACGGCCAGTTCGGCGCGGGTGGGATAGAGGATCGCCACGTGGTAGAGGCCGGTGGAGCCCCTCGGCGGCGGCGCACCTCCCGCGCTTTCCCAGGTGTTCAGCCCGATATGGTGATGGTATCCGCCCGCCGAGACGAAGGCGGCGCTCTTGCCGTAGAGTTGGGTGACTTCGAACCCGAGCACCCCGCAGTAGAACCCGAGCGACCGCTCCAGGTCGGCGACCTTGAGATGCACGTGGCCGATGCGGACGGCCGGATCAAGCGGAGGGCTCTTCACGGGTGGCGAGGTAAGCTGGCGGGTGCTGTCGGGGAAGGGTCAGACCGTTTCGATGAGCTGTTCGGCCGGGAAGCGGACTTTCGGCGCCGAAGCGTATTTGTCCACCGCCGATCGGTATCCGAGCGCGGCCACGACGACCGCCGAGTAGCCGGAGCCTTCTAGTCCGAGAACCTGGTCGTAGGCGGCCGGATCGAAGCCCTCCATCGGCGTCGCGTCGATCCCGAGAAGGGCGGCGGAGGTGAGCAGTTCGCCGAGGGCGATGTAGGCCTGCCTCGCGGCCCAATGCGGAAGAATCTTGCTGCGAGGTCCTTTGACCAGATCGCCGATCATCGAGTCGCGATAAACGGCCAAGCTGTCGGCCGGCACGCCGCGAACCTCGCTCGTCAGGCGGATGAACTCGTTCACATGTTCTTCGGTCAAGAGGGTGCGCGCGGCGAAGACGACGAGGTGCGAGGCGTCGGTGATCTGGGGTTGGTTCCAGGAATGCGGTCGAAGCTCGGTGCGCTTGGCCGCGTTCTTCACGACGAGGAACTTGTAGGGCTGGAGTCCGTAGCTGGACGGGGTCAGAAGAAGCGATTGCTCCAAGGTCGACCAAAGATCGGCGGTGATCTTCTTCGTGGTGTCGTAGGCCTTGGTCGCATAACGCCAGTTCAGGGCTTCGATGAGACTTTGTTGTGAGAGAGCGGCAGGCATGGTTTTGAAAGTTCGTTGTTTCGTGATGAACCGGCGAACCGGTCCTTGGGGTCTTCCAACGCTGGAGACGTGCCATCGGGGTTTGTTTTGGTTCGCATGAGTCTCAAACAATTGAAGTCCAATTGATTGAATCGAATCTGCTCTTCGTGACTTCAACACATTGACGTCACGAAGGTTCGTTCATACCACGAATCGTGTCGTTCCTCTCCACGAAACCTCGTTGCGTAGAATCGGACTTGAGGCAGGGTCGGTGTGTGGAAACCGAAGATCCGATCACGATGGATTCGTTGAACGCGAACGGCCTCTTCGCCCTGTCCGAGGTGGAGATGCTGCGTCTGAACCAGACCGCCTTGACCGGGCTGTTGCGGCGTCGGGACGAGTTTTTCCGCAGCGTTCTCGACAGCCTGCCAATCGGCCTCCTGATCACCAACGAACAGAGCCGGATCATCTTCGTCAACGAGCCGCTGCAGAAGATTACCGGTTATTCCCGGGACGAGTTGGTGGGGCAGATCAGCTACAAGCTCCTGCTGCCGCCGGAGGAATGGCCGGTGATGGAGCAGCGGCTACAGGAACGGCTCGAAGGCAACTGCGACGGTTACGAGCACGAGATCCGGCACAAGGACGGCAATGCGCATTGGGTCCACGTCAAAGCCGCGCCCTACTACAACGCGCAGGGCGACATCGCCGGCACCATCGGCGCGCTGAGCTGCTTGGAGCGGCAGAAGACGCTGGAGCGCGAGAACGAGTATCTCCGCGACGAAGTCGGCCAGCCCGACATCTGCAACATCGTCGGCCGCAGCTTGCCATTGGCCAAGGTGCTGGAGCAGATCCGCATGGTGGCTCCCACCGACGCCACCGTTCTGATTCTGGGCGAGTCCGGCACCGGCAAGGAACTCGTCGCCCAAGCGATCCATCAACAGAGCAAACGCCGCGACAAAACGCTCGTCCGGGTCAACTGCGCGAGCATTCCGAAGGAGCTCTTCGAGTCCGAGTTCTTCGGCCATGTGAAGGGCGCGTTCACCGGCGCGATCAAGGACCGCATCGGCCGCTTCGAACTGGCCGACGGCGGCACGCTCTTCCTCGATGAACTCGGCGAGATCCCGCCCGATCTCCAGAGCAAGCTTCTGCGCGTGCTCCAGGAAGGCCAGTTCGAGAAGCTCGGCGAAGACCGGACCCGCAGCGTGAACGTCCGCGTGGTGGCCGCGACCAATCGCGACCTTCGCGCCGAGGTCAAGGCCGGCCGTTTCCGGCAGGATCTCTACTATCGCCTGAGCGTTTTCCCCGTGGAATTGCCACCCCTCCGCGAACGGCGCGAGGACGTCCGCCAACTGGCCGAACATTTCCTCAAGGATTCGTCCAAGCGGATGGGCCTGCCCAAGCCGCGATTGACCCGGGAGAATCTCCACGATCTCGAGATCTACGATTGGCCGGGCAACGTGCGTGAACTCCAGAACGTGATCGAACGCGCCGTGATCCTGGCGCGCAGCGGCGACCTGCGCTTCCACCTCGACGCGGTCGAGCCCAAGGCCTTTTCTGTTTCAGCACGGGCGCCGCTTGCCGCGACGGACTCCACGGCAACCAATGGCGCCAGCCTCGATCTCACCGCTCTGAAGCAGCGGGAAGTCGACATGATGGCCGAGGCGCTGCGGCGCGCGAACGGCCGCATCTATGGACAAGGCGGCGCCGCCGAACTGCTTGGCCTGAGACCGACCACGCTGGCGTCGCGGATGAAGAAGTTCGGATTGCATGGAAAAGGCTAAAACTGCTGAAGAATCGAGTTGGTGTCCCCGTTTTAGCTTGGCCACGATCAAGATGATGAAAGCGCAAACTGTGGTCTCAGTTTCGATTGCGGCGGACTTGAGGACCGAAGCGCTTCAGCTTCGCCGTCTTGGGCAAAAGATCGCTGAATCCAAGAAGGAGTCTGTTCGGTTTCTCGCGGCGACCAAAATGCACGATGCCAGAGGACAGTCGAAACCTACTTTCAAGTAATGGTTTCCCGTTCTTTGGTGCTCGGATTTCTCGGACGCGACAAGACCGTCGTGAGCGACATCATCTCGGGCAAAAACAGTTTCAACGGAAGCAAGAATTCGTGGGACTGGCTGGGGCACGGCAGCTATTTCTGGGAAAACAGTCCGCTGTGAGCTTGGCAGGGGGCCGAGGAGGAATCCAAGAAAGCCGATGGCAAAGTCAAAACATCCGCTGTCGTTGGTGCTGTTATGGATCTCGGAAACCGCCCGAACCTCGTCGATGCAGGATCGCTCAACCTAGTGAAGACGGCGTTTGAAACTTACCGCGACATTTGCCGGGCTTCAGAGCAGCACGAAGCAAAAAACAGGGGTCCAGATCTTCGTGTTCGGCACTTGGGTCATGCCGTCATGGAAACGCTCCATACCCTTGGAGAAAAGCAGAAATCTCCTCCATTTCAAACTGTCCGTGGATTCTTCGTAGAAGGCGAAGAACTTTATCCGGGCGCTGGTTTTCGGGAACTGGATCACACACAAATCTGCGTCCGATCATCGGCCCAGATTCTGGGTTATTTCCATCCGTAGACAATTTCAAGCAACTGGACACGCGCCGTCGGGGGGATGGTTGCGGTCGCAATAAAGCCGCAGGCAGTAGTGCCTGCGGCTTTTTGATGGACCGAATAAGTTACTCGAAGGCGCTGTGTTTGTGGGTCATGTCGCCCTTGGACATCGCGGTGGCCTGTGGGTTCTTCTGGAGGTAGGCGTCCACGTCTTCGGTCACGATGAGTTGGCCCCACATGCTCTGGAAGTGGGCGGGGAAGGTGCAGACGTATTCATAGTCTCCGGTCTTGGCGGGTGCCGTGAACTTGAGGGTTTCCTGATGGCCCGCTTCGACGAGTTTGGTGCCGTCGAGGATGTTGGGCGTCTTCGGCATGAAGGCGCGGCCCTGCCGGTCCAGCTTGTCCGGAGTCATGGCGGAGGCGGCGGTGCCTACGGCTTCGCGGGTGCCGGGGTTCACGATCACCAGGTTGTGCGGCATGAAGTCGTCGTTCTGGAAGATGATCTCGAAGGGTTTGCCGGCTTCGACGACGAGGCGCGGGGTGTCGTAGCGCATCTGTTCGCGCACGGTGCGAATGACGAACACGGCGACCCGATAGTCCTTCAACTCCTTGCGGAGGGTCGCGGCTTGGTCGGCGGGAAGAAGGCCGGCGAGTTCGCCCGCCACCTGCACGGTTTCGACATAGTCCTGGGACGTGCGATCGCCGGAGGGAACCGTTTTGGCCCAGGCCAAGAGTCCTTTGACGGCGGGAGCCGCCTGGGACTTCGGCCAAGCGTCGCGGGGCAAGGCCCGGAGGCCGCGGGTGGCGGCCGGGACCAGTTCGCCCTTGCCGATCAATCCGGTGAGCGCGGTGAAGACGGCGCCCGGATCGTGGCCCATGCTGGTGAGCGCGTGGATGGCGGCCTGTTGCAGCGCGCCGAGCGGGTCGGACGTGACGGTCAGGCTGGTGGACACTCCAGGGGCGGGAATGCCGGCCTTCTGGAAGACGGATTTCCGACTGCCGTTCAGGACTGTGACGGTGAAGCCGTCGAGGCGGCGTCCGAGCGTGCCATCGGTTCGGTTCCAGACGGCGATGGAATCAATGCGCTGTTCGCGGCCGAGGTCGACTTCCCACCACGGTTGGTCGGAATCCTCATCGGTGTGGGTGGCGCTGCCACGATCGTATTCTCCGTCGGTGCGACCATCGATGGCCCGGCCCGCAGCGCCCGCAGAAGCGGTGCTGGACTGGGTGGCTGTGCCGCCGACGGCGACGTTCTTTCCGCTGCTGAAGACCTGGACTTCGGCGAGGGTCAGGGTGCCTTTTCGCGGGAGGGAGATGCGGACAAACCGGCCTGTGGTCTGGGATTGGGCGCCGGCGGCTTTCCGGATGTTGGCCGGCACATCGACGAGCAGGGGAAGGGTGCGGTCGAACGCCTTGGCCCGAAGGTCGGGATCGGCGATCAGCGGGATGCCGTTCAACACGTCGCCGAGGCGGGTGAGCGAATCACCGGCCATCTTCCAGACGGCGTCGAATCCACCGTCAACCACCGCGAGGGTGGCCCAGGCCGATTGGCGAACCTCCGCGGAAGTTCCGTCGGTGGCGAGGCTGCTGATCTTCGAACGGAGTGGTTTCAGATCGCCGGAAGGCTGGATGGGAAGCAGGCGGGCCAAGGGGCCGGCCGTGGTGTCCGGGGCCGACTGGATGGCGGCGAAGAGTTCGGTCAAACGACTCGTCTTCTTGGATGCGGCCAAGGCGTCGAGGGCTCCGAGGCGATCGTTCGGGGCCGTGTCTGGACGAAGGAGGAGCGTGGCCAGAATGCCGGGAGTCTTGGGGAGCTGGGCCAGGTCCGTGGTGGGAACGCTGTGCAAGAGATGGTTGAGGCCGGCATCGTTGCCGACGGCGATGGGGAGACCGTCGGACAGCGATTTTCTCCAAACAGGCTGCAATTGGCGCAGGGTCTCGCCGAGGGTGTAGTCGAGATAGTAGTCGGTCGGACGTTTGAGGATCGCGAGGGCGACGTCCACGGCTTCCGGTGAACCGTAGAAGCTGGCGGCGCGGACGGCTTCGAGGCGGACTCGGGGATTCTCATCGTTGGCCAAAGCCATGAAATCGCCCAACGCATTCGGCACGCGGTCGCGCCAGTAGCAGAGGACGCGGCCGGCGGCGGCGCGGGCGCGATGGTCGGGGGACTTCAGCATCCGCTCCAACAGGGGAACGTCCACGACGTTCTGCCACTGGTGGACCCAGAGGGCTTCCATCATGTGGTGCTCGTATTCCGAGTCCGTCTTGTCGAGCGCGGCGGCCCATTTGTTCACGGCCGAAACAACCTCGGTGGCGTCGTGCTTGGACAGTTCCACCTTGGCCAGTTCGCGGGTGATATTTTCGGGCGACTTTAGGAGATCGACCAAGGCTTCGATCGGTTGGCCGTCGATCTTGGGGGCCTTCAAAAGCGGACGTCCGTCGGAGGTGATGCGATAGATTCGGCCGGCGTCCGTGCGGCGGTTCGGATCGCGCAGATGATGCTGCATGTGGCCGATGATGGTGTTGTGCCAGTCTGTGAAGTAGATCGCGCCGTCGGGTCCGATGCTGATCGCCGCCGGGCGGAAGTCCGGATCGGAGGAGGAGACGAGGTTCTCCATCGTTTCTCCCTTAATCCCGGAGCCGTCCTCCGTGACCTTGACCATGTAGACTCCCTGGAAACCGATCACGTTCAGGTTCATGAAATAGCCCTGCAACTCGTCGGGGAAATGGCGGCTGGAGAGTATTCCGGTGCCGGGGCAGGGGCGCGAAGGACGATTCCAGAACTCGTTCATGCCCGGGTGCTTCGCGGGGTAGTCGATGTG
>JBBQXJ010000059.1:0-30638 GCA_038209745.1 Verrucomicrobiota bacterium
CTCCCTTCCATCGGGCCACCCCGGGTCTTCCCCTTTGCTTTCCCATTTCCATTTTCAACGCCCCGCTTCCAAAAAGGTCGGTTTTTGGAAGTCCCCTTAAGAGAAACGTTGCGATTTGCTTTCCACGCCTTGCCTGCCCAGCCGCTTACTTTAGCCTAGGCATCATGACTTTGCTGGACCCGATGACCGATCTCGCGCGCCGCGCCAAGGTGGCGTCGCGCGCTTTGGCCAAGCTGACCTTGAATGTGCGGGCTTGATCGCACGAAGCCCCGGAGGCTGCTGGGCCGTTCCAACCCGGAGGGTTGGCAGCCATTAGCCGGGGGTTGAGCGCAGCGACACCCCCGGAACAGCATCCTCGCATCGAACCGCACCCTGAAGGGGTGCCATCGCCGTCCACACGGACGCGGCGTTGCTGGCATCGCTGCGCGATGCGGTTCCTCGGGGCGGTTTTCCGGGGGTGTCGTCGCGCCGCGCGCTCCTCGACCCCCGGCTAATGGATGGCAACCTTTCAGGTTACTTTGTCCAACCGTTTTCAAAGGCCAAGCAGACTGCAAAAGCATACACCGCCCGCAGGCGAAGCTATCGTGATAGCCGCCTTGCCATTGTCCTCTCTCCTCTTAGCTTCCCCGCCATGACTTTGCTGGACCAGATGACCGATCTCGCGCGCCGCGCCAAGGTGGCGTCGCGCGCCCTGGCCAAGTTGACCACGGACGAGAAGAACCGCGTGCTCCTCGCCATGGCCGACGCCATCGAGAAGGCCAAACCCGCCATCCAGCAGGCCAACGCCTTCGACATGGACGCCGGCGCCAAGGCCGGTCTCAGCAAGGCCATGCTCGACCGTCTCAAGCTCGACTACAAACGCATCGCCGGCATGGCCAACGGTCTGCGCGAAGTCGCCGCCTTGCCCGATCCGGTCGGTCGCCTGCTCGATGAACGCATCCGCCCGAACGGCTTGAAGCTCCAAAAGGTGTCGGTTCCCATCGGAGTCATCGTCATCATCTACGAGTCGCGCCCGAACGTAACGGCCGACGCCGCCAGCCTCTGTTTCAAGACCGGCAACGCCACCATTCTGCGCGGCGGCAAGGAAGCGCTGAACTCCAACACCGCCATTGCCAACGTCATGATCGCTGCGGCCACCAAGGCCTTGCCCGGCTTTCCGGCCGACGCCATCCAGGTGGTGCCGACGACCGACCGGGAGGCCATTCCCGCGCTGCTGTCGCTCACCCAATACGTGGATCTCTGCATGCCCCGCGGCGGCGAGAGCCTCATCCGCGCCGTGACGGATTGCAGCAAGGTGCCGGTGATCAAACACTACAAGGGCGTCTGCCACGTCTTCGTGGATCGCGAAGCCGATTTGAAGATGGCCGAAGCCATCGCCGTGAACGCCAAGTGCCAGCGCCCCGCCGTCTGCAACGCGATGGAGACGTTGCTGGTGGACGCGTCCGTGGCCGCCCAGTTCCTGCCCTCCGTGGCCGCGAAGATGGTGGAGAGCGACGTCGAATTCCGCTGCGATCCGCGTGCGTTCGCCGTGTTGACGGACCACTTCAGCGGCAACGTCTCCAAGCTGAAGGAGGCGCACGACACGGACTTCTTCACCGAATACAACGACTACGTGCTGAACGTCCGCGTGGTGGACGGCGTGGATGCGGCCATCGACCACATCGCCAACTACGGTTCCGCTCATTCGGACAGCATCGTCACCGCGAACGAAACGACAGCGCGGAAGTTCATGGCCGAGGTCGATTCCGCCGCGGTGTATTGGAACGCCTCCACTCGCTTCACCGATGGCGGCGAATTCGGCATGGGCGCGGAGATCGGCATCAGCACCGACAAGATCGGCGCGCGCGGTCCGATGGGCCTGGACGAGTTGACCACCTACAAGTGGCTGGGCTTCGGGACGGGGCAGATCCGCGCCTAGAGATTTCTCCAGCGCATTTGCCGATGCACGTCGCTGGGTTAGAACTGGGCTCGTGAATCGCGCCGAAGCCATGTGTCCCTCATCCCCATTCGATCCGTCCGACCGAGCGGCCGCGATCCGAGAAGCCCTGCCCCCCGGCGGGCTGTTCGCCGACCAGCATTGGCGGATTTCCCCGGAGCCCTTCGCTCTGGACCCCAAGCTGGCCAAGGAGATCGAGTCGCTCGGTCGCGTGCTTCTCCAGTTCTACCGGGCGGTGAACCTGCTCTATCGCCGCAGCGTCGAGGGCAAACAGCCGGCGTGGGTCGCCGCGTTGCTCGACCAAGGAAAACCCGCGTGGCTCATCGACCTTCAGCGCCAAGCCGCCTTCAAGAACGAAGTGCCGCGCGTCATCCGGCCCGACATCCTGCTGACGGAGGACGGGTTCCACATCACGGAACTGGACAGCGTGCCCGGCGGCATCGGCCTGACAGCGTGGCTGAACAAAACTTACTCGAGTCTCGGCGACGCGGCTCCGGTGATCGGCGGTGAGCGCGGCATGTTCGATGGTTTCGCAGGCATTTTCGGCGACGCGGAGCGGGTGCACCTCGTGGTGTCCGAGGAAGCGGCTGGCTACCGCCCGGAGATGGAGTGGATGGCGACGGAATTGAACGGGGCCGCGAATTCAAAATTCAAAATTCAAAATTCGGAGTTCGCCGGATTCGCCGATAACGACGCGGTCTATCGGTTCTTCGAGCTGTTCGACACGGCCAACGTGGCGAATGCCCGGACGATCTTCTCGCTCGCCGCGGAGAAGCGACTGCGCCTGACGCCGCCGCCCAAGCCGATCTTCGAGGAGAAGCTGCTCTTCGCGCTCCTATGGAATCGGAATCTGCGCGACCACTGGCGGCAGGAACTGGGCGAGAGCTTTCTGAGCCGGCTTCAACGGCACGTTCCCTACACCTGGGTCGTGGACCCGACGCCGTTGCCGCCGCACGCCGCCTATCCCGAGCTGGGCCTGACCGATTGGCAGCAGCTGAAAACGATGTCGCAACGGGAGCGCGAATTGATCCTCAAGGTCTCCGGCTACTCGGAGGAAGCGTGGGGATCCCGCGGCGTGTATCTCGGGAGCGACCTGTCGCAGGCCGAATGGTCGGCGGCGGTGGACAAGGCGCTGGAGGCGTTTCCTCGCTCGCCCTATGTGCTGCAGCGCTTCCACAAGACGCGAGTGGTGGACTCGGCCTGGTTCGACTTTGCCAACGGCGCGTTGGAGCCGATGCCGGCGCGGGCCCGGCTCTGTCCCTACTACTTCGTCCACGGCGAGATCGAGGGCGCCCGGCCCCAACTGGGCGGTGTGCTGGCCACGCTCTGTCCAGCGGACAAGAAGATCATCCACGGGATGAAGGACGCGGTGCTGGCGCCGTGCTCCGTGGCGGAGTGAACGACAGGGGCGCGGACGGCCACGTCCGCGTGTTTGCGTCCTGCTTCCCTTCCCGCTCCACGTTTCCTTCAACGCGGGCTCGCGGACGCGACCGTCCGCGCTCCTAAAAAAAAGAGCCGCCGTTCATCACGGCGGCTCCGTTTTTGGAAGTGGCTTCCGGATTGGACCGCCTACTTGAGCGGAACAGTCGCGATCGTCTGCAGGATACGGCCGGCGATCTGATACGGATCGCCCTGGGAGTTCGGACGGCGATCCTCGAGATAGCCCTTGTGGCCGCCGTTGACGAAGCTGTGCGGCACCCGGATGGAGGCGCCGCGGTTGGCCAGACCGTAGTTGAACTTGTCGATCGACTGGGTCTCGTGCAGACCGGTCAGGCGGAGATGGTTGTCCGGGCCATACACGGCGATGTGCTCGTTCTTGTATTTGTCGAACGCCGCCATGAGAGATTCGAAGTAGTCCTTCCCGCCGACTTCGCGCATATGCTCGGTCGAGAAGTTGGCGTGCATGCCGGAGCCGTTCCAGTCGACGTCCTTGCCGAGCGGCTTGCAGTGCCAGTTGACGTCCACGCCGTATTTTTCGGTGAGGCGGAGGAGGAGGTAGCGAGCCATCCACATCTCGTCGGCGGCTTTTTTGGAGCCCTTGCCGAAGATCTGGAATTCCCACTGGCCCTTGGCCACTTCGGCGTTGATGCCTTCGTGGTTGATGCCGGCGTCCAGACACTGGTCGAGGTGCTCTTCGACGATTTCGCGGGCGATGTCGCCGACGTTCTTGAAGCCGACACCCGTGTAGTATTCGCCCTGGGGAGAGGGGAATCCGTCTTCCGGAAAGCCCAGAGGCCTCCCGTCCTGATAGAAGAAATACTCCTGCTCGAAGCCGAACCAAGCACCCGGATCGTCCATGATGTTCGCCCTGGAATTGCTCGGGTGCGGGGTCTTGCAGTCGGGCATCATGACTTCGCACATGACGAGAGCGCCGTTTTTGCGGGCGGGATCAGGATAGACCGCCACAGGCTTGAGCATGCAGTCGGAACTGCGGCCCTCGGCCTGCCGGGTCGAGCTGCCATCAAAACCCCACATCGGGAGTTCTTCGAGCTTGGGGAAGCCGCTGAACTCTTTGACCTGGGTTTTGCTGCGGAGGTTCGGGACGGGCTCGTAACCGTCGAGCCAGATGTATTCCAGTTTGTATTTCGCCATGGAAGTGGATAAAGGATTCTATTGTGGTGTTCCTAACGCAGAGAGACTTTTCAGCACTTAGGATGCCGTGACGGAGCGAGACCATGCCGAGCCGGCCCAAGGAATCAAGACCGGGGACGGTTTCCGCGTTTAGGATGTGCCAATTGAGAATGCCAACCCCGTTTGCAAAACCCAGGATCTCGTCCTGGCAGAGCCTGCTTCAATTTGACCGGCTTGTTCCAAAACAAGCATCTTGATCAACAAGCGTTGTCCTCGACCTTGGATCAATCGCTCCGGAATCCTTCAACCAAATGAAACTTGGGGTTGCCACTTCCGGGGATCCCGTTAGCTCATCTCCATGCTGAAAGTGAAGGACACGCTCCGGGCCACCGTCCACCTCAGCTTCGACGGCCGGGTCTTCAAGGTCTACCACGGCACCGATGCGCGGACCCGGTTCGACAAGGAGGTCAAGGTGTTGAAGTTTCTCGAAACCAAAAACTGCCCGTTCGTCCCCAGGCTGCTCGAAGCCGATCCGGTCAAGCTCCGCATCATCACCACCAATTGCGGCAAACGCGTGGAGCATCTCGACGACGACCGGACCAAGGAAATCTTCGACGAGCTCCAACAGTATGGTGTCCGCCACGACGACGCCGAAGCGCGCAACATCACCTACCGGCAGGCCGACGGCCATTTTTGCGTGATCGATTTCGAATTCGCCACAATCCTATCGGACCCCGCTTAACCGCCCGCCTTGCATGGATCATCCTGCCCACCCGCCCGTCGCCACCGGATTGAAATGGTCCGGCTGCACAGACCGCGGCAAAATCCGCCCGAACAACGAAGACGCCTTTCTCGGCGTCCTGTTCGACGCCCGCGAGGTCCAGCGACTGGGCAAGATCGGTGAGGCTTCGACCGAACAGAACGACTTCGCCTTCGCCGTGAGCGACGGGATGGGCGGAGCGAAAGCGGGCGAGCTCGCCAGCCGTATCACCGTCGAAAAAATCACCACCTTGCTGCCCAAATCCTTCCAACAGCGCGCCGCAGGACTCGCCCCCGGGTTTTCCGACGTGTTGCCCGAGCTGTTCGCCCAGATTCACCGCGCTTTGGTCGTCGTGGGGGACGCCTATGACGAATGTCGCGGGATGGAGGCGACGTTGAGCCTGTGCTGGTTCACCCCCGGCTGGATGTATTTCGGCCACGTCGGGGACAGTCGCATCTACTACCTCCCGGCCGGAGCGGACCAGCTCAAACAGCTGAGCGCGGACGACACCCATGTCGGGTGGCTGTTCCGAGCCGGCAAGATCAACGAGCGCGAAGCCCGGACCCATCCCCGCCGCAGCGTGTTGCAGAAATCGCTCGGTGGTGGAAACCAGTTCGTCGATCCCCAGCTTGGAGCCGTGGGCTACGAATCGGGCGATCTCTTTCTCATCTGCTCGGACGGGTTGGTGGACGGGCTCTATGACCGCAGTTTGGTGGAGTTGCTTCGGTCTCCCACCGCGGCCCAATCCGCAGCCAGTCCCGCCCAGAGGCTGGTGACCGCCGCCGTGCAGGCCTCCGGCCGCGACAACACCACCGCCGTGGTCGTCGAGGTGCAGTGAGAAAAGGCACTCCCTAAAACGAAACGCCGGCCACAGCAGGTGTGGTCGGCGCAATAAAGTCGGTCCGGATGATCAGACCGCGTTCTCGCCGGTCTCTTCCGTGCGGATCCGGACCGCGTTCTCAATGGGGCTCACGAAAACCTTGCCGTCGCCGATCTTGCCCGTCTTGGCGGCCTTGACGATGGCGTCCACCGCGGCGGTCACCTGGGCATCGGTCACCACCAGCTCGACCTTGAGCTTCGGGAGGAAATCCACGGTGTATTCACTGCCACGATAGATCTCGGTGTGGCCCTTCTGCCGGCCGAATCCTTTGACCTCGCTGACGGTCATTCCCTCGATGCCAACGGCGGTCAGACCTTCCTTAACTTCGTCGAGCTTGAACGGCTTGATGATGGCTTCAATTTTCTTCATGGGAGCGTGTTCGAATGACAGTAGCCGGGCACTCCGGGGTGTAAACAGCGAAGTTCACGGGCCTCCGTCGGTCGTCGAAGCGGGACGTTTTCAGGGCGTCATTGACACCGAATAGCTCCCTGATAGCGTCCCTTCCATCCAGCAAACGCCATCCTACCTTTTTCATGGGGGCGGCTGCAGGAGCCAATTCTGTCCAACCGAACATGAGCGACGCCTTACCGACCGCCGAGCCTTCCAATTCCAGCGGTTCCACCAAAATCACCCAAATCCAGGAAGCGGTCATCCGCATTGCCGGCAACTCCCAGGACGGCATCCAGGCCATCGGCGGATTCCTCGCACGCCTCGCCGGCCGGAGCGAACAGGAGGTCATGACCTTCATGACCATCCCCGCCACCATCTCGGGCGGCCCATCCATCTTCCAGGTCCGCATCGGCTCGGGCGAAGTGCTCAGCCCCGGCGACGAGGCCGACATGCTCGTCGCCTTCTACCAGCACAGCTACGAGAACCATCTCAACTCGCTCAAGCTCGGCGGGATCGTCCTCTACGACTCCGACCACGTGACCGAGTTCAAGCCCGAGAACCAGGAGAAGTATCGCCACGTCGGTCTGCCCATCTCCAGCCTGACGGTCGAAGCCATCGGCGGCACCGGCCGCGACAAGGGCAAGAACGTCTACACCCTCGGCCTGCTCGCCCGCGTCTACGACTTGGACATCGAAAAGCTCAAGAAGCTGATCAACGAGCGGTTCACCGGCAAGGATCCCAAGATCGCCGAGACCGCCATCACCTGCTTCATGTCGGGCTACAGCCACCAGCTGCAGGACCTGATCAAGACCTACCAGTTCCAGCACGCGGATCTGAAGGGCCACCAGCAGGTCGTGATGAACGGCAACGAAGCCCTCACCTACGGACTCATCACCGCCGGCATCCGCTTCGGCGCCGGCTACCCGATCACGCCCTGGTCCGACATCATGGAACTTCTCCGCAAGGAGCTGCCCAAATACGGCGGCAGCTTCCTCCAGTGCGAGGACGAGATCGCCTCCGTCTCCATGGCCATCGGGGCCGGTTGGGGCGGCCGCGTCGCGGTCACCGGTTCCTCCGGTCCCGGCATCTCCCTCAAGACCGAGGCCATCGGCTGGGCGGTCATGGCGGAAATCCCCCTGATCGTCGTGGATGTGCAGCGCGGCGGACCGTCCACCGGATTGCCGACCAATGTTGAACAGTCGGACCTGAACATCGCCTGCTTCGGCGGCCACGGCGACAGCCCGCGTGTCGTGCTCGCTCCGGCCAGCGTCGAGGACTGCTTCTACACCGCGATCGAGGCCGTGAACATCGCCCGCAAGTTCAGCACCCCGGTCTTCATCCTCAGCGACCAGGGCATCGCCACCCGCATCGAGGCGTTCGCCGAGCCGAACCTCAAGGAGCTCTTCCAGGACATCTCCCCGGATCTCACCCCGGTGGCCGACCACAAACCCTATGACCTTTCCGCCCCCGACGGTGTCACTCGCCATCTGGCGCCCGGCACCCGCGTGGCCAGCGGCAAATACCCTGTCGTCACCGGTCTGGAGCATGACGAGCTCGGCCATCCCACCGGCTCGCCCAAGCTCCACGTCGCCATGACGGCCAAGCGGCGCAACAAGATCAAGAAGCTCGCCTCCGAGATCCCGACCCCGAAGACCTACGGCCCGAACGAAGGCCAGATCCTCATCGTCGGGTGGGGCAGCACCCGAGGCCCGATCTGCGAAGCCGTGGACAAGTTCCGCTCCCTTGGCGACGCCGTTTCCGCGCTGCACATCAAGCACATCAATCCGCTGCCCAACGGGCTCGACGAGATCTTCAAGGGCTTCCACCACGTCCTCGTGGTGGAGATGAACGACGAAGGGCTCTACGGACAGGGCCAGTTCGCCGCGCTGCTCCGGGCCCGCTTCGCCGATCCCAGGATCAAGGGCATCACCAAGGTCGACGGCCTCAACTGGAAGGTGAAGGAAATCATCGACCGCGTCCGGACCGCCGCCACCGCCGGACAACCCGCCTAAACCGAACCCGAGAAGCCAACACTCCCCCAAGTCCCATGAGCGAAACCAGTCTCCCCTTCGCGGTTCTTCCCCGCACGACCCGGACCGATCTGCCCGCCCCGGCACCGATCGCCGACATCGACCGCAAACCGCTGACCAAGAAAGAAACCTCCGCCGACCATCCCACTTGGTGCCCCGGCTGCGGCGACTTCTCGGTCCTCGCGCTCTACTTCAAGCTCATTGAACGGAAGAAGATCTGGCACGAGAAGATCACCACTGTCGCCGGCATCGGTTGCTCCAGCCGCTTCCCCTACTTCGTCCAGGCCCATGGTGCGCACTTCATCCATGGCCGCGCCTTGCCGTTCGCCAGCGGCGTTTCCCTGAGCCGGCCCGACCTGCATGTGTTCGTCTTCGGAGGCGACGGCGACGCCTTCTCCATCGGCGGGAACCACTTCACCCACACCGCCCGCAAGAACATCAAGCTGACCTACGTGGTCATGGACAACCAGGTCTACGGCCTGACCAAGAACCAGACCTCGCCCACGTCCCCCGTCGGCTACAAGTCCAAGACCGATGTCTGGGGCAGCGGCGACCGTCCAATCATCCCGGTCAAACAAGCCATCGCCGCCGGCGCCTCCTTCGTCGCCCGCACCACCGCCACCAATCCCAACCACGTCCTTGCGATGATGGAAGCGGCCATGGAGCACGACGGCTTCAGCTTCATCCAGTGCCTGAGCGAGTGCATTGAATTCTTCCCCGGCGCCTTCGACTCGGCCACGCCGCGCAAGGGTGGCACCTTCACCGAAGTGCCGAAGGAACACGACGTGACCGACGAATACGCCGCCTACAAGCTCTCCGACACGCCGATGCCCGGCCATTTCGGCATCTTCTACAACAACCCCCGTCGCACCAAGAACGCCCACGAAGCCAAGATCGTCGCCGACGCGCAGGCCAAGGTCACCGGCCTGGAAGACTGGCAGAAGCTCCAGAAAGTGTTCGATCGGCTGAAATAATTTTTCGTTGTCCGTCGCTAAAGCCCCGGGAAACCGGGGCTTTTTTGTTCCATGACCTCCACTTCTACCGCCTCGGATCTTTGCCTCGCTTGCGGCCTCTGTTGCGACGGCACGTTGTTCTCCAAGGTGCGGCTGAGCGCGAGCGACGCGGTTAAAACGCTGCGGACAGCGGGACTGGCCGTGAGTCCCGGAGCGACAGCGGAATTCGCCCAACCCTGCCCCGCGCTCCAGTCGGACTGTCGTTGCCGGGTCTATGCGGATCGCCCGGGCCAATGCCGGAAGTTCGAGTGCCGTCTGCTCCAAGCCGTCGCTGCGGAAAAACGTTCCCGGACAGATGCCCTGGCCTTGATCCAAGCCACCCGCGCGCAAGCCCACCTCGTCCGCCGCCAACTCCATCGCCTGGGCCAGAATCAAGAGGACCAAGCCCTCAGTCTGCGCTATCAGGAAACCGAAAAGCGGTTCCGCGCGGGCGAGACAGGTCTGGGCGAGGATCGCGACGAAACGGCCGCCGCCTTTGCCGAACTGACCCTCGCCGTCTACCGCCTCCAGGCGATGCTCCGACAGGACTTCTACGCGTAACAGACCGCCGAACCGCTAATCTTCGCCAATGGAGGCTAATCTGAAGAGCTTGGCGTGGAAGAAACGGTGACCGTTTTTATGCGGGCGGCGCGACGGCAAGCCTTTGTTATCAGCGTCGATCCGCGTCGATCCGCGGTTCAAAATCGGTTTTCGGAATTAGCACCGATCAGCGCAGATTAGCGGTTTCACATTTCAGATCCCCAGCCGCTTGGCCACTTCCTCGGCCAGCACTTCGTAGGCGGCGGCCCCGGTGCTGTATTTGTCGTAGTGGATGATCGGCTTGCCGAAGCTGGGCGCTTCCGCCAATCGCGTGGTGCGGGGAATCACGGTATCGAAAACTTTGTCGCCGAAATGTTGGCGCACTTCGCCGACCACCTGGTGGGAGAGATTGGTCCGACCATCGAACATGGTCATGACGACTCCAAGGATGTCCAAGTGCGGATTGATCTCGGACTCCCGGAGCTGGTTCCACAACCGCGTGATCATCGAAATGCCCTCAAGCGCGTAGTATTCGCACTGCAACGGCACCAGGAGGAAATGGGCGGCGGCAAATGCGTTCAGCGTGAGGATGCCGAGCGACGGAGGGCAATCGATCAGGATCACGTCGTAGCGGTCGCTTTCGGCGATGGGCCGGAGCCCTTCCTTGAGCCGCAAGAGATAGTTTTCCTGGCGAGCCAGTTCGATGTCGGCGCCGCAGAGATCGAGTTCGCTCGGGATCAGGTCCAAGTGCTCGAAGGAGGTCTGCTGGATCTTGTCGACCAACGAACCCTCGCCCAAAAGCACGCGATAACAGGAGGCGCCCTCGGTCTTCTCAAAGCCGAGTCCGCTGGTGCCGTTGGCCTGCGGATCGAGATCGAGCAGAAGAACCCGTTTGCCCATGGCGGCGAGACACGCGGCGAGATTGACGGACGTGGTGGTCTTGCCCACGCCACCCTTCTGATTGGAAACGGCTACGATGCTGGATGACACGGAGCAGATTAAATGAGGCGCGCCGCGACGGAGCAAGGGCGCAGCGTCGGGAAAACCAAATCCTATCCGAGTCGTAACGAGACCAGAGGATCAATCCACGAAAAAGGCAGCCTCATGGGCTGCCTTGAAAATCAGGACGTCTGCTCAAAGAAGTCTACTTGAGCGGAATGGCCAGCAAGTCCGCAGCCGTCCACTGCTCGCTCTTGCCGGCTTCTTTGGCCCGGATCGCCTTCACTTCTTCGGGCGTTACCAACGAGCCTTTGTTGCCCCACGTGTTGCGGACGTAGCTGAGCACATTGGCGATCTCGTCGTCCTTCAATGAGTCCTTCCACGGCACCATGTTGTTGTTGTAGTCCTTGCCGCTGACCTTGATCGGGCCCTGAAGCCCATTAAGAACGATACGGATGATCCGGGCATGTCCGTCGGCATTGACCCAGTCCGATCCGGCCAACGGTGGGAACAACGGTGCCAAACCCTGGCCGCTGGCCTGATGGCAGGCTGCGCAGTTCTTTCCGAACACCTGTTTCCCCTTGATAAGTTCAGGCGGAATGTTCGCGGGGGGATGGGCAATCTCCACCTTGGCAAAATCCTGATACGACCCGTAGACGTTCGGATCGAACGCACCGCCGGAATCGACCAGCCGGGAGATGCCGACGAAGGCGAAGAGACCGAGGAGCGTGACTGCCCAGAGCGGCGTCGGAATGTGGCCCACCTTGGGCTCGCGCGACTGCTGGACTTCTGAATTTGTCTTGGAATCGCTCATCTCCGGTTACTTCTTCGCCTCCGGAGAAGCCGCTTCGACCGTGTTGGTCACGCCGGCCACACCGTTGGTCTTGGGCGCATACATCGGGGCTTCGAACAGGTTCACGTTCTGTTTCAAGCTCAACAGGTAGGCGACCAACTCGGTTGCCTGCTTCTTGGGAACCACTTCCTCGTCGGGCGCGAGCCGGAGCGCCTTGCGTTGTTCTTCCGAGAAATCCAGCGCTTTGGAGGAGGGTCCGAACTTCACGTCGACCTTGCGACGCTCGAACAAGTCGCGATAGGGCGGCATGGAGGACTTCTCGACCAGCGCCTGCGGAGAATAGAGATGCATCATCTGCCACTTGGCGTCCGGGAGGCGGACGCCGACGTTCGACAGATCCGGCGCGAGCCTCTGGGTTCCGAACAGGGCCGGTTGGTCGAAGAGATAGTCGCGATGGACGCTGAAGCGGCCGTCCTGGGTCCAACGGAGGTCCGCTTGGGTCACGCCGACCTGTTGGCTGTGGCAGTAGTAGCAGCCTTCCTTGCGATAGATCTGGTGGCCTTGTTCGGCTTGGCCGACTCGGGCCAAGGGATAGATGTCGCCCGGGTCTCCCTCCACCGGAGGGCGTTCAGCGGGTTGCATCTGGCCGGTCGGAACTTGGCGACCCAACTGGATCTGCGGAGCCACCACCATACCGGTCCAAGACCCGACAAAGGTCACGAACAGTCCGATGAAAATGAGCGTGACGTGGTTCATTACCGTTTAGACGCCGGAGCGGTTTTTGAGCCGAAGAACTCCATGCACGCGGTTTTGATCGAGCCGAGCAATTGGACCAGGATCAACACGGAGGCCACGAACAGTATGATGTAACCCAGAGTCGCCGGTCCGATGAATCCGTTGAGGCCGCGGCTGACTTCCGCCGAAGATTTCGAGAGATCGGCCCAGAGCACCGCCTGCTTCATTCCACCCAAAATGAGCGGCAGAGTGGTGAAGGCGAGGCCAAGCAGAAGGAGAAAAAGGGTCGAGCCCTTGATCACGCCGCGTTCCTTGTTTCCGAGGAGTTCGGGCAGCATCAGGTTCAAGCCGGCGAACAGAGCCAAGGTGACGACGCCGGTGAAGAAGACGTTCATCAAACCCGGCTGGAAAAGAGTCAGTCCGAGAACGGCGTTTTTGGCGGGAGCGTAGAAGGCCAGACTGAGGAGCCCGTAGGCGGCCAGTGACTGGATGGAGAGACGGGAGAATCGGAGCGCGGCGGCTTCAGACTTGTCGGCGGCTTCGGGGGCGCTCGTCTTCCAAAGGGTGTGCACGATCAGGGCGATCGGCACGAGCAGGATGAGATTCGCCGTGCCGCTGACGCTGACAATCCAGCGGGGAAGCGGGGCCGACGCCATCAATCCACCCCAACCCGCAATGATCGCGAACAGCCAAAAGGCGAACACGGCCGAAGATCGGCTGTAGAGTTCCGTGCGGGAAACCCGCGCCACGACATAGAGCAGCGCGCCAATGGCGAGGAAACCCAGCCACAGCCAAGTAAAGGCATGGATGAACCACCCGTTGACGCTGAGCTGAACGGCGCCCCGGACCGTTTGGAAGAGAAGCGTCCACGTGGCGGTGCCCAAAACCCAGGGGAGGGAGAACAAAGCTCCGACAATGAACCAAGCGGCGGGATAGAGCTCCCGTTCTTCGCGGAAGGAAATCGTAATGAGTCCCGACAGGGTAAACACCACCGAAAGGAGTGTCAGGACGGCCAAAATTTGTCTCGGCATTTCCAACCAGGGAAAACCGGTGTTCGCGCCGCAGAGAATACCGATGATCCCAACGAACACCGCCAAGTTCCAGAGGACCGTGGCGAAGATCACGACCGGGGCCAAAGCGAGCTTCGAACGGGAAAGGCGGGTCAATATCCAGAGTCCGACCGCAAGGCCGATCTGGGTCAAGAATCCGTAGACCAGGGCGGTGGTGGCTGCGGGTTGGAGCCGGCCATAGGAGAACGCCGGAAAGTCCGCCAGGAAAAGCGGGCCGTGCATTTTGACGGAGGCCAATACCTGAAGCAGACCGGCGAGCACGAACCAACCCAGTCCCTTGATCGTCAGCAACAGCAGGGCTATCCGACCGGCTGCGTCGCCACCGGAGCTTGGGGCGCTCTCGGCGGCGGGAATAGCCGACGTGGGATTTGAGGATAAAGCGGGCATGGGCGCGCGGCTCACTCGAAGGGATTCGCTTTTTCGGGCAGCTTGGCGGTGGCCTTGTCGAGCCGCTCCAAGAGCGCCTTGCGTCCGGCGGCGGGGCTCTTCCATTCACGGAGGACGATCTCTTTGGCCGAGTCCACCGGGATCCGGTAGATCTGCCGGGTTCCGTCGATCAACGCGGCATTGGTCAGCGTGCCGCTCGACGCCGCGAAGATTTCACCGCGGAACTGTAGCCGTTCCTGACGCCGGGCCTCGGTGAGATCCGCCGGCTTCACGGCCGAGGACACTTTGGCGACGACGACCGCGACGACGGCCACGGCACCGAGGATGCCGATCGCATAGATGACCGCGGACGATTGCTTGCAGCAGGATGAATTCATGGTGCGGCGATGCGGTTATTTAAGGCCGAGATGGAGGGCGGCAACGGAGCCTTTGGCCGGCGGCACATAGACACCCATCATTTCCGCCATTCGAGGATCTTTTTGCGGATAAGCCGGATGGGCCTTGAACATTTTCAGCCAAATGGTGGAAAGGACGCCGGCGAACAAAGCCAAGAACCCGATGTCCGGCAAAGTCAGGACAAAGCCCGAAGTATGGAGGGACGGCATGACGTTGAACTGCATGTCCATGTAGTGCATGAGCCACGCCCAGACGATGAGCGGAAACATGATGGCAATGTTGAGCTTGGCGTCGATGCGGAGCATGGCCAGGAACGGGAGGAAGAAATGCCCGAAGATCATGAGCATGCCCACAAGCCACCAGGAGCCGACTTCGCGGCGCACGAACCAGAAGGTTTCCTCGGGCAGATTGGCGTTCCAAATCAGGAAATACTGGGAAAACGCGATGTAGGCGTAGAACACCGTGAAGGCGAAGAACATCGTGCCGATGGTGTGCATCGTCTTGGGAGTGACGATGGCAGCCAACGGACCGGTCCGCTTCAGGATCAGCGTGATCAAATAGACGGTCGCGTATGTCACCCAGACGCTTCCGGCGAAATAATAGACGCCGTACATCGTCGAGAAGAACTGGTACATCAGAGACTTCATCAGCATGATGCAGAGGAAGGTCAGTCCCACTCCGAAGATGTAGATGCCTCCGCCGGTCCAGACCCGGGAGCTCCGGGTCCACTTGGCCGCTCCGTCCTTGTCCTGGTTCAACGAGTTGGAACGCAGCTTCCATGCAACGAGACTGAGCAGGCTGAAGAAGAAGATGATCGTCGCAAACCAGCCGATCTTGGTGAACAGGGGGTACTTGGCGTGGACGGCGTGGTCCTGCTGGTTCCAGAGAAAGCTATACAGCCCGCTGTTTTCGTTCAGGGCGAAGAGGGCGATGGGAATCCAGAGGACAAACATCACCGGGATCAGCATCGCCATGTGCTCCACGACACGGCGGATCGCGACCGACCAGTTGGCATCGAACAGATGGTGCAAAAGGACGAGGAACAACCCGCCCAGCGCCAAGCTGAGGAAGAACATGTAGGCGGTGAGGTAGGAGAAGGCGACCTGTTGGAGGCCCGGGACCTTGTGTTCTCCGTCCATGCTTCCGGCCAAGTAGCCGAGAATCACCAGCACGAGGCCGCCGATGATCATGAACATCGGAACCTTGCCCCAGATGGGACTCAGTTTCAGCGGCTCCTGTTTGTCGTTCGTTTTCGGGTGGGCGCCCATGGTCTTGTTCTGAAAAGGTTATTTCTTGAGCGTCGCCATCACATCGGCGGGCACGTCGCTCGCCGCAGCCAGACGGCTGATCTGGAGCGCACGCACATAGGCGATGACAGCCCAGCGGTCCTGGGCGTCCAGCTTGTCGGCATACGCCATCATCGTGTTCTTGCCGTGTGTGATCGTGTGGAAGATCTCGCCGTCGGCCATCTTGACGATCCGGGGATCATGCAGGTTGGCGGTGGCGGCCATTCCATACTTGGAGGTGACACCTTTGCCGTCGCCCGCAGTGCTGTGGCAGGGGGAGCAGTAGATGTTGAACCGTTGCTGGCCTCGCTCGACCAGTCCCGCCGAGACAACGATCGGAATCGCGTCGACGAAGTTGGTCGTTCCCGGTTTGAAGCCGGTGTTGACCTCGTTCGACTCGAAGGCGGAACCGCGGGAAACGGTGCCTTCAACCGGCTTCCGGGAAGACAATCCGTCCGGGAAGAAGTTGTTCTTGTCCTCGGGCCTCAGCTTGGGTTGTCGATCCATGTCGGGAAAGACCTCGATGGGCGGCTTGCGCGACTTGTCGCCACGGAAGCCAGCGACAGCGACGACACCGACGACCAATATGACAAATCCTAGAAGGAAATAGCGCATTACTCCTCCACCAACTCGATGTGCTTGCTGCCGGTCGATTCCAGCAACTTGCGGGTTTCCGTCTCGGAATAGCGCGGATCGGCGGTCTCGATCGCGATGAAGAACTTGTCGTTGTTGGCGCCGAGTTCAAAACGGCGGTTCTTGAACAACGGGTTGTACCACTTCGGGAGGCGGTTCAGGAAGAAGATGCCGAAGACGGACCCGAATGCCGCCAGAAGGATCGTCAACTCATAGGACACCGGGAAGGCGAAGAGAGGACTGAAGAGCGGTTTGCCGCCAACCACGATCGGATAATCCACGGCGCCCATCCACCAGATCATGGTCATGCCGATGGTGAAGCCGGCAACCCCACCGAGGAACGTGAAGTATCCCACCGGCGAGTTCTTGAGGCCCATGGCCTCGTCCATTCCGTGGACGGGAAAAGGGCTGTGGACGTCCCAAATTTTGTAGCCGGCGTCACGGACCTGTTCAGCGGCGTGCATCGCGTCGGCCGGATTCTCATATTGCGCCAGAATGGCAAACGGACGGCCGACTGTGGGACTGATCGAGGTTTCCGGCTGCGATTGGGAAGCAGTGTTCATCAGTGTTGCCCTCCTTTAGCGCCACCCAGCGGATGGTGCGGATCGGCCTGCGGGGTCACACCCTTCACCTCCGAGATGGCGATGACGGGGAGGAACTTCATGAACAGCAGAAACAGCGTCATGAACAAGGCGAAGGAACCGACGAAGGTCAATATGTCGACCCAGGTCGGGCTGAACATACCCCAGTTCGAGGGCATGAAATCACGGTGCAGCGAGGTGACGATGATGTTGAACCGCTCAAACCACATGCCGATGTTCACGAAGATCGAGATGATCCAGACGAAGATCATGCTGCTGCGCAGTTTCTTGAACCAAAACAAGTGCGGCGTGAAGACATTGCAGATCATCATGGTCCAGTAGGCCCACCAGTAAGGCGCCGGATCGACATGGAACAGCGGACCGAAGATGAACGGGTCGGCCACGCGGTTGCGGATGAACAGATCCAGCTCGTAGGGATTGCCGCCATACCAGGCTATGAAGAACTCCATGATGTAGGCGTAGCCCACCATCGAGCCAGTACCGAGGATCACCTTGCACATCAGGTCGATGTGCCGCTTGGTGATGATGTCTTCCAGTTTACAGAGCGAACGGAGCGGGATCAACAGGGTCAAGACCATGCCAAAACCGGAGAAGATCGCACCCGCCACGAAGTAAGGCGGGAAGATCGTGGTGTGCCAGCCAGGAAGCTGGGAGACGGCGAAGTCGAACGACACGATCGAGTGGACGGAGAGCACCAGCGGGGTGGCCAGTCCGGCCAGGATCAAATAGGCCTTTTCGTAGTTCGACCAATGCCGGTTGGCACCACTCCATCCGAAGGCGAAGAGACCGTAGAAGAACTTCTTCACCTTGGTTTTCGCCCGGTCACGCATCAGGCCCAAGTCGGGAATGAGCCCGACATACCAGAAGAGGAGCGACACCGTCCCGTAGGTCGAGACCGCGAACACGTCCCACAGCAAAGGGGAGCGGAACTGCGGCCAAATGCCGTTTGAATTAGGAAATGGGATCAAATAACCGGGATAGAGGGCAAACCAGACCCGGCCCGTGTGGACCACGGGAAAGATACCGGCGCAAACCACGGCGAAAAGAGTCATGGCCTCGGCGGAACGGTTGATCGAGGTTCGCCATTTCTGCCGAAGGAGGAAGAGCACGGCCGAGATCAGGGTTCCCGCGTGGCCAATACCGATCCAGAAGACGAAATTAGTGATGTCCCAAGCCCAAGCCACGGGTTGGTTCAAGCCCCAGACCCCGATACCGGTGGAAATGAGGTAGGCGATCATGGTGGCCATCATCAGAGTGCCACCGGCACTGACGATGAAGGCGGGCCACCACCACTTGGCGGCCTTGCCTTCGGCGATACCGGCGATCTGGTCCGAAATCCATGAGAGCGGACGATTGTTGAGGACCAGGGGTTCCCGTTCGAGTTCAGCGGGCGGTCCCTGGACCTTCGGGGCGGTAGGAGCGACGGAGGCCATTAGTGCTGTTCTCCTTTCATTTCCGCAGCTGCGCCGTGGATCGGGGCTTCACCCGTTTCAGCGTGCTCCGTTCCGTGGCCATGCCCCTCGAACGGGCTGGCTTCATACTTCGTTTCATACTCCTTCGTAGTGAACGAGAGTTCGTAGGCGTCCGGCATCTTGGGGTTCGGATTACGGATGCGGGCCAAGTAGGTGACACGCGGCCGAGTTTCGAGGAATCCGAGCACCTCGTAGTTGCGCTGGTGTTTGCGAAGCTTGGAGACCGCGCTCTCGGGGTCGATCAGGTTGCCGAAGACGATCGCTTCGGCCGGGCAGGCCTGGGCACAGGCCGTGGTGAAGGTGCCTTCCGGAACCTGCACATCGCCCGACGGTCCTGCTTTGACCTTCTGGTTGATCTTGGCCTCTTCGATGCGCTGGACGCACATGGTGCATTTTTCCATCACGCCGCGCATCCGGACGGTGACGTTCGGGTTCTTACCCAGCTTGATGATCTCCCACTCGGCCGACTTGTTCTTGTCGACGCCGAAGGGCCCTTTGTAGAGGGACGCATCGGTGCTGAACCAGCTCACGCTGCCCCGGGCGTCGGTCTTGGCCACCGCGTAGTCGTTCTCGCGCTTGTTGTAGTCGAAGAAATTGAATCGCCGGGCCTTATAGGGGCAGTTGTTCGAGCAATACCGCGTGCCGATGCAGCGGTTGTAGGCCATCACGTTCAGGCCTTCCTCGTCGTGGACGGTGGCGTTCACCGGACAGACGCTTTCGCACGGCGCGTTTTCGCAGTGCTGGCACATCATCGGCTGCGTCACCACCTGCGGATCTTCGATCCCGCCGGCGTAGTAGCGGTCGAGCCGGAGCCAGTGCATTTCCCGGCCCTTGATGACCTGGTCCTTGCCAACGATCGGGACGTTGTTTTCGCTCTGGCAAGCCACCATGCAAGCGGAACAGCCAACGCAGGACGACAGGTCGACGACCATTCCCCACTGATGGATTTCACTCTTGAGGATTTGCCGACGGTCGGAGCGAGGGCCGGTCAGATTGCCCTTCTCCGAACTGAAATGTTCGTAGGGATGCTGATAGATGCCGGCGGGCCGCGCTTCAACCCCACCCGCCGTGCTGACAGGGGTCTTAGTGATGAAGGCACCATGGGACTCGATGTCCCAGTTCCGCGCGAAGTCTTCCTTCTTCTTCCAGTTGGCCAACGTGGCCTCGCGCACGATGGGACGGCCTTCCATCGCACCATGTTCCTGCGTGGTCGCGATATGGGCGAACTTCCCGTCGAGAATCTTGAGCACCGCACCCGCCGCGAAGTAGGGAGCGGCCCAAGTGCGGGCGAGATAGGCGTTGAAGCCAGCGTGGCGACCAACGCGGCCGACAATCTGACGACCGTAGCCCAGAGCCACCGCGATGACGTTGTCCGCGAGACCGGGCTGCACCCAGGCGGGTCCGGTGAACTCCCGACCGCCGATCGTGACGGTGACGACATCGTTGCCCACGGTCGACTCGTTGCTTTTGAGCGTGTGGTCGACGTTCTCGGTTCCGCGCTGATTCTTGGGATCCGTGATTTTCAGCTTCAACGCCTTGGCGGTGGTGGCGCTGACGGCGATGACGTTTTCCCAAGTGTATTTGCCCACCGGATCCGGCAATTCCTGGAGCCAGCCATTGTTGGCAAAGCGACCGTCGTCGACGCTGTTGTCGCGATGGAAGACGAGCTCGAAACGCCCTTCGGCCGGGGCGGCGGGAACGTTGTAGGCCAGGAGCGCGGCATTCGGAGCGACCAGCCGGACAGCCACCGGCTTGGCGGCGGAGTTGGCCATGAATCCGTCGTGCAGGAACCGCTTCCACTCCTCTTCCAGATTGAACTCGACCGTGATGCCGAAGAGCGAGCGGGCCTCACTGCGAAAGGTGTCACGGACCAAATCGTAGGAACGAACCGTGTCGAGACCGGCGACACGGGCCAAGAGCTCCAGCTCGGTCATGCCGTCGAACAGAGGCGCGATGAGCGGCTGCACCGGAACGAGCGTGCCATCGGAGGTGCGACCATCGCCCCATGATTCAAGATAGTGCGCCTGGGTCAGGTGCCAGCCCGAAACTTTCGTGGTCTCGTCCTCGTAATAGCCGAGACGGACCACCTTGCCGGCCTTGGCGGCGGCGGCGGCGAAATCGAGATCGGCCGGTGCGTCGTAGGCGGGATTGCCTCCGGCGATGACCAGAGAGGCGACCTTGCCGGAATTCAACTGCTGGGCGAGGTCCGCGATCGATCCGAACGCGGTATCGTCCGCCGGAAGGTATTCAACGGTCTGACCGACGGCCCCGAGGGCCACGTTGATCGCGTTGGCGAGCACATGGGCCACCAATGGCTGGCCCTGTCCCACCAGGACCAAAGCCGCACCCTTGTGCGCCACGAGATCGGCCGCGCACTCGGTCACCCACTTCTCATTGGCGGCCGGGAACGAAGCCGACAATGCAGAACTGGCCGAGGCAAAGGCGCCAAACCCGGAAACCTGGCTGAAGACGACCGAGGCGAGTTTCGCCAGCGCGGGAACGATCTGGCTCGGGGCGGAGCGCAAACGGTGGTCGGCATTGATACCGGTCACGGTCATGATCCCCTCGACCACGTAGAGGCGGTTCATTTCGTCGCTCGCCGACGAAGTCTTCCGACCCTTGGCGAAACGACGGATGCTGACCGCACTGTCCTCTTCACCCCCGAGGAAATCGCAGTCGAAAGCCGCAATGGCCTTGGCCGAATCCAACTTGTAGTAGGGGCGGACCGACGTTCCAAAGGCCGCCGAGGCACCGATCGTGGCGACTTGCGGATCCACCGGTTCGTGAACGAACAGACCGGCTTTGGGAAACTTCTTTTTTAGATCGGCCAGCACCCGGATCCGGGTGGGCGAGCTGCTCCGCTGCACCAAAATGGCCAATCCTTCGCCCTGGGTCTTGGCCGCATCGGCTGAAATTTCGGTCAGGACATCGGTCGCTGCCGAACGGGTGATCGTGCCGACGCTGTCTTTCGAGACCTTCCTGTAGCCCATCGACCGATCCGGATCATACAGATCAAGGATCGAGGACTGGGAGTGGATATCGGTGCCGCCGTTGCTGTCAGGGTGCTGCTTGTTGCCTTCGACCTTGATCGGCCGGCCGTCCATCGACTTGACCAGCAGCGGAACCGCGCCGGACTTGGTCGGCCGGGAAGAGGCATAAAAAACGGGCTTACCGTGGATGTAGCCCTCGGGCTGCTTGCCGAACGGAAGGATGTTCTCCTCCGGCCGACGGCATCCGGTCAAACCGAAGCCCGCCAAAAGAAAGGACGCCGACATCAGCTTCATGAAGCTGCGCCGACTCACCGGGTCGCTCAGCTCGCTGGCTCCGGCGGGAAACTCCTTCTCGACCCAGTTGCGGAACTCGGGAGTCTCGGCCACTTGGTCCAGGCTGCGCCAGTATTTCGGGCCGACTTCCGGCTCAGGACATTGAGGGGGAATCGTTTTCATCGATGACAGGCCGAGCAGTTCTGGGAAGCGTTGACCTTCCAGTCGTGGGCGAACTTCTTGCCGTCCGACAACTGTTTCTCCGGGTTGATCTGGAGGTCGAGATTGAAGACATCCTTCGGGTCGCGCAGGGCCTTCTCGGGATTCCGATGGCACTCCAGGCAGAACAACATGCTCAGCGGCTTGGCGTGGTACACCTCGTCCATGTGGTTGACCTGGCCGTGGCACTCCACGCAGCTCACTCCACGGGTCACATGGACGGAGTGGTTGAAGTAGACGTAGTCCGGAGTCTTGTGGATCTGCACCCACTTCACCGGCTCGCCCGTCTCGTAGCTGTGCCGGATCGGCTCCAGCTTCGGCGATTCCTTGAGCACGATGCTGTGGCAGTTCATGCAGGTGTTCGCCGAAGGAATATTGGAGAACCAGGACTTCTCCACCCCGTTGTGGCAATACCGGCAGTCCAGCGCCAACTGGTTCGCATGGATGTCATGCGAAAAGGCCACGGGCTGGACCGGCTGATAGCCGACACGCGTGAACTTCGACGTGAAATAGTAGTTGATGCCGGCCGTGGCGGCGCCACCCAGCAATATCAACCCGACGCCGATTTTCCACGGCAACGAGTTGGTCCATTTTGGAAAGATGTCAGACATTCAAACGCTCCGGTCCAATGCAAGCGACCCGCTCCATAAGTCCAACTGCCAAGTGGGCGGGCACGGCCGATGACCAAGGTTGTTGCACATGTTCTGTAAAAAATACGGCCGCTTCAGACGAAACGGCCGCTGTCGACGGCCCCTGTTCTAATTTCCGCCCGCAGAACAGCAAGAAAAGTTTGTGAAATTTTTCACGAATTCGATCTGCTTAATGATTCCGATAAGGATTCGGCGGACAGAAGAGCGGGCTTTTTCAGAAGTCGGCCAAGGAAAATTCCTTCGGTTTTCGTCCATGGGCGGCAGCTTCATCCATGACATGAGCGATCAACGGACCGACTTCGAACTGCTGGCCGCCTTCGGGCGTGAGGGAGAGGAAGCGGCCTTCCGTCGACTGGTTCGCCGGCACCTCGATCTGGTCTACGCCACGGCCTTGCGAAAGGGCACCGACCCGGGAGCCGCCGAGGAGATCGCGCAGAACGTCTTCCACGCCCTCGCCCGCAAAGCCACCCGCTTCGCCTCCGACACGTCCCTCCCGGCCTGGCTCCATCGAACCGCGCTGCTGGAATCCTGCCAATGGCTCCGGGGCAAACTCCGTCGCCGTCGCCGCGAGGAAACCGCCGCCCAACTCGGCACGACCATGACCGCTCCCGATGGAGCTCCCGCCTAGCTGTGATGTTCCAGAAGGTTGTTCTTGCGAGGCGGAGTTGGAACGAGGCAGTGGGGATGGGGAGCGCGCCCGCCCCGGGCGCAGTGGACAGCGCCCTCGCGGTCCATCGGAGGCGCAGGCAACGATTCCCCCCTGGTTTAGCCGGACGCGTCAGGGTCCGACGCGGGGCGCGCCGGACGGCAGCCGGGGCGGCTGCGCTCCTCCTTCATTTCCTCTGCCTCGTTTCGGCTCAGACACGGCCGCGCCGCAAATGAGCGCAACCGGGTGATCCGCCTCGTCACGCCGGCGGCAACTCCGCCTTCGCGCCGTGCGTCAAGGTCTGCGCGAGTTCGAAACAGCCGATCGTCTCCTTGGCCATGCGGGCGATGTGGAAGTGGTCGCAGACGGACTGACGCGCGGCGGCGCCCAAGGTCCGCGCCCACTCCGGATGCTCGAGCAGGTCTTGGATGGCGTCGGCCAAGGCGGGGACATTGCCGGGCGGAGTCAGAACTCCGCCGTTCGCTTTTTCCACGATCTCCGGAAAGCCGCCATGGCGCGGCTGCACGACCGGCAGGCCGGCAGCCATGGCCTCGATGACATATAGGCCGAAGGCTTCGCCGTAGAGCGCGGGGGTACAGAAGATGTCGCAACCGCCGAAAAAGCGGAGTTTGTCTTCGCGGTCCACGTTCGGGAACCAACGGACTTCGTCCATCAAGCCCGCCTCGGCGAGCCGCGACTTCTGCTGGAAAACGAAGGCTTCGTCGCTCGGCCCGAAGCCGCCACCGACATGGAACAGCAGCTTCCGAGTGGCAGGACGGCTCTTCAGTTCGATGAACGCGCTGACCGCGTCATCAAGGCCCTTGTCGCGACACATCCGGGCGAAGAACCCGAGCACGGGCGGCTCATGGAACCTTTTTCTCGCCGAAGCCACGTCGCCGTAGCCGTCGAGGTTGATGCCGTTGTGGACGACCTTCACCCGTTCGGGTCGCAGGCCGAGCCGCTCGGTCATGCGGTCCGCGAAGTAGCGGCTCGGAGCGATGAACAGATCGCAGTCGCGGGCTCTATCGCGGAGCGCCGCCCAAGCCCGGTCGCGATGCGATTCCGGCATCGAATCGAGGAACGTGTCCTCCCCCTGGAGCACACAGACAACGGGACAATTGAGCTCCTGCTTCAGCCGGCGGGCGAAGCCACAGAGCAAGGCGTTGGAGAGGCAGACGACGTCGGGTCGTTCGTGAACCTTGAGCCAGGCGGCCAGTTCCTCCAGTTCACGGGCTTGGTTGCCTTCCTCGCCGTGGATCATGGAGATGGCGATGTCGCCCACGTCGGCGGCGCGGGTCTTGCCGGCGTGTTTGCCCGCCATCTTCAGCAGCATCGGCGAGGCGAAAATGCGATGGACCCACTTCGGCGCCCGGCGGAACCAAGACCATTTCTGCTCGAAGTAGACGTTGATGCCGCTGAAGAAGGTCGGGGTGCCGGCGGTCTGGTCGGCTTCGTCCAGGGTGAGCGGCAGATAGAGCGGCACCATCAGGGCGTGGTGTCCTTCCCGACGCAGCTCCGCGACGAGCGCGTTGTCGCGGAAGCAGCCGCCGCAAAACATTCCACCGGCTCCGGGCGTGATCTGGACGATGTTCATGTCTTCTGAAACACAACGATTCGGTTGGTGTTGGTGCCTTTGCTGCCGTTGCTCACACCCCAACAGTTCGAGGTCTTGGTGAACCGCTGGGAATTGATCATCACTTGGACCGGCCGCAACCCAGCTTTCTCGCCTGCTTGGAGAACGTTCTCTTCCAATCGAACTCGTCCACCACGGACTTCGCCCACTTCGAATGCCATGTGTCCTCCGGGTTGAAGCACCCGCCGACATTCGGCCATCGCGGTGGTCATCACCTCGGTCCACTCGTCCAAGCAACGGAAAAGGGACAGTTGGCCATCCTCCAAGCGGACCCCGGCGAACCACGACCGGAGCCAGTTGTCGGCTGCGTAATCCACCGTATCGAGAAACGGCGGGGACGTGACGATCAATCGGATGGACCCCGTTTCGATGCCTGACAGATCCGTCGCTGATCCGATGAAAAGACGAGCTTCTTCCCGGACACCGGCCAGCCGGGCCCTGTCATCCGGCGTCACGTCCGCCAAGAGGGCTTTCGACTTCTTGAGCACCAGATTCGACACGCTCCGCCTCGGAGGTGTCTGCTTCAGCCGTTCGTTGATCTTCCGCTGGGACGCGACGGACACCGCTTGATTGGGCGGCAGAGTATAGACGGAAAAAAAGCCCGGCGAATGGCCCGTCAACCGGTTCAAGGCGACCATCCGGATCCAATCGTCCACCCCGTCCAATTCGCCCGACGCCTCGCGCTGCACCAGATAGTTTCGGAGGGCACCGATCTCCCGGAGCGTCTCCGGATGATAGAACACCAGAAGATCGGCCGGGCACTGCGACTGCGCCTCGAAATCGATGCCGGCCAGTCGTTCCGCGACAGCCGCCAATTCAGGCGGAGTCAACCGGGGTCGCGCCAGACACGCGCACAGCGGATTCGCGTCCACCCCCACAGGAACTCGCCCCAACAAAGCGGCTTCGATCAGAGTCGTTCCACGCCCCATGAAAGGATCAAGGACTCGCTCGCCCGGTAACGAGAAGCGTTCGATGAAATGCTTCGGGAGCTGGGGTTTGAAACACGCCCGGTAGGAGACTTCGTGCAGGCTATGCGCAGCCCGCTGCTTCGCGGTCCAAAACTCGTCGATCAAGACCGGAACGTCGGAACGCGGTTCGTTGGCCAGAGCGTTCTCCGGAGGTTCGACAGTCAGCACGCTCATAGGAGGGCTTTCTCCGAATGAGGCCCATGATGGCTGCGGCTTTGCCGGTCGGCTCCGGGGGTGTTCTGGACGATGTTCATGGATCAGATTTCAACTCGGACTCTGCCAGTTGGATACAGCCTTCAGCCAGCCTGATTACCCCACTGTGAGAGACTGTTTGAAAAACAGAAAGGCCGAGACAGACGACCCATTTATCCAGTTCAGCACCACGGTTGAATCGGGCCGGTATTTCAATCCGGAGGATTGGCATCCATTGGCCGGGGGTTGAGCGGAGCGACACTCCCGGAAGTCTTTTCGGACAGACCCTATGCTTCGACCTTCGACGGCATCGGCCGTCCATACGGCAGCGGCTCGGGGATCTCGGTGAATTCGGCGAAGCGGCTGAAGAGTTCGGTGAAGTCCTTGTTCACGTCGCCGGACAGGCAGTCGGTGATGTGGTCCTTCGCCTCGGGATATTTGTCGGTGACGGTGCGGAAGGTGATCGTGGGATCGTAGAAGGCGTAGACCAGCTTCCGCATGTTCTCGATGCCCTGGATCATCGCTTCGCTGTAGTCGGAGAAGCGGGCGGCGGACACATCGTTCGCGGCCAAGGCGGCATCCACCGCATCGGCGGCCATCACGCCGCTCTTCAACGCCAGCATGACGCCGGAGGAGAAGACCGGATCAAGGAAGCCGAAGGCGTCTCCCAACAGCAGCAGGCCGTCGCGGCCGCCGAACTCGGAGCGGAAGGTGTATTCGCTCGTGATCCAATACTCGTCGGTGCACTGGCCGTGGGAGAGGTATTCCTTGATCCAGAGGTTGTTCTCCACTTCGCGGTGGAACATCTCCTTGGGATCCTTCACGCCGCCGCGCGCCAGAAACTTGCCGTCGGCCACGACACCCACGCTGACGCGGTCGTCATGGAGCGGGAGATACCAGAACCAGCCCTTCTCGGGAATGAAGGCCACGGTGGTGGCGCCTTCGTCACGGCCGGTGTCACGCTTGGCTCCCTTGTAGTAGGTCCAGACGGCGACCTTGTTCAGCTTTGGATCCTTGCGGCGCCAGTTGAACTTCACGGCCGCGAACGATTCCTTGCCCGTGCAATCGAGCGTCATGCGGGCGCGGAACTCCATCGCCTTGCCGTCCTTGTCGTGGCCCTTGGCGCCGACGATCTGATCGTCTTCCAGCAACAGATCTTCGACCGTGAATTCCTCCAGGACTTCCGCGCCCTTGCCCCGGGCGTGGTTGATGAGCATTTCGTCGAACTCGGCGCGGTCGACCTGCCATGTCTGGGAGACGTCCTCGTCGTAGCGGTTGTTGAAGAAGAACGGCTGCGACTGGCGTCCGCTGGGGCCGACAAACTGGACGGAATACTTTTTGATGAAATGGGACTTCCGCAGCGGCTCGATCAGGCCGAGACGCTTGAGCGGACCGTAGTTGAAGGGGAGGAGCGACTCGCCGATGTGGTAGCGGGGGAACTTCTCCCGTTCGAGCACCAGCACGCGGCGGCCCTGTTCGGCGAGGATGGCGGCCGCGCTGGATCCCGAGGGACCGGCTCCGATGATGAGGACGTCGTATTGCTTTTCCATAGGCTCGGCATCGGCCGGAAGGCCCGACGGCGACGGCATTGCCGCGACGGTCTCCGGATCAACCCCCCGAAAGTATGCACACGTATTAGTTTTGCAAGGGCGCCAGGCCGGAATACCTGCGGGAGCGGCTCTCGGCGATCAGCGCTTCAACGCGATCGGCACCGCTTTGGGTTCCGGAGCCGGCGCGGGACCGACGGGCACCGGCTGCCGATGCTCCTGCCAACGGGTGAGGATCAAGGACGCGACGAAGAGAAGGAACCCGACCAGCACGATGATCGGTCCCGGCTGGATCCGACCGGAGGAATTGGACGCCACCAAGCCGGTGATCGCCGAGGTGATCGCCGAGGCGAGCGAAAGGACCACGATCTTCGCCATCGTCCGGCCCCAGAGCATGCCGATCACGCCGGGAATGATGAGCAGCGCCGTCACGATCAAGACACCCACCACGCGGGTGGAGAGCACGACCGTCGCGGCGACCAGAAGCATCAGTCCGTAGCGCAGGAAGAACGTCGGCACCCGGGTCACCCGCGCCAGATCCTCGTCAAAGGTCCAGGACCCCAGCCAGCGCCAGCAGCGCAGCACGAACAACGTGGTCAAAAGAGCGAGGCCGGCGAGCAACCAAACCTCCAGCGGATTCACGGCGAGGATGCTGCCGAAAAAGAAGTGCTCGAGATGGCCCGAAGCCCGGTTCTTCCATGACAGCAAGACGACGCCCAACGAAAAGGCCGCAAGGTAGCAGACGCCGACGGCCGTGTCCGATGAGATGCGCCGCTGTCCGCTGATGTAGGCCATGGCCGCCGCGACGACGCAGGTGAAGAGGAAGCTGATGATGTAGGCGGGCAGAGTGGGGTTCGGCCCCAGATTGAGCGCAAAGATCCCGAGCGCCAAGCCACCGAGACTGGCATGGGCCAAGCCGTCGGCCGAGAACGACAGACGACGCAGGACGACAAACGGAGAGAGCAGCCCGCAGGTCACCGCGAGGAACAGGCCCGCCAACAGGGCCCGGCGCATGAAATCGTATTCAGCGAAGGAAGTGATGCTCTCGAACATGGCGGCGAAAAACAGTCAGTGATGGTTGTGGCCGTGGTCATGGTCGTGCCCGTGGGAATGGCCCGCGTCATGGACATGCGGCGGTTCGATTTCGCGGCGCGTCTGGTAGCGCTCCAACTCGCAGCTGTAGGCGGCGTGGACGATCTTGTCGTCGAGATCGCAGGCCGCGCCGTGCCAGTGGACTCCGCCGCTGATGCAGGCGATGCGGTCGGCGTATTTCGTGATCAGCGGGATGTCATGGCTGACCAGCACCACGGTGATTCCCTGTCGGGAAAGCTCGTGGACGATCTCGCAGAACTGTTCCTGGCCCCGCGTGTCCACCCCGGCGGTCGGTTCGTCGAGGAGGAGGATTTCCGGGTCGTTCATCAACGCACGGGCCAGCAACAGACGGCGCTGTTGCCCGCCGGAAAGATCCACCACGCGGGTCTGCATCTGCTCGACCAGTCCAACCCGGGTGAGCAATTGCTCCGAACGTTGGAAGAGCCGTTTGCGCCGCGCGCCAAACACGGGCCAACCCCCTTCCCCGCCCTGCCGCACCACCTCGATGCTGCTCAGCGGATAATGCGCCTCGATCATCGTCTTCTGCGGCACGTAGCCGATGCGCGGCGTGGGCGAAGCGACGGACGTCCACTGGAGCTTGCCCGAGGTCGGCTGGAGCAGGCCGACCAACAGACGGAGAAAGGAGGTCTTCCCGCCACCGTTCGGCCCGATGATGCCGAGGAACTCGCCGCGACCGAGGTCGAGGGAGATGTTGCGCAAAATGGCGCGGCCGCCGAGGTCGAGCGACATCCCGGCGACCTGCAAAACGTTGTTGGCGGCGCTCATGGTTTGGACCCGAGAACGCGCTGCAGCGTCGCGAGGTTGTCCCGTTGCCGCGCAACGTAGCCACGCTCCGGCGCCTCGGCGAGGATGCGTTCCATCGGGTCGAGCCGTTCGACGCTCCCGCCGATTTCCCGGGCGATGATCTGGGCGGCCCGGTCCTGGACGTCGGGCTCGGCAAAGATGGTCTTCACGCCGGTCTTGCGCGAAAGATCGACGAGCTTGCGCAGGTAGGCGGCGGACGGTTCGTCACCGGGAAAGAGCTGGATCACGGCCCGTTCATGCAGGCCGTAGCGGGCGAACAGATAGCTGAAGGCACTGTGGAAGGTGACCACGTCCTTGGTCTTGAAACCGGCGACTGCCGCCGCGAAGTCCTTGTCCAAGGTATCCAGTTCGCCCAGCAACGCGTCCGCCCGCTGCTGCACAAGCGTCTGGTGCTGCGGAGCCAACGCGATCAGCTCGCGGGCGATGTGTTTGACCAGTTCCTTCGCCGCCACCGGATCGAGCCAAACGTGGGGATCGATCTCCTCGGCTCCGTGGTCGTGGCCCGAATGCTCCGCAGCCTCCGCCCCGCCGAATTCCTCCAGCAGAACCGCACTGGGCTTGTGGGTCTGGATTCCCTCGTTCAACGAGACGAGCCGGGTGTTCTTGTCGGACTTGGCGAGGCGCTCGACCCAGGTGTCGAAGCCCAGGCCGAGCGTCAGCACCAGATTCGCGTCGGCCACCAGCTTGGCGGCGGCCGGACTGGCCTCGATGCCGTGCGGGTCTTCGCCTTCGGGGACCAGGCACCGCACCTCGAACTCGGACCCGGCCAAGGTCCGCGCAAAATCGTAGAGCGGATAGAAGCTGGCGACGACGAGCGGCCGGGTGCGCGGCTCGGACTTGGGCTTGCAAGCCGGCACGGCGCCCAAAAGCAGGGCGCATAGCGCGGTCGCGATGAAGTGTCTTGGACGCATGGAGCGATCTTGCCAGAACCTGTCAAGGGGCCCCGGCGTTTGGGAAACGTGGCAGCGTGGACAACCTTCCGGCAAGCCCGTGCAGGAAGAGGGACAGGGAGAGTGGAGCGGCGGAAGTCCGTTCGGCAGCGGCCTCAGCCCACGGCCACGATCCGCGCCGGGGAACGGGCGGCGTGACGGTCGCGCAGCTCCATGATGGCGTCGCGGACTTTGGGGAGATTCATCTCGTGGACCTCCACTCCCCGGCCGATCGACTCCAGAAGGGTGATCGTCAGGTCGC
>JBBQXJ010000060.1:0-30138 GCA_038209745.1 Verrucomicrobiota bacterium
GACCAGCTCCTGGGTCTGGGCCAGCCGAAGGACTAACTCCTCTCCCTGGACTATACCGCTCGAGGCATCGGCTTGGCGCATCTACCGGACCTGCTCCGCATGGTCGCGGATGAGAAGCTGCACAAAGCTCTGGAAAAAAGCCCCCTGATCTGGGCGCCGGTCCACCCCTGGCGTGCCCTCGCCCAACTGAAGGATCCATCCGCCGTCGGCCCGCTCCTGGGTTTGCTGCGCCGGATCGATGAATATCGACGACGACTGGATCAGCACCGAACTGCCGAAGGTGCTGGGAGAATTCGGCCAAACCGCGCTGGAACCGGTATCCTCCTATCTGGCGGACCCGACCCACGACGAATGGGCCCGGGAGTCCGCCGCCGAGGCTCTGGGCAAAATCGGTGAGCGTCACACGGAATTGCGGACGGAGTGCGTGGCTCGGTTGATCGACCAACTGGAGAAGTTCGCGGAGCAGTCCCCGACGTTGAACGCCTTCCTGGTCTCGCCGTTGCTGGAGCTGAAAGCCGTTGAAGCATTGCCCGTCATAGAGCGCGCCTTTGCCGCCGATCAAGTGGACGAGACCGTCGCGGGCGACTTCGAAGACGCGGAGATCGCGCTGGGACTGAAGACTCAGCGCCAACATCCCCGAGAACCGAACGAATTGACGGCGATGGGCAAGCGGCTAAGGGCCTTGGCAGGTGACAAACTCGTGGACGGGATCATGGGCGGCGCGGGCGGAGCCATCCCCACGGCGACCGTCCGGAACCCGCCCAAGATCGGCCGAAACGATCCCTGTCCCTGCGGCAGCGGCAAGAAGTTCAAGAAATGTTGCGGGAGCGCGTAGCGGCCGGACAAGCGACGGGATTGGCGGCAGGCGGAAGCGCGACTGCCGTTCCGCCAGCTTCGTTCCGATTCAAGGCCGCCACACCGGCAGCGAACCAAGCTCACCGGCCGGAATCCAGAGACCGGTCGTGCGGTCGCCTTGAAGGCCTGGCAACCCGAGACCGAGGCAGTCGATGGCGTCTTCCCCAGGCATGGGCTGCGGAGTCGTTGGTTGCGCCAAGTCCACTAGGTTCACGCCGTTCGAGGTGAGGAACGCCGCGATGTCGCCTAGAAGCTTCAGTTCACTGAAGACGGCGGGTTCATCCAAGGAACCGAGGCGGCTGAAGGTGCCGGTCGAACCCAGCTTCCAGGTTTCGATCCGGCTCAGCTCGTTGGTCGGGCCGATGTTCCGTTCGGTGACGACGAGGCCATTCGGGGCGACGGCGACAAGCGGGGCATTCCAAGCGTTGCTCGCGGAGAGAAAGACGCTGTCCACGAGATGCGCGGAGAGTCCGTCGTAGGCCAACCCGTGCAGGGTGGCGCCGACCGGAACGCCCGATCCATCGAAGGTGGCTTGGGACGCGGCATAGACCATCGCGCCGCCGTGGGAGATCCCTGCGAGCAAGCCGGGAAACGAGATCGGTTCACGGACCACGGGCGCGGCCGGATCCTGGCCGAAGTCGGTCACGACCAGCTCGTGCTGGTTCCAGAAGCGGGTCACGGGCACGGCATTGGTGACGACTTCCCTTCGTAGACCCCGGCTGACCACGAGCTCACGGGAGATGTTGGTCGTGATGACACCGGCATTGTGTTGGGCAACGACGGGCAACTCGCTGACAAGCGTGAAGGAAACAGACTCGCCCATCCCGCCCACGGTCGCGAGATCGGCGCCCCAGACGAAGAGATCGCCGGAGCCGGTCACGGCCAAGGAATGTTTCCGACCTGCTCCGATGGCGGTGACACCGGTCAAGCCTTGCACGCGGGCCATCACCGGCGTGAGCGAAACCGGCTCGCGCCCGATGAACCAGACCTCCCCGTTTTCGGCCAACGCCAAAGTATGATAGGTGCCGCCCGCGATCGAGCGAATGGCGGGCAGGCCGGCGATGGGGTGCGGAGCCTGGCCGATCTCCGGAGGGCCGGCACCGAGCTGATAGAAGGCATTGTTGCCCCAGCCCCACACCGTCCCGTCCTCGGCCAACGCCAACGAATGGGCGCCCCCGGCCGCTACGGCGCGAACCATGACACCCGACGGCAAGGTCACGGGGTTGGGAAACTCCTGAGCACCCCTCCGTCCCAACTGTCCCGAGTCGTCCCAACCCCATGACCAAATCCGTCCTGCCTCATCCAACGCGAGGCTGTGCAGCAACCCGCCGGAAACAGCCCGGAAGGCGGTTCCCGGAACGGGCCGCGGTTCCGTCCCGAACTCGCGATTTCCGAGCCCGAGCTGTCCCTGTTCATTGTGGCCCCAGGCCCAGAGCTGACCGTTCCGATCCAGCGCCAGCGCGTGCCAACCACCGGAGGCGATCGCGGCCATCGGCCCGGGAAAGAGAATCTTGCGCGGAGTCGAATTGTCCGACGGCGGCTGGCCGGGCAACGGCGGCAGTGGACCATCCCAGGAACCCCAGTTCCAAACGGTGCCGTCGCTCCCCAAGGCAAAGCTCTGCCAGTTCGCGCCGGCCACGGCGACCATCGGCGAGGAAAGTGCGACGCGGGTGGGAACAGAGACCACACCGGAGCCCGCGGTTCCCACGGAGCCTCCCGCATTGTCACCCCAGCCGAAGACGTCTCCCGTATCGTCCAAGACCAAGCTGTGCGACCGACCGCCGGCCAGTGCGGTGCCGGATCGGTGCAAGCGGACGGCGGAAACGGTGATCGGCGCGGGCAGGTTGGTTTCGGTCACGACCACCTGGGTGAAGACCAGGTTCGTCCACCAGACCTCGTTGGTCATCGTGAACCAAACCTGGTTGGTCTGGACGTAGTAGTTGGTCGAAGCAATCTCCGAGTGCTGCGTCGTTTGACTGGCGTAGACGAGGCCTTCGGCGGCGAACGCGGCGCTGGTCTCAAGGGCTGAAGCACCAATCGGAGTTTCAGACTGGAAGCGCGGATGGGTCGCGTCTCTCACATTGACGGCCTCCAGCAGGAAGGGTTGGCCCTGCGGCCGATAGGGTGCGACCAGACCGGGGCGAATCCTGGACACTGAATCCACGCCGACCAAATACGGCATCATATACCAAGGCCCCCACCAGGAGCGCTGCTCGCGAACGGACCAGACCAACAGTCCTGGCGTCGGCCACAGCGGCTCGGCCCCGCTCAGGGATCCTTCGGCTTTGGTCTTCCAAGTGTCGCGGCCGAGTTCCGCCAGATCCGGCAGCGCGGCCGCATCCAGCACGACGTGCCGCATGGTGCCGCGATTGGTGGAATTCTCGGGCTGGGTTCCCGCCCAAAGGCGGACTAACCCGAAACCCTCGTTGGATCCCTCTCCTTGGAGAAGGTGGATCCGGTCACCGGCGACGGTCGCACCGATCACCCTCGGCCCGTCGAGCGCATAGCGCTGCAAGGCGACGCCCGGTTTGGCGGCGGAACTGACATGGACTTCGTTGCCTGCGAATTCCACCAGCCAGTCTCCAACCGGCAGGATGCGGTCGACGGGATAACCCAGCTCCAGTCGGCTCTTGAGCACTGGGGCGTCGCGGTCGGCGAAATCGATGCCGAGCAGTTCACGGGTCGAGATCGTGAAGAACCGTTCCGCCCGGATCACCGTGCGTCGGGGAATGATCGTCGCGTTGGTGAAGGCGGCGCGGGCCGTCACGGCGTTGCTGGACAGATCGACCAGCTGGACGGCTTCGACATAGCCGTTCGTCGTCCACGACGAGATCGGCACCAGCACGAGACCTTCGTCCGGGAAGACGCCGAAGGCCTTCTCGTTGCCCAGCGCTTCGCTGGTGGACCAGCCGTCACCGAGCACGGCTTTGCTCAGCAGCCCGGGCTTCGCCGGATCGGCCACGTCGAAGAGCTGCACGGCCACGCGATTGCCGGCGGTATCATCGATCCCGATGGTCAACAGCCGATCCCCGAGCGGCTGGATGTAGGTGGACCAGCCCGGGACGTGGAGTTCGCCGACAATCGAAGGATGGGCCGCGTCGGCGAAATCCAGGATCCAGAGCGGATCCGTGCGTCGATAGGTCACCGCGTAGAGACGGGTTCCTTCGAAGCGCGTGGCGAAGAGCGACTCGCCCTTATCGAACGGAACGGAACCAAGCTTCTGCCAACCGGTGCCGCCCGCCCCCGGCAACCGATACGTGGTCAACACCGAGGTCAGGGATCCGCTGTCCGAACGGACTTCGGTGACGACGGCCAGGAGATCGCCTTCTTGCTGGAGCTTGAACTTGTCGAGCAAGGCGCCGCCCAACGGGATCTCAGCCACGGGGTGAACGTCTCCTGGGGCATCGCCGATATTGAAGACATGGAGCACGTCCTGCCGCGGCCAGCCGTTCGTGGCCACGGTGACAAACAGAAGGGTTGGTGTGGCGGAGACCACGTTGCCAGAGCCGTTCAGACGGACCCCCTCATGGGAGACGGGAGCCGTCGGTTGAGCGAGGTCGAAGGAATGGATGTTGACCCCTTCCTGCCAGACGCCGTCTTTGCCGGAGGGTTCCCAAGTCCGGGTCGCGACGTGGAGCACCTGGCCGACGAGACGAGATTCGAGCACCGGTCCGTCGAGGGGCAAACGAGCGACTTCACGCGGATCTGCGGCGGTCACATCGACGATCAACGCGTAGCCGGTGCTGCCTCCGTCGCAGCGGTCATCGACGAGCAGCACCACATGGTCGTCACCCAGCAGGTACATCTGTTCGCCGGTGCCGGCCACGCGCAGCGAACCGCGCAGGACGGGCGCGTCCTTGACTGAGATGTCGATGACCTGGAGACCGCGCGCGCTGTTGAAGAAATAGATCCGGTCGCCGTTCGCGCGCCAGATGTCGGACTCCTCGACCGGTCGCAATCCGGTCCCATCGCCAGCCGGCCCGGCACCGACAACGCCGCCAGCGCCACTGACGAACTTCATCGCCGGGTTGAAATCCACCGGAGGCACCACGCCTTCGATCTCGCCGGCAGGTTCCCCGACGAAGTGGGTCTTCCCGGAGTAGAAAGTGGCCGGCAGAGGGTCGGTCTCGTCCACGCGAACCCGGAACAATTCCATCGGAGCGCCGGTGGACGCCGACAGGCGGAAGAGGATTCCTCGGGCGCCCGAGGCCCGCTTGATGCCGCGCGGCGTCCACGCCCTCAAGTCGTCCCGCTGGCAGCTCTCCAGCACCACGCGTTCGATGCCAAGAGGCACGACGACCGACACTTCGATCTGATCGCCGAACAGTTTGATGGCGGTGATCCGAGGCGCCGGCCCTTGCGCCGACACAGTGCCACCGTATGCAACCAGCAAAGCTGCGACGATGAGCATTCCGACGGTTCGGATCCGGCGGAGGAAAGCGGTAGGTTTCATGGTCGGGAAAAGGTTCTTCACGGTGGATTCGACCCGGTTGTGGGCACGATCCCGATGAGGGCGGCAGGCCACTCTGGATGGTGCCTGCTGCCGGTCGTCACGGACAGGACATTGCCGGGTGCCGCGACCCTGTCTGAGAAAAGGGTGACGATGACGGGATCCCCGTGGAAAGGCACGGACCCGAGCGAAGTCGCCGAGCCGGCGATCGAATTAGCGATGAAGGTCAAGGTGTCATGGCCCGCCGGCACGGATCCGGCATCGACGATCAGCACTGCGTGGTCGCCGTTGATGAAGCCGACCAAACCGCCGGCGCCGCTCGATGCAACGCGCTCGTTCCCCGTCGCACCGTCTCCCGCGAATTGGGCCTGGGCCTTCAGCCCGGCCGGAGGCGCGTTCGAGGTCTGCCCTCGGGCAACGCGGACCAGGTCCACGAAGTCGACGCCCAGACCGTTCTCCGTCGCCAGGCTTTGACTCCCTTGAAGTCCGTCGCCTCCCGGCTGTTGCCGGGCGAGTTCACGGGCCAAAGCGAGGACCAATACGCGTTGTAGACCGGGGCTGAGAACAAGTTTTCCGCCACCGGGCGACCCGTCGGAAGTTGGCTGCTGGAAGTAACGGATTCCGTCGAGCCCGACCGAGGCCTTGGCGGGCCGCTGGGTCAGGGTCTGCGAGATCTCGGTCATTCGCTCTTCCAACGCGGCGATCCGCGCATTGAGAGGATCCGGAGAAGAGGCAGTCCGCTCAGCGGCCGCCGGGTGAGCCGGCGGCTCGATCTGAGATTGGCCATTGGCCGAGGAGGATAATGCCGTGCTCTCTGAAACCGTCGTATTCAAGGGTCCCGTTTCCGCAATCGCCGCTTCAGACGGCTTGACCGGAGGTTCGGACCATACGCCGTGCAGAAGCCAACCGGCGAAACAGGCGGCGGCCGCCCAGCCAATCCAGAGCCGCGGCCGACGGAACGAAACGGCGACGACCTTCCGCTCGTTCGCCAATGCCTTCTCAATCTCCAACCAAAGGCCGCTGGGCAGAGGCTGCTGCGGCACGGCGTGGGAGAGCGCCTCGGTGCCAGACCGAAGATCGGTCACCAGCGACTTCAACTCCGGCGACGCTTCCAAGCTTAGTTCGAACGCTTCGCGCTCTTCCGGCGACAGTTCACCAAACACGTAGAGCACGGCCTGGTCTTCGATGTCGGCGGCGTCAGTCATGGTGGTCTTGCAGCACGCGGCGGAGCGCGAGCAATCCTCGGCGGATGCGGGCCTTGATCGTGCCCAGGGGTTCGTTCTCCGCGTGGGCGATCTCCTCGTGGGTCCAGCCCCGGAGAAAGGCGAGCTGGAGAACCCGACCCTGGGCTTCCGGCAGGGCGTTCAACGCCGAGGCGCACGCCGTCGCCCGCTCGTCGCGGTCCGTCTGATGGAACCCGTTGATCGACTCGACGGACACCAAGGCAACTTCCTGCTCATACGCGGTCTGGGTCGCGCTGCGCCGCGACCGGGCCCGGATCCGGTCCACGGCCAGACCCCGGGCGATCATGATCATCCAAGGCAGCGGAGCGGAGCGGGCGGGATCAAATCCTCCCGCGCGGCGCCAAAGTTGAACGAAGGTGTCCTGCATGGTTTCCTGCGCTTCCGTTTCATGGACGAGCATCCGAAGAACGAGCGAATGGAGCAGCCCGCCCCGACGCTGATAGAGCCGCTCCAACGCGTGCGGATCGCCGGCCGCGACGCCCGCGAGCAGACGCGTGTCTTCGCACGCCTCCACTTCCTCCCGGGGCTTCTCCGACTCGGCTTCGCCCGGGAGCCGCAACACTGGATGATTGGCCGGCTCCACGTTTTGTTCGGTTTGGCTTCGTCACCATCCTATCCGTCCGTCGCCGGATTTTGGATGCAGGAAAAATCGACCGCTGAAGCTTGTGGACTTGCCTCATTTCCATCTCCCGACGCCGGCAGTGGACGAAGCCGTTTCTCAATTCCAAGGAATCGGCTCCCAAATCAAGACTGCCAAACAAAAAAGCGAGGCCGGGTTGCCCCGGCCTCGCTGTGGATTGATTCGGTGGTTAACGGATCGGACTTAGTAGTCCATTCCGCCCATGCCGCCGGGAGGATGGGCCTGACCGGCTTCCTTCTTCTCGGGGATCTCGGTGATCAAGCACTCGGTGGTGAGCATGAGGCCGGCGATGGACGCGGCGTTCTGCAGGGCCGAACGGGTGACCTTCTTCGGATCGACGACGCCGGCCTTGACCAGGTCTTCGTATTCGCCGGTGGCCACGTTGTAGCCTTCGTTGCCCTTGCGGCGCTTGACTTCCTGGACGATCAGGCCGCCTTCGACGCCGGCGTTGAGCGAGAGCTCGCGGAGCGGGGCCTCGACGGCGCGCTTGACGATGCTGACACCGGTCTGCTCGTCGGCGTTCTCGAGCTTGAGAGCGTCGATGGCGGGGATGCAGCGCAGGAGCGCGACGCCGCCGCCGGCGACGATGCCTTCCTCAACGGCGGCACGGGTGGCGTGCAGCGCGTCTTCAACGCGGGCCTTCTTCTCCTTCATCTCGGTCTCGGTGGCGGCACCGACATGGATGACGGCGACGCCGCCGGCGAGCTTGGCAAGACGCTCCTGGAGCTTCTCGCGATCGTAGTCGCTGGTGGTCTCGTCGATCTGGCGGCGGATCTGGTTCACGCGGCCCTGGATCTCGGACGCTTTGCCGAGGCCTTCGACGAGGGTGGTGTTCTCCTTGTCGACGATGATGCTCTTGACGCGGCCGAGGTCGGAGAGATCGAGACCGTCGAGCTTGATGCCGAGGTCTTCGGTGATGTACTTGCCACCGGTGAGGATGGCGATGTCTTCGCACATGGCCTTGCGGCGGTCACCGAATCCGGGGGCCTTGACGGCGCAGATGTTCAGGGTGCCGCGGAGCTTGTTCACGACGAGGGTCGCGAGGGCTTCGCCTTCGACTTCTTCGGCGATGATGAGGAGCGGCTTGCCGGTCTTGGCGACCTTCTCGAGGATCGGGAGGAGGTCCTTGAGGTTGCTGATCTTCTTCTCGTTGATCAGGACGTAGGCGTCCTCGAGCTTCACTTCCATCGTGTCGGCGCTGGTCACGAAGTAGGGGGAGAGGTAACCCTTGTCGAACTGCATGCCTTCCACGACGTCGAGGGTGGTCTCGATGGACTTGGCCTCTTCAACCGTGATGGTGCCGTCCTTGCCGACCTTGTCCATCGCGTCGGCGATGATCTCGCCGATCGTAGTGTCCCAGTTGGCGGAGACGGTGGCGACCTGCTTGATCTCTTCCTTGTCCTTGACCTTCTTGGCGATCTTGGAGAGGTGCTCGGTGGCGGCTTCGACCGCCTTCTGGATGCCGCGCTGGAGGCTGATGGGATTCGCACCGGCGGTGACATGCTTCAGACCTTCGCGATAGATCGCCTCGGCGAGCACGGTGGCGGTGGTGGTGCCGTCGCCCGCGATGTCGCTGGTCTTGCTGGCGACTTCACGGACCATCTGGGCGCCCATGTTTTCATACGGGTCGCTCAGTTCGATCTCCTTGGCGACGGAGACGCCGTCCTTGGTGATCGTCGGGGATCCGAATTTTTTGTCGATGACGACATTGCGACCCTTGGGGCCGAGGGTGACCTTGACGGCCTTGGCGAGGAGTTCCACGCCCTTGAGGAGACGCTGACGAGCGCCTTCATCGAATACGAGTTGCTTAGCTGCCATAATATTCTGTCTAAGTGGTTTACGGTTTTAAGTTGAGAAGCGGTTCGATCAGCCGATCACGGCGAGGATGTCTTCGGAGCTGAGGATCTTGTATTCCTTGCCGTCGATCTTGATGTCGGTGCCACCATACTTGCTGGTGAGGATGCGGTCCCCGACCTTCACTTCGAAGGCGATCTTCTTGCCGTCGTCGTCGGTCTTACCGGTGCCGAGAGCGCGGACGACGCTTTCCTGCGGCTTTTCTTTGGCGGAATCGGGGATGATGATGCCGCCTTTTTTGGTTTCCTTCTCTTCGACGGCTTCCACGAGGACGCGATCACCGAGAGGTTTCACATTGAGTGCCATGTTTCTTTTCCTTCTATTGGTTGGTTTCTGACTGAATCAACTCCCGCCGCACCCGCGGCGGGCAAAATGAAGCCTGCCCGGAACGGCTCGCCGTTCCGGGCAGGCAGAATCTTTTATTACTTCTTCGTCTCGTCCACGACTTCGGCGTCGATGATCGGACCGCCATCCTTGTCGGAGTCGGATGATTTGCCGGACTTGGCTCCACCCTTCGGTGCCTCACCGGGGGCACCCGCTGCATCGCCCTGCGGCGGCTGGGCGGCGGCGGCTTTGTAGAGCTCTGCGGATGCGCCTTGGACGGCTTCGTTCAGCTTGTCGAGAGCGGTGCGGATCGCGGCGGTGTCGGAACCTTTCTGCGCTTCCTTCAGGGCTTCGACGGCCCCCTCCAGCTTGGCCTTGGTGTCGCCCGAGACCTTGTCGCCACTGTCTTTGAGCATCTTCTCGGTGCGATAGACGGTGTTGTCGGCTTCGTTGCGGGTCTCGACCTCCTCGCGGCGCTGCTTGTCTTCGTCGGCGTGCAGCTCGGCGTCTTTCCGCATCTTCTCGATCTCGTCTTTCGAGAGACCGGAGCCGGCGGTGATGGTGATCTTCTGCTGCTTGCCGGTGCCGAGATCCTTGGCGCTGACGTTCAACATGCCGTTGGCATCGAGGTCGAAGGTGACTTCGATCTGGGGCACGCCGCGGGGTGCGGGTGGGATGTCGGTGAGCTGGAACTTGCCGAGGGACTTGTTGTCCTTGGCGAACTGCCGTTCGCCCTGCAAGGCGTGGACTTCGACGCCGGGCTGGTTTTCGCTGGCGGTGGAGAAGATCTCGGACTTGCGGGTGGGGATGGTGGTGTTGCGCTCGATGAGCTTGGTGAACACGCCGCCCATGGTTTCGATGCCCAGCGAGAGCGGGGTCACATCGAGCAGGAGCACATCCTTCACATCGCCCTTGAGCACGCCGCCCTGAATGGCCGCGCCGATGGCGACGACTTCGTCCGGGTTCACACCCTGATGGGGCGCCTTGGTGACAAGGGTCTTGGCCGTCTCGACGACGCGGGGCATGCGGGTCATGCCGCCAACGAGCACGAGCTCGTCGATCTGGGCGGTGGTGAGACCGGCATCTTTCAAGCAGGCCTTAACCGGGGTGATGGTGCGCTCAAAGAGGGAATCGCAGAGCTGCTCCATCTTGGAACGGCTGAGCGTCTTCTGGATGTGCTTCGGCCCCGACGCGTCGGCGGTGACGAAGGGCAGGGAAATGTCGTAGGATTGGGCCGAGCTGAGGGTGATCTTCGCCTTTTCAGCCTCTTCCTTGATGCGCTGAAGCGCGTCGGGCTGTTTGCGCAGGTCGATGCCGGAGTCTTTCTGGAACTCGTTCAAGACCCAGTCGATGATGGCATTGTCCCAGTCGTCGCCGCCGAGGTGGGTGTCGCCGTTGGTGGCCTTCACTTCGAAGACGCCGTCGCCGATTTCCAACACGGAGATGTCAAACGTGCCGCCACCGAGATCATACACGGCGATCTTCTCGTCCTTCTTCTTGTCGAGACCGTAGGCGAGCGACGCGGCGGTCGGCTCGTTGATGATGCGGAGCACTTCCAGACCGGCGATCTTGCCGGCATCCTTGGTGGCCTGCCGCTGGGTGTCGTTGAAATACGCGGGAACGGTGATGACCGCCTGGGTGATGGTCTCACCGAGACGCATTTCGGCATCGGCCTTGAGCTTGGCCAAGATCATCGCGGAAATCTCGGGCGGACTGAACGCCTTGGGCTTGCCATCCACTTCCACCTCGATGTGGGCGTCGCCGTTGGAAGCGCGGACGACCTTGTAGGGCACGCGCTTCTGCTCTTCGCCTATCTCGTCGAACTTACGGCCCATGAAGCGCTTCACCGAATAGACGGTGTTCCGGGAGTTGGTGACGGCTTGCCGTTTGGCGGCTTCACCCACGAGACGCTCTCCGTTCTTGGCGAATGCGACGACAGACGGGGTTGTGCGACGCCCTTCGGAGTTCTCCAAAACCAACGGCTCCCCGCCTTCCATCACGGACATGCAGGAGTTAGTGGTTCCCAAATCGATGCCTAAAACTTTTGCCATAAAATCTTTAGTCGCCGTGCGATACGGCCTCGCCTTCTCACCGCAAGGAGCATGCCGTCAACGAAAAATGATTCGTTAGACATTGATTACCAGCATTTTACAATAGATTCGAAGATATTTGGACAGCAAAGGGCGCGGGATAAAAGCGCCATGATGACTCACGGTGGATTCGTGGTGTGACAACCTGGGCGAGGATTTGTCCCAATCTTCGAGCCATTCAGGCTGGCGACGCAGGAGAAATAGGGAGTCTCCACATTTGCACGGATAAAGGGGCTTTACTCTGCTTTTCCATTCCCATTCGGGTGTCGGCTTGAGTCGGCTCGGACCGGTTGTTTTGGGCGTCCCCCGGACTTTCCTTCACTGGTTGCGCGGCTATCCTCGCCGCCATGAAGCAAGCCTACATCGCGGCGAAGGAAGGCAGGACGCGGAAGACGGCTGGGTGGGAAAAGAGGGTCGCTCGCCTCTCTCTCCGCTTTGGCTTGGCCTTCCTGCTGGTTTCCCTCGGGCTCCCGCTGCGGGCGGCTTCGTTCGACGAGGCGAAGCTGGCCGAAATTCCCAAAGCCTTGCAGCGCTTTGTGGACGACCACACCATCGCGGGCGCCGTGACGCTGGTGGCGACGAGCAACGCCGTGGTGCGCACGGATGCGGTCGGCTACTCGAGCTTGTCCGGCAAGGCCCCGATGAAAGCGGACGATCTTTTCTGGATCGCCTCGATGACCAAGCCGATGACGGCGGTCTGCATCCTCCTGCTGAAGGACGAGGGCAAACTGTCGATCGACGATCCGGTGGAGAAATGGCTGCCGGCCTTCAAGGACCAATGGATGACAACGGAGAAATCCGCCGACCGCCTCGTGCTGAAACGGCCCGCCCGCCCGATCACCCTCCGGGATCTCCTCACCCACACCTCCGGTCTCGGCTCCATCGATTCGCCGCAGCCCGACACCACGCTGGCGGAACTGGCGATGGCCTATGCGCGAGAGCCGCTGGAGTTTGAGCCCGGTTCCCGCTGGGCCTATTGCAACGCCGGCATCAACACGCTAGGCCGTATCGTCGAAGTGGTTTCAGGCAAACCCTACGCGGCTTTCATCGAATCCCGGGTCATCCGGCCGTTGGGCATGAACGACACGACCTTCTGGCCCGCCCCGCGGCAGATCCCGCGTATCGCGAAATCCTACCAGCCTGACGGTGATGGCCGACTGGAAGAAACGTCGGTCTACTTCCTGAAGGGCGACCTGCAGGATCGCCATCGGACCGCGTTTCCGGCCGGCGGGCTGTTCTCCACGGCGGGGGACATGGCGAAGTTCTACGGCATGATGCTCCAGGGCGGAGTGTGGAACGGCCGCCGGATTCTCAGCGAAGAATCCGCTGGGGAGATGACCCATACCCAGACGGGCGACATCAGGACCGGCTTCGTGGACGGAATGAGCTGGGGACTGGGCTTCCAGGTGGTGAAGGAGCCGCAGGGGATCACCGGAATGCTGTCGCCGAGCACCTTCGGCCACGGCGGCGCCTACGGTACTCAGAGCTGGGCCGATCCCAAGACGGGCGTGGTCTATGTGATGATGATCCAGCGGGCCAAGCTGGGGAACGGCGACGCCTCTCCGGTCCGGCAGGCTTTTCAGGCGGCGGTCGCGGCGGCGATCGTCGAAACGCCGGCCGAAGCGAAGCCTACTTCTTCGCCGCGGCGTTGAGAGCGGTGACCAGTTCCTTGATCGTCTGGCCGGGTTCCACTTTCTTCTCGAACAGGATCTCCCGGATCTTCACCGGTTGGTTGTAATAGACCGTGTTGGCCGAGTCGTCGGCCGCGAGCGATCCGCCCTTCACCGAGGCGCCTCCGAAGAGTCCCCGGCGATCCGAGTAAACCAAGATGGAGTGCTCGTTGGAGAAGGGGTCAGAAGAAACCGTCCCTTCCGCCGTCGCGCTGGTGGCGCCGGCGGTGCCCTCCGCCTATCCGCCAAAATCGATCTTGGGCTGGCAGAGGCTGAGGGCGACGTTGGTGTTCATCAGAAGGATGACGACGAACGAATGCTGGCCACCGGCCTGCACGCCGACGCTCGCTTCCGAGGAGGTCATGAACGACGCCGGGCTCCATTTTCCCGTTTCGGCCTGCCGCACCAACGACACGCCCCACCCGTTTTCATAGGCGAAAACGAGCCCGCCCTTCGTCCGACTGAGGAGCACGATGCCCTGGGCCTTGGCCAGGGTTTCCGCCGGAATTCCCCTCTCGGGGTCGCGCTGCAGGTCCTGGAACCTGTTCTTGAGCTCCCGGACTTGGTTGTCGAGTTCGTGCTTCTCAACCGCGAAGGAGGAGGCACCCAGGGCGCAGAGAACGAGGCAGGCCAAAAATGACTTCATGTGGGAACTATTGGACCGTCCCGGTCGACGTGCAATGGTCGGGAGCACGCGGGATTTTCCTTCTGCCCCGGCACGGGCTTCGTTTGAATCGCGGCCCATGAGCGAGACGCACGCGATGACGACGACCGCCTTCGAGCTGCCCGGCCATCGAGTAGTGCGTTCGATGGGCGTGGTGCGCGGCATCGTGGTGCGGTCCCGGTCGGTGATCGGGAACATGGGCGCGGCGCTCCAGACCGTCTTCGGCGGCAACATCTCGATCTATCGGGAGCTGTGCGAAAAGGCGCGGGACGACGCCTTCCAGCAGATGCTGGCGCATGCCTCGGAGATGGGCGCCAACGCCGTGATCGGCGTGCGCTACGATGCCAACGAGATCGCCGCCGGCGTGACCGAGGTGCTGTGCTACGGTACGGCGGTGTTTGTGGAACGAGCTTAAGACATGGCCAGACATTCAAAGTGGTCGAAGGTCAAGACCTTCAAGGGCGCCATCGACGCCAAGCGCGGCAAGATGTTCGCCAAGCTTTCCAAGGAGATCTTCGTCGCCGCCAAGATGGGCGGGGCGGATCCCGACATGAACCCGCGCCTCCGTGCCGCCATGCTCAAAGCGCGCCAATCCTCGGTGCCGGCCGACAACATCGACCGGGCGGTCAAGCGCGCCACGGGCGAGGACGACATGACGGTCTACGAGGACCTCGTCTATGAAATCTACGGGCCGGGCGGGGTGGCGTTGCTGGTCGACCTGAGCACGGACAACCGCAACCGCACCGCGGCGGAGCTCCGCAGCATCTGCGCGAAAAACGGAGGCACCATCGCCGCTGCCGGCGCGGTCAGCCGACTCTTCCACCGCCAGGGCCAGATCATCGTGGCCCGGGAATCCGCCCGGGAAGACGCGTTGATGGAGATCGCGCTGGAAGCGGGGGCCGAGGACTTGAAGGCCGACGAACATGGCTATGAGATCCTCACGGAGGCGGCGCATTTCGAGGCCGTGCACAAGAAGATCGAGGACGCCGGCATCCCGTGCGAGGTGGCCGAGGTGACGTCGCTGCCCACGTTGACCGTGCCGTTGACCGACCCGGCGCTGGTCCAGTCCTACCAGACGCTGCATGATCTGCTGGAAGAGCACGACGACGTGAAGGAGCTGTATTCCAACGCGGAGCTGCCAGAATAGCCCGGCGCCAGATCGGCTCCTTCTAAGATGACCCACCATTCTGACAGCAACCCAAAGAAGGGCACGCGCACGGGCTCCCCGACCGAACGGGCGCTGGAATGGGTGACGAACATGGTGATCCGGCACCGGGTCTGGTGCATCCGGATCCAGCTCGTGCTCTTCGCCCTGAGCGTCTGGTTCACGGTGGCCAAGCTGGGGTTCCAGACGAGTCGCGACGATCTCGTCGGCGCGGACAAGCGCTACCACCAGATCTATCTGAACTTCAAAAAGGAATTCCCCGCCCAGGAAGACATGGTCGTGGTGGTGGAGAGCGAGTCCATTTCCCGCAATCGCCAGTTCGTCGAGCGGCTCGGCGTCCGATTGGAGAGCGAGACGAACCTGTTCGCGGACGTCTTCTACAAGGGCGACCTCCGCATGATGGGGTCCAAGGCGTTGCTCTTCGCCCCGGAGGAGGATCTGACGGTGCTGCGGGACAAGCTGCAGGCTTTCCGGCCATTCATCGGCAAGTTCCTCCAGACGTCCAACCTGGTTTCCTTGTTCGAGATGGTGAACCGGCAGTTCCGCACGGCCACCCGGGAAACCAACGCCCAGAACGACGCGCTCATCGGGGCGCTGCCCGCGTTGGAGAGGATCCTCGTGGGAGCCACCGAAGCGGTGGAGCGGCACGGCACGCCGCCATCCCCGGGAGTGGACGCGCTCTTCGGCGCCGGCCCGGAGGCGGAGAACGCGTCCTATGTCACCTTCGCCCGCGGCCGGCTCTACCTCGTGACCGCCCGTGCCAGCAGCAAGGAGAACGTCATCCCGGCCGTGGAGCGGATGCGCCAGCTCGTGGCGGAAACCCAGGCCGAAGTGACGGGTGTGAACGTGGGATTGACCGGCGAATCCGTTTTGGAAGTGGACGAGATGGCCCAGTCCCAGACGGACTCGATCAAGGCGTCGATCCTCTCGTTCATCGGCTGCGGGCTGATCTTCATCATCGGCTATCGGGAAACCGGCCGCCCGTTGAAAGCGGCGGCATGTCTCCTCGTCGGCCTCGGCTACACGATGGGCTTCACCACGTTGGTGGTCGGGCATCTGAACATCCTCACCATTGTCTTCGTGCCGATCCTCATCGGCCTGGCGATCGACTTCGGCGTGCATCTGGTGACGCGCTACGAGGAGGAACTGCGGGCCGGTCGCACCGAGGAGGAGGCGATCCGCCTCGCCGTGGTGAACACGGGCATGGGCGTCTTCACCGGCGCTTTGACCACGGCAACGGCGTTCCTGGCCATGGGCTTCACCGACTTCAAGGGAGTGCGGGAGATGGGCATCATCTGCGGCGCCGGCATGCTGCTCTCGCTCGTGCCGATGATGACGATGCTCCCGGCGCTGCTGCTGCGCGGGCGGCAGAACACGATCGACCACGGGCGCCCGCCGATGGATCGACGCGCACGCCTGGAACGCCTGTGGCTTGACCGTCCCTGGATCACGACCGGCATCACGCTGGCCTTGACCGGCCTCGCGGTCATCGGCGCGCGACGGGTGACCTTCGACTACAACCTGTTGAACATGCAGTCGGATGGCCTGCCGGCCGTGGTCTATCAAAAGAAGCTCATCCACTCGGCGGACAAGTCCGTCATCTTTGGTGTGGTGGCCGTGGATTCGGTCGAGGAAGCGCGCAAACTGGAAGCGCGGTTCAAGCAGCTCCCGACCGTCCGGGATGTGGAGTCGATGTCAGCCTTCCTCGGCGGCAACCAGGAAACCAAGCTGGCGCGGGTCCGGGAGATCAAGACCCTGGTGGAGGATCTTCGTTTCGCCGCCCCGGACCCGGAGCCCGTCAATACCCAGGACCTGAGCCGCACGCTCTGGTCGTTCAAGGGCTATCTGGGACTGGTCGCCCAGGAAGTTGGCGATCAGAAGCCCGAGCTGCTGGCGGAAGTGCAGTCGCTCGTCCGCGCAGTGGAGGATCTCCGGGTTAAGCTCAACGACAGCAGGACAGCCGACGTCGCGCTGAAGGTCACCGAGCTCCAGACCGCTCTGTTCACCGATCTGCGAGACACCTTCGCCGCTTTGCGGAATCAAAACGCAGACGCGCCATTGACCGCCGCAGATTTGCCTCCCTCCCTCAGGAGCCGGTTCATCGGGGTCACCGGCAAACATCTGCTGATGATCTATCCGAAAAAGGACGTCTGGGAACGGGAGCCGCAGGAGGAGTTTGTGGACGAGCTCCGCACCGTCTATCCGGAAGTGACCGGCACGCCGGTGCAGCTGCTGGAATACACCTCGCTGCTGAGGAGAAGCTACGAGGACGCGGCCTGGTATGCGCTGGCCGCCATTGCGGTGATGGTGCTGGTCCACTTCCGCTCCATTCCATGCCTGGTATTGGCTCTGATCCCGGTTGGAGTCGGGTTTCTCTGGATGGTGGGCCTGATGGGCTGGCGGGGCCTGCATTTCAACCCCGCCAACATCATGACCCTGCCGTTGGTGGTCGGGATCGGCGTGACCAATGGCATCCATATCCTCAACCGTTACGCGGAAGAGAGAAGTCCGGCCCTCCTCGCCAAGAGCACGGGCAAGGCGGTGCTGATCTCGGGACTGACCACGATCGTGGGATTCGGGAGCCTGCTGACCGCCGAACATCGCGGGATCGAGAGCCTGGGCTTCGTCATGTCGGTCGGAGTGGCGACCTGCCTCTTCGTTTCGCTGACGTTTCTGCCGGCGTTGCTCCAGATGTTCCCGTGGTCGGGCCCAAAAAAAACCGACGCCAAGCCATAGACTTGACGTCGGTCTGAGGAGGAACCGAGGTAAAAACCTCTTGTTTCGCCGCAAAGCTATTCTGTCCTAAAAGCGGTCGTCAACCTTCGTTGTCTACAAAAATGTGGACTTTAGCGCCTCCAAATCCTCTTGCCAGCCAGGGTTATCGTTAACGGCAACCGATGGGCGAGACGCTTTACCCGCCATTATTCCAGCTGACTCAGCGAAGATAGGAAGTCATGTCGACCTGGAAACTTGGGATTCCAACGGTCCGGCCGCAGCGTCAACTCCGGCCCACTGCCGCGACGAAGGGCTTCAATTCCTCCATGAGCTTGGCGAAGCCTTCCAAAGACACCTGTTGGGCACCATCGCTCCACGCTTCAGCCGGATTTGGATGCACCTCGATCAGAAGCGCGTCGGCACCCATGGCGATCGCTCCCTTGCTGAGGGAGATGACGAGATCGCTGCGGCCGGCGCCCTGGCTCGGATCGATCACGATCGGGCAGTGCGATTCCTTCTTGATGATGGGGATAGTCGACAGATCAAGCGTGTTGCGGGTGTAGGTCTCGAAGGTGCGGATGCCGCGTTCGCAGAACATCAGCCCAGGGTTCTCGTTCGCCAGGACGTATTCGCCGGCCAACAGCCATTCCTCGATCTTCATGGAAAGGCCGCGTTTCAAGAGCACGGGCCGACCGGTCTTGGCGGCGGCAATAAGCAACTGGAAGTTCTGCGCGTTCCGGGCGCCGATCTGGAGGATATCGGCGTAGTCCGCGACCATCGTCGCCTGCTGCTCCGAGAGGAGTTCGGTGATGACGGCGAGGCCGGTTTCCTTGCGAGCCTTTGCCAGCAGCTTCAGGGCCTTCTCACCGAGACCCTGGAATTCGTAGGGAGAGGTGCGGGGTTTGAAGGCGCCGCCACGGAGGACGGTGGCCCCAGCCTTCTTTACCGCGTGGGCGGTGGTCAGAAGCTGCTTCTCGCTCTCCACCGAACACGGGCCGGCCATGATCTGGATCTTGTCGCCACCGATGACGGCTCCGTTGCCCAGCGTGATGGTGGAATTGGAGGGATGGGCCTCGCGGCTGACGAGCTTGAAGCGCTTCTGCACCGGCATGACCGACTCCACCTGGGGAAAAGCAGAGAGGGATTCCAGCGTGTGGTTCTTGCGCTCGTCGCCGATGGCACCGATGACGGTGCGGGCGACTCCGCGCATGAGGTGGGGCCGGTAGCCGAGGCGTCGGATTTCCTTGAGGACGGACAGCTCGGCCTTGCGGTTGGTCTTTGGTTTGAGAACGACGATCATAGGATTTATTCCTGCCCTGGATCTCCACACAAAAAAACCGCAGGTGGAGTCCTGCGGCATCGGAGACGGTTTGTGTCGGGGTTCACAAGCTCACGAAATGGCGCAGTCGGCCAGGCCAAAAAAGCCCGCCCAGTACCAGGCGCCAAATCGAAAGCTGCGGTTCACAGGCCGAAAGCTATCAGCCGATCATGCCGGGTCAAGAAACGCTTCCCGCGAGATCCGCTCCCGGCAGGGCCAGGAAGTCCCCCAGCAACCGTTTCAAAGCGGGTTCGTCGTAGTCGTTCAAATCCCTCAGCGTGAAGACTCCGAGGCAGATCCCGTCCTTGCGACGGGCGGCGTGCAGCACGGCGTTCTCATAGACCAGGCGGACCGTCTCGCCCGGGAGCCGTTGCGCCTGGAGCAGGCGGAATATATCGGACAAAGAACTCAGCGCATGGTCGCAGATGGATTGGGGGAAGGCCGTCGAAAAGCTCTGCGAAAAAGGGGCGCCATCGGCATACCGGAGGCCTCCGGCCAGGACGCCGTGGATCATCAGGTTCTGGGAGAACCAAAGATTCAGGGCCGCCTTCATTCCATCGACCCCGCAATGGGCGCCGGCGCGTAGACCGTTCGCAGAAACAGCGCGCGATCGGCCTCGGCCTGCACCAGGACGCGGGTCCTATGCTCGGTGCTTTCCATCCGCTCGAACAGGCCCACTGGCAGCCCCTGGGCCAACTGCCGCGCCTTCTGCGACAGCATCTCCATGAAATCGATCCGCCCGTTGCTGTTCATGCACTGCCATTCGTAGAGCACGTCGCCCTGCGTGGAACAGAGGATGAACTCAGCGACCGTCGGCTTCAGCTCCATCCCTTCCGGGAGTTCCGGAGCCGGCTGCACGCGGAAGAACGCCGTGTTGCCCGTCTCCTCTTCGGCCATTTGCAGGGCGGCCTGAGTTTCCGCGTCCAGCTCGCCGGATTTGGGAGCGGAAGGGTCGATCGGCACATCCGTCTCCCGTTCGTCCCGCTGCTGCGCCGCCTCCATCAGCAACGATTCCCAGCTACCGGAAATCGTCCTTTGGTCCGGCTCGGAAAAGGGTTTGAGGGTGAACTCGCCCCCGGAGAGCGCCAACAGCCGGTTGAAGGCGGGTTCTCCAAGGAACTCTCCGACATGCGCATGGACCACCTGGCCAACCTCGACGTAGATCTGTCCGCGCACCCCTCCGGTGTTGATCTCCAGAACGCTGGAATTTCGCGCCAGACATTCCATCTGCAATACATCGGCCAACCCCACCTTCCGCAGCACGCCCCGAAATCCTTCCTCCGGCTGGAACTTCGCCAGTTCGGCGAGCGTGGCGAAGATGCTTTGCCATCCTCCGGGATCGCGCGGCTTTTCCAGGAAAAGCTCCGCACCGCTGTCGAGGCACGTATCGCGGTAGGCTCCGGTATAGTCGCCGGTCAGGACGACCTTCAGCAGATCGGGGAACTTCCGGCAGAGAAGCCGCAGGAACTGGAGCCCGTCGACGACGGGCATGTGGATGTCGATCACCAGGAGATCGACCGACTGCCCCTGCATCGCGGCGAGGGCGGCGCCGGAACTTTGCGCCGTCGATACCTGCCAGGATGCGCCCACAAACTGCTCCGCCAGCTCGGGCAGCAGCCGGAGAAAGTCGGGATCGTCGTCGACGAACAAAACGCGTGTCTTTCGGCCACCCATATTTCGCAGCAACTGTGCAGCAAGCTCCAGACCCGGCAAAGAAAATGATCGGCTCGGATTCCCCGGACCGGCGTCTCCTTTTCGCGTTTCTCCCCGACGCGCGTTCGCTAGGGTCCCGATCGATGATTCATTTGACCGCCGTCGTTCATCCCGGGGCCCGGATCGATCCCACCGCCGAGATCGGCCCCTACGCCGTCGTCGATGGCGATGTCACGCTCGGTGCTGGCTGCAGGGTCGGGCCGGGAGCCTATTTGACCGGACTCACAACCGTCGGCCAAGGGAACGTCTTCCACGCGGGTTGCGTGATCGGCGACTCGCCCCAGGACCTGAAGTATCGCGGCGAGCCGACTCGGCTTCGCATCGGGGACAAAAACGTCTTCCGCGAACACGTCACCGTTCACCGTTCCAACAAGCTGGACGAGGACACGGTGATCGGCTCGAACAACCTGCTGATGGCCGGTAGCCACGTGGGCCACAACTCCGTGATTGGAAACCATGTCATCCTCGCCAACGGCGCCCTCCTCGGCGGCCACGTCACAGTGGCGGATCGGGTCTTCATCTCGGGCACCTGCATGCTCCACCAATTCGTCCGGGTCGGGACGTTGGCGCTGATGCAGGGCGGCTCCGGCATCAGCAAGGATCTGCCGCCCTTCTGCGTCGCCCGCGGCAACAACCGCATCGCCGGGCTGAACATCGTCGGCCTCCGCCGCGCTGGTTTCACCGCCCCGCAGAGGCTGGCTCTGAAACAAGCCTACCACCGGCTTTTCCGCTCGGGACTGCGGATGAACGAGGCCATCGCGAGAGCTCGGGAGGAATTTGGAACCGACGCCGCAGTTGCGACGCTTGTCGATTTTATCGCCGACTCAATCCGCGGCGTCTGCGCCGACACCGGAAAGCTGCGAACCGTCGCGACAGATCCCGAATAAACCAAGCATCGCGAGGCTCGCCTCTCCGACACCCTGAATCAATCCAGCCGCGCCTTCATCGGAACCCTCCGCCGGAGCGATGCAGTGGGAGTTGTCTTTCGGTGGGGATCAGGGGGTAAAAGATGGGCGCTTTCCGACTGCATTGCAGTTGGGGAAAGGCGCAGAGGATCTTCTCCCCCGCGCGCGACCGCTCGTCGCGTTCGCGCAGGGGCACGGCGAACTTCATCATCATCTTGGCGGGGGCCATGCACGATTTGGTCTGACCGCCGAGATGGCGTTGGAAGAGAAAGGTCAGGTTGTTGGTGAGTGTGGCCAGGGACAGCGCTTCTTCCGTGGCCCAGAACGATTCCAAGCGGAGCGTGGGCCAGGCGAAGCCTTGGCGGAGTTCCTTGATCGACGTCTCGCAATCAGCCCGGCCGTGGTCGTCGCGCCATACGCTGAGCGGCGGGCTGGCGGCCAAATGCCTGATACTCGACTTCGGCCACGTCGGCGTCGGCCAGCTCGGTCGGCGTCCAGACCCGGTCGTGCCGGAGCAGCCGTTCCACCGGTTCGGTCAGCTTGGCCGCGCCCAGAACGTCGCCGTCCCGGTGTGCGCCCTGAGCTGCTGCCCGGTGAACTTCATCGCAATCGATTTCCCGCCGCTTTTGAACTCCCCTCCTCGGCCACCGTTTGGTGAAGCCGGCTCTCGCCCTTCCATCACCCTGTTTTCATCAATTACCCATCGCTTCGCGATCGGCCGCTCCGTTTCGGCTGCATCGTTCCAGATACAGCTTTCCAAAACGCTTGCCCGAATGGCTTTGGGCGAACACCTGATTTGATCGGACCGACTAAAGCGTCGAGGCGGCATATCGGTCTACAGCCTCACGGCGCCACTCTGGGACAGGAGGAGCGGGAGAATTGACTATCACCGAGCGACAAACTCAACCCGGTGGCCAACTCATCGGACGGCCACCGAGGATGTGGCAGTGGAGATGCGGAACAGATTCCCCGCCGTTCTTTCCGTTGTTGATCACCAGCCGGAATCCGTCCGGCGTCAGGCCGACCTTCTTCGCCACTTCGCGCGCTTTCAGCAGCAGATGCCCGAGGAGGGCCTGGTCTTCGTCGCCCGTTTCGGCGATGCGGGCAAGGGGCTTCTTCGGAACGATCAGGATGTGGGTCGGAGCCTGGGGATTGATGTCGTTGAAGGCGAAGACGAGGTCGTCTTCGTAGACGATCGAGGCGGGGATCTCGCGGGCGATGAGTTTCTCGAAGAGCGTCATGATGCCGTCAGCATTGGTCTGTCTCTCAGGCGCCGCCAAGCGTTTTTGGGTCGGTCTGGCTGGCAAACGGGCCACTCCGACGGAGGAGCGGCGGGCCAACCCGCTCAGAAGACCCTCAACTCGCAATCGTGGTCTTTGTGCTCGGAATTGAGCACGCAGCGGAGGAACTCGACGATCTGGTCGCTCAATGACTGGCAGCGAGCCGTCCAGCGGCGGACGCCGACCAGTTGCTTGACGCAGCTTTTGAGGCCGGAGAACCGGACCACGTCGGGATCGGCCTCCAGTTTGGAGATCATCTGTTCGCGGAGCTGGTTGAAGAAGAAGAGTTCGCAGCCACTGCCCGCGTTGGAGGCGAGCTCCCGCAGGTCGGATTCCACGATGTGCTTCCTTGACGCGATCACGGAATCCCCGTCTTCGTAGCTGACGTTGAAGCCGAAGCCGCGCAGGACTTTTTCGAGGGCTTCGGAAAACTCGACCACCGAGACGCGGTCGCGTTTGAGCTCGGTCTTGAAGTAGTGGAGCACGGCGGCGGCGGCGTTCCGGATGATGTCCGGGTCGATGATCTGCGTCGAGTCGCCCATCAGCTCCACGGTGAAGTCCTCGGCCGAGCAGGGGATCTGCTGGCCGTCGGCGGTGCTGAAGATGAGGCAGTCGGGCTTCAGTTGGATCATTGGGTATCCTCCAGTTTTTTCACGGCGTGGACAAAGTCGGTCGCTTCCTGAAATTGTCGATAGACGCTGGCGAAACGGACGTAGGCCACTTCGTCCAGCTCGCGGAGCGCCTCCATCACCTTCTCGCCGACGACCATTCCAGGCACCTCGGAGTCGTGGCCTTCGGTGATCTCGGCGACGATCCGATCGACGATGCTGGCGATGGCTTCAGGGCTGACGGGTCTTTTTTGGCAGGCCTTGCGGATGCCGGACAAAAGTTTCTCCCGGGAGAACTCCTCGCGCCGGTTGTCCCGCTTGATCACGACGAGGCCTTCGTGCTCGATCTCTTCGTAGGTGGTGAAGCGGAAGGCACAGGTCGCGCACTCCCGGCGCCGCCGGATGACAGCGCCTTCCCGTGAGGATCGTGAATCAATCACCTTATCCTCCTGACATCCGCATTTTGGGCAGCGCATAGTCGGGTTGTGGACACACAACCTGTCGTGTCCGGGACGCGAGTAACATACCAAGGATTGTGGCGTCAAGAAAGCCCGTCCCTTTGGAAGTCCGATCCAAGGCCGGAGAATTCGCGGTTGCACCGGCGGTCGGCGCCGAAATAATCAGGGCACTTTCAGATGAACGAATGGCATATCCAGTCTAGGGCCCATGTCTGCCAAGTCTCCGGAGTTCGCTTCGAGGACAAGCAGGCCTATTTCACCCTGCTCTTCGAAGAGGGCCACGAGCTCAAACGGATCGACGTCTGCGAGGCGGTCTGGCGTGACCAGTATGGCGCCGATCCTTCCAAGGTTCCCGGCTACATTTCCCACTGGAAGGGCGTCTATGAAGTTCCGCCTCCGGTGGCCCCGGACGCCATTCGCAAGGAATCCGCCGAAACCCTGTTGCGGAAGCTGATCGAGCAGGATGATCCGACCCACGGCCCGGCCTGCTACATCCTCGCGGTGATGCTCGAGCGCAAACGGCTGTTGAAGGTGAAGGAGCAGTTCCGCCGCGACGGTGTCCGCGTCTTCCTCTACGAACAGCCGAAGACGGGCGACCTCTTCACCATCACGGATCCCGATCTGCAGCTGGACCAGCTGGAGAACGTGCAGCGCGACGTCGCGGATCTATTGGAGCACGGCTTGCCAGGAGATGCTCCGAACAAGGTGGCCGAAACGCCACTTTCAGCCGAACCGGTCCCGGAGACCGAGGGGGAACCGCTGCAAGAAGAGCCTTCGGTCTCGGGAGAGCCAGTTTCCGCCGTGTAGCTTCTGGGGCGTGTCCATGAGGAAGAGGCTGGCTGGATTTGCGGCTTGCCGCGTCCTGCTGTCCGGCCGTAAATCCGCGCACCTGTTATGTTTTCACACGTTGTCATTTTCTGGACCGATCCCGCGAAACCGAACGCCGCCGCCGACCTGTTGGCCGGGGCCGAGAAATACCTGCGCCCCATTCCCGGCGTGCTCCATTTCCACGTGGGCAAGATGGCAGCCAGCCATCGGCCCGTGGTGGACCAGTCCTATCAGCTCGCGCTGAACATCGTCTTCCCCGACAAACAGGCCGAGGCAGCCTATCAGGTCCATCCAATGCATCTCGAATTCGTCGAGAAGGCTTTCAAACCGAATTGCCAGAAGGTGGTCATCTACGACTTCGAGTGACCCGATCCGTTCGCCAGCCGTGAAGACCACGTTCAAGGAATGGGCCATCGTGGTCGACGCGCTGGGCCGCGGAGATCAGACCCTCATCCTGCGCAAAGGCGGCATCGCGGAAGGGCGCGGTGGCTTCAGGCCCGAGCACGAACGGTTCCTGCTCTTTCCGACGCTCTTCCATCAGCAGCGGGAATCGGTCGTCCCTGCGGCGCAGATCCGGCACGACGAGATCGTTCCCGGCCTGGCCAAGGCCGAGATCCTGCGGCTGGAATTCACGGCCGAAGTGGTGATGGCTCGGCAGCTCCAGTCGTTGGAGGAAGCCCGTCGGTTGCGCCCGTTCCATGTCTGGCGCGACGAAGTGGTGGCCGAACGGTTCGACTGGGGCCGCGACAAGAGCCTATATGTGATGGTGGTTCGGATTCGTAGACTCCCACGGCGGATCGAGCTGCCGATGCTGCCGGCCTACGGTGGCTGCAGGTCGTGGATCGACACGGCGGAAGAGATTTCCGTGGAGAGCGCGGAGCCGGTCCTGTCCTACGACGAGTTCTCCTCGAGGCTCGCGGCAGTGAAGTCGGCTCTGGGCTAGGTAGCCTCGAGGGTGGCGCCGCTTTCTACCGGTGGGTCAGGATACGACGAACAGCGCCTTTGGATGCGAGGCGAGGGCGCGTTCCACGAAGGCGGGCGTTTCGGGGAGGAACTCGTTCAAGATCCGTTCGCATTCCACGCTCGGCAGTGCACGGCCGACGACGACGGATTCCGCCCAGCCGGTCAAGGTCCGTTCGACGTAGTGGACCAATCCTTGGCGGAACGGGATGGAGTAGATTCCAAGCGTGATCCCGTAGACGACCGTGTGCCACGGCAACACGCGATTCTCGTCCGACGCGGCGAGAAATTTTTGGAGCGCGCGATGGTCCTTAAGCGGGCGGAGGCGACGGAGGTGGCTGCGGCCGACGCGGCGGCTGGCATCGGCGAAATCGCGGAGCCCCGGCTCCTTGGTCAGCGAACGATCCAGCTCGATCAGCTCGCGCCCCAGGTTCTGACGGGTCAGCTCGGCGGCGCGCAGAATCGTGGGCAACTCCAAGGGTGAAAGGATCTCGGCCCGATACCGGTGGAGAAACGAGGTCAATTCGGCGGCGTTGGTCAGGGGCTTGCGCCAGAGGGACCGTGGGGTGGGCGCCGAAGCGTCGCCGCCGGGTCCGATCTGATGGAGGAGCGCGGTGTATTCGCCGAGCAGCTCGGAGGTTTCCTGGATGGCGGTCTGGGCGTTCATCAAATCTCGAACCGGCGGAACCGGTGCCGACCGAAGAAGGTATGGACGAACCCCGGGAGGTCAAAGGGGGAATCGCAAAACCCCGAGGAGCGAGTCCGATTGCGGCGCGGGTCGCGCCGTCGCTTTGGTCTTCGAGTCGCGGTCTTCGCCTCGCTTGTTCCTGCGTGCGGAGTGGCCGAACTTTGTCCACCCTCTGGCCCATGAGCGAGATCACACGGCACTGCCACGCCTGCGGCACCGTCTATGGATTGAAAGGCAATCCCGGGCGGCTGGAAGCCTGCGAGCAATGCGGCGCGGATCAGAAGGTCTGCCTGAACTGCGGCCACTACGCCGCCACCGGCTACGCGCAGCAGTGCAAGGAACGCCGCGCCGACGAGGTCTTCGACAAGGTAACCGCGAATTTCTGCGAGTGGTTCGAGTTCGCCCGCCGGGAGTTCAAGGGCATCGGCGGCAGCTCGCGGGAGCAGTCCGCGCGCGATGGACTGAAGAAGCTGCTGGGGGATTGAATCCCATCAATGTCCAGTCTCCGCGACTCCAAGCCAGCGATCGGGAATCGGAGGTGTCGCCGCGTCTCGCGGGCGGGTGAGCAATCAAGGAAGCGGGACGCTCCAGGAACCCGCCGCCGGGACGGCGACGCTAGAGGCCGCCTGCACCCTCTGGCACTTGGTTTATTTCCAGGAACCCTTCACCCCCGAAGTCTTCGCCCGCGAAGCGGAAAAGATGAAACACCGCAAGCTTTCCCGCCCTCTTCCTCGCCTACGCCCTCGTTCCAAACCTACAATTTACACCGTCAGTTTCTCAGCGGGCATCATTTTAGAATCAGGTCTTTCGAGTTAATGTTGTAGCCGACCAACACCGCCTTGGCGTTCTCCATCTGGAATGTAAAAACCTCCGTGCCTTTGCCCTGCTGGAAGGTCGTGGCCTGAGTCAGCACGACGGTCGTCGTGAAATTGAATGTTCCAACATTGAAGGCCGTCTCGGTAGTCTGGGTGACCTTGCCAAGCTTCCGCTGCACTGCACCCAAAAACTCCAGAAACTGCTTCTCTGTCGTCGCGCCCTTGAACTTGGAATGGCCGGCCGAGTAGATGTCTGAGAGCTTCCCGTCGTTGTAGAGCTTGTGGAAGTCGGCAACGCCCTGCTCTGCGGCTTTCTTGCCCTTGAACATCCCTCCACAGCCAGACGCGAATAGCGCGACGCTCAGAACAAGAAATAGCGGGGTGGTTTTCATGGCGGTGCGATGATGCCTAACATTTAAGTGAGCGACAGTTCCTTAGGATGTTCGTCGCCATATTGGTAGTAACTGGAAGATGGGGCCGGGTCCAAGGAACTGTCGATGCCAACCCTACGGATTGAGCGCGGGGAATGCGGTCGCCCATCCCTTTCGCGACAGCCCCGGGAGCAGGGGCCCGCGCCAGCGGTAAGGTCTCGCGGACGTGACCGTCCGCGCTCCGTGAGTCTCGGGACACCTCGGCGCGCCTGCCTTCCTCCGGTGGGTCACTCCCCGTGGTAGCCGCGCCAGACCCAGACCAGCGTGTCGGCCAAGGTCTGCTGGAAGACCTTGCCGTCGCAGTGGCCGGTTCCGAGGCTGAAGACGAAACGATGGTCGTAGCCTTTGGCGGCCAGAGCGGCTTCGGTGCGTTTGCCGGCCATGGGCCAGTTGTGGTGGTCCGATTCGGGGGAGTTTTCGCGGAGGTCGTGTTCGGACACGTGCGTGAAGATGCGGAGGGGTTTCTTCTCCGTGTTTTCGATCAGCTTCATGCCGGAGTGGTATTCCCAGGCGCCGAGCGGGTATTTGGCTTCTTCCGGCGCGTCGTCGTCCTGCTGATCCACGAAGGTCCCGGAGTAGGCGATGATGCGACGGAACAGGTCGGGCCGGAACCAGCCCATGGTCAGGGCGGCGGCGCCACCGGAGCTGCAGCCCATGGTGGCGCGGCCCCAGGGATTGTCGGTGATGGCGAGGTGCGGGAAGGCGGCCTTGATCTCCGGATTATTGACCACGGCGGGGAACACTTCGTCGTTGATGAACCGGGCGAAGCGGTCGGACATGGTGTCGTATTCGAGGCCGCGTTCGCTGTTCTTGCCGTCGTTGCCGCCGTTCTCGACGGAGACGACGATGAACGCGGGCAGCTTGCGGTCCGGGTCGGTGGAGATGGTCAAATTGTCGAGCGCGTTGCGCACGAGGTTCAGCTGGCTCGGCCCGTCGTGGGTGACCAGCACGGGTGCCTTGGTGCCGTCTTTGTAGGCGGCCGGCACGTAGACGAAGATCTTGCGCTCCGTGCGGACCTTTTTCTTTTCCGGCTCCAAGGTCGTGTCGTCACCTTTGAAGATCTTGCTGTCGGCCAAGGCCATCGTGAACTCGAAGGACTGGCCCTTCGGATTGCCTTTGTCGGTGAGGTCGGGCGCGATCTTGTAGTCGGGTCCGATCGTGACGATGCCGTTCCCGGCGGTGCCCGGACTTTCCGTGTAGGTCTCGGCGGCTCTTCCAGTCTGGGTCAGCAGTCCGATGAGGCTCAGAAGAGGGAGGCAACGGATGCGGGCGGAGCGAAGACGCGTGATGGGCATGGAGGAGTGGTTAAGGCATCGGGGACGGGACACAAGCGGGAATTGGGAAAAGGCGGAATTCTCGGCGGCGGGCCCGACCCTTGACGGGGTTCATCCAATTGATGGCCTCGGGTTGCCCGGCGTTGATGAACCCGACCCGGACCCGGGGTGAGGTGCGGTCTGGGCTTTAGTTTTCGCCTACGGGAGCCTGTCCGAAGACGACCGTGTCGCGGTAGCGTTTGTTGTCGGCCCGGATGCGTGAGACCAACGTCTTGCCCACGGCGAAGAGAAACGGAGCGGCAAGATGAGGGGCGTCCCCGACGAGGCGCTTGAACGAGGCGGCCGAGATCTTCAGTAAAGTGCTGTCCATGTTGGCGACGACGCCGGCGGAGCGGGGGCCATGATCGAAAAGGGCGATTTCGCCGAAGAATTCGCCCGCGCCCAACGTGGTGAGGATCTTCTCGCGACCGTCGATCATGAGGCGCACGCGGACTTCCCCGTCGAGGATGAGATACATCGCGTCTCCATCGTCGTTCTGACGGACGATATCGTCCCACTGCTTGACATGGTGGACCTGCATGAAACCGGCGAATTCGACGAGCTGCTCGTTGGAGAGGTCGGCCAGGACCTTGACGCGCCTGAGCGAGCCAGGCTTGAACCCGAGATTGGCAGTCACGGTCGGGGAAACGCCGAAAAACTTGCCGAGCTCCCCGAGGCTGGCGGCCTTCTTCCAAGCGTCCGACTCGATGAGGTAGATCCAAGTGACGGCAATGATGCGTTCGTCCTTCACCCATCCCACCAGGGTCGCCAGGTCGATCGGGCCATAGATCGCGTCGTCGTCGCCAAGGATCTTGTAGCCCGGTTCCAGATTGTCTTGGCTCATCGCGATGTAATTACGGGAATCAGCGGACGCCCGGAAGGAGAAAACGGCCGGATCCCGTCGGGTTCCGCGCGGTGCAAACCCGGGCCAAAACGTCCCGTCGAAAGGGTGGTTGCTCTCGGCCGGAGGCCCACTAGGAATCTGCAAGACGCTCCGGCAATTGAATGCCTTAAGGGGACTTCCAGAAACTCGATTTTCCAGAAAAGAAACAGTCGTTGAAATTGAGCAAGCAGGGCGGGATTTTCGTCCAAGAACGCGTGTCCGAAACCATTCGTCCCTCTGAGCTTTCCTTCTTCTCCCTGACCGAGC
>JBBQXJ010000061.1:0-29063 GCA_038209745.1 Verrucomicrobiota bacterium
CGGGCTCGGTCGCTGGGGGCTTCCAGTATGACGCTCCAGGTGAACAAACAGAACCGGTCCGCCGTCGAGGTGTATCGCCGGAACGGTTTCAGGATTGCGGAAGAGGCCTTGGTCGATATCGGCGGAGGGTTCGTCAAGGACGACTTCATCATGGTGAAGGATCTGGATGAGGCGAAGAGCAGGTCGGTCACTGCCTAAGCCCCCAGGTTCCGGTGTGAAAGCTCGTCCAATTCCCCCGGTTTTGGTTAAGTTCAAGATTCAGACAATAGACCAGCCATGCGCCGTGCAGACTCAACCCTGATTCGTTCGTTATCGACCACAGTCGGAATGCGATCGTCGCCGTTCAGTCGGATCGTCGGTGCCTTGGGGCTGGTCTTTTTGTCCATTGGGACGGTAACCTCCTATGCGGCCGAGCCGACGAAGCTCGACTTCAACCGTGACGTGAGGCCGATCCTTTCCGATCGCTGCTTTTCCTGTCATGGCCCCGACTCCGCCAGCCGCAAGGGCAAGCTGCGGCTCGATACTCCGGATGGCGCGCACAAGCTGCTGGACGACGGTTGGGCGGTGGTGAAGCCGGGTGATCCAGCCAAGAGCGAAGTGGTGCGTCGAATCTTCACCGACGACGAGGACGACTTGATGCCGCCGCCGAAGTCTAACTTGAAGCTGCTGCCGGCCGAGAAGCAGGTGCTGAAGCGCTGGATCGCCGAGGGTGGCGAATACAAACCCCACTGGTCGTTCATTCCGGTCGAGGCGGTGGCGGTTCCCGGCGATGGCACGTCCAACCCGATCGACGCCTTCGTCCGCGCTCGATTGGCTAAACTGGGGCTGCATACTTCCTTGCTTGCGGATCCGGCGACGCTCCTGCGCCGATTGGCGCTCGGGCTGACCGGGCTGCCTCCGACTTCGGCCGAGGTGGAGGCGTTCCTCAAGTACTCCGGGCCGGACGCATACCCGAAGGCGGTGGAGAGCTATCTGTCCTCGCCCGCGTATGGCGAACGGATGGCGATGGACTGGCTGGATCTGGCCCGGTTCTCCGACACCTACGGCTACCAGGCGGACGTCTATCGCGACATGTCGCCGTGGCGGGACTGGGTGATCTCCGCCTTCAACCGGAACCTGCCCTACGACCAGTTCCTCATCTGGCAGCTCGCGGGCGATCTGCTGCCGAATGCGACCGATGAGCAGCGGTTGGCGACCGCCTTTAACCGGCTCCATCGCCAGACCAACGAGGGCGGCAGCATCGACGAAGAATTCCGCACGGAGTACTGCATGGACCGCGTCAACACCGTGGGCACGGCGATGCTCGGGCTGACCATTGAATGCGCCCGTTGCCACGACCACAAATACGATCCGATCACCCAGCGCGACTATTACTCGCTCTTCGCCTTCTTCAACAGCATCGACGAGTCGGGCATGTATGCGCACTTCACTCGGGCCACGCCGTCGCCGGCCCTGCCTTTGTGGAAGAAGGACCAGTCGGCGGCGCGGGCGGAACTGGCCCTGCGCCGGATCCAAGCCGAGACCGTCATGGCCAAGGCCGAAGTCTCGGCGCAGCGCGACTTCCGCAAGTGGCTGAAGTCCGCGCCGGCGATCGTCCCACCGTCGCCCATTGCCCGCTTCGCCTTCGACACGGTGACCAATGGCGCCACGCCCAACGCACTCGGCACGAACGTCGCCACCTTGTCCGATGGACCGGAACCGGTGGCGGGACACGCGGGTCAGGCCCTTCGTTTCAGTGGCGACAATTCCGTGACCTGCACGGGAGAGGGGCATTTCGGGCGCACCGACACCTTCAGCCTGAGCCTGTGGGTGAAGCCGGCCACGGTGCAGGACCGCGCCGTCATCGCACACCATTCCCAGGCGGCCGAGGACGCCGGGCGGCGCGGCTACGAGGTCCTGCTGGAACACGGGAAGCCCTTCTTCGGACTCAGCCATTTCTGGCCGGGCAATGCCGTGGCCGTGCGGGCGAAGTCCGCTTTGCCGACCAACGAGTGGTCGTTGGTGACGGTGACCTATGACGGCTCCAGCACCGCCGCCGGACTGCGGATCTACCGCGACGGGGTGTCTCTGGAGACCGAGACCGTTCGCGACCATCTGACCAAGGACATCCAATACCGGAAGGAATGGGGCGACGCGATGGTCGGCCAGATCTCGCTCATGCTCGGCGCCCGCTTCCGTGACAGCGGCTTCAAGGATGGCATGATCGACGATCTCCAAATCTTCAACCAGTGCCTGACCGGACCCGAAGTGGCTGCCTTGGGCAGGGCGAACGCTCCCGCCGAGCCGTCCGGAGGATTGGCTGACGACAGTGCGGCGAAAGCGGCAGCAGAACGGAGCCAAGGAGTCGCCGGTGTTGCTGCTCGTTCCACCGATCGCAACAGAGCGGCTCGGCGCGAGCCGTCGTCCTATCCATCCGATCTGTTCCGTCACTTCCTCGTTCGGGACGACGCCTCCTACCGCTCTGCGTTGGCCGAGCTCCAGTCCGTCCGTATCGCCGAGAACAACCTGATCAACGACGTGCCGGAGATCATGGTCATGGAGGAAACCGCCCGGCCGCGACCGGCGTTCGTGCTCAATCGCGGCGCCTACGACGCGCCCGGTGCCCCCGTCCAGCGCGACACGCCGGCCGCCATTCTGGCGTTTCCAGGCGACCTTCCGCGCGACCGCCTCGGGCTGGCCCGCTGGATGGTTGACCGCCGCAATCCGCTGCCTTCGCGGGTCGTGGTGAACCGTATCTGGAAGCAGCATTTCGGCACGGGCCTCGTGGCCACCCCGGAGAATTTCGGAACCCAGGGAGCCGTGCCGTCCGAGCCCGAGCTGCTCGACTGGTTGGCGGACTGGTTCATGGACCACGGATGGGACGTGAAGGCGCTCCATCGATTGATCCTTTCTTCCCAGACTTTCCAGCAAACCTCCGTCGCTTCGCCGGAATTGATGGAGCGCGATCCGGACAATCGTTTCTTGGCCCGTGGACCCAAGCACCGTCTCCAAGCCGAGGAAATCCGGGACGCCGCCCTCAAGGCCAGCGGTCTCCTCAACACAAAGGTGGGAGGTCCGAGCGTGAAGCCCTATCAACCCGCCGGCCTCTGGGAAGCTTCCGGAACCGGCGCCAGCTACAGCCAGGACCACGGCGACGCGCTCTACCGCCGGAGCCTCTACACCTACTGGAAACGCACCGCGCCACCGCCCGCCATGCTCACCTTCGACGCCGTGACCCGTGAGGTTTGCACGGCCAAACGCGAGGTCACCACGACGCCGCTCCAGGCCTTGGTCCTGCTGAACGATCCGCAGTTCGTCGAGGCGAGCCGCGTCCTGGCCGAGCATCTCCTCAGAGCATTCCCGAAAAAGGAGGACGAGCGTGCTCGCGGCGCCTTCCTGGCCTTGATCGGGCGGTATCCGGACGCGGCCGAGCTCGGTGTGCTTGGGCAACTGTTCTCGGAACAGCGGGCCCTGTTTGCGAAGGACACCGCCAGTGCCAAAAAATTGCTCGAGGTCGGCGAATCAAAGGGTTCCAGCGAACTGGATCCGGCCGATTTCGCGGCCACCACCCTGCTGGTCAGCGCGGTGATGAACTTCGATGAATTCCTGATGAAGCGGTGATGAACATGAACCACCAGATCTGCACCGGACCCTTGCCCGCCGCCGGCCTTTCGCGGCGTGCATTCCTCAATCGTTTCGGCCTCGGTCTCGGTGGCGTGGCTCTCGCGGGGATGATGAATCCGTCCGGGCTCGTCGCTGGGTCGGCTGGAACTCCCGATCTCGGCGTGCTGGGAGGGCATCTCCACCATCCCGCGAAAGCCAAGCGCGTCATCTATCTCTTCATGGCGGGCGGCCCCTCGCAGTTGGAGACCTTCGACTACAAGCCGATGCTCGCGAAACATCACGGCGAGCAGTTGCCCGATTCCGTCCGCATGGGCCAACGCTTGACCGGCATGTCGGGCAACCAGGCGTCGTTGCCGATGGCGAAGTCCATCTTCGAGTTTGCCCAGCATGGCAAGAGCGGCGCTTGGGTCAGCGAGATCCTTCCGCACACGGCCAAGGTGGTGGACGATATGTGCATCGTACGTTCGATGTTCTCCGAGGCGATCAACCACGATCCGGCCATCACGTTTCTCCAGACCGGTTCGCAGATCTCGGGACGGCCCAGCATCGGCGCCTGGGTCCACTACGGGCTGGGCAGCGCAAATGAAAACCTGCCCGCGTTCGTCGTGCTGATCACACCGGGGAAGGTCGATCAGCCGCTCTATTCCCGCCTTTGGGGCAGCGGTTTCCTGCCATCGCGCCATCAGGGCGTGCAGTTTCGTTCGGGCAAGGAGCCGGTGCTCTACCTGAACAATCCCGACGGTGTCTCGGCGGAGAGCCGACGGCTCTTGCTCGACCGGGTCAAGGAGCTGAACGCCCACGCGGCGGACCGTCTCGGCGACACCGAGATCGACACCCGCATCGCCCAGTATGAGATGTCCTACCGGATGCAGACCAGCGTGCCGGACGTGATGGATCTGGCGAAGGAATCCGACAGCACCTTCGATCTCTACGGTCCGGACGCGAAGAAACCCGGAACCTTTGCGGCGAATTGTCTCCTGGCCCGCAAGCTGGCGGAGAAGGGCGTGAAGTTCATCCAGCTCTACCATCAAGGCTGGGATCAGCACGGGGGTCTACCGAACGGCATCAAGACCCAGTGCCGCGAGACCGACCAGGCCAGCGCCGCGTTGATCACCGACCTTAAACAGCGTGGGATGCTCGACGACACGCTGGTGGTGTGGGGCGGTGAGTTCGGCCGGACGAACTATTCGCAGGGCAAGCTGACGGCGACCGACTATGGCCGGGACCATCATCCGCGCTGCTTCACGGTCTGGATGGCGGGCGGCGGGGTGAAGCCGGGCCTCAACTACGGGTCCACCGACGATTTCGGCTACAACATCGCGACCGACGGCGTCCACGTGCACGACTTCCACGCCACGATGCTGCATCTGCTGGGGGTAGACCACGAACGGCTGACGTACCTCTTCCAGGGCCGGCGATTCCGGCTTACCGACGTCCACGGCAAGGTGGTCAAGGCGATGCTGGCGTAGGAGTGCAACCGTAGAGCGGAGCATTGCTCCGCAGCAGGCCACGGTCGCAGCAGGGCGCGAAGCACATGGCGCGGGTTTGGGGAGGGATGCTCCGCCCCGGATCGGCGATCTCCTACTCGGGCTTCTTCACCGAGGGCCAGGCATCCTTCGTCCAGTAGAGCGGGGCGAGGGCGAGCTGGGAGCGGCCGCGCCGTTCGGCGTCGTAGTAGTGGTAGCTGAACCAGTCCGCGTTCTCTCGCTGGAAGAAGGCCATGTGGCCCGGTCCGATGAAGCGGCCAGACGATTCGAGAAACGGAGTGCCGCCACCTTCGACCAGATCCGCGCCGTCGCGATCAAGATACGGGCCGGTGATGGAACGGCTCCGCCCAACGCGGACCTCGTAGGTGCTGTTGGTGCCGCGACAGCAACGGCCCCAGTTGACGAAGAGGAAGTAGTCGTCGCCGTGGCGCTGAAGGGCGGCGGCTTCGATGGACTCGTTCCAAGCGAGACGATGGATGGGGGAATCTGCAGCCAAGCGGAGGCCCGTCTTGGGATCCAGTTCCGTGATGAAGATCCCTTTCCAGAACGAACCCCACGCCAGCCAGAGCTTGCCGTCCCGGTCCAGGGCGACGGCGGGATCGATGGCGTTGAAGGGAAGCCCGTGGGTCGATTGGATGACCGGGCCGCGATCGGTCCATTGGAAGTCGGGGGAGGCGGGATCGAGCGTGGGGTTGGTGGTGAGGCCGATGGCGGAGACCTGTTTCCCGAAGGTCGAGACCGAGTAATAGAGATGATAGACCCCACCGAGTCGGATGACATCCGGGGCCCAAGCATGGCCTCGATAGCCGGGGACGGCATTGGTGGTCCAGACGGGCGGGGGATTGAAGACCGGGGCGCCGTGGGTCCAGTGCAGCAGGTCGGGCGAGAATTTGGTGACGATGCCGGGCCCGGTGCCGAAGATGTAGTAATGGCCATCCTGCTGGAGAATTGTCGACGGGTCATGGATGGCGGTTTCGCCCTCAAGGACCGTTGGTTCCAGTTGGGCCGCCTGAGCCGTGGTCGCAAGAGCGATGCAAGCGGCCCAAGCAGCCAGGATCTGGGAACGGTTTCGGCGGGGCTTCATGGCTCTGAAGACTCGGCCAAGGCGCCTCTTGTGACGAGAGGATTGGAGATCAAAGGCGCTGGCCTGTCTCCCCTTGATCGCATCCGAGCGAAGCGATGGACGGAGGTGTAGCGGCGATCGGGACGCCTGCCTTGGAGGGCCGGCGTCTCGCCGCCCGTGTGAAACGCCGCGTCGGCTCAAGGATCGCTGTCGCCTGGTGAAAGGCTTGATCCGGCGGGCTGGAAGGCTCGGCTTTGCAACAGGCGGATCGCGCGATTGCAACTCGATTCGTCGTTTCGCCAACTTTCGCATCGGTTTGGTTAATGAGTTCGGTTCCTCGCTGTTTTCGATGGGTAGCCGGCGGGAGCGTGGCAGGCAGGAGGGATGACACCTGAGCAAATGTTTCACAAACTCCTCGGATTGGGCCCGCAGTGGCGGGTGACGCGCTGCGAGCATGCGCTGAAGGACGCCACCGCGAGGGCAGCGCCCGATGGACGGCAAAGTTTACGGGGTCACGTCGCCGTGGGAGGGCCTGGCCTAGCACTTCACGCAGGGCTTCGAGGCGGTGGTGCTGCTGTTCCTGCGCCAGATGCCGGTGGCGGCGGTGTGGCGCGGCCTATCGGCGAGACCGACACGCGGTTGTTGGAGACGCTGCCGTGGAATCTCCCCGCCTTGGGTGTGGCTGAAACCGGTGGGCCGGACCCTGCCGGGGAGATCGCCCCGGAGCCGGAGGACACGGCCGCCGGAACGGCTCCGCCGCCTGCGCCGGACACCGGGGCGTCAGACAATGCGGTGCATGCTTCTGGAAGACTCGTCAAACAGCCAATGCGTTGAACAAAGCATCCTTGGCGTCGAGGTGGTAATGAATAGTGATTTTGGCTGCTATATAATATTAACTAAAACTGTAGCCACCAGGAAGGGTGAAGACGCTCTCGTTGGATCTGAGGGAAAGGATCGTGTCGGCCTGTGATGAGCGGCCAGGGACGCGGCAGGAGGTTGCCCGGCGCTTCCGGGTGTCGCTGGGCATGGTGAAGAAGCTCCTGCAACACCACACTTAGGGACTTTTGTTCAAGGAATCGGCACCAGAACCTCCACGTTCTTGAACCACACTTCGCAGTCTTGGCCGCCGTGGACCTGGAGCGCCAGGTTGCCTTCTTTGCGGCCGGGATCGTTTTCGATGCGGGAGACTTTCTGGCCGTTGACCTCGGTTTCGATGCGGCCGCCGAGAGCGTGCACCACCATGGTGTTCCATTGGCCGGGCTTGAACCACTTCTTCACCTCCTCGGCCGTCGGCTGGGCGACCCACGAACGGCCGTTGGTTTCGTAGATGCCGCCGACGTCCTGGACGGGATCGATCTCGGCTTGGAAGCCAGTGACTCCGCTGAATCCGGTCTCTGCGATGCGGAAGTAGAGGCCGCTGTTGCCCTTCACCGACTTGAAGTTCACCCGGGCTGTGAAGTCGTCGTAGCTGCGGTCGGTGACGAGGTGGCCGAAGTCGCTCTGCGAGGCGGAGTGGCGGCCGACGAGGGCGCCATCGGAGTAGGTCCAAGCACCTTGGCCGATCTTGTGCCAACCGTTCAGCGTTTTGCCGTCGAGCAGGGGTTTCCATGCGTGGCGACCGAGATCGGCGAGGCGGATGTTGCGATACTCGACGTGGACGTCTTGGCCGGCGTGGACCTGGAGGGCAATGATTCCTTCGAGGCTTTCGGCATCGAGGTAGTCGGTGGCGGGCACGCCGTTGACCCAGGAGCGGAGATGGTCGCCGATGGCTTCGATGCGGTAGTGGTTCCATTGGCCGACCTTGAAGGCCTGTTGGGCGGCGGGGTTGTTGGTCAGCGGTTGGAGCCAGCCGCGTCCGCCTTGTTCGTAGAGGCCGCCGGACCAGGCGCGTTTGCTGGGGTCGACTTCGATCTGATAGCCGACCATGACGTCCTGGGCGTCGATGTGGCTGCGGATCTGGATGCCGGCGTTCCCGGTGTCGATCTTGACGTCGAGTTCGAGGCGAAAGTCGCCATAGGTGCGGGAGGTGCAGAGCCAGCCGTGACCGCCTTTGCCGGTTTCGCCGACAATGACGCCATCGCGGATGGAATACTTGGCTTGGCCCCGGAGGTCCCAGCCGGTCCAGTCCTTGCCATTGAAAACGAGCTGCAATGAGGCTTCGGGTTCCGCTGCTTGGCCGGAGGTGCAGAGGATGAGAGCTCCAAGAGCCGCGAGAGGGAAGAGTCGATGGATACAGTTCATGGAGATGCTCAACCTTCGCTACACCGGGAGGACAGGCACAACCCTCCATTCAGGGTAGTGCGGTGAGCAGACATCGGCTTTGAAGGAAACCGATTCAAAAAAATCCTGCGATGAAGGAAAATACTTTGAACCAATCGCGGGTGCCGGACGACTTGGATTGCGATCATTGTGACCGACAAGTTCCCCACAACGCATGAACGCGAAGGCCTCGCCGCCGAACTGGACCGGCTTGAGGAGAAGCTTCTCGTTGTTCGGGCGCAGCAGGGCCAGGAAGGGGCCTTTCAGTCGCTTTTGGAACGGCACGAGCGTCCCATCCTCTATTACCTTCTTAGGATGATGACCAACCGGGACGACGCCTTGGAGGCATCGCAGGAAGTCTGGTTCGCCGTGTTCAAAGGTGTCCGACAGCTCCGGTCTCCGAGAGCGTTCCGCACCTGGCTCTACCGGTTGGCCCATTGCAAGGTGGTGGATCGCCTCCGCCGGTCTAGTCGCGAACCGGACGCCTTGGTTCCACTGACAGAAGAGGTGGCCGATCCAGAATGGAACGCCGCCGACCACGGATCCGCCGAGGAGGTCCACCGTGCGCTGGGGCAGATTTCTCCGGCTCATGCCGAGGTGTTGACGCTGCGTTTCCTCGAAGATCTCACAATGGAGGAGATCGCCGCCGTGCTGGAGTGCAGCCCCGGCACGGTGAAGTCCCGCCTGTTCCACGCCAAAGCCGCGCTGCGCCGTATCCTTGAGAAAACGCCATGAACAACCCGCTAAACCCCGACTTGAAGGAAGATCTGCTGAAGCAGATGTCCGCTGAAATACAGGACGTCCATCCCGGCCACCGTCATGAACTGGACGACAAGCTACGATTTGCGCTGACCCATGAACGGCGTTCGCGTAGCGCTCTGCTCGCCGCACTGGGACTGGCGATCGCCCTGTGGCTTTCGGCGTTGCTTCTGCAGCTGGACCGACCGCTGACCTTGCCGGAGCCACTGCTGCTGGCCTACTTGACCGCTTTGTTGCTGGCGCCATTGGCCGCGCTGCTCTTTGCGGGACTGTATTTCTTCAAATACCGGCCGCGTCGGAAGCGCGTCGAGACCCAGACGGATCGCGTCGCATTGGAGGAAATGCGCCGGGAAATCGACGACCTTAAACGGCGACTCGAGCAACACGCAGGGGGCTCCAAGTGAAGACGGGATCGTTGAACTCCGGGCAGACAAGCGGATTTACTCTCACGGAGGTGCTCGTAGTGATCGGCATCCTCGGGATCTTGGCGGCCCTGCTTTTGCCCGCGCTGTCGTCGGCGAAGGAACGCGGGAGATCGATCCTCTGCGCCGGCAATCTTTCGCAGTTGGGGAAAGCGTTGGCGATGTATGAAAGCGACGCGGGCTGCTATCCGGGTGCCGGCCTTGCCGTCAGAGTTGTGCCGACGGGCTTGAAAAGCACGGGGACGGGCTGGTCGGACCGGCTGACTCCCTATGTTCGTGGAAACGTTGCCGTCTTCAAATGCCCTTCGCATGTGCCGTTCCGCTACGGAACGATCAAGACGAGTGCGTTCGGCTACAACGGGTTTGGCTCGGGTTGGGTCGAGACGGGCGCCCGGCTCGGACTCGGCACCGGGATCATGGCGAACGGCGTGGAAAACCGGATTGGTTCGCAGGGCGTGTGGGTGCCGGCGGACATGATCGCGCTCGGGGAACAGCAGCTCCCCCCGGGAGTCTGGATGGATATATTGGGACCGAATCGTAAGACGATCGGAGGTTTGACGGGGGCCGTCGCCACCCGCCATCGCGGGCGGGCCAACATGGTCTTCTGCGACGGGCATGTGGAACGAGAGCGGCAGACGCGCTGGATCGACGAGACCGATGCCGCACGTCGTCGTTGGAACAACGACCATCAGCCCCACCGGGAGACGTGGTAGGCATGGGTGGCTTCGGAGTTTACGGGAGTGGGCCGCCGAGTCTTCCGGGTTTTCCCTTGGCCGTTCCGCACCGGGGTCGGCTAGTCTGATCTCCATGCACAAGCGCCATGCGCAATTGAAGCGAGCCACGAAGGAGACATCCATCGAGGTCCGGCTCAACATCGACGGCTCGGGAAAGTCCACGATCAAGACGGTCGTGCCGTTCTTCGACCACATGCTGACGCTCTTCGCCAAGCACGCGACGGTGGATCTTTTCCTGAAATGCAAAGGCGATCTGGAAGTCGACGCCCACCACACGGTCGAAGACTGCGGCATCGCACTGGGCCAAGTGTTCTTGGCGGCGCTCGGGGACAAGAAGGGGATCCGACGTTATGGCACGGGTTTTGATCCGCGTAATCCGTTCACCGGCGAGGCCTACGTTCCCATGGACGAGTGCCTTGCTCGCTGCGTGATCGACTTCAGCGGCCGGCCGCATCTGGTTTGGCGCGGACTGAATAAGTTCGGCCAGTTGCGCATCAATGAGTTGGACAAATCGCAGGACATGTCGTCCGCGTTTCGTTTCGGATTAGCCCGGGAATTTTTCCAAGGGTTCACGAATGAGGCGCGCTGCAACCTGCATTTGGAACTGCTCTATGGCGACGAACCCCATCATATCGTGGAAGGTCTTTTCAAGGCCTTCGCCCGGGCTACAGACGCTGCCTGTGCGCGGGATCCGCGGATCGAGGGTCAGTTGCCGAGCACCAAGGGCAAGCTGTAGTCTCGATCATAGCCAGCTGAATAACACCCACCGCGCCACGTCCTAGTTGTGTCGAAAGATCAGGAAAAAATTCCTCCCCCAGACGATCGTCCGCTGGTCAAAGCCGCCCAAAAGGGCGACATGGTCGCGTTCGAGGAATTGGTCGCACGCCACCGGGACAAGATCTATGCCCGGACGTTCAGCATGGTGCGGCGGGAAGACGAGGCCTTGGATCTTTCGCAGGACGCTTGGGTCAAGGCATGGCAGCGGATCGTTCAGTTCAAGGGCGAGTCGAGTTTCGCCACTTGGATGACGCGGATCGCGATCAACCTTTGCTTGGATCACTTGAGACGCCAGAAGCGGTTTCGAACCGACTCAATTGAATTGATGGAAGAAGAGTCGGGCGGCGTCGAACGGCTGTTGCACACGGAAACGGTCAATCCGACCGCCGGACTGGAAATAACCGAGTTGCGGAAGCGGATCGACGAGGCTCTAGAGAAGCTGTCGCACGAGCATCGAACGGTGCTGATTTTGCATGAATTTGAAGAGCTTGAGTATAAAGAGATCGCCAAACGAATGGGCTGCTCGATCGGAACGATCATGTCCCGCCTGTTCTATGCCCGGCGCCGAATGGCCGGCTTGATGGCCTCTTGGAAGAAAAACGAGGACGAATGAACACGAATCAACAGCTCGAGATACAGGCGTATGTCGATGGACAACTGCGCATCGCCGAAGCGCGGCGCGTGGAGCGTCAACTGGCCACCGACCCAGTGGGAGCCGCTTTGGCTGCGGATCTGCGCCTCGTGCGCGGAATCATCCGGGAGGGCGAGCCGCTCATGGCGGTGCCCGAGACCCGTGAGTTCTATTTCAGCCAGATCCAGCGGCGAATCGAGGCCGAGGAGAAGATCGCAGCCCGAGAGGAAGTTCGGATTCCGAAGCGGTCCAATTGGATGCGGAGCTTCCTGATTCCGGCCGTTGGCGTCGCCTGTTTGGCGGCGGTGGCCGTGCTGACCACGCGGGAGACGGCTCGGCCCTTTATCCCGGGCGAGGTAGACATTGCTTCCGATCAAATGAGCGCCATCACTTTCCGGTCCGAAGCGAACCGGATGACCGTGGTCTATCTTTTTGACAAGCGGCCGGCCGCTGCCACAGACACAAACCCGAACAGCTCGGCTGATTGAGATGCCATCGATGATCCACAATTTGTTCGCGCTCACCGCTCTTCTTGCTCTTTTCGTCGCAGCACCCTCGGTCCGGGCGGGCGACACCAAAATGGAGGTGACACTCGTGTGGGGCACCAACGACGAAAAATCTCCGGATCCAAAGCACAAGGAACTGGAAAAGGAATTGGCCGAACGGCTCGGGAAAATCTTCCAGTGGCAGCACTATTTCTTGGTGAACAAACTGGCCTCCGATGTCAAAAAGGACGGTTCCTACCGGAAGTTTAAACTGAGCGACGACGCAGTGGTGGAAATCACGGAACTGGACGACTCCAAGTTCCAAATCAAGCTCATCGGCAAGGACAAGCTCGTCACCACCCGCACCGAGGTGATCAAGAAAGGAGACATCACGGCCTTGGCCGGGGACGTCAACAACACCGGTTGCGCATGGTTCATTTTGATTCGGCAGAAGTAGTCCTCGCTTGAAGCGGTTCGATTTTCCACCCGCCTGTCTCCCTTCCTTTTCCGAAGTGCCGACCCTTCGAGGGTCTGGATCAATCTCCGCAATCCCCTATTCTGGATCAGGCATCCACTTCGACCTTGGGCCTATCGGCGCATTGTCGTGGTCACCCGTCTGAGTTTCGTTCGACGCAGTCCTCTTGGTTTACTGGCTAAAAGCTGGGCAGTATTTGGCCTTTGTTTCGCAAGGAATGCTAAGGCGGGTTGAGCAGGGAGCAGGGCGCCAGTTTGTCGTGGTTTCTCGATTGATTCCGTTTTGGGGAACATTCCTTTTGACCCTTGCGTCCCGCCTTAAATTGACGCATTGCTGACCAAAATTTTGGAAGCCTCTCGGATGAGTGAGGTTTTTGGGCCGGCGCGATAGTTCAAAGTGGGACAGTTGGATTTATGATTTTCATGAAAACCGTGTGGATCAGGTCTGCTTTTGTTAAGGGGGTTCTCGGAGCTTGGGTCCTGTTGCTTTCGAGCTTGGTGGGACGCTCCCAGGCGACCCTCACTCACATCATTGCGGGGGACATCTCCTATCCCGGGGAGCGGGACACATTTACCTTCTCGCTGACCTCGCCCAAGAGATTCTATTTCGACTCTCTGACCAACGTGGCCGCCTTGCGTTGGTCCTTGGGAGGAGGCTCAGGAATCCTTGTTACGAACCGTTCTTTCGGCGGCTCCGATGGCTCGTATGGGGATCCGCTGCAGTTGCTCCCGGCGGGCGACTACACGTTGACGATCGAGGCGGCCAACGGGGCGACCAACGGCTACGCCTTTCGGTTCGTGGATCTCTCGGAGGCGACTTTGATCACGCCCGGTACGGTGGTGACAAACGGCGCACTCCCGGCCACCTCGACGGATTTCTACCAGTTCACGGCGGCTGCCGGTGACCAGTTCGATTTCACCCGCGTGGCCTCGTCCGGCGCGATCAGCTGGCGACTGCTCGGCCCCTACGGCAACTACTTCTTCCAACAGGGCTTCGGCACCGTCGGGTCCGTCAGACTGCCCGATTCGGGCAATTACGTCCTCTTCGTCGAGGGTGAAATCTACAACACGGCCACGAATCTCTATTCGTTCCGGGTCGATCCCGCCGGGAATTTTCCACGCGTTTTCACGGGGACGCCGCTGACGTTCGGCACGCCCTATTCGGGCGATCTTTACCCGGCCGGAGTGACCAACGCGTTCACCTTCTCCGTCGCCCAGCCAACGTGGCTCATCCTCGACGTGTTGACGAACAAGTCGGGGCCATACCGGCAAATACTCGGTCCCGGTGGCACACCGGTCGGTTACGGCAGCTACTTCAACAACGGCAGCATCGGCCAGAACATCTTCAAGGCCCCTGCGGGGAACTACCAACTCCTGCTCAACGGCCCCAACGGCTTCACGAACGGCTATCAGTTCCAGATCGTCGATGCCGGGGCAGGGCAGGTGATCCCTGTCAACACCCCTGTCAGCGGGATGCTCCAGCCGGCTTCGTCTTCCGCGGCCTACCGGGTGAATCTTACCGCCGGGCAAAAGATTTTCTTCAATGCCCAGAGCCAATCTGGCTTCACCTACTATGGGACTTCGTTTGTCAAACTGATCGACCCCAACGACACGGTCCTCTTTGACAGTTCGTTTTCGGACCAGGGTCCTTTCGCGATCACGGTGAGCGGCACCTACACCCTGCTCGTTTCGGGCTCCGACTACGAGACATCGGCCGCCGGCAACTTTGCTTTCCAGATCGTTTCCGTGACGGATGGTTCCCAAGCTCTTGCGCTCGACACAACGGTCTCCGGCGCCATTACCCAACCGAGCCAGGTCCAGTCCTATACCTTCACTCTGCCAACACGGACGACCATCTCCTTCGACAGCATTTTTTACGCGAACAACATTCTCTGGACGCTCCAGGGGCCGACAGGAGTGGTGGCCAACAGTGTCAACATGGGTTCGGGCGGCTGGCTCGTCTATGATCTGGCACCCGGCGACTACAGCCTGGCCGTCAAGGGTTCGGGTGTCGGCACGAACGGCTACGCTTTCCGCCTGCTGTCGTTGGCGAACTCCGTTCCCGTCGCGGTGGATGCCACGGTGAACGTGTCGCTCACTCCGGCCAGTTCTTCCAAAGTTTACCGGTTTGCTGGCACGGCGGGACAATCGGTCTATTTCAATTTGTTCTCCCAAAGCGGGTTCAACTATTACGGAACCCCGTTTTGGACCCTCTTGTCGCCGCTGGGAGCGACCCTGTTCGACCGCGGTGCAGGCGACTACGGACCAATCACCTTGAGCGATTCGGGCACCTACACTCTCCTGGTGGGGGGCGCGGTCCCGGAAACGGGCGCAGCCGGGTCCGCTTCCTTCATCGTCTCGGGCGTGACGAACGGGCTCCAGTCCATGACCCTCGGCACCGAGGTGATCGGCGCGATCACGGAGCCGGGCCAAGTCCAGTCGTATTCCTTTTCCTTGGCCGCGAACACCACGGTCTCTTTCGACTCGGTCTCGAACCGGAACAACGTTTATTGGACGCTGAACGGCCCGTCGGGCGTCGTGGCCAACAATGTGGGAATGAACTCGGGCGGATGGTTCATCTATTCTCTGCCAGCGGGGAACTATACGGTCGCCGTCACAGCCGCGGGCGGTGCGACCAATTCGTTCGATTTTCGACTGCTGAGATTCGCGGATGCCACTCCGCTGTCTCTCGATGTCCCTGAGAATGGAACCCTCTCTCCGCCCACTATCACCACGGCCTATCGGTTCGACGCCGTTTCCGGGCAGGCGGTCTATTTCGGGGCGAACAGCCAGAGCGGATTCACCTACTACGGAGTCCCGTTCTGGACCTTGGTCGCTCCCTCGGGAACGCAGGTCTTCGACCGGACCTTCGGCGACTACGGCGCGGTGACACTGAACGAAACTGGCACCTACACGCTGTTGGTGGGCGGCTACATCAGCGAGCCTTCCGCAAGCGGCAGCTTCACGTTCACGGTTTCCGGCGTCACCAACACCGCCGCGAGCTTCGCCTTGGGAGCCACCGTGAAAGACACCATCACCCAGCCGGGCCAGGTCCGGACCTACGGCTTCGACGTGCCGGTCGATACCCGGATCCTCTTCGACACGTTGACCAACCGTTCCGGCTTCTATTGGACCCTGGCAGGCGTGGCCGGGACGATCGTGAACAATGCCTCATTCACGTCGGATGGCTTCTTCATCTATGCGGTGCCCGCCGGTCATTACACGGTGACGGTCTCGGCGCAGGGTGGGAGCTCCACCGGGGACTTCAGCTTCCGCATCCTAGATTTCGCTTCGGGGACTTCGATTCCGGCGCTTGCGACCATCAACGGCACGAACGCCCCGGCCCGTTCGTCGTCGATCTATCGCTTCGACGCCTCGGCCGGTAATCGGCTGTTCCTGGATTCGCTGGGCTACAGCGGCTACCCGTATTACGGCGCACCTTTCTGGAAGCTGGTCACTCCCAACGGCAACAGCCTGTTTGAAACGACCCTCAACGACCAGGGACCCTTCACCCTTACCGAGAGCGGCTCCTACACGCTCGTCGTCGGCGGCAACTTCAACGAACCGACTGCTCCCGGCACCTATTCGTTCCGCTACGTCGTCGCGCCCGACAGCAGCCAGGCCCTGCCCCTCGGGTCGCTCGTCAGTGGCTCCATCGATGTGCCCGGCCAAAGGCAGCGCTACGCCTTCACCCTGCCGTCAGCCACGAAGCTCGCGTTCGACAGTTGGACCAATTCGCCGCTGCGCTGGAGCCTCACCGGTCCGCTCGGCACTGTGGTCAACATTCGCGCTTTCAACGGTTCGGATGCCCAGAACTTCGGGGGCTCCAATCCCGTGCTCTCCGTTCCGGCGGGAACCTATGAATTGTCGGTCACGGCCTCCGGCGACACGGTGGGCGGCTACGCTTTTGTCCTGCTTGATCTGGGGACGGCCCCGCCGCTGTCGTTGAATGGTACCACCTCCGTCGCCCTGAGCCCTGCTTGGAGTTCTCGCGCCTACCGGTTCAACGCCTTGGCGGGAGACCGGGTGCGGACGGTTGGGCAGACCGTTTCCGGTGCGCCGAGCGCCATCTGGCGCTTGATCGATCCCGCGGGCAACCAGCTCTGGTATGCCGGGTTCAACGGCTCGACCCAGAGCAACCTGCTGGCGAATGCCGGCACCTACACGCTGTTGATAGAGGGCTATCTTCAGGACTCCGTGGACGGGGCGCTCAACGTCACGGCGACCTCGTTCCCGAACATCCCGACGTCGCCGCTTTCCGGGACGCCCGTCATCCTCGGAGTGGCCTACACCAACACCTTGGCCACCGCCACGGCAACCAACTCGCACCTCGTCCATGTCACGGCCCAGACCTCCCTCTATGTCGACCTGCTGAACGTGGCGTATCTCAATTTCTCCGTTCTCGGAACCAATGGCCCCGTTTTGACCGCGCAATACACCGGAGGCGGCGCCTACGATTCTCGTCCCTGGGTGGATCTCGCACCCGGCGACTATGAGATCCAGTTCTGGGGCTCGGCCACGACTTACGCGGTCCGGTTCATGGACCTGCGCGCGGCGCCCGTCTTGCCCGTCGATCTGGCGGTGACCAACCAGATTGTCCCCACCAGCGGCTCGGTCCTCTACCGCCTCGTCCAGCCCGCCAGCACAGTGCTCTACTACGATGGCCTGCTCGAAACGGGGTTTAACTCCGGTCGCCAAGTGCGCCTCTACAGCCAAGAAGACGGTTTGGTCTGGGCGAACGGATCCCCCGGCGGCAACTACGGGCCGTTCACGCTGGCGGCCAATCGTTCCTACTACTTCGCCATCGAGGGCGGTTTGGGGAACACGTCGCCTGCCGCCACCGTCGCCTTCGTGATGCAGACGCCGGTCCAGTCAACCAACGCTCTCGTGCTCGGCGCGACCGTGCAGGGAATCTTGGACGGCGGAGGAGACGTGGACACCTTCACCTTCACGCTGGCGACCGCGAAAAGCGTCTTCTTCGACTCCCTGACCAACAGCTACTGGACATGGACCCTGACCGGGCCCGCCGGCACCTATGTGAACAACCGCGACGGCCGCTTCTCCGATTCAGCGGACAATGATTCCAGGCTCGTGCTGCCGGCCGGAAACTACCAGTTGCAGATCGTCTCCCAATCGACCGATCCCACGGGCTACGCGTTCCGGCTCCTGGACGCCTCGACCGCGGCGTCCATCGCCTTCGGCGACACGGTCTCCACCAACTTGATTGGCGGCAATTCCTCCGCGCTCTACACGTTCAACGGCGCGCCGGGCCAGAACATCTACTTCCGTGCGCTGGCCAGCACCGGATTCAACACCCCTCCTTTTGCCCGCCTCTACAACCCCGCCGGCACGGTCATCGAGAGCTTCTACCTCAACAACGACCGACCGACACTCACCCTCCCTCAAAGCGGGCCCTACCTTCTCTCGGTCGAAGGCCGGACTTACTACAACACGTCCGGGACCGGCTACGTGAGCTTCGCCTATCAGGCGGTCAGCTACACCACGAACGCCCTTCCGATCGGGGCCACCATCAGCGGCACGTTGGCCGGGGGTGGCGGCATCGATTACTACGCCTTCAACCTCTCGGGCACTAACCGGCTCTTCTTCGATTCCCTGACCAACGCCTATTGGACATGGACCCTGACTGGACCCGCCGGCACTTACGTGAACAATCGCGACGCTCGGTTCTCGGATTCGGCGGATGTTGCAGATTCGTCCCTGCTCCTGACACCGGGCACCTACCTGTTCCAGGCGATTTCCCAATCTACGTCTCCCACTCCGTATGCCTTCCGTTTCCTCGATCCCGCACAGGCGCCGCTTTTCAGTCTTGGCAGCACCAACAGCACGAACCTGATCGCGGGAATCGGTTCCGGGCTCTTCCGCTTCAACGCCTCGGCGGGTCAGCGGATCTATTTCGACAGCGTGGCGTCCACGGGATTCAACAATCAGCCCTACTCCCGTCTCTACAATCCTCTAGGAACGATCATCCAGAGTTTCTACCCGAATTCGGACCAGGACACGATCACCCTGCCTTCGACCGGCACCTACACGTTCTCCGTCGAGGGCCGGACCTACTACAACAACTCCGGGACGGGCTACGTCTCCTTCGCCTATGCGCCCGTGACCTACACGACCAACGCCCTGGCGCTGGACACGCTGGTCATGAACCAGATCACCCAGGCAGGAACGCGGCAGTTCTACACCTTCACCGTGGCTGCTCCCACCCAGGTCTTCTTCGACGCGATCACGAACGGCGCCGCCCGCTGGAACCTCCAACGGAGCGGCACCCAGATCGTCTCCGACCGGACCTTCGACAACTCGGACGGCGCTTACTATACCGAATCGTCGCTGCTGCTTCCGGCCGGTTCGTATGTGTTGACCGTGAACTTCAACGTCGGCGTCACGGGTGCCTACGCCTTCCGCCTCCTGACCACGGCGTCGGTTTCGGCCATCGCCATCGACACGGCTGTGACCAACACCTCTTCGCCGAGCCAGTTGACCCGCCTGTTCTCCATGAACGGCACCGCGGGCCAGCCTCTCTATTTCGACGGCATTGGCATTCTCTCGGGCGGCGGTGGCACCCCGGTGGCCAAGCTCTACGCGCCGGATGGCACCGTCCTGCTCAACCGTCCCGCCTCCAGCGACCAGGACACCTTCATCCTGCCTGTCACCGGGACCTACACCGTCGATCTGGAGGGAACCTTCTACAGCCAGGTGGCCACGCAGACGACCGCTTTTGCTTTCTGGTCCAATCCGGTCAAGTCGCCCCAGCCGATCTTCCAGACCAATTCGTCTCCCGACCTGATCGTGACCGGCATCGGCGTTGCGCCGGCCAGCGTCCTGTCGGGGCAGGGGATCATCGTGGGCTGGACGGATCAGAACTCCGGCGGTGCAGCGACCGCCAGTTCCTTCACCGACCGCGTCACCGTCCGCAACACCGGCACCGGCCAGATCCTCGTGAATTCGACCTTGCTCTACGACGCGAGCCTCGGGTCCAACGGCCCGATCCTGCCGGGCGGCTCCCGCGTCCGCCAATTGGCGGTCGTGCTTCCGGACGGGGCTGCGGCAGTCGGAACGCTGGAAGCCACGGTGAACACCGACACCGCCAACAACATCCCTGAGCAAAACGCGGGAGGCAGCGGCGAGGCGAACAACTCCGCCTCCACCACCTTCACCTCCACCTTGGCGCCGTATCCCGACATCCGGGTCGCCGCGATCTCCGTCTCTCCCGCGGCCGGCTGGCTCCCCGGCGGCACGATCAACATCGCCTGGGCCGTGACGAACACCGGCAGCCGCTTCACCAGCAATTCGTGGTCGGACCGCGTGATCCTGCGCAACCTCACCACGGCCCAGACGCTGTTCACCTCCAACGTCGTCTATGACTCGACGCTTCCGGCCAATGGAAATCTCGGACCCGCCGGCTTCCGCACCAACCTGCTCGCCGTCGTGCTGCCGAACAACGGACAGGCCTTCGGACAGTTCGAGATCTCCGTCGAGGCCGACGTCCTCAACTCGGTCTTCGAACTGGTTCCCGGCATCGACGCCGAGACGAACAACTTGACCGCCATCCAGACTCTCTCCGCGCCCGACCTCGTCATCGCCGGATTGGTGGTGACCCCGGTGCCCGGACCCTTCTCCGGAGCGAGGCTCGATCTCTCGTGGCAGATCCAGAACAACGGAACCGCCATCGCCCAGAACGGCTTCTACAACCGGGTCCGGGTCGTCAACACCACCACGTCGCAGGAGTTGGTCAACGTGACGCCCTACTACAACGCGGGGACGATCACCAACGGCACGTCGTCGTCGCAGACCCTCTCCGTCAACCTTCCGACCGGGCCGCAGTCGGCCGGCGCCCTCTCGATCACGGTGAGCGCCGACACCTTCAACAACCTCGCCGAAGCCAACGGGGCCGGTACCGCCGAATCCAACAACAATACGGGCATTCCGTTGAACACGACGCTCGACGTGTATCCGGATCTCCTGGTGAGCGCCCTCTCGGTCCAGCCCGTGTCGCTGGTCTCTGGCGCGAACATGATGATCCGGTGGACCCTCACGAACAGCGGCACCGGCCCGGTCGTCGGCAACTTCTACGACCGGGTGACGGTCGTGAACACGAACCTCGGCCTCACGCTGTTGAGCACCTACGTCTATTATTCCGGCGCGATCACCAACGGCACGTCGCTCGACCGCTCCTACAACTTCACCCTGCCGAACAACACCTCGGGCGCGGGCGGTCTCTTGGTTTCCGTGGTCGCCGACATCAACAACAACGTCTTCGAATACAATCCCGGCGGCACGGGCGAGGCCAACAACACGAACTCCATCGGCGCTTTCTCCGCGCTCACTCCGCTTCCGGAGCTCGCCGTCGTCTCGGTGACGGCCCCGGCCTCGGCCCGGCCGGGGGTTCCGTTCCCCGTCGTCTATGCGTTGACCAACAGCGGCGGCGTTGCCGCGGTCGGCCCTTGGAACGACAGCATCCTGCTCTCCTCCGACAACGTGGTCGGGTTCGACCAGTTGCTCGTCACCCGGCAGACCACCAACGGTGTTCCGGCCTTCAGTTCCCTCGTCGTGACCCAGATGGTGTCGTTCCCCGCCAACACCCCGGCCGGGCCGGTCTATCTGGTCGTGACCGCCGATTCCGGCGGCGCGCTGTCCGAAACGGACGAGTCGAACAACAGCCTCATCGATCCGGACCCCGTCGTCGTGTCGGGGTCTCTCGGCCTTTCGCTCGCCGTGTCGCAGATCGCCAAATCCGCGCCCAATCCCAACGTCTCGGCCACCGTCACCCGCAACGGGAACTCCACCGCCGCCTTGGTCGTCAATCTCTCCAGCTCCGCCCCGGCGAAGGCCTCCGTCCCACCGTCGGTCACCATTCCGGCGGGGCAGGCCAGCGCCACCTTCTTCGTGACCGCTCAGCAGGACACCCTCTTCGACGGCCCTCAGGTCGCCGTCATCACGGCGTCCGCCACCGGGTACGATCCGGCGACCAATACGCTAACGGTGCTCGACAGCAACCAGCGCCGCGTGACCATCACCATCGCTCCGACCAACGTCGTCGAAGGTGCTTCGGCGATCGCCACCATCACCCGCGATCCGGCGACCTCGACGAACCTCGTCGTCCAGCTTCTCAGTTCGGACGCCAACCAGGTGTCCGTGCCCGCCACCGTCACCTTCTCCGGCGGCATGGCCTCCACCAATGTCATGATCACTGCCGTCGATGACTCGCAGATCGAGCGGACCAACACCTACATCATCACCGCGTCCGCCACCGATTTCCTGCCTTCCTCGGCTTCGCTCACGGTCGAGGACAACGACATTCCCAATGTCACCCTCTCGTTGGCCAGCCACAGCATCAGCGAAGGCGCCGGCCCCAACGCCACCTCCGGCACCGTCACGCTTCCGGCGCCGCGCCCGATCAACATCGTGATCCTGCTCCAGAGCAGCTCGCCAGCCGACGCGAAGGTTCCCGCGTCCGTGACCATTCCGGCCGGTTCGATCAGCGCCAGCTTCCCCGTCTCCGCCGTGGACAACTCCATCGTGGACGGTTCTCGGCCGGTTTCGATCATCGGCTACGTGGCCGATTCGGTCTACGGACAGCCGCTGCGCGCCACGACCCCGGACGTGTTGCTTGTAACCGATGACGACGGTCCGACGCTGAAGGTCTTCATCGCCGACGATCTCGTGCCCGAGGGCAAGAACCCCGCCACCACCGGCACCGTGACCCGCAACACCGAGACCAGCGCGGCCCTGGTGGTGAACCTGGCCTCCGACCGGACGGACAAGGCCACCGTGCCGGCCACCGTCACCGTTCCGGCGGGAACGAACAGCGCGACCTTCCCCATCGTCAGCCTTGTGAACGGGATCACCGACGGCAACCAGAACGTCACCGTCTCCGCCACCGCGAATGGCTTCACCACCGGTTCCGCCACCTTCGTCGTCAGCGACGTCGATCTTCCCGACATCGTGGTAAGCGACATCGCCGTGGCGACCAACGGCTACACCGGCCAGAACCTCACCGTGACCTTCACCCTGGGGAACAATGGCCTGCGCGGGATCAACACCAACATCACCCAGCGCGTCTTCATCTCGACCGACGCCCTCTTCGGCAACGACATCATTGCGGCCCAGCCCGTCTACACTGGCCCGCTCAACGTCGGCGATTCCATCCAGCAGCAGGCCACGGTGAAGATGCCCACCACGCCCGGCACCTACTGGATCATTGTCCAGGCCGACGTGTTCAACACCGTCGCCGAGGCGTTGGAGAACAACAACACGCGCGTCGCCGCTACCCCCGTCACGATCGGTCCCGCCTATTCCGCGACGGTGGCGACGGACGTGACGGTCTCCCGGGCCAACATGCCCGTGCCGTTGACCGGCCACGCCATCTCGGCCGCTAACGGCCAGCCGGCCGGATTGGTGCCGGTCAACGTCGCCGTCGACGTCCGTGGAACCCGCCGCGTGCTCGCGGTCGTCACGGATGCCGCCGGTAATTTCCAGGTCAATTTCAACCCGTTGCCGAACGAGGCCGGCACCTACCGGATCGTCGCCAGCCATCCCGGCGTCTCGGCTCTCCCGGCGTGGCAGGACCAGTTCTCCATCCTCGGCTTCACCGTGGCCCCCATGTCGGTCGCCGACGTGATGCAGGGCGGGAGCAACACCGTCTTCACCACGATCAACAACCTGAGCGACCAGCCGCTCACCGGACTGGTGGCCGAGGTCTATACAAACCACGCGAGCATCCATGTCGATGCGGCCATCACGAACACCACCCTGGCCGGCAATTCGCAGACCGCCCTCCGGTTCGACATCCGCGCCGTCGATGCCTCGGCGGTGCAGAGCAGCGTCGGCGTCCGGATAACCTCCGCCGAGGGCGTGACGAACTACTTCGTCTTTTACGTCCACCAGTCGCTGCTCATGCCCGCCCTCTCGGCGCAGCCCGGGAGCCTCCAGACGTCGATGCTCCTCGCGCACCAGACGCCCGTCAGCTTCACCGTGACCAATGGCGGCGGCGTGGCCACGGGGCCGTTGGAGGTGCTGATCCCGTCCTTGCCCTGGTTGGCGTTGTCCTCCCCGGGTTCGCTGCCGCCGCTGGCTCCCGGGACCAACACCACGGTCACGCTGCTCCTCACGCCGCCGTCCGATCTGCCTCTGGGCGACTACACCGGAACGGTCGCGATCAACTCGACCAACGCGGCTCTCTCCGTCCAATACCGCTTCCGCACGATCTCGGATCAACTTGGTTCGTTGCGCGTGGTCGCCGAGGACGAATACACCTACTTCACCGCGAACAGCCCGCGTCTCAGCAACGCCCTGGTCCGGGTGACGGACGCTCTCAGCGGCTTGCCCGTGGCCACGAACAGCACGGCGGCGGACGGATCGACCACGTTCTCCAACCTGGTTTCCGCCTACTACATCGTCGATGTCAGCGCCGACGCCCACAGCTCCTACCGGCAATCCGCGCTGGTCTCTCCCGGTGACATCACCAACATCGTCGCCTTCCTCCCGCGGCAGACCGTCAGCTACACCTTCACGGTCGTGCCCACCACGGTGCAGGACCACTACCAGTTCCAGGTGGAGAGCACCTTCGAGACCCAGGTCCCGATCCCCGTCGTCACCATCAGCCCGGCCTCGGTCGATCTGGGCCAATATCCCGGCACGGATTTTCAGATCGAATACACCATCGAGAACCACGGCCTGATCGCCGCGAACAACATCAGGTTCGTCATGCCGCAAGCGACGGAGTTTCAGATCGTCCCGCTCATCACGAACATCGGGACCCTCGGGGCCCAGCAGTCGATCACCATTCCGGCCACCGTCCATCGCGGTCCTCCGGTCGGACAAAACAATCTTCGGCAACAGACGGATTACATGAGCGGTGTTTGTTCCGTGACCGCGCAGATGTTGTGGAACTACCTTTGCGGCCCGAACGTGGTCGACAAGGAGACGGCGAGCTACGCCTTCGACTCGACCGGTTGCGATCTGCCCGCGCTCTACAACGCCGTCTATATGTTGGTGCCGGATGGAAGCGGCGCCGGCAGCGGCGGCGGCGGTGGACCTGCCCCGGTGATCCCGGCAGATGCCGGCTCCAACTTCGCGCCGCCGCCCGGCTTCAAGGGCATCTGCCGGCCCACGCCGCCCGCGAACATCATTCCGCCCCCGGGCCGCCCCGGCGTCGCCCAGTCGTCGCGGGACACCGTCAAGCAGACGGCGGACGACAATGGCGTCTGCGCCCGCGTGAAGCTCTCGCTCAACCTGAACGCCGTCCTCACCCGCGACGCCTTCAACGCCACGCTGGAGCTGGACAACGCCACCGCCAGCCCCCTCTCGCAGGTGCTCGTGACTCTCCAGATCCAGAGTTCCGACAGCACCAACGCCACCACGCTCTTCGACATCCGCTCTCCCCAGCTTCTGGGCCTGACCGGAGTGGACGGCAACGGCGGGTTGTCCGCGTTCACCACCGGAAGTTCCTCCTGGATTCTGGTTCCGACGCTCGACGCGGCCCCGACCAATGGAGCCCGCCTCTTCCTCGTGGGCGGCACCATGAGCTATGTGCAGGACGGGACACAGGTCACGATTCCGCTGACCCCGGCGCCGATCCAAGTCTATCCCCAGCCCGAGCTGATCGTCCGCTACTTCCACGACCGCGACGTGTTCTCCGACGATCCGTTCACGCCGCAGATCGAGCCCAGCATTCCCTATTCGCTCGCCGTGCAAGTGGCGAACGTGGGCTACGGCGACGCGAAGAACCTCACCCTCAGCGGCGGCAAGCCCCAGATCGTGGACAACCAGAAGGGACTGCTGATCGACTTCCAGATCCTTGGTGCCCAGTTGGAGAACAAACCCATCTCACCGTTGCTCGACGTGGACCTGGGCTCCATCGCCGTCAACTCTAACAAGATCGCCCGCTGGCTCTTCACCTCCTCGCTCCAGGGCAGCTTTACGAACTATTCGGCCTCCTTCAAATACCTCGACGCCGTCGCCGGCAAGCGTCTCTCGCTGGTCCGCAGCACCGAGATCCATGAATTGACCCGGATCGTGAATGTGGACGGACCCTTTACCGACGGCCGGCCCGACTTGCTGGTCAATGACAAGGCCGACCCGCAGTTCCTGCCCGACACGCTCTATCTCTCGCAGGGGACGATCGTGCCCGTGGCCGCCGTCACCGAAGCCACTCTGGCAAATCCGATCTCGGCCGGCGTCCTCCAGACCATGATCACCGCCACCATGCCGACGGGCTGGGTCTATCTCCGCATCGGCAATCCGGGCGGGACCAACTTCGTGCTCAAGCAAGTATTGCGCGGCGACGGCTCGGATCTGGGCGTCGGCACCAACGCCTGGACCACGGATCGTTTCTTCTTCGGTGGCGCCCTCCGGCCGATCAACACCAACCTCCTGCACCTGCTCGACTACAACCCGGGCGGCACCTACACCCTGGTCTATTCGGCCGGAACGAACACGGCGGACATCACGCCGCCCACCACGGTGATGCGCCCGCTTCCGACGACCAGTCCGATCGACTTCTCGTTGAGCTGGAGCGCGACCGACGACCTCAGCGGCGTCGCCTTTTTCGACGTGTATGTGTCCACCAATGGCGGACCCTTCGGCCTTTGGTCGCCACGCATCGCCCAGCCCGGTGCCGTGTTCCATGGCGTCCCGGGCCAGACCTACGCGTTCTACGCCTTGGGCACCGATGCGGCGGGCAATGCGGAAGCGGCTCCCGCGAATCCCCAGGTCGCCACGGCCGTGACCACCGTCGCCAACCAGCCGCCTACGCTCGCGCCCATCTCCGACCGGTCCATCACCGAGGGCGGTCTCTTCGCGCTCACACCCAGCGCCTTTGATCCTGACGGTCTTTCACAGACTCTGACCTTCAGCCTGCTCAGCGGCACAGGGAACGGAGCCCTGATCGATCCCGCCACCGGCACCATCACGTGGCAGACGACCGTCGCACACGGCGGCACCACGAACTTCTTCGCGCTGGTCGTGGCCGACAACGGCATGCCCAGCCTCTCCGCCACCCAGACCTTCCGGGTGGCCGTGTTGGAGGCGAACTCCGCTCCAGTGGTCGCTCCCTCTCGGTTGCTCATCGTGGACGAAGGCACCGCGCTCGGCGTGCTCCTCACGGCCATCGATTCCGACCTCCCGGCCCAGTCGTTTACGTGGCAGTTGCTCACCGGCGGCCCGGCCGGACTGGTCGTTGATCCAACCGGTCTCCTCACCTGGACGCCCACCGAAAGCGACGGTCCCGGCACCAACTATCTGAAGATCCGCGTGACCGACAGCGGAGTGCCCGCGCTCTCCGCCACCCAGGCCGTCACCATCGTGGTCAACGAGGTAAACCTCCCGCCCGTCGTCGCCCCCGTGGCGCCGAAAAACGCCAACGTGGGTACCCAGCTCAGCTTCACGGTCGTCGCCACGGATCCCGACATTCCGGCGAACCATCTCGCCTACAGCCTAGGCGCCGGCGCGCCACGCGGCGCCCGCATCGATCCGACGAACGGCGTCTTCACCTGGACGCCGACACCGGAATACGCCTCCACGACCGTGTCCATCACCGTCCGAGTCAGCGATGACGGCCTGCCGTCGCTCCTCGCCACCGCTGCCTTCGAAGTGAGGCTCGGCGATTTCATGGGCATCGAGATCGGTTCCGCCGTCGTGATCACGAATGAATTGGGTTCGCTCCCGATTCGCCTCACCGGCACCGCCCGCACCACGAACGCGACCGCCATCATCACGCTCGGTGCCCCCGTGTTGGCCTCCGCGACCGTGGCGGCAGTTCCGGGCGTCCTCCAAGGGGCCACGCTCAAGCCGCTCGGTGGGAACCGCTACGCGCTTGAGCTCGTGCCGGTGGCGGGCGGCATCGTCGGAAGCACCAATCCAGTGGCCCAGTTCCAGTTCACCACCGCGACCACCGGTTCCTCCGCCTTCGTGCCCGTGGTCGTCTCCGCCGTGACCGGCACCCGCAATACCGGTACGTCCGTCGATGCGACGGGCTCGGCCAACGGTCGCCTCGTCTTCATCAATCGGGAACCCCTCCTCGAGCTGCGGCGCGATCCATCCGACGCCGTCACCCTCTACGGCCGGCCGGGCACAGGCTACGAACTGCAGCGCGGCACCAATCTCCCGGGAGGGGACTGGCGCTGGATCGACCGCATCCCCCTGACCAACCGCTCCACCATGGTCTCCGTCACCGTCACCAACGGCATCGGTTTCTACCGGGCGCAAGAGCTGGGCCAACCGCAGCCGTTGCTGGACCTGCTCGGATACGGCGCCTCCTCGATGAGCCTGATGGTCTACGGCGAAGCCGGCGCCAGCTACGACATCCAGACTTCGCCGCTGCTGGTCGGCGGCACCTGGACCACGCGCCAGACGGTCGCTCTGACCGTTGGCTACCTTGAAGCGACGTTGACCAACCCCGGAGGAGCCCCGTTCTTCGTCCGGGCGGTCAAGAAGTAGTGGCTACTACGATCCTTCAACGCTGGACGAAGCGGTCGCTTCGTCCAGCGTTCCTTGTATCCACGGCCGGGGACCCGGCTTTTTAGCCCGGAACGATACATCAGCAAACACGACGTGGGGAGGCGGAGGGTTCCTTACAACGGGCACCCTGTCCTTCCATCGGAGTCTCCAGAGAATCACTGGACCGTGTGATTCGTAGCGCTGATAGAATCGCTTCAGAACCTCCACACCACTTTGGACAGGCTTCCAAGCCAGATGTGATCGGCCAGAGATCGGCAGCGATGGAGCTTGGAGAAAGGCAGGAGACTGTGGTCTGCAGATGGTCACTTCGGCGGCGATCGAGTGGGATCGCTATGGCGACCTGGATCTCATCGTCGGCGACGAGGACGGCCGTGTGGTCTTTGCCGAGAACACCAACAAGTTCACCACCGATCCTACGCCGCAGTTCCTCCCGCCCGCGTATTTCGAACCAAAGGCTGACGACCAGAAGGGCGGCGCGCTTGCGACGCCCGTGTAGGTAGATTGGGACGGTGATGGGAAGCTCGACATCCTGCTGAATTCATCGAGCGCCAACTTCCTCCGCCAGATAGACACGCTCGACGGCAAGGGGATCTCCAATGCCAAAGGCCATCGGTGGCCGAAGAGGGGTAGGAAAGCAGGAGCGCATGAGGGAGGAGAACGAGCCAGGAAGAGCGTTCCGCGCGTCGTGTTGAGCGGGGTCTCCGGGAGGTTGTTTTCTTGGGAAAACCCCGCGAACGCCCGTATAAATCCCACAAACAGGCTTGACGTCGACGAGGTCCGCCAAAATCGACTTCGATGCCTCCCTCCATCGATCTTCCCAGCGTGAACGACGCCTTCCTCCAGCCCCTTGCCGGCCTCGTCGCCGCCAGCCCGCACCATCGTCCCAGCCTGG
>JBBQXJ010000062.1:0-28975 GCA_038209745.1 Verrucomicrobiota bacterium
AAGGGTTGCTCCGACTGCGAGGCTCGGAGCTGGAGCCCGAGGCTGGCATGGACTCCCAGGTCAATCGTCTGGCCCGAGCGGGAGGAATCGTCTGGGCGATGACCGCCAAGGGACTGTATCGCCTCAAGGCTGGCGGCTGGATGCAGGTTTCCCCCGAGCCGGTGGGAGATCTCTGCGAATTTCGGGGCGATATTCTTGCGGCGGTGGGAAGCCGGCTTTTCCGTCTGAACGGCGACAGGCTGGAGCCGCTTTCGACCAACGCGGCACCTTTTTCCATTGGCCGGTTGGTTCCCCACAACGACACGCTTTTTGTCCATGGTACCGGTCGCTTGACCCTGTTCTCTCGCGGCGTTTTCAGCGGCGTCGACCAGTATGGCTTTCCCGTCGACCAAGCTTGGGACTGGGGTTCGCTGCCCTCGCCCAATTCCCGCGACGCGGTCAGCTTGGGTGCCTCGCTCTTCGTCGCCACGGACCGGGGGTTGGGCGTTCTGCGGGGGATGTCGATGGGGTCGTTGCGGGGTGAGCAGGGGTTGCCTTTCGAGGACACCGCCTGTCTCGCGGCCGGCTTCACCAATGATCTGTGGATCGGCACCTCTCGCGGCGCGATCCGTCGCGTGGACGGCAAGTTCCACTACTTTGCCGGTCAACGCTGGCTGCCCGATGATCGGGTGAACGCCATCGCCGTCGCTGACGACACGGTCTACGTCGCCACGGACCGCGGCCTCGGCATCATCCGGTACGAGCCCTACACGCTGGCGAAGAAGGCGGTCTATTACGAAAAGCATCTGGAGGAGTGGGGACAGAAGCGGCTCGGATTCACCCACAAGCTCGAATGGGACGCGGCGTTGAAGGAATACGTCCGTGAAGTCAGCGACAACGACGGCGGCTATTCCGGGAACTACCTCGCCGCAGAATGCTACCGTTACGCCGTGACCAAGGATCCGGCTGCGCGACACGAGGCTACGGACACGTTCCACGCGCTTCGTTCGCTCGAAACCATGACCGGCATTCCGGGTTTCCCAGCGCGTTCGGTATGGGCCAAGGGCGAACGCGGGCACCAGGCGGGACATGGTTCGGGTGGCTATGCCGCCGAGTGGCACGATACCGCCGACGGCAAGTTCGAGTGGAAGGGCGACACGTCGAGCGATGAATTGTGCTCCCACTTCTACTCCGTCGCCTTGTTTCTCGAACTGGTGGCGCAAGGAGACGAGATCAAGCTGGCCAAGGAGCATCTCGCCCGTATCGCCACGCACTTGATCGACCACAAATGGCAACTCGTGGACGTCGACGGCAAAGCCACGCGCTGGGGGCGCTGGGATCCGGACTATTTCCTGTCCGACGAAGGCAAATACGATCGCGGCCTGCAAGCGGTCGAGATCCTGTCGTTCATCAAGACCGCCGAGGTGCTGACCGGTGATCCCAAGTTCGCCGCCGCCTATCAGGAACTCGTCGCGATGGGCTACCCAGCCTACACGCTGCGGGCGCGGAACACGTTTCCGCCGGACAGCGTCCTGCACTTCCTCGACGAGCTCTCCTTTTGGTGCGACTGGAATTTGCTCCGCTACGAGCAGGATTCCGAACTGTGCGCGCTCTACCGGCGCGGTTACGAACGCGGCTACGAAGTGGTCCGCGTGGAGCAGAATCCGTGGTTCAACTTTCTCTATGGCGCGCTCACCGGGAACGACTGCGAACCGGACAAGGCGATCGAACAGCTCCGTGGCTGGCCCTTGGATCTTCGAGCTTGGTCCTATCAGAACTCCCAACGCGCCGACCTGCGCACGCCCCCGGGCTACGTCGCGCTCAAGGGCGGCACGAAGACTTTTCCGCCGCGCGAGACCGAGCCGCTGCGCTGGGACCATTGGTTGATGCAGGCCGATGGTGGCGCCGGGGGCAACGACGTGGTCGAACCCGGAGCCTGGCTGCTCGCCTATTGGATGGGCCGCTACCACGGCTTCATCGCCGCCCCGACGGTCACCGATCCACAACTGCTCACCGTCGAGCACACCTACGATCGGGAGCTGGGAGCCAAGCCCTACAATGGCCCTCCGCGACCGCTGGGATGGTAATCGACCTTCCGATCGAGACGACGCGCCTTTTCCCGTCCCGCGAAGCCAAACCCGATTGTCGGGCGCCGTTCTGGTATCGTCCGTGGGTTTCCAGTGGCCGAGCGGGGCCGGACTGGTCAACGCGGATTTCAAGGCGCCTTCGGAGCGGGATCAGGGCTACCCGACCACGGCTCCAATCAGGCCGAACAGGACCAGGGCGACGACGAGGCCGATCAGAACCCAGACGACGATGGAGGTCTTTTGTCTGACGTGCGGGGTCTCGGCGATGATGCGCTTGTAGTCGTCGGAGAAGACCGTCGCGCCCTTCTTGGAGAAGAGCAGCCAGAGGATGTAGGCGTTGATCAGAGTGCCGATGGGAATCGCGAGGAGACCTAGGCCCGCGAGGATCCCGGAGGCGATGCGGGCCCAGGGCTTCAGCTTCCGAATCCCGATTCCGGTGACGAAGAAGAACGCGGCCAATCCGAGCATCAGAATCATCGGTGCGGCGGGCAACCCAACCGACGCTCCGCCGGACGGTTGACGGAGCATCATGACAGGAACGACGAGTCCCATGATTGCGACGAGGCCCATGGACGTGGCTCCGATCAAATAGAGGAGGCCCAGGGATTTGATGGAGGCTTCGTGCTTGAGGTGCTGCTGACGGACGTGTTCGGAGCTGCCGTCTCCGAGGACACCTTCCTGGAGCTTTTGGAGAGCGATGGGTTTGCAGGCGGCGCAGACGTAGCCGCTGCCGAGCTTCACCACTTCGTCGGTCGGAAACGCACGGTGGCACTCGGAACAGAGATTGCCGCCGGAGGCCGGCGCGTTCGGGGGCCGCAGAGCGACGGCGAGCGGTTGCCAGTCGCGGAGGCCGCTGTGCCAAACAAGCGTCTGTGGTGTGATGGTTCCTTCCTGTGCCAGCTGGTCGAGGGTGGCCTGGTCCACGGGACCGAGTTGTTCGTCGTTCAGCGCGTAATACCAGTTCATGGCCTCTTGGGTGGCTTGGTGCCGACAGTTCTGTCGGTGAAACCGGATCGCTGATCAACTGGTTTCTTCCGCTCGGAGGAGTCCTTCGGACGGTTGGAGAGCCTGCAACGTCGCGTTCTTTCTGAAGCGGGTGAAGGGGCTCTCTGCGCGCTCGGGGTGGCGGGCTCGGCACGTGGGTGGAACGAACGAGCACTGGCCGCAAGTCGTGGGTCTTTATCGGAAGGAGCCGGCGGAAGTTCAAACCACCATGGCCGTTTGGCCGCCGGTAAATTTTTTTCATGTCTGGGCCCGAACGCCCAGACCTACGAATCTCGATGTGGCCTCCCACGCGGATGAGCGCGGCGGGGATCGATGAGATCTGGGAGGTGGAGATCCATGCGTTGCGCTTCGACACGGGGCGACACCGGCCGGAACTGATCGGTAAAGGAAGCTTCGGCGTTCTCGGCGTCGTGCCGGCTTCGGTGGAGCTGAAGAAGCGGTAGATCATGAAACGCATAATCCACCGGACACGCGGAAAGATCCCGGGCGCTCCGCGCGTTCTGTGATTGGCCAGAAAGCGCGGGGGGAACCGCCCCGGGGTTCGGAGGGACTGGACCTACTTTTCCAGGAACCGCACGACGGCCTCGGTGCGGGTGCGGACGTGGAGCCGCTCGAAGATGTTCTTGATGTGGCCGTGGACGGTCCACGCGCTGATGCCGAGGGCTTGGGCGATTTCCTTGTCCACACAGCCTTTGCTCAAAAGAGTGAGAACCTCGAGTTCGCGTCGGGTCAGGCGGGCGAGGCCGGGATCTTCCTGGCCGGCTTTGGGACGGAGGAGTTTCTGGAAGAACGATTTCACCCGCGCCAGGGCATCCTCCGGAGTGGTCTCGATTTGGCCCGCCAGGTTCAGCATGGGGTTCAGAAGGTTCGACGGATCGACGCGGCGCAGGAGGTAGCCGACGGCGCCTCCCGGGGTCGAGACGAACATCTGGTCGCCGTCGGGCGCGGCTGAAAAGGTGAGAGCCGGCACGCCTGGGCGGACCTGGGCAAACTCGCCGGGCGACGGATAACCGACGCGTTCGGACAGGCTGCGGTTGAGGAGGACCAGGTGCGGTTGGTGACGCTCCATGGCGATGTCGAACGACGCCACGGAATCACAGCACACGGCCACGCAGTCCTTCTGCTGGTTGATGCACCAGGCGAGGGCGCGGCGGATGCCGTCGTCGGTTTCGAGGATCAAGATGCGCTTGGACGCCGAGGCGGCCTCCGGCTTGGTCGGCTCCGGGGGATCCACCAGCGTGTGGACCGTGGTGTAGGTCCAGAGAATCGGATTGGCGCACCATTCGAATCCGACGATCAGTTCGCGGGAGAAGGTGCGGTTGGTCTTCTCCCAGCCGTGACGGAGGACGGAGCGGTAGATCTCGTGGGCCTTGGTCGCGGCCAGTTCCGAATCCTTGTTGCCGAGCGGGAAGTAGTAGCCGACGCCGCCATGGTCGATTCTGACGGCCAGATCAGATTCGCCTTCGCCGGACCCGGGGAATCGGTAGCGGCGCCGGAGGAGCCGCTGCAGCCAATAGGCGACTTCCGCCTTGGAGTGGCGGTTTTCGGAGGAGTTTCTGGGCGGGAAGCTGCGGAGGGCCGCCTCCCAGCCTTCCGCCAGGATGGTCTCGTGGATGGCGCGGGCTTCGATCGCGGATTCTTCCTTGGTGTCACCACAGAGAGAGAACGTGCGGCGGCGGCCCTGGTGCTGGATCTTGATGGCCCAACCCTCGACCTCGAACCGCTGACCGGTGCGGGTGTAGCTGTTGCGGAAGAGGCGCGGCATCCATTCGGCCGTGGAGGCGTCGGGCGGTTCCGGCGCGATCTTTGGTTTGCGGGTGGTCTTGGATTTGACCGGGCCGGCCTTCTTTGGCTTGGCACTTGGACGGTGCTTGGACACGCCTGAAAATCTCGCGAACCAAGGACGTTCGTCAATGGCGGATCCGATACTTTTGTGGTCGGCGGAATCCTTCCACGTGGAAGAAGCCTGCAAAAAACGACCCGCTCGGGGGGAGGAGGATCAGTGCGGGACCGAGGAAGAGGAAGGGAGACGGGCTCGGAAATCTGAAAGTTCCGGGACGATTGCCAGCGCGTGCCCGTTGACGGCCGGTTCCCTGAGATCGGCCCACTCGGGTTCGTGGTCGAACACCCAGCGGTAGTAGTCGGCTTCCTTGAGATCCTTGGCCGCGGGTTCATCCAGCACCACGGTGCAGCGGGGATGGAGCTGCAGGGCGGTCGCGGAGATCATGCTGGAGAGCGGGCCCTCCAAGGCCTTGGCCACGATGGCGGCCTTGTCCTCGCCGGAGGCGAGCATGACGCAGCGCCGGGTTTCAAGGATCGTGCCGACCCCCATGGTGGCCGCGCGGAGGGGCATGTCTTCCGGTTTCAGGAAGAGGGGGCTGTTCTGGGCGCGGGTCACCGGCGAGAGCACCTTGACCCGGGTGCGTGAACTGAGGCTGGAAAGAGGTTCGTTGAATCCCAGATGGCCGACCTTTCCGATGCCGACGAGCTGGAGATCGATGCCGCCGCACTCGCGGATTTTGTCTTCGTACCGGGTGCATTCCTTCTCGAGATCTTCCGCCATGCCGTCGGGGAGGAAGGTGTTCTTCAGCTCGATGTTCACCTGAAGGAACAGGTGATGGTTCATGTAATGCCGGTAGGAGTGGCGGTCTGAACCGGGCAGGCCGACGTATTCGTCGAGGTTGAAACTGCGGCAACCGGAGAAGTCGAGACCGTCCTCGCGATGCATCTTGCGGAGCCGGGCGTAAACCGCCTCCATCGTGCGTCCGGTGGCCAGCCCCAGGACCAGCTGAGGATTGGCCCTCAATTCCCGCGCGATGAGGCGAGCGACGAGGTCGGCGGCGCAGTCGGCATTGGGTCTGATGATAACTTCCACGGTTCGAGAAATGTGTTTTGGACCTTCGTCAGGTGTTGGTTTTGCAACAATCCCCTCGAATTGGGGGTTGTTGGGGCAGGAGGACGATCCCGACTTTAAACACCGTACACAGCGGCCGGTTTCAGCTCGAATCGTCGGAAGATTCCATGCTGTTGTTGGCCCAATCGCTTTGCTTCTGAAATGACCAATCCATACGCCGAATTCGCCGCATCTTTTGCCCGCTTGACCCGCTCTGGGCGTCACTTGCCTCTTGGAAGCATTGAACGCCCTGAACGGGTGGCGCCGGCTCCCGACGCGCCGGTGGCCTTGATTTTTGCACCGCATCCGGATGACGAGTGCATCATCGGTGGCCTGCCGCTCAGGCTCCGGCAAGAGGCGGCGTTTCGCGTGGTCGACGTGGCGGTGACCCAGGGCAGCAACCGCGAGCGACAGGCCGCCCGGTTGGAGGAGCTGGAGTCCGCGTGCGCCTGGATCGGCTTCGATCTCGAACAGACTGCGCCGAATGGTCTGGAACGCATCCAGCCAAGGACCCGCGAGACGCACGCTGCGGAATGGTCAAGCTCTGTCGAGGTCATCGTCGAGTCGCTGCGGCGGCATCGGCCCAAGGTCGTGTTCTTCCCGCATGCGCTGGACTGGAACGGAACGCACGTCGGCACCCATCTGTTGGTGATGGATGCACTCGCCGCCCTGCCCGCCGACTTCACCTGCTTCGTGGTGGAGACCGAGTATTGGGGGCAGAACCCGTCGCCCAATCTGATGGTGGAATCATCGGAGGCGGACTTGGCGCAACTCCTGGCGGCGCTGTCGTTCCACGCCGGAGAAGTGCTGCGGAATCCCTTCCATCTTCGCATGCCGGCCTGGATGCAGGACAACGTCCGCCGGGGCGCGGAGCTGGTGGGCGGGCAGGGCGGTCCGGCCCCGGACTTTGATTTTGCCACGCTCTATCGGCTGAGACGTTGGAAAGACGGAGGGCTGCGGGAGGTTCTCCGGGCCGGCCGCGTTCTGGGTGCGGGAGAGAATCCATCCGGGTTGTTCCAGAGCTGACCGACCGGCCGATGGGCCAAGGGCTCTGGATAGGGCAGGGTGCCCGAGTTTTTCCTGGGTCGCCACCCTTCGCCCCATGCTCCGCTTCGGTCCGATGACGTGGACGAGAACAGGAGGCTGAGCTGTCGCGTCCCAGGGCGAAGGCGGTCCGGTCGTTGCCGGATCAGGGGGCGACGGGTCCGGCCGGGAGTCTGCGGAAACGGAGGTTCCGATAGGCTGCGGTGGTCTGGTATGTGCAGAGGCCGAGTGGCTTCGACATTTCTATTTCGCCTGAGCGCACGGTGATCTTCTTGCCTGCGGTTTCCAGGTCCACGACCGGTTTGCCGTCGACCCACACCATGACCTTTTCCGGGGTGACGCGGAGGCGAATCGGAAACCAACGATTGCGCTGCAAGTAGAGGCTGGTGGTCGTCTCGTTCCCGGAGGCGTCCTGCCCGTCGATGCTGGAAATGCCCACGACGGCCCCGCCCCACCCCCCGACGATGAAGGAGCAATACGCGTCGCCGACGGGGAAAGTGAGGCCGCAGAAGAAGTCCGACCCGTCGATCTTCATCGCTTCGAACTCGAGCTCGTATTGGGTGGTCGGGAAGCCGGCGGTGTTGGTCCAGTTCAAACCGCCGAGCGTTGCGCTCATTGGAACCAGGATCCGACCCTCGCTGGCTTCCGGGACGCTGCCGCCGCCGAAGTCCGTCCGTTTCCAACCGGTTAGATCGCGCCCGTTGAACATCGAAGTCCAATTGGTGGAGCCAAGCGGAGTTGCCGCGATCGGCGCGGTCGGTGGAGCCTGCTTGGCCGACACGGCTCTCTCCTCAGGAGCTTCCGCCGGGCGGGGCGGAGTGAACGCTGGAGCAAGGTCGCGCTCCCGGCACCCGACGCCGAGCAGCACGAAGAGGATCGCCAGGGCTGGGATGAATCGGCGGATCATGGGTTCTGGACGGGATGGGAGCCGCGCGCCTTCAGGGAAGTCCGCTCTCGATCAACTTTTGGAACTCGGCCTCGTTCGCCGTGCCCAGATCCTTGGGAGCGGTGAACCGCACGAAGACGCTCCCTCCGGCGCTTTCGAGGATCGCGCCGAGCAGCATATGGTCCGGCATGGGCGACTTCGGACCACCGGGCATGCCGCTCTGGTAGGTCCCGACGGCGCGGACGAAGGTGACCTTGCGGCCGCGGACGGTCTTCTCTTCCACCTTGGAGTCCAGCTTGTCTCCCTGCTCCGTGAACTGGCCGAGCCAGCGGCGGACGTTCGCCTGCGCGTCGCCGCCCTCGCCGGCTCCGAAGTGGAAGAACACCGTCTCTCCGGTCGCCTTGCCGTCGGTGGACTCGACCTTGAGCTGCGCCTTGCGCATGGAGGAGGTTGTCTCGACCCAGGTCCATTTCTCGGGTCGTTGGAAAGTGAACTCGCCGACCTTGAACGTGCCGGGAGCTTCGGCGGCGATCAGGTGGATCGCGAGGCACGCGACGACTGCTATCCAATAGGGTTTCATGGCCGGTTTCAGTGGAGGATAAGTTGTTGTTCGGTCGAGAAACTGGACACGACATCCTGTTCGTCAAACTCGGTTTCGAGAAAAAGGATCACGGCGGTCACGGAGATGTTGTCCTGTTTGATTTCAACCCACCTTCGCAACAGGGTCCCGGCAAAACCAAGGAGTTCCTCGGAAGGGGCTCCGAACATCTCCGACATTTGGACCGCCGTTGTTTTCCCGGTGTGGATGCGTTTGAGCGACTCTTCCGACAGGTCCGGACCGGTGATGCGTTGGCTGCCGTGGCGCGCCTGGAGATGGGCGGTGCTTTCGTAGCGGTGGATTTTTTGGATGATGCCGTTTGTGTCGGAAAGAAGGTCGAGGCTCGAAGCGGTAGAGACACTCTGCCGCCCGATTCGATCTCTGCCCGTTTCCTGCGCACTGAAATAGCGGACAAGAATGTACCCCTGTGATCCCAACTGGGAGTCGGGCTTTCCAAGGATGCGTCTCGCTTCGGCCAACGTCGTGCGGCCCGGAAGGATTCTGGAGACCTTCGCCGGATCGATTGGTCCGGAACACCCGAGCAGCAAAGCAATCGCCGCGACGACGGTGACGGTCAGAAGGTCGTGGCGGATCATGGGCGCTTCTTCTGGCGACCTGAACCGGGCGTGTCAATGCGCTGCTGGGGCGACTGCCGGGACCGTCTTCCTTGTCGCCGCACGAACCTTGCCGTTGACGGCGGCGGCGTGTGCTTCAGCGGCGAGAACGGCGGAGATTGGGGCGAACGGAAACCGGCGGCGAAGCAATGGGGAAACGATCTCAAAAGAAGCAGGTCGTGGATCATTTCCACGGTTTGAAGCTGCCTTCGGAAACGTGGAAATCGACCACTCGATCACTGTCGTTGGCCTCCACGACCAACGTCTTGGTCGTGCCTGTGATCTGTCCTTTGGGGACCCGCGCGTAGAACCAACGATAGACGACGGTTCCCTTGATGGTCAGCTGTTCGTCCGTCGGCTGACCCAGCATTTTTTCGACTTCCTGGATCGTGGTGGAGCCCTTGCGAATCGACTGGAGTTGAGCCTCGTTGAAGTCGGTTCCGCCCACGACCCCGAGGATGCCTGAGTTGTGCAGGGCGACGCGGGGCGAGTGGGCATGGGTCTTCTCCACCACTCCGTTGCGGTCGAAAAGAACGTAGAACTCGTTTTGGGTGGACAGCGCCCCTGCCGGGGTCTGGCTCACGTAGGCGGAATCCTTGTCCACGTAGTAGTGGAGGGTGTGATTGGTGTCGGCCACGGTCAGCTTGGGAGGGCCGAGCAGCTGACGCGTTTGCTCAAGGGTCGTGGTTCCGGGTTGGATCAGCGCCAGTCGCGCCGGAGCCAGGTTCGAGACGTTGGAACAGCCGCACACCGAGGCAACGAATAAAGCACAGGAAAGGATCAAGCCGTGTCGGATCATCCGGGTTCTTCTGGGGGCCTGGGGAGAGAGTGTCAATTCGGCTTTGAGCCCACCGCATATAGCGTCTTCATCGTGGCGACGTAGAGCGCGCCGTTCGCGGCGGTGGCGGTGGCGTTGATGGCGCTGTCGAGCTTCACGCTGGAGAGCAGCTTCTTCTCCCGGCCTTGGGCGAAGGTGAGAAAATCTCCGCGCCGTGTGCCGAGGAAAAGCTTCCCATCCGCCGCCAGCACGGAGGCCCAGACATCGCTTCCCACGTCGTGGTCCCAGACCAATGCGCCGGTCTTCGCGTCCACGCAGTGCAGCATGTGCTGGGAATCCGCCGCGTAGACCAGGCCGCCGATCACCGTGGGGGTGGACATGGTGTGGCGCCCGAGCGGATGGCTCCAGACCAGGTTCTTCGCGGTGATGTCGCCGGTGCCGTGGGGATCGACGCGCTTGAGCCAGGCTTCGTTCTTGCCCCACCACCAGTCGCCGCCGCCGGCCACGAAGATCGCGCCGTCGGCGAAGACCGGCATGCCGAAGATGTTGCTGGGACCGACGCGGCGGTTGCCGAGGTAGGGATGGATGTCGCCTTTCGGGGCTTCGGGATCGCAGTCGAACTGCCAGACCTTGTGCAGCGTGGCGACCTCGCCATCGGCCGGAGTGCCGACCAGCGGATCGAACGCGTAGAGGACGCCGTTTCCGCCCGCGAAGATGACCAGTTCCTTCCCGTTCACCGTCGCCAGGGCGGGTGAGGACCAGGTGCAGTGGAAGATGTTGGTGGCGATGTTTTCGCGGTCGCGGGCCAGCATGCGACCGGTCTTCTTGTCGAGCACGACGAGGCTCGGGGCGTCGGGCGTGCGGATGACCTTGTGGGTGTTGTCCACGCCGGTGCCGGTGTTGAGATAGAGGTGGTCGCCGCGAATCAGGATCGAGCTGTGGGCGCCGTCGTGCGACCAGATGCCCGCTTTTGTGGTGAGGTTGAACGCCCAGAGAATGTCGGCGTCGATCGGAGCGAGCTTGCGCGGGGTGATTTCGGCGTTGGGCGCGTTGGTGTCGATCGGGACCATCCGTCGGCCTTCGTCGACGAAGGGGCCTTGGTTGCCATTGGTGAGGCCGTCGATGTCCATGCAGACGACGATGCCGCGGTTGTCCACGAGGTAGACGCGGTCGCCTTCGACTGTGGCGGGCGAGGACATGCCGGTCTTCGGCCAGTCGTGGTAGATGTCCTCCTCGCGCTTGGGGACGACCAGCTGCCATTTGAGTTCTCCGGTCTTTTCGTCGAGGCAGAGGTAAACCCCGCGGTCGCCGGTGTTTTCCGGATCACGTGGGTGTTCGTTGTTCGTGCCGATGAAAACGCGGCCGTGCGCGACCACCGGTGACGCGTAGGTCTCGCTCCCGAGCGGCGCTGTCCAGCGGATGTTCTTCCCGGTCTCAGGATCGAATGAATCAGGCAGGCCCGTTTCGGCCGAGACATGGTTGCGGTCCCAGGCCTGGCCCCATTGCGGCCGATCCTCGGCATGAACCGCCAAGCTGGCCAGGACGACTGCGGCGGCAACGGAGGCATGGAAAATGGGTCGCATCGGCGGAATGTAGTGAACCAATCGGGCCGGGTAAATCCCCGGTATCGGCATCAGATGGGCGAGGCGCGCGGTGTGCACGATGCAATGACCGCCAACGAGGCTCATGCAAAGTCGCGGGTCGTTGGGAATTGGTTTGCGGGTTTTGGGTCAAACAAGGGTTGTTTTCCGGTTTAGCCGGGGTTTCCGGGTGGGCATCCATCCTGCGGTGGAAGTCGGGCTGAAGGTCGCGACTTCGATCCGGCCCGCCAAAACCAACCAGAAGAAACCCATTTTATGAACAAGACCCCTGGAATCGTCCTGCTCGGCGTCGGAGTCGCGCTCATCGTGTTTGGAGTCAGCGCCTCGGATTCGATCGGATCCTCTGTCTCCCGTGCCTTCACCGGCACCCCAACCGACAAGTCCCTGTGGCTGCTGATCGGCGGTATCGGCGCCACCATCGCCGGCGCGTTTGTTTCGTTCCGTCGCACATAGGTTCGCCGGGGATGGATGGATCCTTGCCGGGATGCAGATTTCCTGCGTCCTTTTGGGAACCGGACCGTCCATTCCGGTGTAACTATGAGCACCATCAGCTTTCGACCCGCCAAACCCGATGCGGATCAAGTCCGTGAAGAAGTCCGCCGTCATTACGCCGCCGCCGTCGAAGGCTCCGGCTGTTGCGATACCGGCGGCTGCGGTGACGGCTCCTGCACCACGGAAGCGTCGGAACTCGGCTACACCGCCGAGGATATCGCGAACCTTCCCGACGGAGCCGATCTTGGACTGGGTTGCGGCAATCCCCAAGCCATCGCCGCGTTGAAGCTGGGCGAAGTCGCCTTGGACCTCGGCAGCGGCGCTGGCTTCGACTGCTTCCTCGCGGCCAAAGCGGTGGGTCCGACTGGCCGCTCCATCGGAGTGGACATGACCCCGCAGATGTTGGCGAAGGCCCGGGAGAACGCCCGCAAGGCCGGCTTCACGAACGTCGATTTTCGCCTCGGCGAGATCGAACATCTCCCGGTGGCCGACGCGACGGTCGACGTCATCCTGTCGAATTGTGTCATCAACCTGTCTCCGACCCAGCAGCAGGTTTTCCACGAGTCTTTCCGCGTGTTGAAACCCGGGGGACGACTGGCCGTCGCCGACATGGTGCGCACCGCCGAGCTGCCGCCTGAAGTCGCCCAGAGCTTGGCCGCGCTCTGCGGCTGCGTCTCCGGCGCGTCGTCGATCGAGGAACTGGAAGCGATGCTGACGAAGGCCGGCTTCGTGGACATCCGCATCCGGCCCAAGAACGAGAGCCGGTCGTTCGTCCGCCGCTGGGTGCCGGGCCGCGACGCCAGCGAGTTCGTGGTGTCCGCCACGATCGAGGCGACCAAGCCGGGCGGCTGCGGGTGTGGACCGGAGGGCTGCGGGGCGGAATGAACCCGACCGTCGAACAGCTCTGGCTCACCTTCGCCGGCGAACTGCTCGGGTTCATCCGTTCGCGGGTGAAGGACCCCGCGGTGGCCGACGATATTCTCCAGGACGTCTTCCTGAAGATCCACCAGCGGCTGTCCTCGCTGCGCAGCGCGGAAAAGGCGCAATCGTGGGTCTACCAGATCGCGCGCAATGCGATCGTCGACCACGTTCGCAGCCAGACGAAGGACGCGTCGGTGGAGCATTCGGCCCAGATCGAGTTTCGGGCGCCGATCTCGGTGGCTCCTGCGACTCCCGATTTGTCCCCCATCATCCGCCAGTTCGTGGACCAGCTTCCGAAGGGCTTCCGCGACGCGTTGATCGCGACGGAATGGGAAGGTCTTACCCAGGCCGAATACGCGGCGAAGTCCGGTCTGTCGCTCAGCGGCGCCAAGTCCCGGGTGCAGCGAGCCAGGGCGGAGCTGCGGCGTCTACTCGACGACTGCTGCCGCTTCGAACTCGACCGCCGTGGCAAGGTGCTGGAAGCGGTGCCGCGTCGCGCCAACAGCCCCTGCGACGGCGTCTGCTGCTGATCATGCAACGCCACCGACTCTTCGGCGAATTCTTCGGAACGTTCGCCCTGATCTTTGCCGGCACCGGTGCGGTGGTGGTGAACCAGACGCAGAACGGCGTGATCGGCCATGCCGGCGTGGCGTTGGTCTGGGGGTTGGTCGTGCTGGCGATGATCTACGCCTTTGGTGACGTTTCAGGGGCGCACTTCAATCCGGCGGTGACCCTGGGCTTTTGTGCTGCCGGCCGTTTCACCCTGCGCGAGGCCGTTCCGTATATCGCGGTCCAATGCGTGGCGGCGACGGCGGCCAGCGGGCTTTTGCATGTGCTGTTCCCGACGAATGAACTCCTGGGCTCGACCCGACCAGCCGGACCGGCGTGGCAATCGTGGGTGCTGGAACTGGTGCTTACTTGGATCCTTATGCTGGTGGTGTTGAACGTCTCCACCGGCCCGAAGGAGAAGGGAGTTACCGCCGGCATCGCCGTGGGCGCGGTCATCGGTATGGAAGCGATGTTCGCCGGGCCCGTTTCCGGCGCCTCGATGAATCCCGCCCGCTCCTTCGGGCCCGCCCTCGTTTCCGGCCACCTCGACGTGCTCTGGATCTACCTTTCCGCCCCGGTCCTCGGCGCCCTGCTCGCGGTGCCGTCGCGGTGGCTGCTCGAAGCCCCCAAGAATCCGATCGATCTCCCATGACCCACGCCGCCAAACCCACCGTCCTCATCCTCTGCACCGGCAATTCGTGCCGCAGCCATCTCGCCGAAGGTCTGCTGCGCGCGGCGGCTGGAGACCTGCTCGACGTTCAGAGCGCCGGCTCGAAACCCGCCGGCTACGTCCATCCGATGGCCATCGAAGCCATGCGCGAAGTCGGGATCGACCTCGCGGGTCACCATTCGAAGCACATGGACGAATTCCTCCAGCGACCGGTGGAAACGGTCATCACCGTTTGCGGCAACGCGGACCAGGCCTGCCCGACCTTTCCCGGACAGGTGAACCGCCACCATTGGGGCTTCGACGATCCGGCCCACGCCACCGGGACCGATGCCGAGAAGATGGCCGTGTTCCGCCGGGTGCGCGACGAGATCAAACGCGTCTTCGAAGCCTATGCGGGGGGTCGACGGGATGCGCAGAAGGCGTAGGGCGCATCGTGGACGTCGCACTGAATGACGACCCCATGAACGCCACCGAACGATTGACCCGCCAGATCGGCTTTGTCCTCGAAGCCGAGAAGCTGAAGGCCGTCCTGCGACGGACCTCGCCAGTGGGCGCGGAACGCCGCGAAAACTCGGCCGAGCATAGTTGGACATTGGCGCTCATGGCCGTGTTGCTGGCGGAGCATTCGAACCGGCCCGTCGATCTCGACCGCGTGCTGCAGATGATCCTCGTCCATGACCTCGTGGAGATCGACGCGGGCGACACCTTCCACTACGACGCCGCAGCCGTGGCGACGAAGGCGGAGCGCGAGACCCGGGCGGCGGAGCGGATCTTCGGGCTGCTGCCCGACGAGCAGGGGTTGGAGCTGCGGAGACTCTGGAACGAGTTCGAGGCCGGCCGGACCGCCGAGGCCCGCTTCGCCGGCGCGTTGGATCGCTTGGCCCCGATGCTCCAGAACTTCCACAACGCCGGTGGCAGCTGGCTCCGGCACGGCGTCACCAGCCAGCAGGTGACGGAGCGCAACGGGAACATCGTCCTTGGTTCCGAGCGGCTCTGGGAGTTCGCCGTCGAGCTGATCCGGGAGGCGGAGGCGAAGGGATTCTTCGCCGGTGACGACGCTGGATGACCCCACGTTCGGGTGGGTTCCTCCAAAAGTCTTGGTCCCGTTCCGTGGCCCGGGCATAAACCTCCCCGACCATGAAACGCTTCCCGCTCCATCTCCAGATCCTCCTCGCCATCGTGCTGGCTGTCGGGTGTGGGTTGGCCATCCACGCCTACGAATCGGGAGGCCGAGTGGCCGGGTTGGGACCGGTCGGCGCGGTCGGAGCGTTCGGCTTCATCGGTGATCTGTTCCTGCGGGCGCTGAAGATGCTCGTGGTGCCTCTGGTCGTGTCGTCGATCATCACCGGAGTCGCCGGCATCGGTTCGGTGGAGGGGTTCGGCCGGTTGGGGCTCAAGACGTTGGGCTACTACGCGTTGACCAGCCTGCTCTCGATCCTCGTGGGGCTCAGCGCCGTGAACCTGATCCGGCCGGGCAGCGGAGGCACCCACACTGCGGCCACGAGCGAACTGTCCGTCGAGGTGAAGACCGCGTTGGCCAAGACCGAGGGCCGTGGGCTGGGCGACGTGGTCGGCGTGGTGCAGCGGCTGATCCCGGACAACGTCTTCAAGTCGGCGGCCGAGGGCGACATGCTCGGGCTGATCTTTTTCAGCCTCATTTTCGGCTTCTTCATCACCCAGCTCGCGCCGGTGCGGCAGGAGCAGATGCTCGGGTTCTTCCAAGGGGTGAACGACGTCATGCTCATGATCACGGATCTGGTGATGAAGTTCGCCCCGATCGGCGTTTTTGCCCTCGTGGGCAAGGTCGTCGCCACGACGGGCACGGAGGCTTTCGCGCAGGTCGCCTGGTTCTTCGTCACCGTGATGCTGGGGCTGGCGGTCCACATGTTCGTCGTGCTGCCGCTGATGATGAAGCTGATCGGGCGGGTGAGTCCTCTGCGGCACTATCGCGCGATGATGCCGGCATTGCTGACGGCGTTCTCCACGGCTTCTTCTTCGGCCACCCTGCCGGTGACGATGGAGTGCGTGAACCAACGCGCCGGCGTCTCGAAGCGCGTGACCGGGTTCACCCTGCCGCTCGGGGCCACGGTCAACATGGACGGCACCGCGCTCTACGAATGCGTGGCGGTGCTCTTCATCGCGCAGTCCTATGGCATCGCGATGAGCTTCACGGCGCAGTTCACCGTCGTTCTGCTGGCGTTGCTGACGAGCGTGGGGGTGGCGGGGATTCCGGCCGCCAGCCTGGTGGCCATCGTCATCATCATGAACGCGGTCGGCGTGCCGGCCGAGGGCATCGGCCTGATCCTCGCCGTGGACCGGATCCTCGACATGTGCCGCACCGCCGTGAACATCTTCAGCGACTCCTGCGCGGCGGTCCTCATCGGCCGGAGCGAAGGGGAGACGGAGATTCTCACGCAGTAGGCTCGGGCCCATCGGCTGTGCGGACGGAATCGCGGTGACAACCGGACCGGCTCCGTCCAACGCTCGCGGCGTGATCCCTTTGCTTTGGAGATGCGTGCTGTTCCTGCTGCTGCCTTGGGCGGCGTTGGCGGACGGCAAGGTCTTTCCCCGGGGCGAATTCGATCCAAGCCAAGTGCCCATCCCCGATCAACGGGCGATGATCCACTGGGCCGGCGGGGTGGAACGCCTGGTCATCGAGACCTCCTTTGCCGGCCCGGGACGAACTTCGCGTGGGTGGTGCCGCTGCCGGCGGTGCCGGAGATCGAGCAGGCGACACCGGGGCTGTTTCCCACCTTGAACCGGATCTTCCTGCCGGCGGTGGACCTTTCCGGCGACCGTTGGTTTGTTGGGTTCGGCTGGTTCGTGTTGGGCTCTTGGGCGATGCTCCGGCGGGATCGATTGGCCTCGACGCATCAGATTTGGCTGGCCTTGGTCGCCTTCGTTTGGGGAATGGTGTGGGCGAACCATGTGATGGATTTCGTAATGGCCTTGCTGGGGACGCTCGTGCTTCTAGTCGTCAGCGCGGATCTGCGGCGACGGCGGGATCCCGCCGCCAAGAGCGATCTGATGGCGCTGATCCTCCTGTTGATGTCGCTTTTGGTCCTGGCCGGGATGCTTCTTCCCGCGCTGGGCCCCGCAAGCACCCGGGGAATCAGCACGGGCGGCACGGAGGGGAATGGGGTCGAAGTTTTGGCCCGAACGAAAACCGAGCGCTTCGATGTGACCGTGGTGACGGGCACCAATGCGGCGGTGTTGACCGACTGGCTGCGGGACAGGGGATATGCGGCCTCGCCGGAAGTCGCCCCCGTGATCTCCAACTACGTTCGACAAGGCTGGGTCTTTGCCGCTGCCCGGTTGATCGGCGCCGAAGCTGGAGCCACCAATGCCACGCCGCCGCTATCGTTCCGCTTCGCCTCGGCTGAGCCGGTCTATCCCATGGCGCTCACGGGGGTCGGCAGTCATGGACTGAAAGTGGAGCTGTTTGTCTTCGGGCCGGAACAGGCGTCGGCGTCGGGCTGGAAAGCGGTCCGCAGCCAGCCTTTGGGCCTGGTCGAGACCACCGTCGGGACTCTTCGTCTTCGGCCGATTTCCTGGCTGACGACGGGGCACCCGCTTTTGAGGAAGTGGATCGGTCCCAAAACCCAAGGAACGCTGCTCCGGGCGTCATTGGCTCCTTCCGAGATGCAGCGGGACGTCCGGCTCGAATGGGCGGGAACGAACTCCTTTGGTGGTTTGAGGCCGAGCTCCCGCACCGTTGGGGTCCGGGCGTTCAACTATGGGGCTTGGATCGCCGCGATGTTTGCCGGGGCGTCGTTGGCCTTGAAGCGATCCACCGGCTCGGGGTCGGCGACGCGCTGTTGGCATCTGGGCTGGATCGCGGGTGGAATCGTGGCGGTGCTACTCTGGAGCTCAACGCCGGCGGTCACGATCAGGCGCGGCTCCGATCCGAAAAGGGGATTTACGACAATCCAGGATCTTCAGAGAGATGCCGTGAAGGTGAGCCGACAGCTCTATGGAAAGCGGTTCGCCGGCCCGGAGCATTCCGAGGCGCTCCGTCGGTATTTCACGACGTCGGCCACCAACGTCTTCACGGGCCGGTTGATGCGGGAAGGAGACGCTCCGGGTGACTTTGCCATGCACGAAGACGAGAGCGGCGACTGGAACGTCTTCTGGATCGACGCCAGTGGTTCGGAGGTTCCGGTCATTTAGGAACGGGTCGGGCGGGAAGCGCAGCGGGTCAACCCCTCTCATCAACCGGCAGCCGCTTCCATCGGGTTTGTCCCGGTGCTTGGTTGCGTTGGTTGTGTCCCGGGTTAAACCCGTTCGACTTTCCGCTTTGCTCCGGGCGTCTCGTCGGCACTCTTTCCGCACCAATGTTTCGCGAGATCAAATCGGTTCACTTTGTCGGCATCGGCGGCACGGCCATGGCGGCGGCGGCGGCGGCCATGCAGGAACGCGGGTTCACCGTGTCGGGCTCGGATCAGAACGTGTATCCGCCGATGTCCACCTTCCTCGCCGAGCGCAAGATCGAGGTGATGAGCGGCTATACGGACGGCAATCTCGGCCACGGCCCGGATCTGGTCGTCATCGGCAACGCCATCTCCCGGGGCAATCCGGAGGCGGAAGCGGTGCTGGAGCGAAAGCTGCGCTACTGTTCGCTGCCCGAGCTGTTGAAGGAGTATTTCATCCGGGGCAAACGCTCGCTGGTCGTGGCCGGCACCCACGGCAAGACGACGACGACCTCGCTCCTGGCCTGGGTCTTCGAGCACGCCGGATTGAACCCCAGCTATTTGATCGGCGGCATCCCGAACAACTTCGGCCAGGGCGCGCGGTTCACCGACAGCCCGTGGTTCATCATCGAGGGCGACGAATACGACACGGCGTTCTTCGACAAGCGGAGCAAGTTCGTCCACTACCTGCCCGAGGTGGCCGTCATCAACAATCTGGAGATGGACCACGCGGACATCTTCGACGATCTCGCGGCGATCCAGCTCAGCTTCCGCCGCTTCATCAATCTGATCCCGCGCAACGGCCTGCTGCTGGCCAATGGCGACGACGCGAATCTTACGCCGCTGCTCCAGGCACCGCATTTTCCGACGAAGCGTTTCGGCCTCGGGGCGGCCTGCGAGTTCCGCGCGGAATCGATCGAGCTGCTGACGGACTCGTCGCGGTTCAAGCTGGGTTCGATGGAGTTCGAGGTGCCGCTGACCGGCGAACTGAACGTGCGCAACGCGTTGGCGGTGGCGGCCTGCGCGCGGCACTGCGGATTGAGCGACGCACAGATCCAGGCGGGTTTCGCGACGTTCCGCAGCGTGCGGCGACGGATGGAGGTGCGCGGCGAGGCCGGCGGCGTGACGGTGGTGGACGACTTCGGCCATCACCCGACGGCGATCCGGGAGACGCTGCGCGGACTGCGGGTGAAGTTCCCGGGGCGGAAGCTCTGGGCGCTTTTCGAGCCACGCTCCAACACGACGCGGCGGAACATTTTCCAAAACGAACTGGTGGACGCGCTGGAGCGGGCGGACGCGGTGGTGGTGTCCGAGGTGGCGCGGTTGGAGCAGTTGCCGGTGGACCAGCGGCTGAACCCGCAGAAGCTGATGGACGAGCTGCGACTGCGCGGCAAACCGTCGGAGTATCTCTCCACGGTGGACGCCATCGTGGAGCACGTGGTCGCGGGCGCGAAACCGGGCGACGTGGTGGTGGTCTTCAGCAACGGCGGTTTCGGCGGGATCCATGAGAAGCTTCTGAGGCGGCTGGGGTGAGAGAGGCGAACGCGCGATGAACCGGCCGATTGGATCTAGGCGGTGGCCGTTTTGGAAACGCCTTCTGGTCTACGTCGGGATGTTGGCCGGCGTTCTTGGTTTGATGTTCGGGGCTATGCTGGTGGCCTGGGCGATTCCTCTCGGAGACTTCGCCCCGGTGTTGCCGGTCCCGAGATATGCCGCCGTCCGGTTTCCGATCGAGCCGGAGCGCCAAGTGGAGAAGCACACCTGCGGATTCCACGCGGTTTCGTCGATCTACCAAAGCTACGGTCTGGATCCGGTCGAACGTAGGCTGCGCGCGCGATTGGGCGTCGATACCCGTTCCATCATCTACGATTCGTCGACGACCGGCAGCCTGCATCCGGACATGTATCGTGTCCTGGAGCAAGATGGCTTCACGCTCAAAACTCTGGATCTAAAGGCGGAGGGTGTTCTCGCTGAACTGACGAATCATCTCGCGGGAGGCCGTTACGCTTTGGCGCTGATCCAACGGCGAAAAACTGGGAACATGCACTGGGTGGTATTCTGCGGATTCAAAGAGGGTTCGCTGGCGGTGTGCGATTCACTGAGCCCAGAGATCTATTCCGAAGAGATTGACGACTACTGGCGGCGGTGCGTGCTGAGCGTGACTCTTCTCACGCCGGATCGCGGGAGATCCCAGCCGTCGGTTTGGAAGGCTCACGCGGCGGGAATCAAGGACATGTATGCCGCGTTCGACCGGCAGCGTCCGGCGAGTGTGGTGACCAATGCGGCTTCCGCAGTTCCGGCGAGTCGCTGACGAGATTCCCTTCCAGTGCTGGCGGCGAATCCCGTTCGCCGCTACGGGGAGGCGGGGCCGCGCGGGATCGGGTGGCGGAGGATCTTCAGGGGATCGTTGCCGGTGAGGTCGAGCTCCAAGGCGAGATAGCCGCCGTCTTTCAGCAGTTCGATGCCGGCCAGCGAAGGACACAGAATGGGCCGGAGGGCCTTCCAGGATTTGGCGCGGTTCAAGGCGCGGGTGATGCGATGGACCGTGTGGCCGAGCATCTTTATCGGAGGAATGCCGGCGAGGATCTGGCTGTTCCAAAAGACGAAGGGCGAATGGACGTGCCCGAGGATCGTGTGCTCGATGCGATCGAGCCAGGGACCGATGACGGTGGGTTCGGCGAGGAAGGGAAGCGCGGTGGGATCGTGGCAGAAGAGGAGCACGCGTTGGCCGGGCTTGAGCCGGCCGAAGCTCTCGCGGAGCTGTTCAATGAGTTCCGCGCGGACCTGCCACCACGCGGCGCGTTCGTCGGGCAGGGTTTCTCCTTCGAGGACGGGAAGCGCGATGGGGGAAGAGGCGATCCCGATGAGTTTGTAGGCGCCGAGGTCGCGCTCCCAGAAGCCGGGTATTCCCAGCGGACCGGTGGCTTGGCGCCAGCTTTCCAGGCGCAGTCCGCCGGCGTTGCCGGTCATGCTGATCTTGCCCAGTTCGTGGTCGCCCATGTTCGCTTGGAAACGGTCGCCGAACCGGGTGCGAAGTTTGCCGAGGCATTCGCCGACGCTTTGGTGGGCGGCGGCGTCGGCCACGCCGATGAAGGCGGTGTCGGTGGTGTAGTCGCCCCCGGCCACGACGAGATCGGGTTCACCGGAACGGGTGGCGAGATCGAGGAAACGGTCGAGGAGATGGTTCTGGAACTGGGGATCCCGCAGCCAGATGTAGTGCCGGTAGAGCCGGAGGGCGGTCCGGCGAAGGGGACTTTTGACCGAGCGTGATTCGTAGTCCTTGCGAGCCTGTTCCGGGATGGAGGCGAAGTGGGGATCGGAGAGAACGGTGAGTTGGAAGAGGGACAAGGGAGGGGTCAGAGGGGTTGACTGGAGACGGAGACCTTGAGGAGGGATGACTTGCCGGGGGCGAGAAGGATCTTGTCGTCGGCGACGTTCCCGGACTCGACGCAGAGCATGGTGAGATGCTCGTCGTTGCCGAAGTCGGGCATCTGCTGGCTCTTGGTGGTCCAAGGGTTCCAGACGACGGTGGACGCGGAGCCTTCCTTCTCGACGAGGATGCGGCGGCGGAGATCGGGGTCGAGGATCTGGACGGGGGCGGTGGTGCCGAGGTAGGCGCGGTCGGTCTCGCGGGTGATGCGGAGCTCGTCTTCGGTCTCGGTCTTGCGGGAGTAGCTGTCGGCCTTGTCGAGGAAGTGGGCGCCCTTGAGGCCGGCGACGGACACGTGGTCGATGTGTCCGACGTGGAAGTAGGTGTGGAGACAGTTCTCGAACTCGAAGACGTGGTCGGGGGAGAGGTTTTTGACCAGAAGTTCGAGAGTGAGAGTCTTGCCGAAGGTCACGAGGTAGTCGGCCTTGAAAGGAGGGTAGAGGGAGGCGTCGGGGATTTCCGGGAGAGAGAGGTGGAGGCTCAGGCTGCCGTCGGGCTGGGGAGTAATCTCCTTGAGCTCCCACGGGGTGTTGCGGGCGAAGCCGTGTTGCGGGGAGCCTTCGCGGGGGCCGAACCAGGGGAAGATCACGGGAATGCCGCCGCGGATGGCCTGGCCGTTGGCCCATCGGCTGAACTGGCTGAGGAAGAGGAGCGGGGGCTGGTCCTTGAGCTGGAAGTGGGTGACGGTCGCGCCGTTGAGGTAGAGCTCACCGGAGGAGAACGGGGTGGTGATCTCCAGCCGGGGGAGGTTGCCGTTGCCCTCGGAGAAGGTGACTCGGCCGGGGATGTCGGAGCGTTTTTGCCAGAACTGGGTGGACATGGTGCCTCTTAGGGAATTGGGATTTTGCTGTCGTCAAGTTAACGCTCTCCCGGACCCAGCCCAAGCCGTTTCTGGGGATTCGATCCTCCTATGTTGAACAAATGGAGGTGGGGAACGTCGACCGTGGACGGCCGGCTTCATTCCACAGGTTAAAGGCGCGGGTCTGGTTTCGGTCCGTGGTGCCGCCAGTTTGGGCTGACAGATGGAAACCTTGCGGCACAGAGATGCCCGATGGGCCGCTCGTTTGCCGGTGTGACGGTGGATCCGTTCCAGCGGCGGACGAGCTTGTGACGTGAGCTCGTCAGACTGGGTAGGAGGAGATGAGAGCTTGGATCGAAGACACGACCAGACGATGAGAGGCATAAGACATACGACGGCTGATCGATGCGCCGACCTCATGGACGCGATGGATCGAGCGGTGGCATTCGGGAATGGGAGCGATGTTCCAGCGCCAGATTTAATCGGGTGAACGCAGATCGAGGTGTTCGAGGGTATTCTCCTGCTTGGTCTCGGTTCCTTCTGCGGAAACTTCCAAACGATCGACGTCGGCCAGCAGAATTTCGACGGCGTTGGATCCGAGGAACAAACGAAAATAGGCAATCGCCGCAACAGAGGCGCAGCGAGCGGCCAGCGTTTCGTCTTGGTCGGACAGCCGGAGGCTGGCTGCGGGCACCGGCCTAAATTGGGAAAGACAATTGGCAGAGACAATGAAGTCAGGCTCGTCTCCAAGTGGGAAAAGGGGGTTGATCGGGAGAAATGCTCCACCAACAGGTCCGGCCCGGTCGGTCAGTCGCTTCTGACGATGGCGCGCAAGCGCACCGGTCGTGTCCCGAGGAGCGCAGACCACGCTTTCGTTGAACTTGCGAGCGATGTGCCTAGCCACAGGCGATACCACCACATCGGTCAGAACAACCTGCTCGAACAGGCTCGCCAGTGGGTCCACCATTCCGGGTCAGGCCCAATGTAGCCCGGCGATGGTGGCCTGCTTGTGAACCAATCCAAGCCCGCGAGAGGCCGGGAATGCGTCGACCCGGAGAGTGCGGAGGATTTCGTGGAACACTCCGGAGCTACTTCGGTGGGTTGACCGTGGTGGCGGTCGGAGTCTCGCCGGAAGTTTCGGGTAGGGAGGCTTTGCCGCCGAGAATCTTGAACATGACTGTTCCGCAGGTCGGACAGCGTCCCTTGATCGCCTGTCGACAGTTCTTCATCGTCTCCTCCACGGCATCGACGATCTCTCTCCGGGCCTTGCACTTGACGCAGTAACCTTCTGGCATAGCGCTCCCCCCGTTGGCCGGACTTCATGCCCGGTTGGGACAAGGGGAGACTACGAGCCGCCGCAAAAGTGCGTCAATCTGGAAGGGGATTCCGTGGGGACTCTTAAATTCCAATATTTTGGTAATAAGTAGGTTGCAAGCTATTGGGCTGTTGATTTGGGTGAAAGGGATCGAGAAAAAGATCGTGGGGAAATGGTTTCCAAGGGCAATAACCTGTTGCAATCCCATGTTTGCGTGCTAAAACCCGCGTCCGTTTAACTTTGGGCGGTCAACTTTTTTAAGCAGATTATGTCTCAGCATAGTAGCCTTCGGGCGGCCAGCGGCAGCGGCAAAAAACGTAACGTGCTCAAGCGATTCGAGCGCGTGGAACTCTTGGGCAAGCGCGGTCTCTGGAAGGCCGGCGCTCGGGTGACCGGTCTCCCGAAGACCAAGCCCGAGGAATAGTCCGGGGCTTCGACCTGCTTTCGACGGCGCGGAACGGAAGCTCGTTCCGCGCCTTTCTTTTTCCGCAATGACCGGGCACAATTTAATCGGTGAGTCGTATTGTTCGACCACCTCCACCCTGTTTTGAGCGCATCGACCGATATTTTGGAGCTGCCCGGTCTACGGGTGACGGTGGACCGGTTGGTCTATCGACCGAACGACGAACAGTCCCCGGATCGCCCCCACTGCTTCATCTATTTCATCACGATCCACAACGATTCGCCGGTGGCTGTGACGATCAAGGGGCGCAAATGGGTCGTGACGAACGCCGAGGGCGAGGTGACCGCTGTCGAAGGCGATGGCGTGGTGGGGCAGAATCCCAACATCCCTCCCGGCGAAAGATTCACCTACAACTCGTTCCATCTGCTCGACTCCCTGTTTGCCGTGGCCCGCGGCAGCTACCTCGGGATCGACTCGGGCGGGAGGAAGGTGCTGGTGCGTATCCCCGCCTTTGAAATGCGGGTGCCCGAGCGGAAGTGAAACCGCGGCATCTCTTCAATCTGCTTTTCCTCAACGTCTGCTGGTCGGCCACGCCTTCGATCTACAAACGGCTGGAGGACAAGCTCGACGCGGGCGGCGTGGCGACTCTCCGGTTCGGATTGGCGGCGATCATTCTCTGCGTGCTCTGGCCTCTCTTTCCCGGACGCGCGCCGCGCGGTTGGGATCTGGTGAAGACGGTCTTGCTGGGACTGACCGTGTTCTGCCTGGGGCATCGCCTTCAGGTCTATGGAGTGCAAACGGGATCGGCTTCGAATTCAGCCATCTTGATGGCGATCGAGCCGCTGATCACCGCCATCGCCGCAGCGGTCTTCCTGCGGGAACATATACGGGGACGGAGCTGGGTGGGCTTCGCTCTGGGAGTTTTCGGGGTGATGTTGTTGAGCCGGGTCTTTAGTTCCGGATTCAAGATGGTCGGCCTCGCTCCGAGCCTCTTCTTCCTGAGTTCGTTCCTTTGTGAAACCGCCTATTCCGTGTTCGGCAAAGCGATCATCCTGCGGAGCCACTACTTGAAGACATGCGCTCTCGGGCTGCTGGCGGGCACCGTCGGAAACCTCCTGATCGACGGGGGCACGACGTGGCGAGCGGCCGCGCGGCTCGACGGGGCGGAATGGGCGATGGTGGTCTTCATGGCCACGATCTGCACCGCGATCGGATACACCTACTGGTTTCGCGTGATCCAAGAGACTGACGTGAATTTGGTGGGATTGACGATCTATGCGCAGCCGGTATCGGGATTTTTGTTGGCGTGGTGGTGGCTGGGAGAGGAACCCCATTTCGGACAATTCTGGGGCGGAGTGGCGATCATCGCGGGGCTGGTGGTCGGGTTTTGGAAATCGTCCAATTCACCTCCGGTCAGGAAGTCTCCGGTGCCTGTGGATCAATTTCCGCAATAAAACGAAGGATCTCCGGTCAGGAGGGATCAAAGCCCTTCCGGGCCGTGTTTCGCCTTCCGGCAAGAATGGTCGTGCGGATCGCGTTGTGGCTGGGCCTTGCCGCTCAACCCACCTTTGCCCGTGATCCGCATGAATTGACCGGCACGATACGCGTCTCCTCGCACCGGTTGGGGCTCCTCGTGGCCATGCCGCCAAGAACCGCAATGCGGCTGGCAGAGCCGCACGGAAAATAGGCCCTCGGTATCGCGAGGCCGGGAGAATTCGCGGAGAAGCTGCCGCGCTTGATTGCCCGAGCGGGCGGCTTTTGGCGAATTGCCGCGCCCGGGGAAGATCGGCCTGGAGGCGGACGGTTTAAGGAGGCCGCCGGCCGAGGGCTAGGATGGACTTTCTTTGCTGGCTCTCGACCGCGTCCATTCTGGGGTCCTGACTGAAGCGGTCCTTTCGGAGAGTTCCCCCTCGGTCGAGGCTGATTGGGCGGGGCTCTCCAAGAAGTGGATCGGCGCGGCGGGCACTTGGAAGCGGGTCGCGGGTCTCGTGCTTCTGTTGGCAGTCGGAAGATTGGCGATTCGGGGCAACTCGTGCGGGAACGGTGGGGTCGACGGGCAGAGTTTCTCGAACAAGGATCAGAGGGTCGGCTGGGAAGTGGTGCACCCGTCAGGAGTCGAACCTGAAACCTTCTGATTCGTAGTCAGATGCTCTATCCAATTGAGCTACGGGTGCAACCCAGGCGAGGGAAATTAGCGGTTGGGATACGCGCGGCGCAAGCATGTTCTGGAGGGAGATCCGACCTCTCGGTCCACGTCAACCGATCGGCTTCGATCGGTATCGTCGAAGATCAAGAGGGGTATTGAAAATTAACACGCACACGTATAATTCTCCCGCACATGAACTCTTCCCCAGCCGGTGGCGGATTGACCCGGACCCAGTGGCTGATCTGCATCATCGCGTCGATCGGGTTTGCCTTCGACATCTACGAGCTGCTGATGCTGCCGCTGGTGATCAAGCCGGCGATGGCGGCGTTGAGCTCGCCACTCGTCGAGGAACTTGTCAGAGGCGGGATGGCGCGACCGGAGGCGTTGGCCAGCTTCGCCCCGGGTGGCGCGAACTACGTTGAATGGGCCCGCACGCTGTTCTTCGTGCCGGCCATGGTGGGCGGAGTATTCGGTCTGCTCGGGGGATATCTGACCGATCGGTTGGGGCGGCGACGGGTCCTTACCTTCAGCATCCTGCTCTACGCGTTTTCCGCGATGGGAGCCGGCTTGGCGACCTCGTTGCAGCAGTTGCTGTTTTTCCGTTGTCTCGTGTTCATCGGAGTGTGCGTGGAATTCGTCGCGGCCGTGGCGTGGCTGGCGGAACTGTTTACGGATGCGAAGCGGCGCGAAAGGGTTCTGGGCTACACCCAGGCGTTTTCCTCCATCGGCGGTCTGCTTGTGGGTGTGGCAAACGTTTCCATCGCGGCCTTGGCGTTGAAGCTTCCGGCGATCTACGGAGGCCACGAAGCGTGGCGCTACACGCTCATTTCCGGGGTGATTCCCGCGATTCCTTTGATCCTGATCCGACCGTTTCTGCCCGAGTCGCCCATCTGGGCGCAGAAGAAGGCGGCGGGCAAGCTTCGCCGGCCAAGCATCGCTGAGCTGTTCAGTCCACAGCTTCGCCGGGCCACGTTGACGACTACGCTGATTTTCGCGGCGAGCTACGGCCTCGCTTTCGGAGCCATCCAGCAGTTACCCCAGATCCTGGGCGCCCAGGCCGTTGGCACGCCCGCTGAACGGGGGCACCCCCAGATGATCGCCGCCGCCAAGGCCGCCGTGGGCGCCGCCGTGGCCGAGGCGAAAGCGGCCGGCAAGCCGGACCTCACGCCGGTGCAGAAAAAGCAGATCGGAGCCAACGCCAACGACCAAGCGGTCGCACACGTCACCATCTGGCAGGAGATGGGCGGATTGGTCGGCCGTTTCGCGCTGGCGATCCTGGCCGTGCGCGTGTTGAGCCGGAGGACGCTGCTGCGGATTTTCCAGATTCCGGCGATGATCATCGTGCCGCTTCTCTTCTGGTGGATTTCGACCTCGTTGAACCAACCCGATTCGCTTCCGCTGATCCGCATCGGAATCTTCATCGCCGGGTTCTTCGTGGTCGCGCAATTCAGCTTCTGGGGGAACTACATCCCGTTGGTCTTTCCGGTCCATTTGCGCGGCACGGGCGAGAGCTTCGCCGCGAACATCGGTGGCCGCATCATCGGCACGGCGGCGGCCTGGTTCACCATCACCCTCTCGCAGAGCACGCCGCCCAGCCAGGCGAAGATGGCGCTCATGGCGGCGGTCGTGGCCGGCACCTACGCGATCATCGGCGTGCTGCTGACGAAGTGGCTGCCCGAGCCGAAGGCGGACGCGAACGAGGACTGAGCGGACAGAATACTCCGCCGTTGTTTCATCGGGACACCGTCTTTCACTCGACGCGTTGTCCATCTGGTCCGGGTCTTTTTGCCGTGGGCGCCGGTGGCCGGATGGGAGGACGGTTTTTCGCTGCTGATCGACAACACCCACGGCAACGACGTCTCCGATGGGAGCGCGAACTCGGAGCAGGTTCGGGCCATCGGCCGGCAGATGCAGGGTTTGCGACCGCACGCCATCACCTTCTATGAGGTCCCGTATCCGTTGTCGTGGGAGATGCCGAACTTCGTGGCCCCGTTCCTGCCCGGCGATCACCTGGCGGGCAACCCGGGAACGGACGGCTTGATCCGGAGCGTGATTTTCAGCCGGTTTCCCATTTCGCGGTCCACGAAATGGTTGGACAGGCGTCAGTCTCGCGGACTTCGGCAACGCAGCGGCTGCACTCGTGACCTGTTCGATGCCGAGAGCGAAGTCCCCATTCTCTGCCAGCCGTTGCAGGCCTTTACCACGCACTTGAAGTCCGGGCAGGATGCCGCTTCATCGGCACGACGGGCTGGAGAAGCGTAGGCCATTTCGAACTTCTTCGTCACGGTGTTTTTGCCCGCGAATCCGAATCGTCCCTCCGTGCTGACGCACGACATGAAAGAGGACGTGGCGTCTCCGCCTTCGGGCACGGGCCATCCGTTTTCCAGCATGGTTTCAGGGCCGACGGATCTGCGGACGACCACGCCCGTGAATCCGCAGACGGGCAGCGCGCGGACCTTCTCGATCCAAGCGACCGGGTCAGTTCCCTCGTCCACGTTTGACGGGGCGTGTTCGCGAACAAGAGTTTTAGGTTCCTCGCTGTTTTCAGTGGGTAGAGGGTAGGAGATGGGTCAGC
>JBBQXJ010000063.1:0-27151 GCA_038209745.1 Verrucomicrobiota bacterium
GGTTCTCAAACGGATCAATCTCTTGATCAAGGACGCCGCCCGAAACCCCTCCGAGGGTCTCGGAAAACCCGAACCTCTGCGCCACGCCTTGGCCGGCTACTGGTCCCGCCGGATCACCGACGAACACCGTTTGGTCTACAAGTCCGTCGGAGACCAGCGCTGGATCGCGCAGCTCAGATACCACTACGAGAAATAGGGGAACGAGCGACCGAAGCCGCGCCAGCGTCTTGGACTGCGCCGGTGCTCCGGCGCTTTTGGCGAGCGGGCCGGTCTGCGGTGCGAAGGTCCTCCCCAAAGCGGTGGAGCACCACCTCAGTCCAAAAGCTCCGCCACGGAGGAAGCCTAGGTGGTGGGTGATCGACGCGAGATTTCGCGCGGGCAAAGCAACCTGGAAGGTTGCCATCCATTAGCCGGGGGTAAGGAGCACGGAGCGCGACGTCACCCCAGGTGAAATGGGAATCGAAAGACGACCCCGGCGGGGTCGCAGCACAGCGGCGAAGCTCCGCCTTGCTGGCATCCCTTCAGGATGCGTCCTGTTGGGCGCTCGTTCCGGGGGTGTCGCTGCGCTCAACCCCCGGCTAAGGGATGCCAACCCTTCGGGTTGAGAAGACGGGCTGCAAGAGGACCGAGGAGCTGGAGGCGTTCGTGGAAACTCGTCAGGGCAAAGCGTAGGTCAGGCTTCCAGCCTGACCGGAGGCGTCGTTCCGGCGAAGGGTTCCCCTCAGACATCGGGGACAGGCTGGAAGCCTGTCCTACTTTGGGGACGACCGAAGCCGCGCCAGCGTCTTGGAGTGCGCCCGGTGCTCCGGCGCTTTTGGCGGGCGGGCCGGTCTGCTCTGCGAACGTCCTCCCCAAAGCGGTGGAGCAGCACCGCAGTCCAAAAGCTCGGCCACACAGGTAGCCTCACCGATATCAACGCAAGTCGAAGGTTCGAATTGGCTTCTTGCGGAATCATGATGATTCGCTACTCCGGAAGAACAAATGAACCTACTACTGAGTGAAATTGTCGATCCTCTGTCGGGACTATTAGAGCGTGCGCTGGAACAGGTCGTCTACCATCCGCTAAAAGGCGAGTGCACTGCCGATGATCTGAACTCTTCAAACTACATCGGGGGAGAGATTGCTCTCTTCTTTGAATCCGAAGCTCCGAGATATTTTTCTTGGGCGGAGAACGCTGGATGGCATTCCCATTTCACACTTGTGGTTTCGAGGCAGTCTGCATTCGGTCCCGGAACGCTCGAAACATTCGACGCGTCAAAAACGAGTTTATGGAGGGATGTCATCGGTCAGAAACTCACAGAAGTGGAGTGCATCGGATGGGACAGAAGTCCTCATGTCTTGAAGCTAGCCTTCGGAACGTTTCGTCGCCTTGTCGGATCTTCCTACCAGAAGCGCTTCGGGGATGGTGACGATCTCTACTTCTGTGATGAAGCGGAGAAGCCAGATTTGGCTGATGCCGCTGTGATCTGGCGAAGCGCATCTGAAAAGGGACAGTCAAATTGACCGCTGCCTCTAGGGAACTCCAGCACTGCTCCCATTCTGCCCTGATTCAACGGATAGGGCATTGGTGTTTGCCGGAGCGTTGGTTCATCAAGTTGCTCCCTCGTTCCCGTTGCCCCGGTTTTCCCAGGGTTTGCGGACGCGTTCGGGGAGGTTGGTGTCCACGCTGACGTGCCAGGCTTCGGGGCCGAAGAGTTCCTTTACGGCGGTCTGGAGTTCGCTCGTCGGTGAGACGCTGAAGCGCTGGTTCGCCTCCACGAAGACCCATTCGCCGGTCTTGGCTTTCAGATGCAGGAAGAGCGGCACGCGGCCGGGATGGGCGCGGGTCAGGGCGAAGGCCTGGTCGAAGTGTTCGGGCTCGGTCCGGCTGAGGTGCATCCGGATGTGGACCTGCTTGGTGAACTTCTTCACGGCGTCTTCCAGCGGGAAGATGTCGTTCGGGAAGAGCTTGGGCTTGTCCTCGGCGTTGTTCACTTCGCCGACGACCATGAGCGCAGTGCCGGCGACCATGAGGTCTTTGAACCGGTCATAGTTCTCGTTCATCAGCAGCATCTGCAACGTGCCGTGAAGGTCTTCCAGCGAGACCATGGCGTAGGGTTTGCCGGACTTCTTGGACATGCCGTGCTGGGCGGAGCTGACCATCGCGCCGATGCGCGTCATGCTGCGGCTTTCCAGCGTGGTGGCGGTGACGGAATTGTGGGTCGAGTAGCGCTCGATCATCTCGCGCAGCGGATCGAGCGGATGGCCGGTGACGTAGAAGCCGAGCAGCTCCTTCTCGGCCGCAAGCTTCTCGGCCAAGGGCCACTCGGGCATCTCGACGATGGGTTCGACGGCGGGCGCCTCTTTGTCGGCCAACATGTCGAAGAGCGAATGCTGGCCACGGGCGCGGTCCTGGGTGGTGCTGGCGGCGCGGGCGATGGCCTTGTCGATCTGGCCGAAGAGCGTGGCGCGGTTCTGGCCGAAGCAGTCGCAGGCGCCGGACTTGATGAGGGACTCGAGGATCTTGCGGTTGACGGTGCGGCTGTCGACGCGTTCGCAGAGATCGAGCAACGAGGTGAAGGAGCCGTCCTTGTCGCGGGCTTCGATCATGGTGCGGACGGCGGCCTCGCCGACGCCTTTGATCGCGGCCAGGCCGAAGCGGATGGGGGGAAGCTCGGCGGGAAGGGCCGCTTCAGTAGTGGAACGGACGGGGGCGTCTGTGCCACTAGCCAAAGGGGACAGGACGGAAGCTTGTCCTCCTCGTTTCGCCGGAGCAAAAAACACGTCGGACTCGTTCACGTCGGGCGGCAGGACCGTGATGCCGAGGGTCCGCGCCTCGTCGACCAGGATCGACACCTTGGCCGTGTCGCCCATGTCGTTGGTCAACATGGCGGCGATGAACTCGACCGGGTAGTTCGCCTTCAGATACGCCGTCTGATACGCGACCACGGCGTAGGCGGCGGCGTGGGATTTGTTGAAGCCGTAGCCGGCGAACTTCTCCAGCACGTCGAAGACCTTGTTCGCCGTGCCCGCGTCGATGCCGTTCGTCTTGGCCGCGCCTTCCACGAAGTTGGCGCGCTGCTGCTGCATCTCCTCGAGCTTCTTCTTGCCCATCGCGCGGCGCAGCAGATCCGCGCCGCCGAGCGAATAGCCGGCCAGGATCTGCGTGGCCTGCATGACCTGCTCCTGGTAGATCAGGATGCCGTAGGTCTCCTTCGCGATGGGCTCCAGCAACGGATGCGGATACTCGACCACGGCCCGCCCATGACGGCGCTCGATGAACTCCGGGATCAGGTCCATCGGACCCGGGCGATAGAGCGAGACGAGCGCGGTGATGTGCTCCACGGAGGCGATCTCGAACTTGCGGCACAGGTCCCGCATGCCGCCGGATTCCAACTGGAACACACCTACCGTCAGGCCCTTGTTCAACAGCGCGTAGCTTTTCGCGTCGTCCAGCGGGACACGGTCGATGTCGACCTTGATGCCCTGGGTGCGCTGGACCATTTCGCAGGTGTTGCGGATGACGGTGAGCGTCTTCAGCCCGAGGAAGTCCATCTTCAGCAGGCCGAGATCGCCCACCGGCCCCATCGCATACTGCGTCACGATGGTGCCGTCCTCGTCCATCTTCAGCGGGAGAAGGTTCTCCAACGGCTCGGGCCCGATGACGACGCCGGCCGCGTGCACCGAGGAATTGCGCGTGAGGTCTTCCAGCACGAGGGCGACATCCACCACTTCGCGGGTCAGTTCCTCCTCTTCGTAGGCCTTCTTGAACTCGGGGTTCGCCGCGAGCGCCTTCTCCAACGTCATCTTGAGCTCGTTGGGGATCATCTTGGCCAGACGGTCGCCGTCGCCGTAGCTGCGGCCCATCGCGCGGGCCACGTCGCGCACGACGGACTTCGCGCCGAGCGTGCCGAAGGTGATGATCTGGGCCACGCAATCGCGGCCGTATTTCTGCCGCGTGTATTCGATGACGTCCGCGCGGCGGTCGTCGGCGAAGTCGATGTCGATGTCGGGCGGATTGACGCGCTCGGGATTGAGGAAGCGCTCGAAGAGCAGGCCGTAGCGGATGGGATCGACGTTCGCGATGTCCAGCAGGTAGGTGACGATCGAACCGGCGGCGGAACCGCGCGCCACACAGGTGACGCCCTTCAATCGGGCGGCCTGGACGAGGTCGGCCACGATGAGGAAATAGGAGATGAACCCGGTCTTCTCGATCACGACCAGTTCGGCTTGGAGCCGGTCGATGACTGCCTTGATCGCGGCGGCGACGTTCGGGCGAGTGTGCAGTGGGGCAGAGTCTTCAGTGGCCAGTGGGCCAGTATTCAGTGGATCGCCCTCACTGCTCTTTTGATCACTGAGCACGGAAGACTGACCACTTTCAGGCGCCACATACGTCGGCAGCCGAGTGGGATCCTCGATGCTCTCGACGACGAACTCCCGGCCCACCGCCCTCGCCTGGATCGTGTAGCGACGATAGAGCGCCTCCGCCACCTGATGCCGGAGATAGCCTTCACGCGTGAACGTCGCGGGCGGCTCGAAGACCGGGTAGTGCAGCTCGCCGAACTTGATGTCCAGATTGCATTTCTCGGCGACCTCCATCGTGTTCCGCACGGCGTCCGGCACTTCGTGGAAGAGCGCGGCCATCTCCTCGGCGGTGCGCAGGTAGAACTGCTCCCGCTGGTACATCATCCGCTTGGGATCGTTGATCGTCGTCTGCGTGCCGAGACAGACGAGGCAATCGTGCGCGAAGGAATGGCCCTTTTCGACGTAGTGGACGTCGTTCGTCGCGATGGTTTTCAGGCCGAACTCCTTGGCGAACTGGAGCAGGTAGCGGTTCACCTTCGCCTGCTCGGGGATGCCGTGGTTCTGGAGTTCGAGGTAGTAGCGGTCCGGCCCGAAGACCTGCTTGAACCAATCGACGGCCTCGCGCGCCTTGTCGATCTGGTCGTGCATCAGGAGGCTGGGAACTTCGCTGGCCAGACAGCCGGACATCGCGATCAAACCGCCCGCGTGCTGGGCGAGCAGTTCCTTGTCGATCCGGGGCTTGTAGTAGAAGCCGTCGAGATGGGCACGGGTGACGAGCTTGACGAGGTTCTTGTAGCCTTGCTCATCCGCCGCCAGGAGACCGAGATGCTGGTAGAGTTCGCGGCCGGAGGCGTTTTGGACCGCCTTGCGCTCCATCCGACTCGCCGGGGCGACGTAGCATTCGCAGCCGATGATCGGCTTGATGCCTGCGCCCTTGGCGGCGCGGTAGAAGTCGATCGCGCCGAACATCCCGCCGTGGTCCGTGATGGCCAGCGCGGGCATCTTCAGCTCCGCGGCCCGGTCCACCAGCCGATCCAAACGGCACGCGCCATCGAGGAGGGAAAACTCGGTGTGCAGGTGCAGATGGACAAACTCGGGAGCGGACATGGCCGGAGGATTAAAAGGGCCGAGCGAGGGAGCGGCAAGCGGTTGGGCGGAGAAGTTGTTCGCAGCGGAGTGGAATTCGCTCAGATGACCTCACTCCCTTCGCAAAGATTGATCAACTCGGCCAAAGCCAACACCTGAGGCCGTCGTCCTCCTCCTTCTTGGATCAACTTCAACACCCCGCTTTTTCTGAATTGCTTCAGAAGCAAATTGACCATTGGAGTGCTGGGCATATCCGGCTGCCCGATCACGTCCGATGACTTCAACACCGGCTTCTCAAAGATTCGATCAAGAAGCGGAACGGCATATTGCGAATGGGTGACTTGAATGACCTTCTTCTTGAGACGTTCATAGAGATCTTGGATCTGGCGCGCCTTCGTGCAGTTGTCCTCGGCCTGCAACGCGATGCCTTCCAAGAAAAAGGTCACCCACCGATCCCAGCTCCCCGGCTGCCCCAGATCCCTCAAACGCTGGATGTAGATCTCGCGCCGGGCTTCCAAATAAGCAGACAAATAGAAATGCGGTCCCGGCAAAAGCTTTTTGTCGGCGAGAAACAGGGGGACCAAGATTCGACCGATTCGGCCATTGCCATCGCTGAACGGATGCAAAATTTCGAACTGGGCATGGAGCAGGGCCAATTGCACCAAAGGATCCTTTTCATCCACATGGTAGTATTTCTCCCAATCCCCAAGATGGGTCGGGAGATCAATGTGCGACGGCGGAACAAAGGCCGCCTCCGACATCGGGCTTCCTGGCTTTCCGATCCAGTTTTGGCAGTTTCGAAACCGGCCAGGGCTTTTGTCGAAACCGCGCACGCTGTCCAGGAGAATGGCGTGCAGTGATAGAAGGGTATTCAGTCCGAAAGGCTTTTCCTCCAACAATGCTTTCGCCCTATTCAGAGCAAGGCGATAGTTCCTTATTTCCTGAGCATCCTGGCGGCGACTTTCCTCAGCGATTTGCTCTCCTGCCTCAAATCGGAGCACTCCAGCCAGATCTACTTCTGTGCCTTCGATCTTGGAAGACATGACCGCTTCTTGTGTCGCCAAGGGCGAAAGGAGCACATTTGGGTTTGGAACTCCATACAGCGTGCCGCTGTAGGCCGCCAAAGCTCGATTTGCTCGCCCCATTAATGGAATCAAATCCTGCCAATTCAACGACTGTATCGGTAGAGGTTCAGGAATGAATGGAGTCATGCGCTTGTCGAAAACCGGTAAGCCATTTCCATGTTTGTGAAAAACAAAATCGTTTTTGTTTTCGACAACGCCTTTTGTCGCTCGTGGGCTTTCGACAAATATCCCCCTCTTGCGCTCCCCCGGCCACCGGGCAATATCCCGACTCGTCACAACCGATCAGCCATGCCGACCTACGAATACGTTTGCGAGAAGTGCGGTCACGAGTTCGAGAAGTTCCAGTCCATGAAGGACGACGCCTTGACCTCCTGCCCAAAGGACCTCTGCCCAAAGAAAAAATGGGGCAGCGGCAAGGTGCGCCGTCTCATGGGCACTGGCGCGGGCCTGATCTTCAAGGGCAGCGGCTTCTACATCACCGACAACCGCAGCGAGGGCTACAAGGCCGCCGAGAAGAAGGATTCGAGCGCATCCTCCGCGTCGACACCCGCTGCCAGCACCCCGTCCGATTCGACCGCCAAACCCGCCGCCGAGGCCAAACCGGCCGCGAAGCCGAAGGCGGAAACGAAGGCTTCCACCAAGAAGGCTTCCGGCTAGGCTCCGTTTCGATCCATGAGTCTCCGGGCCGTCATCGCGCTGTTTTTCCTGACAGGTTCCGTCATGGCCGCGCTTCGGCCGCCTTCGTTCCTCGGCACGGAGGTGATGGTCGAAAGCCAGTCCCGGCAGTTCATCGTCCATGGCCCGGCCGGCGCCGGAACCCCGCTCAACCAGGCCATGCGGACGCAGTCCAAGGACCTTCTCCGATTGGATCCTTCCGCGACCGCCGTGACCGCCGATCGGGTGAAGGACGCCCTTCTCATCGAGCTCGGGGTTCGTGATCGCTTCGAGCGCAAGACCATCGCGCCCCAGCCGTTGGAGCCGGGCCGGATCACCCTGCATCTCTCCCCTCTCAATCGGGAACCGGTCCAGGTCATGCGAACGCCCGTAACCGGCGGCTGGACCTATCGGCTGGAGCTGCCGCTCGAGATGACGGCCCACAGCTTCAACAGCGCCCTCGTCCAGGTGCTGCTCGTGGACCTCGCCAACCCGCCCGACTCGACCGCCGTGGATCTTCCGCTCTGGCTCAGCGCCGGGCTCCTGGCCCACTTGGAGGAGTCCACCACCCGGCCGTTGTTCTTCGACACCGGGCTCCAGGCACGCGTCGAGTCGCGCGGCGAAACCTTGACGGCCCGGGTGACAAGGCGCTTCCGGACCGTCTTCCAGACGCGGTCCGCGCTGTCCTTCGACGAGCTGAGCTGGCCGGGCATGGTCGCCAACGACGAGGCCGGTCTCTTCACGCCGTCGGCGCAGTTCTTCGTCTACCAGCTGCTCCAGCTGGACGACGGCCGTGACTGTCTCCGCTCCATGGTCGAGAAGCTCTCCCGCTACCACAATTGGCAGTTCGCCTTCTACGACGCCTTTTCCGCCCATTTCAAGGAGCCGAAAGAAGTGGAGAAGTGGTGGGCGGTCCAGCTCGCCGCGCTGACCGGGCGCGACGCCTCCAAGCTGTGGACCCTGTCCCGGTCGCTCGACCGTCTCCAAGAGGTTCTCCGGGTTCCGGTGCAGATCCAGGCCTCGAAAACCCAGCTGCCCGAGTCCTCCGCCATCTCCCTCCAGACCGCCGTCGCCAGCTGGGACTATTCGAGGGAAATGCTCCTCCTCGGCCGGGTCGTGCGCGACCTTGAGATCCTCCGCCAACGGGTCGCCCCGGAGGCCGTCGAACTGGTCGACGCCTATCGCGGGGCCATCAACCACTACCGGGACCAGCGCGACCCTCTGCAGCGGACGAGCCGCAACAAATCGGGCACGCCCTCCAGCGTCGTCTTCGAACAAAAGTCCTTCGAACAACGGCTCGACCAGATCGACTCCGCCCGCGCGAAACTCCTGCGGTCGAGCGTCGAAGACCTGGCCCTGCACGAAGCCGAACGCCGTGTCGCCACCACCAACGCGCTTCAGCGCGCCGGAGCCGCCATTCCCCGCAGCCGCTGATTCCAGCGGTCGGTCCTTCCACATTCTGGGTCCCTTGACCCGACTTCGTTCACCAATATAGTCCGGCCATAATGTATCAGGATTCCTCCGGTGAAGATCCCGACCCGACGGTCAACTTCCCAGCCTTGAAGCAGTTTCGATCGGCCGGTCGCGGCTATTGGCGCAATGTGTCCGACCAGGACTGGAACGACTGGAAATGGCAGCTCAAGCACCGCATCACCACGGTGGAGCAGCTCGAAAAGTTCCTTCCCACCCTCACGCCGGAAGAGCGCCTCGGCGCCGTGCTGGCCGGGGAGAACAAGTTGGCCATGGCGATTCCGCCCTACTTCTTCAGCCTGATCGACGCGGGCGATGAAGACTGTCCCATCCGGCGCCAAGTCGTCCCGCGCGTCGAGGAGACCCACACCGCCTCCTGGGAAATGAGCGATCCCTGCGGCGAGGATTCCCATTCGCCCGTGCCCGGCCTCGTTCACCGCTACCCGGACCGGGTGCTCTTCCTCGTGACCGACCGCTGTGCGGCCTATTGCCGCTACTGCACCCGCTCCCGCCTCGTCAGCAACGCCAGCGGCTACGACTTCCATCCCGAGTTCGACCGGCAGATCGCCTACATCCGCGAGCATCCGGAGATCCGCGACGTGCTGCTCAGCGGCGGCGATCCACTGCTCTTCAGCGACGAAAAACTGGAACATCTCCTGACCAGGATCCGTGAGATCCCGCATGTCGAATTCCTCCGCATCGGCTCGCGCATCCCCATCTTCCTGCCCCAGCGCATCACGCCCGCGCTTTGTGCCATGCTGCGGAAGTTCCATCCCCTCTTCATCAGCATCCACTCGAACCACCCGACCGAGCTGACCACCGAGGTCCGCGACGCTTTGGGACGCTTGGCCGATGCCGGCATTCCCTTGGGCAACCAATCCGTGCTCCTCAAGCACGTGAACGACGACGTGGCCGTGATGAAGGCCCTCGTCCAGAAGCTCCTCATGTGCCGGGTGAAGCCCTACTACCTCTACCAATGTGATCTCATCGCCGGCTCCGCCCATCTGCGCACCAGCGTCCAGAAAGGCCTGGAGATCGTCGAAGGACTGCGCGGGCACACCACCGGCTATGCCGTGCCGCAATACGTGATCGATGCTCCTGGCGGCGGCGGCAAGGTTCCGATCAATCCCGACTACATCAAGCAGCTCAACGGCAAGCGCGTCGTCATCCGCAACTTCGAGGGCAAGGTCTTCGAGTATCCGGAGAACGAGCAGGGCCAACCCCAGTTCCACGCCACCGCCGACGACATCGGCGTCTGGAAGGATTGAATCCGAGGGAACGACGGGTTTCTCTTCGGCCATGAAGAAGTTGGCTGGAGGATTCGCCATTGGCTTGGCCGTTCTGGTCGGTGGCATCTATGGCGTGTGGAAATGGCAGTATCCATATGGTGTCAGGACTTGTCGGGTTCGTTGCATATCGTCGGATCTCCAGGGCTACGCGGTGGCTCATTGGGATCGATTTCCCGACGGTGAACCCACTCCGCTTCGATCCCTTCAGAAGCTCTACGGGGAAACCACAATAGACTACCCTCCTTTGTTGGCCGGGCTCTCCGGAAACGAAGCGTCGATGGAAGCGCGGTTGAAGGCCGGTCAGCCTCTCGATGACTCCGTTTCGAGCTGGATCTACTGGCCTGGCTTCAAGAGCGACGACGATCCGGATCTCGCGATTCTCTGGGAGCGAAAGAGTGGCTTGCGCTGGAACGCCAAACGCAGCAGCGACCGTGATGGGCACAGCGTCGTCTTTGCCGGAGGCTACCATCGCTACGTAGCGGGAGCCGAGTGGTCGGATTTCACCAACAAACAGGCCGCGCTGCGGAGCACGATCTTGGCGACTCGTTCCACATCGGCGACTGAAGCCAAGTCTGGCCATCAATGATGATTGATCGGTGAAACCATTGGTCCGGCGAATGGGGCGCCGTTTCGTTCGTCAAACCAGTCTTTGCCCCGTTTGTTCCCAAGGTGCTACGGTGCCGGTTCGTGCGTTGTTCCGTCCGTGCATTCAATCCGCTTCTCTGGGTCGTCATCTTTTTGGCGGCGTCCGGTATCGGCTTGGCAGCGGCGTCGGCTTCGCCGCTCGACGAACCCGCTGTCCGACACTTCGCGGCTTCGACCGTTTCCAACTTGTTGGCCGAAGCCCAGGCGCCGGGCGGTGTCTTCGTGGTGGTTGGCGGCGGCCACGTGGTGGCCCTCCAAGCTTTCGGCGTCTCGGATCTGACCACGGGCCGGGCGGTTTCATCGGATGAAACGCTCTTCCGCGCCGCCTCGGTCTCCAAGATCCTGACCACCGCCGTGCTGCTGGAACAAGTGGACGCCGGCCGCTTGGATCTCCACGCCGACATCAACGAATACCTCGGTGGCTTCCAGATTCCTCCCGCCTTCGGTCGCCCGGTCACGCTGCATGATCTCCTGACCCACTCCGCCGGCTTTGACGTCTCCCGCCAACGCTACGGCGCCCGCACCACTGCGGATCGCCTGAGTCTGGGCGACTATCTCCGCGAAGAACGCCCCGACCGGCTCCGTCCGCCGGGGCTCTTCAGCAGCTACAGCAACTACGGGTTCGGCCTCGCCGGCTACGCTCTCCAGCAGACCTCCGGAACGCCGTTCGACGAAGAGATGAAACACCGCCTTCTCGATCCGCTCGGCATGGAGCACAGCAGCTTTTCTCCCGGATCGGAACAACGGGTCCACTTGGCCACCGGCCATCAACTGGTGCGCGGCATCCGGACCGCCCTTCAGCCAGACTATGTGAACATCACCCCGGCCGCCGGTCTCTGCACCACGGCGGCCGACATGTCGCGCTTCCTGCTGGCCCTCACCACAAACCGAAGGCCGGATGGTTCCGAGGCCTTTCCCCATGACGTGTTGAAGAAGATGACGACGACCCAGCTCGCCGTGGATCCCAGGGTGCCCGGTCGCTCCTACGGCTTCGAGCAGACCTCCCTGGCCGGCCGACCCGTGCTGCTGCAGACCGGCCAATGGCCGGGCTTCAACTGCGCTCTGCTTCTCTTTCCCGGCACCGACTGCGGCCTGTTCCTCGCCTACAATGTCTGCGACGAGTTCAAGGCCGGCGAGAGGATCGCGCGCGTGTTCGCCCATCGCTTCATCGCCGCGCCTTCTCCCGATGGACCGGGCCCGGTAATCGCCATGGCTCCCACCGAGCCTTTCGTGGGCACCTACCAGACCCTCCGTTTTCCCCGAAAAACCCTCATCATTGCCGACGCCGACGAGGTCGAAGTTGTCCGGAGCGGCGCCGGCGAACTGACGATCGCCGGGAGCGACTACCATGGGTTGGGCGGAGCCGTGTTCGAGCGCGCCGCCGAACCGGAGGAGGCGACCCCGCGACTTGGCCGCCGTCTGGTTTTCCTCGGATCAGACGACGAATCGTTCGATCGGCTCGTGACCGAGGGCGGTGCCTACCGCCGTGTGTCCTGGTGGAACACCGCGGCGTTTCGCCGGGCCCGCTCCCGCTCCGTGGCGGTTGTCTTCATCTCCGCCCTCGTGCTCTGGTCCACCATGGCCGCCGTCCGGTTCACGACCGGCCGCACCACCGTCAAGAGGCCGGGTGATCGGGTCGCGCGAGTCGCCACGGTCTCCGCCTCCGCCTTCTGCCTGCTCGGGCTTGTGTTCCAAGCGAGCTTTGCCCTGGCCGCCAATCACCTGCCACCGTTCGCTCTTTCCTATGGCCTGCCCGATTCCATCGTTCGTGTCGCGGCCCTCGCGCCCTTGATCCTCTTCGGGACAGCGGGCCTGGTCGTCTTGAACGTCGCAGTCTGGAAGATGCGCCTTTGGAACCTCGCGCAGCGGACCCATTACACGGTAGTGGTCTTCGCCGCCCTCCTGCTGTGCTTCGAGATCTTCCGCAGAAACCTGCTCTCGGCCCTTTGATCCCAAGCAGTCGTCCAAATCCCAGAACATTGCCAACATGACTTCTGCCCCCGCCTCTTTCGTCTGCCAGTCCCGCGTCCTTGGACCGAATCCTTGCGCGACCGGGAAAGGTGAGGAATCTATGGCCGGTCAAGTTCCTCCCAAATGCCATGAAAACTGTTCAAACGATCTGTCGCCGCATTGGCGTCGTTTTGATTGCCACCATCGGATGCAGTCTGCCGGTGATGGGAGATCTCTTGGTCACGATCACGGGCAATCCTTCCGCCCTCCGTGTCGTGGCGTTCAATGAAACCGGCGGGGCTCTCAAGGCGCTTTTCATTCCCTTCGTCTCGGCCCAGAGCATTGACGGCGGAGAGTTCGGCCTGGATGGAGACTTCTTTTTGCCGGCAACGACCTTCGGGTTCGGGACGATCAACCAATACGCCGGGCCCACGGGACAATTCAGCAAAGAAGTAGTCCCCTATTCCGATAAAAACCTGACCGTTCCCACCGCTTGCCGCTTGGGAACCAACGGCAATCTCTACGTCTCCGGTCGCATCTACGACACCGATACGAAAGCCTTCGGACCGGGAAGAATCGTCCACTGCAACGGAACGAACGGGGACAAGATCGCCGAATTCGGCACCAATGTGCTGCGGCGTCCCGTGGATCTCCTCTTCGGCCCGGATGGCCGCCTCTATGTCGCCGATGCTGAAGTCGGCATCGTTCGCTTTGATCCATCGAATGGAGCCTACTTGGACACCGTCGTCGCCGACGGTGCCGGCGGATTGGGCGGCGCCACAGGCCTCGCCTTCGGTCCCGACGGGAACCTCTATGTCGGCAGCGCCAGCAACCACGCCGTGATTCGCTTCCAAGCAACGACCGCCGCGCCTCCAGCCAAGTTTCCGCCGGTCGACATCTTTGTTGCTTCCGGTTCTGGCGGACTGAACGAGCCTGATGGTCTCGTCTTTGGTCCGGATGGGCGGCTCTACGTATGCAGCCGTGGAACACGATCCGTGCTCCGCTACTCCGGGACCACCGGAGCCCTCGTCGACGAATTCGTCCATGCGACCTCGAACACCAACGAAGTCCCCGTGTCGCTGACCTTCACGCCGCGCGCACCGCGTCTGAAGGCCACCCTGGACGGCTCTTCCCGCGTCCTCTCCTGGCCCCGCATCACCCCACGATTCCAGCTCCAGTCGTCCACCAACGCGTCCTCCGCCGCATCTTGGAACATGGAGACGAACACGCCGCCCGCAGTGGTCGGCACCAATCTCGTCGTCACGCTTCCCGGCTCGACCTCCAATCGGTTCTTCCGCCTGAAGTCCGACTAGCCTCGCCGCGCGCTTCCTTGAACCGGCCGGCGGTTTCCCTAGTGTCCGACGGCCGCTCGGCCTCCTGATCCCGGGGAAACAGCGGCCCGCCTAGATGAAGCGCCCATTCGACTGGTTTTTGCCCGGCATGTTTATGGCCGTGGTGCTGGCCTGGATCCTTCCCGATCCCGGGGCCAAGGGCGGTTGGCTGCATCCGGAGATCCTGACCAAGGCCGGCATCGCGCTGATCTTCTTTCTCCACGGCGCGGCTCTTTCCTTTGCCGCGCTCAAGGTCGGCACGCTCCGCTGGCCCGTCCACCTGGTCGTCCAAGGCGCCACCTTTCTGCTCTTTCCCCTCATCGGCCTCCTCGGCTTGAAGCTCCTCGGCGACGCTGTTTCGGACGACCTCAAGCTCGGCCTTTTCTACCTCTGCGCGCTGCCTTCCACGGTTTCCTCGTCCGTGGCGCTCACTGCGGCCGCCCGCGGCCACGTCGCCGTCGCCGTCTTCAACTCCACGCTCTCCAGCCTTCTTGGCGTCTTCCTCACACCGTTCTGGATGGGGTGGATGATCCAGGCCGGCGGCGAACCCCTGCCCATGGGAAAGGTCGTTCTCGATCTCGGCTGCTGGCTGGTCCTCCCCCTTGTTCTCGGACAATGCGCGAGACCCTGGGTGGGCGACTTCATCACCCGGCACAAGAAGCGCGTCCACCTCGCCGATCGAATGATCATCCTGCTCCTCGTCTACACCTCGTTCTGCGACTCGATGAAACAGGGCGTCTGGTCCGGGCATGGCGGCAAGTCCATCCTGATCGTCGTCCTCGCCAGCATCGGCCTTTTCTTCCTCGTCCTGGGAATCGTCGGTGGGGTCTGCGACGCGTTGAAGTTCCCCGTCGGAGATCGGATCGCGGCCGTTTTCTGCGGGTCCAAGAAGACGCTGGCTTCGGGCGTGCCGATGGCGCAGATCATCTTCGCCGGCCATCCGGGGATTGGCCTGATCCTTTTGCCGATCATGGTCTACCATCCGCTCCAACTCGTCCTCTGTGGCTGGCTGGCCGGCCGCTGGGCCCGGCGGCCGGAAGTCTCGGAGCCGCTCTGAACCGGAACTTTTGATTGGCTGTTTTCCGGCCCGTTCCATTTCATGGCCACGGGTTCCTGCCATGAAACACTTTCTTCTCCGATTCACCTTCCTCCTGGCCACGCTCCTCCTGGCCGCCCAACCCCTGTCCGCCCAGACGGGCGCCTTCAGCTATCAGGGACGCGTGACGGTCCACGGCGACGCCTTCACCGGAACGGGCCGGTTCAAGTTCGTTCTGGCCACCACGGCCGCGTCCGCCGGACAGGCCACCGCCTCCGCAATGGTCAACGGCGGATTCGTCACCGGCTACACCGTGGCCAACGGCGGCGCGGGTTACACCAATGCCCCGAAGGTCACGATCCTCGACCTCACCGGGACCGGGGCCATCGCCACCGCGACCATTTCGACCAACGGGCAAGTGGTGTCCATCGTGGCCAACAATGCCGGGGGCAACTACTCGTCGACTCCCACCGTCCTCATCGATCCGCCCCCGGGCCAAGAGTCCTTCACCAGCTACTGGAGCCATGACGGCTCCAGCATCGCCGGAGGGGAACCCCTGACCTCGATCGCGCTCCCTGTGTCCGACGGGCTCTTCACCGTCGTGCTCGGTGATCCGGCCGTCCTCCCGATGCAGGCTCTCCCCGCCGACCTTTTCTCCCAGCCCGGCCTGCGGCTGCGCCTCTGGTTCGACGACGGAATCAATGGTTTCGCCGCTCTGACGCCCTCCCAGCCATTGACCCCCACGCCCTACGCCAGTCGCGCGCGATCCGCCTCGTGGACCAACCTCACCGACCTCCCTTTCGGCTACCAGGACACGCCCTACCGGGTCGGCGCGGGTCTCAGCTTGTCGAACAACATCGTCGCCATCGCCACCAATGCCATCACGGCCGATTTGCTGGCGTCCAATTCCGTGACCTCCTTCGCCATCGCCAATGGATCCATCGCCCGGGACGATCTCGGCCCCACCGTGCTGAACGCCAGTTTCTGGAGCCTCACCGGCAATGCCGCCGTCACCGACACGAACAATCCCGCCTCCAACAACACCTTCATCGGCACCACGGACAACCGCGCCTTGAACTTCCAGGTCGGTGGCCAACGTGCCCTCCGGCTCGAGCCCAACGGAGGCGCGGCGCCCAACCTCGTCGGCGGCTTCGCGGGCAACTCCGCCGGCTCCGGCGCCATCGGCGTGGTCATCGGGGGCGGGGGTGCCGCCGTCTATGCAGGCGACGCCTTCACCAACCGGGTCGACTCCGATTTCGGCGTCGTCGGGGGCGGCCTCCGCAACGTCGTCTTCAACAATGCGCTGGCGGCCACCATCGGTGGTGGCGGCCTGAACCGCGTCGGCGGTGGTGCCGAATACGCCACCATCGCCGGCGGTCGCCTCAACAGCATCCGCGAAGGTTCCGCCAATGCGACGGTGGCCGGCGGCTACCAGAACACCATCCAGACAAACTCCACCCACACCGTCATCTCCGGAGGCCAGTTCAACACCATCGGCAACGACTCCGGTTCCTCCACCGTCTCCGGCGGACGCGGCAATGTCGTCCTTCCCGGCTCGGCCTACGCCACCATCGGCGGGGGCTATCTGAACACGAACGGCGCCATCTACGCCGCCGTTCCCGGCGGCACCCTGAACGCCGCCCTCGGCGCGAACAGCCTCGCCGCCGGCCGCCGCGCCAAGGCCCTGCACGCCGGTTCGTTTGTCTGGGGCGACGGCTTCGATGCCGACGTGGCCTCCACCGCCACGAACCAGTTCACCGTCCGGTCCATCGGCGGCGTCCGCTTCTTCTCCAATGGCGGCCTCACCGCCGGCGTCACCCTCGCCACGGGAGCCACCGCCTGGAGCACGCTCTCCGACGAGAACATGAAGAAGAACCGCGTCACCGCGGACGGCCGCGATGTCCTGTCGAAGCTCGCCGCCATCCCCATCGACCACTGGAACTACCTCTGGGAAGACGACGCCAGCACCCCGCACCTCGGCCCCATGGCCCAGGACTTCAAGCACGCCTTCTTCCCCGGCCGCGACGACAAGACCATCTCCACCGCCGAGTCCGAAGGCGTCGCCCTCGCCGCCATCCAGGGACTCAACCAGAAGCTCGAAGACCAGGCCGCCGCGCTGCGGACCAAGGACGCCGAGATCCGGGCCCTGAGAGCGGAGATGGAACAATTGCGGGGAATGATCGAAGCCGCCGTGGGTGCCAAGCAGAACGTATTCGGTTCATCTTTTTCAACGATCCGGTGAACCTTGTTTTAAGCAAAAGAGACAGGCTGCAACCGTCCGCGATAGACTGTCCACATTGCATCTAAACAACAATGGCAGGCCACATTCACGCGTTTGATTCTATGAACATTGTTTGTCCAAAGTGCGGCGGCTCGACTGTTCGCGGTGATGTTCGCTCCGGTATATTGAGCTTTGGTGATTTTTTCATCGAACATGATGGCGACAAGCGAACATTTACTGGAGCGCCAAAGCCTCGGCCTGGTGTTCAGCGCGACAGCCGAGTGATCTCTTTCGCTTGTCAGAGCTGCGGCTTGGTGACCAGTTATTTGGAGCGAGTTGTTCGAGATAGTTCCAAGACATCAACATGGCAGCTCCCTATGAGCTGGCCACGTTTGTCAACAGGTGAGGAAGTGTCCGGCGGGTTTTGTCGGATGGGTTTGATCGGAGCGGAGGAGCGGCAGCCGCGGGATTCTGCTGACAACCGGGGCTTCCGGTGGTTCCCGTGTTCCTCTCTCGCGGTGTTCATCGATAGTGTGCCTTCAAACGAGGTAGGGACGGCACGCCGAGCCGTCCCTGCCCATTCGCTTCGTCGGTGCAGACCGCTTCGAAAGACTCCATGGCACCGCTCTACTGCGACCGGCCGAACTTCTTCTCCAGCTCGCGGAAGTTCATCTCGATCAGCGTCGGCCGGCCGTGGGGACAGGTGTAGGGCATCTGGCAACGGCGGAGGTCGTTGACCAGGTTCTCCAGCTCCGCGCCGGTCAGAGGATCGTTCGCCTTCACCGAGTGGCGGCAGACGGTCTTGGCCACGACGTGTTCGCCGAGACGGACGTTGTTCACCTTGTCGCCGGCGGCTTTGAGCTCGTCGATCAGTTCCAGCACGAAGCGGCGCGGTTCGCCGGCCTTCACGAAGGGCGGCAAGGCATCGAGCAGGAAGGTGCGTTCGCCGAATTCGCTCAGGCCCACGCCCAGCCGGGTGAGCACGCCGAGATTGTCGCGCAGGAAGAGCGCGTCTTTCGGACTCAGCTCGATGGTCTCGGGCAGGAGCAACCGCTGGGATGGTGCGGAGCCCGCCTCTTCCAATCGCCGCAACATCTGCTCGAAAAGGATCCGCTCGTGCGCCGCGTGCTGGTCGAGCAGCACCAGCCCGCGATCCGATTCCAGCACGACGTAGAGGCGGCCGACGACGCCGACGAGGCGGAGCGGCACGTGGAGCAGCGGGACGGGGGAAGGGGAACCGATACCGGATACCGGATTCCTGATGCCGGATGCCCGATGCTCCGCAGTGGGAGGGGCCGCTTCGAAGGAGGGCGGTTGGTTCACTGCCGGTGCCGGAGTTGGCAGCGGAGCCGATCCGGCATGCGCCTTTGCCGCTGCTTTCGCCGCCTGCACAAAGAGCGGTTCGGCTTGGACGGCGAGCGGCGGTTCAGCCGGGGCGGCGAGATCGAGCTGGGACGGGGAGGCGACCGATGCCGGATGCCGGATGCTGGATTCCTGATGGGAGGACGGAGGCAATCCGGCCGGCGACTGTTGGCCGCCTGTGACTGACCGCTGACCACTGGCGACTGACAACCGACCCTGCTCGGTATGATACCCCAGCAGCGTCTGCTTCACGGCTTCGGCGACGGCTCGGCGGACACCGCGTTCATCGTGGAACTTCACCTCGCGTTTGGACGGGTGGATGTTCACGTCCACCAGCGCCGGATCGATCTCCAGGAAGAGGCAACAGACCGGGTAACGACCCTTCATCAGCGCGTTGTGGTAGCCCTCGACGAGCGCCATGTTCAGGCCCCGATGTTCGATGGGCCGGCGATTGACGAAGAGGTGCTGGTCCTCCCTTGATCCGCGCGACACGCCCGGCGCACCGATCAATCCCCGGACGCGAACGCTGATCCGATTCGCAGGAGGCGGCGCATCGTCCACGAAGTCGCCCAACGCTTCGTCCGGGTCACGCACCGCACCCAGCTCGGTGGTGGAATCCACCGGCAAGAGCCGGGTCTCGTCGGGCAGCAACGCCTTCCACCGTTCGCGCAACGCCCCCAGCGGATCGGCGTCCCGCGTGGCTGGAATCTGCCAAAGAGTGCGACCGTCCCGGATGAAGGTGAAAGCGATGCCCGGGTGCGCCAGCGCGGCGAGAGTGAGGTAGTGCTGCACATGCGCGGACTCGGTCTCGTCGCTGCGGAGGAACTTCCGCCGGGCCGGCACGTTGAAGAAAAGCTGCCGCACTTCGACGCTCGTCCCGCTCGCTCCGCCCGACGCTTTCACCGCCACGATCTTGCCGCCACTGATCACGATCTGCGTGCCCTCGGGGCTGTCGCTGTCGCGCTCGCGCGTGGTGAGGGTGAAGCGGCAGACGCTGGCGATGCTGGGGATGGCTTCACCGCGGAAACCCATCGTGGAAATGCCCGCCAGATCTTCGGCGTTGCGGATCTTGCTGGTCGCGTGGCGTTCGAGGCAGAGGAGCGCGTCGTCCTTGCCCATGCCGGTGCCGTCGTCGATCACGCGGACGAGGCTGCGGCCGCCGGCGGCGATCTCGACGGAGATGCGGCTCGGGCCGGCATCGAGCGCGTTTTCCACGAGCTCCTTCACCACGCTGGCAGGGCGTTCGACCACTTCGCCGGCGGCGATCTGGTTGGCGACCTGTTCAGAGAGAAGGCGGATTCGGTTCATCGACGCGGCAAGGAAATCACGGACGAAACGCGATGAACACGGATAGTTGTCCACAAGCGCCGGGACGCCGGTTTGGCGGAGCGCTCCAAGATGGGGCTAATCCTGAACGATCGGCAGCTCGACCTCGAAGATCGCGCCGTGGCCCGGCCGGGCATGGTGGCGGACCTTGCCGCCGTGGGCTTCGACGATGCGCTTGCAGATGGAGAGGCCGAGCCCGGTGCCGGCGGCCTTGCCGTGGGTGGCGAACGGCTGGAACAGGCGGTCCTTCAGCTCTTCCGGAATGCCCGCGCCCGTGTCCTCGATCTCCGTGACCACGGAGGTGTCGGTCACGACGAACCGGAGATGGATCTTCCCCCCGTCGGACATGGCGTCGCAGGCGTTGTTCAACAGGTTCTGGAAGGCCCGCTCCAAGCGATCCGGATCCGCCGCGATCTGCACGGAGGGAGGTTGCGACTCGAACACGATCTCGACGCCCGCATGCTCCAGGCGGGGCTTCAGCTCTTCGAGGAAGAGCGGGAACATCTTGGCGAAGTCGGCCCGGAACAGGGACAGGTCCGTGTCGCTGCCCTTGCTGAATTCCAGCACCTCGCCGATCAACGAACTGATCCGGTCCACCTGCTTGAGGATGCGGGCGCGCGCGATGGCGCGGACCTCCGGCGCGGTGATCTGTTGGCAGGCCAGCTCGGCCGAAACGCTGATCAGATTCAGCGGATTGCGGATGTCGTGGACGATGGCCCCGGCGAAGCGGCCGACCAACGCGAGCCGCTCCGCCCGCAGGAGTTCCTGGACGTGCTGCCGGCTGAAATCCCGGAAACGCGAGCTGATCTGCCGCAGCAGCGCGACGGCCATTCCCGGCATCCGGTCGAGCAACCGCAGCACTTCGGCGCGCGGGAAGAACTGGAGCACCACGTCCGTGGCCGCGAGCGCCGTGGCGGATCGCGGGTCGTCGTCGAGCACGGCCATCTCCCCGAAGAAGTCGCCGGGTTTCAGGCGGGAAAGGTCTCGCGATTCGTGGTCCGGATCGTCCACCGCGATCCGCACTTCGCCGGATTCGATCAGGTAGACGCCGTCACCCACCGCGCCTTGGTGGAAGATCTCCTCGTCCTTGGCGAAGGTCAGACGCCGGGCGCTCTCGAGAATATTGGTGCGCTCCGTCGCGGGGATCCGCTCCCAGAAACGCGTCTCTTGAAGGTCTGCCATGGCTCAGCGGGTTTCGACGGAGTGGGCGACGATCGGACGGACGACGATGGGAGGATCCCAAACCGGTTCGGACCGGAACGCAGTGAGCATGGGTGGAGCGTCCCGGCGGCAACGGCCCAGCGTCAAGGCGCGAAAATCCCGCATTGCCAGAACGCGGTCGCCGGAAAGAACTTCCCATCGCATGTCCGCCGTCAACGAAACCCTGGTCCGCGAATACTTCGAGCTGCACGGGTTCTTCGTCCGGCAGGCGCGGAAGTTCATCGCGCCCCAGCTGCGCGACGACGACGAAGCGGACTTCTTCGTGGTGCATCCCGCGCCCCGCCAGGAGCCGCCGCCGTTCATCCTCCAGTCGGACGATCTTCCCCGGCTCGGCCGCGCGATCGTCGTCGTGAAGCCGTGGCACACGGACACCTTCACCCCCGGGCTGTTGGCCAATGCTCCGGAGATCTTCCGCTTCCTCGAACCCGCCGCGCTGGCTCAGTCGGCCAAGGCCTTCCCGGGAGAGGGCCGCATCCTGCGCGTGCTCGTTCTGCCGGCCCTGCCGAAGGAGCCCGGCGCCTGCCGCCAGAGCATTTCGCTGCTGAAGGCCAAGGGTGTGGACGCCGTCCTTCTCTTCCGCCCTTTGTTGCAGGATCTGATCACCAGCGTGGAGACGAACCGCAACTACCAGAAGTCCGACGTGCTCCAGCTCCTGCGCATCCTGAAGAACTACGAGTTCCTGCGCGAACCCCAGCTGGAACTGTTCAAGACAACCGGCAAGAAAGCCCGCAAGACCCGGCGCGCCTCCGCCTAGATTCGGAGCGCGTCACGCCCGGGGATGCGCCGCGTCGTAGGCCTGCTTGAGGCGCTCGGTCGTCACATGGGTGTAGATCTGCGTCGTGGCCAGGTGCGCGTGGCCCAGCAGCTCCTGCACGCTGCGGAGATCCGCACCGTGATTCAGGAGATGCGTGGCGAAGCTGTGGCGGATCTTGTGCGGCGTGAGACTTTCGTCGAGTCCCGCCACCCGCAGATACTCCTTGAGCCGCCGCTGCACCGCGCCCGGCGTCACCGGCGCCAACGAGTCGGCCCGCATCCGGAAGACGAACCTTTCTCCATCCCGAGCGTCGCCAACGTTCCGCGCCAGTTGTCGGATGGCCTTCAGCGCGGGCAGACCGATGGGAACCACCCGCTCCTTCCGGCCCTTGCCCACGACCCGCAGCGTTTCCTCCGAGGCGGAAATGCCGCTCCATTTCAAGCCGCAGACCTCGCTGATGCGCAACCCGCAGGAATAGATCGTCTCCAGCAGCGCGGCATCCCGCAGCGCTTCGAACCGACGGCGCGCGGCGGCTTCGGGGGTTTCGTCTTCGGGCGTTTCCTTCAACTTGAGCAGCGGGGCTTCGAGCAGACCGACGATCTGCGCCTCGGCCAGGAACTGCGGCAACCGCCGCGCCTGCTTGGGCAGGATCAGATTCCGGATGGGAGACTGCTCCACATGCCCCTCGCGGATGAGGAACTTGTAGAACGTCCGCAACGCCGCGAAGTGCAGCTGGATGGTGGCGCGACCGCGGTGTCGCAGGCTGAGCTTGCGGAGGTAGCCGCGGAAATCCTCCCGGGTCAGCCGGGTCCACTCCGGGGCGGCTTTCCTCTCGCCTTGGTTCCATGCGGTGAAGTCCGCGAGCGAATGCGCGTAGTTGCGCCGCGTCATCTCGGACAGACCGCGATCGACGCTCAAGTGCCGCAGAAACGCCACCACTTGGGGATCCTGCGGGACGGGGTCCCTATCGGTCTGGCTGGCAGCGGCGTCGCTCATGCGTCTCGGAAGGAGGCTAGTGCCGTCCTGCTCCGCGAGAAAGCCAGGACTGGCGGGCCCAATCCACGCGCCAGGAGGTGTTGGAGCTTTGGACGCTTCGTCCTTCTAGGTTTTTTGGGCTCCGCTGCAACTCGGCCATCCCGGCCACGATGGCGCGGAGGTCGAGCATGATTTCATCTCACCTGGGCTGCCCACGGTTCACTGTTTTGTCCGAGACTTCGGAGCACAGGCAGGAGGGGCTGTCAGAAGGAGGCGGGCGCCCTTTTCAGAACCGCTTCACCACCCAGTCGGTGAAGCCGAAGGTGTCGGCGAGGAGCTTCAGGTTCAGCACGACGATGATGACGGCGGTGGTCCAGCCGAGGATCTTGATCCAGACCGGATTCACGAATTCGCCCATCTTCGTCTTTTCGCCGGTGAACCGCATCAACGGCCAGACTGCGAACCCCAGCTGCATGCTCAGCACGACTTGGCTGGCGACCAGCAGCTGCGTGGCCTTGCTCTCCCCGAAGTAGCCGATGACGAAGACGGCGGGCACGATCGCGATGCCCCGGGTTATCAGCCGCCGGAGCCACGGACGAACCCGGATGTTGACGAAGCCCTCCATCACGATCTGTCCGGCCAGGGTTCCGGTGAGGGTCGAGTTCTGGCCGGATGCCAACAACGCGACCGCGAAGAGGATGCTCGCGCCGCCAACGCCGAGAAGCGGGCTCAGCAGCTTGAAGGCGTCCTGGATCTCCGCGACGTCCCGGTGTCCCGACCAATGGAACGCCGCCGCCGCGAGCACGAGGATCGCTCCGTTCACAAACAGGGCCAGCGTAAGCGCCAGCGTCGAGTCGATCGTGGCGAACTTGATCGCCTCCCGTTTTCCGCGGGTATCCCGCTCGTAGCGCCGCGTCTGCACGATGGAAGAATGCAGGTAGAGGTTGTGCGGCATGACCGTGGCTCCGAGGATGCCGATCGCGAGGTAGAGCATTTCCCGGTTCTTCAGGATCTCAGGATGGGGGACGAGGCCCAGCGCCACGGCGCCGAGATCGGGCTTGGCAAAGAAAAGCTCCGCCGCAAAACAGCCCCCGATGGTCGCGATGAGCGTGACCACCAGCGCCTCGATGTAGCGGAAGCCTTTCGCCTGGAGCAGCAGCACCGCCAGCACGTCCGCCGCCGTGATGATGCAGCCCCACACCAGCGGGATGCCGAAGAGCAACTGCAGGGCGATGGCCGAGCCGACGACCTCCGCCAGATCACACGCGGCGATGGCGACTTCGCAGAGTATCCACAAGAGCCAGACCGTCGGTGCGGAATAATGGTCCCGGCAGGCTTGGGCCAGATCCCGGCCGGTGGCGACGCCCAGCTTGATGCAGAGGTGCTGGAGCAGGACCGCCATGAGATTGGAGATCATGACGACGCTCAACAGGCTGTAGCCGAACTTGGCTCCACCCGCGAGGTCGGTCGCCCAGTTGCCCGGATCCATGTAGCCGACGGCGACGAGATAGCCGGGTCCGGAAAACGCGAGCAGCTTGCGCCAGAACCCGGCGTCCTTCGGGAAACCGATCGAACGATGGACCTCGGGCAGACTCGGGAACTCGCCCTCCTTTTTCCAGCCAGAGACCGGCTCATCAGGTTTATCCACAGCGGCAGTGTCCATGTTTGATGTCGGTTAAAAGCGCCGCGAGAAGCCGACGAACGGGTTGACGTCGTCCGCAGATTTCGTGACACCGACGTTCACTCCGGCGTCCAGTTGGAAACCGGGGGTGAGCTTGTAGGTCAGTCCGAAGTCCACCGTTCCGACCCACGGCACATTTTGTTCGGTGCTGGTCTCGCTGAAGAACTCCACGTAACCGCCCAGACGGCCGACGATTGCGTGGGAAAAGGTGATCAAGTTAATGAAGGAGGCGTGGTGTCCGTCGCCCTCGCCGTCCTGCTGGCAATCCACCTCGGTCATCCCGCCCATGTCCCAACCCGACGGCAGCGACACGGCCCACGGAAGGATGACACCGCCTTCGACCGACCTGTTTCCGAGACCGGCCCGGCTGGCGGGCATCTTCAAGAACGGCATCACTCCAAAGGCGGTCGCGCCGCCGTCATTGCCCCAAAAATTCTTTTTCAGCCGCAGAGTCAGGTCGCCAAATCCGGACCGCGTCGTCTCGCTCCCTGTGATCCGGTCTTCTATCCGAACCCGGTTGTAAGTTTCCACGATCAGTTGGAAATCCAGATCGTTGAGCAACCCCACCTTGAGGTTGACCGGAGCGATGGACCAGGCGTCGGTCCGCACATCGCCGTCGCTGGAACGATCACGATCATGCACATAGCTGACCAAGTCGGCTTCAATCTGAAAATGCCCCGCATCGACCGTGAAAGGACTCTCCGTCTTGTCGGGACGATCGGTGCTGAGGTCCCGCATCAACGCGACGGGAGTAGGGAAGAAGAGATGATATTGGTCTTTGTTCGGCACTGCCCCCTCCGCTCCTGCGATGAGCGGAACGGACCACGGCACGGCTGCCATGAGCATGGAGAAAAATTGGCGGCGACCGTTCATCGAAAGCGGAGGTTAGGACCCACTTTGTTTTAGTCAAATAAGAAAGTTAGCCGTGCCTATATCGGTTCAGGGCGAAGGGCGCGGAGGACTCGACCTGAGATTCTGCGAACCGCCCGTTAGTGCCTTCCCAACCCGCCCAGCCGCCGCAACCCTCGTAAACCAAGATGGGGGGAACACCCCATTTCCGATGGTCACCGAAGCCAGTAATTCTACAATATGTCTTCGCAAACCATCATCATCGTTCTCGTCCTTGTCCTGCTGTTCGGCGGCGGCGGCTTCTTCTACTCCCGGCGCCGGTAGTCCGATGGGAAAACAAACGCACAGGAAGACCGGCTCCCGAGTGCGGTAAGGTTCCATCGGTCTGATCGCCGGCGTGCCCGTCATCGGAACCGCTTATCCGGCTGATCTGACGCCCCAAAGGTCGTCTCCCTGGCTGTTCCTTAAAATGAATTGCCGGCCATCTTGCAGGCGAAATGCGCTCTATCTCCCGGAAAACAAGTCCCAAACACAAACGGGCAAGAGCGCCGCACCAGCCACCGTAAAATCCTGCCCTTGGCCAGTTGAGCCGGTCTTTTATTGAGGGTGACGGTACCTTTTGCCCCAGCTTGTCGGAATTATCCGGAACGATGCGGTTGAAATGGGGCCATTGGTTGGGAAGTGATTGAGGCTGATGAAAACGGACTGATCGAAGGGCGAGAGCCCGCTGCACCAAACGGTGGCCGGTGAGGGGAGTTCAAAAGCAGCCGAAAATCGATCGCGGTGGATTTCACCGGGCAGCATCTCAGGGCGCACGCCGGGACGGCGACGTTCTGGGGCGGCCAAGCTGACCGAACCGGTGCAACGGCTGCTCCGGCACGACCTGGTCTGGACGCCGACCGAGCTGGCCGACAACGACGTGGCCAAAGTCGAGTATCAGGCATTTGGCCCGCCCGCCCGCCCGGCGCTCAGCGTGATCGTCCAGAAAGCGGCGGCGAATCCCTGGTAGAACTGTGGCTCCAACCGGGGGAGATGGTGCATGGGCGAGCGCGGCGGAATGAACGGCTCGGGCATGGCGCGGGGGTGGAAAGGCGGACGGCGAACTCCAGCCTCCTCGTAGCGGCGAACGGGAGTTCGCCGCCAATCGATGGGTGGGGCGCACTTCAGACGTCCAAGCAAGTCGCCTCATTCCCGCTGTGGATGCTTCCGCCAGACTCTCGTTCGCCGCTACGGGGCTACTCCGGCTTGCGGCTGACGCGCTCCGGTTGTCGGGCGCGGCTCATGGCGGTGTCGTAGCTGATCTGGCACTTGGCGTAGAGGTCGCGCAGGCAGTCGTCGAGCAGGACCATGCCGTCGCGGCGGCTGGTCTGGATGACGTTGTCCAGATGGTGGAGCTGGTTTTCCCGGATCAGATTCCGCACGGCGGGCGTGGCGGTGAGCAGTTCGTAGGCGAGCACGCGGCGGGTACGGTCGGCGGAGGGGAGCAGTTCCTGGGAGAGGATGCCCTGCAGGTTGTTCGCGAGCTGGAGGATGATCTGCCGCTGCGCGCCGCCCTCGAAGATCCCGATGATCCGTTCCAGCGCGAGAAAGACGTTGGGCGCATGCATGGTGGCGAGGACGAGGTGGCCGGTTTCGGCGGCGGTCAACGCGGTGGAGATGGCCTCGTGATCGCGGATCTCGCCGACGACGATGACGTCCGGGTCCTGTCGCAACACGTGGATGAGGGCGCGGTTGAACGAGCGCACATCGGTCAGCACCTCCTGCTGGACGACGATGGCGCGGTTGTTCTCGTGCACGAACTCGATGGGGTCCTCGATGGTGATGATCTTGCAGCGACGCTCGCGGTTGATCGCGTCGATCATGTAGTTGAGCGTCGTGGTCTTGCCGGCGCCGGTGGGCCCGGTGATGAGGAAGAGGCCGTTGGGGCGGCGG